>JAEZHM010000081.1 GCA_023416585.1 Bacillota bacterium
CCCCCATGCTATAATTGGGCAATTTGTGGACAAGTCCACAAGTCATAATAAGGGGGAAGAGACGTGGCAAGAGACCTGTTAACCCTCAGTGATGTCAGGATATCGGAAGTCATGGCGCTTTTAAACGAAGCCCAAGCCTTCCGGGACAAAGCAATTTTTCCCAATCTTTCCGGAAAAGTCGCATGTAATCTCTTTTTTGAAGCTTCGACCCGCACCCAATACAGTTTCTGCGTTGCAGAAGAGAAGTTGGGAATGCGGGTCGTTTCTTTTCATCCGGAATCATCGTCCCTTCAGAAAAACGAAAGCTTTTATGATACGGTGAAGACGTTTGACAGCTTCGGGGTGGATGCGCTTGTGATCCGGCACTCGGAAAACGAATACTACCGGCAGCTTTTGGGCCATGTGCGCGCTCCTATTTTGAACGGGGGCGACGGCACGGGCAACCATCCCACCCAATCGCTGCTGGACCTTTTGACCATTCGCCAGGAGTATGGCGGGTTTGCCGGGCTGAAGGTGGCCATCATCGGGGATGTGAAGCATTCCAGAGTGGCCCACACCAATTATGAGATCATGCGCCGGCTGGGGATCAAGGTGGTGGTCTCGGGGCCAGAGGATTTCATGGCGCCGGAGCTTTATACCGAGGATCTTAATGAGGCCATCACCACCAGCGACGTGGTGATGTTGCTGCGCATCCAGTACGAGCGTCACCGCATGCGGGATCATTTCACCCAGGAGGATTACCACCAAAAGTACGGTCTGACCCGTAAGCGGGTGGATTCCATGAAAAAGGGCGCCATCATCATGCATCCCGCGCCGGTAAACCGCAATGTGGAGATTGCTGATGATCTGGTGGAGTGTGAAAAATCGCGTATTTTTAAACAGATGGAAAACGGTGTGTACATCCGCATGGCCGCGCTGCACCGGGCCATCACGGGGTGACGGGATGAGTGGAAGAATGCTTTTAAAAGGCGGGACTGCCTTCCTAAATGGTAGACTGGAAAAGGCGGATGTTCTCATCGGGGATGGAATCATTCTTGACATCGGGCCTATGATCATAGCGCCGGAAGCGCAGGTGTTATCAGCCACAGGGATGATTATTTCCCCCGGCTTTGTGGATGTGCATGTCCATTTGCGGGAGCCGGGCCTGAACCATAAGGAGACTATATTAACCGGGACAAGGGCCGCGGCGGCGGGTGGGTTCACCACTGTGTGCGCCATGCCCAATGTAAGCCCCGTGCCGGATTGCGTTGAAGCCTTTCATGAGCAGCTTGACATCATCCGCCGGGACGCTCTGGTAGAGGTTATCCCCTACGGGTCTATCACCAAGGGGGAAAAGGGGCAGGAACTTGCCGATATAGAGGGGCTTGCTCCCTTGTGCGCCGGGTTTTCGGATGACGGCAAGGGTGTTCAGTCGCTGGAAATGATGCGCGCCGCCATGAAGCGGATCGCTGCGGTAAACGGGTTGCTCTCAGCCCACTGCGAGGAGGAGGGCTTGATACCGACCGGCGGATGCGTCCATGATGGATTATATGCCAAGCGCTTTTCCTTGCCGGGCATCCCCTCCAAATCTGAATGGCTGCCCATTGCGCGGGATATTGAGTTGGCTGCGGAAACAGGGGTACGTTACCATGTATGCCATGTCTCCGCCAAGGAAAGCGTGGAGCTGATACGCAAGGCCAAGAAGCAGGGGCTTAAGGTTTCCTGCGAGTGCACGCCCCACCAAATCATGCTCTGTGATGAAGATATTCAGGAGGATGACGGCCGTTACAAGATGAATCCGCCTTTAAGAAGCCGCGAGGACCGGGAAGCCATTATTGAGGGGCTTGTGGACGGAACCATCGACTGTATCGCCACCGACCATGCCCCCCATGCTTTGGCGGAAAAAAGCCTGGGGCTAAATCGCAGCAGTTTCGGCGTGGTTGGGCTGGAAACGGCCTTTGCGGTGTGCTATACGGCGCTGGTGAAAACGGGGCGGATGACCGTCGAAAAGCTATTGGACAAGCTGACCGCTTCCCCGGCCCGTATTCTAAATAGGGAGCAAACTTTGAAAGCAGGCGCCAGGGCGGATATCGCGGTGCTGGATGTGAATGAAACGTGGCGGGTGGAGCCGGAAAAGTTTCTTTCTATGGGCAGGGCAACGCCTTTTGCAGGGATGGAACTGACGGGCAGGGTGGTTGCCACATTTCATTACAGCAGACAAATTTTTAACAAAACCATGTTTCATTCCTGAGGTTTCATGCCGATAAATCAAATGGAGAGATATAGATAGAAAATTGGAAAACGATGTGGCTTCCCTCGAGGGGGAAGCTTAAGACGAAGGAGACTGATGAGGTGGAAATGGCTGCATAGAGGATTGTGCGGGACACCTCATCCGGCGCTGCGGCGCCACCTTCCCCTCAAGGGGAAGGCTTTTGGAGAGTACTTAAGCCGAAGCGGCTGGAGTGTGTTTTTTACAGGCAGGCAATCTATCTGTAATAAGGCAGAGAGATAGAAGTAGGGGATTCCAAAGGAATGTATCCCTTTGGTGACGGAACCCGGCCCCCGCCAGTGGCGGAAATGGGCCGGATGGAGGAAACGGGCGAAACAAGCGGTGGGAGCGGCAGCGAACCGCCGCGCCGATTGAACCCGAGAGGATTCCCAAGGGCAGAGCTCTTGGGTAGGTACAGGGAGGCAGAGACCCCCTGGTTGGGAGGAAAACATGAACAGTCCGGACAGGAAGCTGATATTCGAAAACGGCCGGGAGTTTTACGGCACAGGCTTTGGCGCTGCCTGCGACACGGTGTGTGAGGTGGTATTCAACACCTCCATGGTGGGCTACCAGGAGATATTATCGGACCCGTCTTACTGCAGCCAGATGGTTTGCATGACCTATCCCCTCATAGGCAACTACGGCTTGAACGATGAGGATTACGAAACACGCACGCCAAAGCTTGGCGGGTTCATCGTGCGGGAATACAACAACGATCCTTCCAACTTCCGCTACACCAAAACGCTGGGGGAAGTGATGATGGAGAATGGCATCCCAGGCATTGAGGGTGTGGACACCAGGCAGATCACAAGGATGCTCAGGGATGAGGGCAGCATGAGGGCACTTTTGACCGATGCCGGCTGTGACAGGCTGGAAGGGCTGAATCGCCTTCGTGACACGGCGGATGTCCACGACCAGGTGCCAAGGGTAAGCTGCAAAAAGCTGTGGTATTCCCGCACGCCTAACTTCAGCTACAGCGTGGTGGCGGTGGACTGTGGCATCAAGCACAATATTATCAGAAGGCTGAATCAAAAGGGCTGCAATGTAACCATTGTGCCTTTTGATACGCCGGCGGAAACGCTGATGGCCTTGCGGCCTGACGGGCTGTTTTTGTCCAACGGCCCCGGCGACCCTAGGGATGTGCAACCGTTGGTAGAACTGGTGAGGTCGCTGCAAGGCAGGCTGCCTATCTTTGGCATCTGTCTTGGGCATCAGATGATCGCGCTGGCTAACGGCGCGAAAACATATAAGATGAAGTTTGGCCACCGGGGCGGCAACCACCCTGTCAAGAACATCGATACCGGCAAGGTGGAATTGACTTCGCAGAACCACTCCTACGCGGTGGATGTAGATTCGCTTTCCGGCACATCCCTGCACCTAAGCCATCTCAATCTGCTGGACAACACTGCGGAAGGATTACGCAACGACAACCAGCGCATATTCAGCGTGCAGTACCACCCGGAAAGCGCGCCTGGCCCCCAGGACAGCGACTACCTGTTCGACATCTTCTTAAAGCACATGCAGGAGCAAAAGGAGGGCCAAAATGCCTAAGCGCGCAGATATCAAAAAAATACTGGTCATCGGCTCCGGCCCCATCGTAATCGGCCAGGCTGCTGAGTTTGACTATTCCGGCACTCAGGCCTGCCTGGCGCTGAAGGAGCAGGGGTATACGGTAATCCTGGTGAATTCCAACCCTGCCACCATCATGACCGATACCAACATCGCCAGCAAGGTGTACATGGAGCCGCTGACGCTGGAATACGTGGCTAAGATCATCCGCAAGGAACGGCCGGACGCGCTCTTGCCTACCCTGGGCGGGCAGACAGGCCTGAACCTGGCCATGCAGCTGTACCAAAAAGGCGTTTTGCGGGAATGCCGGTGTGAGATACTGGGAACCGGGTTTGACTCCATTTCTCAGGCGGAGGATAGGGAAAAGTTCAAGCACCTGTGCCAGAGAATCGGCGAGCCGGTGATTGCCTCCGATATCGCAGAGACAATAGAACAGGCGGTAGAGGTAGCTAAAAAGATTAGCTATCCCGTTGTGCTGCGCCCTGCTTTCACATTGGGCGGCACCGGCGGCGGCTTTGCGGATAACGAGGAAGAACTGCTCGAAGTGGCGGAGAACGCGCTGCGCTTATCCCCGGTGCAGCAGGTGCTGGTGGAAAAATCCATCCGGGGCTATAAAGAAATTGAATACGAGGTCATGCGGGATAAGAATGACACGGCCCTTACCATCTGTAACATGGAAAACATCGACCCCGTAGGCGTTCACACGGGAGATTCCATTGTTGTTTGCCCCTCCCAAACGCTGACCAACAAGGAATACCACATGCTGCGCGACGCGGCACTAAGGCTCATTCGCGCGTTGAACATAGAGGGCGGCTGCAACGTGCAGTTCGCGCTTGACCCTTATTCCATGGCCTATTATGTGATCGAGGTCAACCCCAGGGTCTCCCGCTCTTCCGCACTGGCCTCCAAGGCCAGCGGCTACCCAATCGCCAGGGTCAGCGCGCTGATCGCCGTAGGCATGACGCTGGATGAGATCCGCATTGCCAATACTCCAGCCAGCTTTGAGCCAACGCTTGACTATGTGGTTACCAAAATCGCCAGGTTCCCCTTCGACAAGTTTGATAAGGCCTCCCGCCAATTATCCACGCAAATGAAGGCCACGGGTGAGATCATGGCTATTGGCCGCACCATGGAGGAAAGCTTGCTCAAAGCCGTGCGCTCCCTGGAGGCGGGGGTGACACATATATGGCTGAAGAAGTTTGACCATATGCCTACGGAGGAATTGTTAAGGCTCATCAAGAATCCTACCGATGAGCGGCTGTACGCCATCGGGGAACTGTTAAGACGTGGCGAGGACCCAGCCAGGATCTGCGACATCACGAAAATAGACTATTTCTTTATCAGCAAGATCCGCAAGATTATTGACTTTGAGAAAGAGGTCAAACAGAACATCGGCGATGTGGAAGCATTGCGGGCGGCCAAGCGCATGGGCCTATCCGACGGGTACATCGGCAAATGGTGGCGTATGAGCGAACTGGAAGTCTACACGTTGCGCAAAAAGCACGGGATCCTGCCGGTGTACAAGATGATTGACACCTGCGCCAGCGAGTTTGATTCCTACATCCCTTATTTCTACTCCACCTACGAGTCGGAAAACGAGTCCATCGTCACGGATAAAAAATCGGTGGTGGTCCTTGGCGCAGGCCCTATCCGTATAGGTCAGGGGGTAGAGTTCGACTACTCCACCGTACATGCCATCTGGGCCATCCGGGAGGCGGGATACGAGGCCATTATCATCAACAACAACCCGGAAACCGTATCAACCGATTATTCCGTCAGCGACAAGCTGTATTTTGAGCCCCTAACCGTGGAAGATGTGATGAACATCATCGATATGGAAAAGCCCTATGGCGTTATCGTATCGCTGGGCGGGCAGACTGCCATTAACCTGGCCGACCGGCTGCACAAGCTGGGTGTGCCCATCATCGGCACGGATGTACATGCCATAGAAAAGGCGGAAAACCGGGACAGCTTTGAAAAGACGCTGCGTCAATTGAATATCCCCCAGCCTCCGGGGAGGGCTGTCACGAGGATCGAGGACGGGCTGGAAACGGCCAATATGCTCGGCTATCCCGTGCTGGTGAGGCCATCTTACGTACTGGGCGGAAGGGCCATGCAGATCGTGCATGACGACGAGGGTTTGAAACGATATTTAAGCGAGGCAGTCCTTGTTACCGAGGATCAGCCGGTGCTGGTGGACCGCTACATCTCCGGCAAGGAGCTGGAGGTGGACGCGGTGTGTGACGGAACTGATGTGTTTATCCCGGGTATCATGCAGCATGTGGAGCATACCGGCGTCCATTCCGGCGATTCCATCAGCGTCTACCCAACCTTTTCCATAAGCGGCCAGGTAAAAGAAACGATCGTGGATTATACGGTACGCCTGGGGCTTGGCATCGGCATCAAGGGGCCTTTCAACGTACAGTTCATTGTGGACGATCAAGAAAAGGTGTACGTCATTGAGGTGAACCCGCGCTCCTCTCGCACTGTGCCATTTATATCCAAGGCCACGGGGGTGCGTTTGGCCAATATCGCCACTAAGATCGCTTTGGGACAGAGTATTGCTATGCAGGGGTACACGACCGGCGTTGCACAGGAGCGCAAGCGCTGGTACGTAAAGGCTCCGGTGTTCTCCTTCAGCAAGCTCCGCGGAGCGGATGCGTATCTTTCCCCGGAAATGAAATCCACGGGCGAGGCCATCGGCTACGACGATACGCTGAACCGGGCGCTGTATAAGGCGCTGCAAGCCGCCAACATGCGGGTGGTCAACTATGGCACAGTGCTGGCTACCATCGCCGACGAGGATAAAAAGCGGGCGCTGCCGCTGATCCGGCGGTTTTACGACCTGGGCTTCAACATTGAAGCCACGGCGGGCACCGCAGCGTTCCTGAAGGAAAATGGAATCCGAACCCGTATGCGTAAAAAGATCAGCGAGGGCAGTTATGAAATTCAGGAATCGTTAAAGCTTGGGTATGTGGCCTACGTCATCAATACTATCAGTGAGCAGGCGGGGGATACTCACCGCCATGATGGATTCCTGATCCGCCGCTGGGCGGTGGAAAACAATGTAACAGTATTCACCTCCCTGGACACGGTAAAGGTTTTGCTGGATGTGCTGGAGGAGATCACGCTTAAGGTATCAACTATCGATAGTGAGGAGTAATTTATGATAACGCAAGGCATTTTTGAGGTAGCGGAGAATAAGTGCATCGCCAGGGATGTGTGGGAGATCACGCTTTTAGGGAATACTTCCGCTATAAAGCATCCGGGCCAGTTTGTGAACGTGCATTTGGACGGCTTGTATCTACGCCGGCCCATCAGTGTATGTACCTGGAATGATAAATCTATGAAGCTGATCTACAAAGTAATGGGGAAAGGCACCGCTTGCATGTCACAGCTAAATATAGGCGATAAACTGGACATGCTGACGGGCCTTGGCAATGGTTTTACAGCAGCCAGCGCCCGCGGAAAAAGCATTGCGATCATCGGCGGCGGCGTAGGCGTACCGCCGCTGTACGGCTTGATGCAGCATTTGAAAGGTGAAAACGTACACTGCGTGCTGGGCTTTAATGCTGCGGCGGATGTGTTTTATGGGAAAGAGTTTGAAGATTTGGGAGCCAAAGTTACCGTGACCACGGTGGACGGCAGCTTCGGCATGAAGGGCTTTGTGACCGACGCACTCAAGCAGATGGAATATGATTATTACTTTGCCTGTGGGCCCATGCCAATGCTCAAGGCGGTGCATGCGCTGGGCAAGGAAGGGCAGTTGTCTTTGGAAGCCCGCATGGGCTGCGGATTTGGCGTGTGCATGAGCTGCTCCTGCCAGATGCAGACCGGTATGAAGCGCATCTGCCTGGAAGGCCCGGTATTTACAAGCCAGGAGGTAAAGCTATGAGCGATCTTGCAGTAAGGCTTGCTGGTTTATCGCTTCAAAACCCCGTCATCCCTGCCAGCGGTACCTTCGCCTTCGGCTATGAGATGTCCAGGTTTTACGACATTAACATTCTGGGCGGTATTGCCATCAAGGCCGCTACACTGGAAGCGCGCTGCGGCAATCCCTTGCCCAGGGTGGCGGAGTGCAGGGATGGCATGCTTAATGCCATCGGCTTGCAAAACCCCGGTGTCAAGGGTATCATTGAGCATGAGCTGCCAAGACTTAAGCGTCTGTACAAAGGCGTGGTGATTGCCAATGTGGCCGGATTTTCCCTGGAGGAATACGCGGCGGTGGCTTTGGCGCTTAACGGGCAGGAGGGTATCGACATCCTGGAGGTGAACGTTTCCTGCCCCAATGTGCAGCATGGCGGCATGGCCTTTGGCGTTTCACCGGAAGGCGCCGCGGCGGTATGCAGGGCGGTGAAGGATGTCTGCAATAAGCCCGTGTTCATGAAGCTGTCGCCCAACGTGACGGATATATGCGATATCGCCAAGGCCTGCGAGGACGCGGGAGCTGACGGCCTGACCATGATCAACACGCTGCTGGGCATGGTGGTCGACACCCGCACGGGCCGGCCCATTGTGTCCACCAAAATGGCAGGCTTCTCCGGCCCTGCCATCAAGCCGGTGGCGCTGCGTATGATCTACCAGGCATACGAGCGGGTTAAAATCCCCATCATCGGCGTAGGCGGCATTGCCTGTGCCGACGATGTGATCGAAATGATGTCGGTCGGGGCATCCGCCGTGCAGGTAGGCTCCCAAACGCTGGTTGACCCCTGGGCCTTAAAGAAGATTATTGAGGAATTGCCGGAGAAAATGGACAAGTATGGTATCCAAAGCCTGACCGGAATTATAGGGAGGTCGCACCAGTGAGGAACGTTATCATCGCCTGTGATTTTCAAAACCGGGAAGAGACCATGGCTTTCCTTGGCCGATTTGACGGCGAAAAGCCATATTTGAAGATCGGCATGGAGCTTTTTTATGGCGAAGGTCCGGACATCGTGCGAGAAATCAAGGGCGCCGGCTTTCCAGTATTCCTGGACTTAAAGCTTCATGACATCCCCAACACCGTGAAAAAGGCCATGGCAAACGTGGCCCGCTTAGGAATAGATATGGTGAACGTTCACGCGGCCGGGACCATTGCCATGATGGAAGCGGCAAGGGAAGGACTTCTCGCTGGGGCACTGCCCGGAAAGACGATCGATCTGATCGCTGTGACACAGCTTACAAGCACTTCCCAGGAAGTGATGCAGCGGGAGCTGCTTATTCATGAGAATCTGGAGGATACCGTTTTAAATTACGCGCAAAACGCCAGAATGGCTGGGCTTGACGGCGTTGTCTGCTCGCCCTTGGAAGTGCATTTGGTGAAGGCGGCCTGTGGAGAAGGTTTTTTGACTGTGACACCCGGCATACGTTATCCAGAAGGAAGCATAGACGATCAGAAGCGTGTCACCACACCGCAAAAAGCCCGGGAGCTGGGTTCTGATTTTATCGTGGTCGGCCGGCCGATTACCGCCGCCCGCGACCCCAAGGCCGCATGGCTGCAAGTGAAGGCCGATTTTCTGTAATAAGAAAGGAAGAGATATATGAAAAAGAAGATTGCCAGGCTGCTGCTCAAAATCGAGGCTGTGTTCCTGCGTCCTGAGGATCCTTTCACCTGGGCCAGCGGAATCAAATCGCCCATCTATTGCGACAACCGGCTGATCCTTTCCTATCCCGATGCGCGAAAACAAGTGGAGGCAGGCCTGGCGAGCCTTATCCGCAAGCATTATCCGGAATGCGAGCTGGTGGCGGGTACATCCACCGCGGGCATACCCCACGCGGCATTGGTGGCTGATATTCTGGAATTACCCATGGCGTACGTCCGCGGTTCCGCCAAGGATCACGGCCGAAACAACCGCATAGAGGGCAAGGTGACCATGGGCCAAAAGGTGGTAGTGGTGGAGGACCTCATATCTACTGCCGGGTCTGTGGTAGAGGTAGTGGAGGCGCTGCGGGAATTAGGAGCACAGGTGCTTGGTATCGCTTCCATCTTCACCTACGGCATGCAAAAAGGGACTGACAGGCTTCGGGAAGCTGAGGTGGATAATCATTCCCTCACAAACTTTACGACCCTTGTGAAGGTGGCAGCGGAGGAGGGCTACATTTCCGAAAAGGATATTGCCCGGCTGGAGGCATTTCAAAAGAATCCTTCGGATGAAAGCTGGATCACACTGTAAATTAAAAGCGGCACAGCCGCTTTTTTTAGTTCCGCAATATTTCTCATGATACAAGCAGGGCAAGGTAATTTATGAGAAATCACAGGGCGATGATGATGGCAAGCGTAATTACGCCAATGATGGGCTTCGTTTTTTCTTCATTTCCCAAGTTTCCTGATTTTTTCATGTATCCCAAGGCCGTATATTTGTCCGCCCCCTATCAACCTCTTTTTCATTTACCTTTTGTGTAATTTTTCTGTTGTCGGGGGAAAATGCATCCATGGAGGAGGGTGCATCATGAAAAAAGAGGGGTTCGGATTCAAGAAGAAAGCCATTGCTTTTTTGGCTCTGATGCTGGCAGGGATCATGCTCTTGACAGGGTGCGGCAGGTCGCTGGACTCGCGGTATATGTATGCCCAGGAATTGCTGGGCGTAGGGGAGTATGAAGCAGCGCTGTACGAGTTTGAGGCGATGGGCGAGTATTGGGATGCCGGAAAGTTCGTGCTGTATGTATCCGGGCTGATGGCGCTGGAATCAGGAGATTTTGCCCTTGCGGAGACCAATTTTGAAAACCTGGGCGACTTTAAGAACAGCGAATTGTACGCAAAATACGTAGAGGCCAAACGGTTGGAGCAAGATGAAAACTATCCTGCAGCTCAGGATACCTATCAATCGCTGGGCTCCTTCCGTGACAGCGTTCGGCGCATGGAAAGCTGCACCGCGATGATTCCCCAAAAGGCATATGAGAATGCTCAGGCGCTGTTTACCCAGGGAGAGTATCAAAAGGCGCTGGAAGGCTTCTTGGCCTTAGGCAGTTACAACGACAGCAAACAGCGGGCGGAAGCGAGCCAGCAGGCTATTCTTTCCCAGGAATACCAAAAGGCCCAAAACCTTGTTAAGATTAAGGATTATAAAGGAGCGCTGGAGGCATTTCAATCCCTTGGCAGCTACCGTGACAGCTCCATGCTGGCGGACAACTGCCGCCTGGAGCTTTACAAGGCCGCCGAAACAGTACAAAAGGCGGGCGGATTTGAAAAGGTACAGGAAGCCATCGCCATGTATGAGGCGCTGGATACCTACGCCGATGCTTCACGCCGGGCGCAGGAACTGCGCGGACGGTATGAGATCAACCTGAAACTTCATGGATATCAGGAAAACTGGCAGTACGTTTCTCTTGGCACATATCCCCAGGAGACAGGAGGCGGCAAAACGCCCATATTGTGGCGCGTATTGTCTGTAGAAAACGGAACGGCGCTGCTTCTTGCGGACAAGATTCTGGACACGGCGGCCATGGAAACGGGCATTAATTTCGCGGGCTTCAACGGCAGCAGCCTGCAGACCTTTCTGAACGGAGCGTTTTTCAATGAGGCGTTTTCCGTTGCGGAGCAGGCGGCCATCACTCAGTATGGCACCCAAGGCAAAGTGTTTCCTCTTACCAAGGAAGAAGTGATGAATCCTGCGCTGGGCTTTGCAAGCGATGCCTTAAGGCAAAGCCAAGGCACCGCTTACGCATTGGCCAAGGGTTTGCACGCCTCTACCTCCGGTGCAGGCTGGTGGTGGCTGAATACCGCGGGCACCGGTGAAAAATGCCAGGCCATTGTATACTACAACGGTGCTGTGTACAGCCCTGGCCTGCGCTATGATGATGTACAGACCGGTATACGGCCCGCCATCCGCCTAAAGCTTGATACTCTGTTCTTCACTAAGGGTACCGGCACGGTCGCTGATCCCTTTAAGGAGTAGCAATGTTTCCAGGAAAATGAAGGTTCATTTTCCCAGCCTTTGATGAATACGGTCTGATTTTGCTCAAAAAATGAAGCCTGCTCATTCTTGTACTGAGCAGGCTTCATTTTTGTGGGTATTTGATATTTTCCATCAAGTGGGAGGTGCACTGTTTACCTGCTTCATGGTATAATGAATTTTCCTGGGCTTATAACAACGCAGGAGGAAGCAAATAGTGCGTAGCTTGGACAGATTTAAACGGACATTTATTGGCGACCGCGCCTTTTACCGGGTGGTGTTTGCCATTGTCGTCCCCATTATCATCCAGAACAGCGTATCCAATATTGTGAACCTTTTGGATAATATCATGGTTGGGAAGGTAGGCACGGCAGAGCTATCCGGCGTTGCCGTTGCAAACCAGCTTTTGTTTGTATTCAATCTGTGCGTATTTGGCGGCCTGGCCGGCCCCGGCATCTTCGGCGCACAGTACTTTGGCGCTGGAGATATGGAGGGCTTGCGCAATACTTTCCGCATTAAGCTTTGGATAGCGGTCACCATTCTTTTAGTATCGCTGGCCATATTTATCGGCTGGGGGGACCGGTTGATATTGGGCTACCTTACCGGTGAGGGTGCGGCGGCCGCAGCTGAGGCCATTCTGGAAAACAGTAAGGCATACCTTCGCATTATGCTCATCGGGCTTTTCCCGTTTGCGTTGACGCAAAGCTATTCGGGGACTTTGCGCGAGGCCGGGGAAACGATGCTGCCCATGAAAGCCGGCATTGCGGCGGTGCTTACCAATCTGTGCGGCAACTGGATTCTGATCTATGGCCACCTGGGCTTTCCCGCCATGGGGGTGGAAGGAGCGGCCATTGCAACGGTGCTTTCCCGGTTTGTTGAACTTGCGATCATTGTAGTGGGCACGCACCGCAGCCAGCGCTACGGTTTTATGCGCGGCGTATACCGTACGCTTAAGGTTCCCGCAAAGCTTTTGCGATCTGTGATGAAGAAGGGCATGCCTTTGCTGGTGAACGAGGCGTTGTGGTCCATGGGAATTGCGATGCTTATGCAGATATACTCTGCACGAGGGCTGATGGTTTTAGCTGGGCTGAACATCGCCAGCACCATCAATAACCTGTTCAACGTGGTATTTCTTTCCATGGGCAATGCTGTTGCGGTTATGATCGGACAATCATTGGGAGCCAACGATTTGCATCGCGCCCGGAGCGACGTATGGAAACTGATGTCGTTCAGTTTTTTTTCCTGCGTAGTGATGGGCTTCGTGCTGGCAATTCTGTCGCCTGTATTCCTGCTTTTTTACAATACGGAAGAAGGCGTTCGAATGATGGCAACTCGCTTTATACTGACTGCCGCATGCATCATGCCGGTCAGTTCTGTTACCCATGCTTGTTATTTCACGCTCCGTTCCGGCGGTTCAACGATCATAACGTTTTTATTTGACAGCGTATACACTTGGGCCATCAACATTCCGTTTGCACTTTTGCTGGTGTACGGAACGAATCTTGACATCATGCTGCTGTACCCTATTTGCCAGCTTGTGGAGCTGTTGAAAAGCACCATCGGGCTGATTTTGGTGAAAAGAGGCGTGTGGATACGGAATATCGTTTCCGGTCACGAAACCGGTTCAGAAATTGCGGGCCAGGAAGGGTAAGCGGAACAGTGAAAAAATGAATGCGTTGTTTTGATATAAGCTGTGGGTTACTTCTTTGATATAAACGCCGCAAGCAGATTCAGGGTATTTTCCACCCCCAGCTTGTGCGTTCGTTCATACCCATGGGAGGCAAATACTCCCGGCCCTACGAGGGCATGCCGCGCCTCCAAACCGGCATGAAGGGCTGTGGCTGTATCCGACGAATACCTGGGGTAGATGTCCACCGCAAAGCGGAGGCCTTTTTCCTTTGCAAGGTCAATGAGCTCATTGGTCAGTTCGTAATTGTACGGCCCGGCGGAATCTTTGGCACAAATGGAGACCATGGTTTCATCGCATGTAAGGTCATCCCCTACGCAGCCCATGTCTACGGCAACCATGTCCTTTAAATCCTTTGGCAAGTAGGAGGAAGCCCCGTGGCCTACTTCCTCGTATACGGTGAACATCAGGTGCACGCAGCGGGAAAGGGTGATATCTCCCTCCTTCACCATGCGGGCCAAAGCCAGAAGTACGCCGCTGGACGCTTTGTCGTCCAGGTGGCGGCTTTTTATATAGCCCGATTCCGTGACCACGGTGCGGGCATCCCAACTGATATAATTTCCCGTTTCAATGCCCAGTCCCTTCACATCCTCCACGCTATGGACAATCTCATCCAGCACAATCTCCAGCGTTTCGTCGCTGCGCTTCATATCACTGGTGTCCCCGTATACATGCCTGGAAGCTTTGGTGGACTGTACGGTGCCGGAATACGTTTTTCCGCTCCTGGTATGTATCAGGCAGTTTTCGTTTTCAATAGCGTTATCGTTGTAGCCGCCGATCTGAGTGTAGCGCAGACGGCCGCTGGATTTTATGCTGCGAACCATACCGCCCAGCGTGTCTACATGAGCTGATAAAAGAAGCGGGTTTCCTTCACCGCCCAAAGCGCATACCACGGTGCCCTTGGAGGTGCGCACAGGCTCAAAGCCTATTTGCTTAAGCGTATCCATCAGGTATTTTTCCACCCCGGCGGTAAGGCCCGTGGGGCTGGGTATGGAGCATAAGGCTTGAATATAGGAAATGGCGTCCTTTGTTGCGCACATGTCATGTACCTCCTTCATAGTCAGCAGGGAAAGCATAGCACAAAACATGGCAAAAGCACAAGCACCCATTGTTGCCGGTGGTATGCTTTCTTATCTATGATCTTGTGATGGCAATTTTGTGCAAGCTATTGCCCGAAAAGGGAAAGAATACTGTGTGCGGCTGCAGGCAAAAGGTGCAGCCCAAAGAAATGCCAAGGTTATTTTTGAAGTACGGAGGCAATTTCATGAAAATCGCGGTTGTGGGCGGCGGTTGGGCGGGGTGTGCTGCAGCCCTTTGCGCCATAAAATCCGGCGCGGATGTTATATTGCTGGAGCGGATGGATTCCCTTTTAGGAACTGGGTTGGTGGGCGGCATCATGCGCAACAACGGCCGCTTTATCGCTGCGGAGGAATGCATTGCATTGGGCGGCGGTGAATTGTTTCAATTGGCGGAAACCTGCCTTCGCCACAAGAATATTAATTTTCCAGGCCATGAACATGCGGATTTGTATGATGTGGCTAGGATGCCTGCCGCCGTCACACGCCGCGTGAAGGAGGCTGGAGTGCAAGTTCATAATATGGCTCGTGTGGTAAAGGCGAAAATGGAGGGGAGTCGCCTTCAGGCAGTGCTTACGGAGGATGGGCGGGTATTTTCCGCGGATGTGTTTGTGGATGCCACCGGCACCTTCGGCCCCGTGCCCAATTGCACAAAGTATGGCAACGGCTGCGTGATGTGCGCGATGCGCTGCCCCAGCTTCGGTGGGCGGGTTAGTCTGTGCGGCCTGGCCGGGGTAAAAGAAGCAAGCGCCCGTCGGGCGGATGGCAAACCTGGTTCCATGAGCGGCGCCTGCAAGCTGATGAAGGAATCCCTTTCCCCTGATATTGTGGAGCGGCTGAACCGAACGGGCGTTGCGGTGCTGCCCATTCCGGCGGAGGTGCGGGAGGACTGCCTTGGTCAAAAGGCCTGCCAGCAGTACGCGCTGGAGGAATACAAGGATAACTTGGTCCTGCTGGATACTGGCCATGCCAAGCTGATGGTCACCTTCTTTGAACTAAATAAGCTGCAATCCATACCAGGCTTTGAAAGTGCCCGGTATGAAGACCCTTACACAGGCGGTAAAGGCAACTCCATGCGCTTTTTTGATATGGCTCCCCGGGATGACGCATTGAAGGTCAAGGGACTTGACAATGTGTTTTGCGCCGGGGAAAAGGCAGGGACTTTGGTGGGCCATACGGAAGCCATTGCCACTGGTGTTCTGGCGGGCTATAATGCCGTTCGCTATGGAAAGAACAAGCCATTATTGATACTGCCAAGGAGCCTTGCGGTGGGGGAGGCTATCGCATTTGTCCGGGAGAAGCTGCTATCTGAAGAAGGGCTTTCCCTTCGCTTTACATTTTCCGGTTCCGTGCTGCTAACACGAATGAAGGAACTGGGGCTGTATACTGCCGATGTTCCGGTTATTCAAATCAGGGTGAGGTCAGCGGGCCTTTATGATGTGTTTTCCCGCTGGGATTGATTAAGACTCTTTTGCAGAATTGAATATTAGCCTATATACGTTTTCTCCCGTGTGTGCTAAAATGTTGCCATTCTATTCCGCTTTGAGGCGGCAAACGGGAGGATCGCCATATGTTTCTTGCGCTGGGGATTTTTCTTGTCACCTATACACTTCTGCTCCTTTTTTCCAAGATCAGGGCTTACATCGCGCTGGCTTCTGCGGCATGCTTTGTTGCTCTGGGCATACTTCCCGGGCAAAATGTACTTTCTGCGGTGGACTGGAACGTACTGATGATGATCGCTGGAACCATGGGGATCGTGTACCTGTTCATCGAATCGAGAATGCCGGCCAGAATGGCGGACTATATTATTGAAAAGACGCCGAACGTCAAATGGGCCATTATCGCATTGGCGCTGTTCGCCGGCATCATTTCTGCCTTTGTGGACAATGTGGCCACCGTTTTAATGGTGGCGCCGGTAGCGCTGACCATTGCCAGGAAGCTTAAAATCTCACCGGTTCCAAGCATCATCGCCATCGCCATATCCTCCAACCTGCAGGGCGCCGCCACGCTGGTGGGTGACACAACTTCCATACTGCTGGGCGGGTACGCGGGGATGGACTTTCTTGATTTCTTCTTTTTCCAGGGCCGGATCGGCATGTTCTTTGTAGTGCAGGTTGGCGCCATTGTATCGGCACTGATTCTGCTTCTGGTGTTCAGAAAGCAGAGCCAGCCTGTCTCTTTGACGGAAAAGACGCAGGTGGATGATTACTTCCCCTCCTTCCTGCTGCTGGGCACGGTGTTGCTTTTGATTGCCGCATCCTTTATCCCCGGTAAACCGAGTACCACCAATGGCATCATATGCATGAGCTTGATGGTTATCGGCATCCTGCGGGAGATGATCCGTACCAGGGATTGGAAAGCGTCGGCACGGGTCTTGAAGGAAATCGATACGTTCACGCTGCTTTTGCTTGGCAGCTTGTTCATTGTTATTGAAGGCATCCGCGAAGCCGGCGTGGTAGATGAAATTGCCAAGCTGTTTGTTTCTGTCAGTAACAACAATATGTTCCTGATTTATACTCTGCTGGTATGGGCGTCGGTGCTGTTCTCCGCCTTTATCGACAACATCCCCTATATTGCCACCATGCTGCCTGTTACCTCCGGTATTGCGCAGCTTATGCAAGTTGACCCCACTATCTTGTATTTTGGCCTGCTGGCCGGCGCCACATTAGGCGGTAACCTTACGCCCATCGGCGCATCAGCCAACATTACGGCGCTTGGTATTTTGCGCAAGGAAGGCCACGAGGTGAGCACCAAGGAATTCATGAAGATCAGCGTGCCTTTCACCCTGGCGGCAGTGTTGTCGGGATATGTTCTGATCTGGCTTATCTGGATGCCCAGGTAAGGGCTTTTGCCCTATAGCGGCATAGTGAAATCCCGGAGGACGACGGTAATTATCCGCCGCTCTCCGGGATTCTTCATGTGTCCAACTTTAGTCTTGTAAAGGAACTTACTTAATCAGGGAGAAGAGGTTGTAGTTGAGGAACAGGATGGCCGCGATGGAAGAAATCAGTGATACCACAGTAACCTGGGTATTGATGGAGGGTCCTGCGGTATCCTTGAAGGGATCGCCTACCGTGTCGCCGATAACGGCTGCTTTATGGGCATCGGAGCCCTTGCCGCCGAAATGGCCTGATTCGATGAATTTCTTGGCATTGTCCCACAGGCCGCCAGCGTTGCTCATAAGCAGGGCCAGCAAGAGGCCGGAGGTGATGTTGCCGGTGAGGTAGCCGCTGATGGCGTTTACACCGCCCAGGAAGCCCACCGCCAAGGTGGTGAGGATGGCGACCAGACCGGCGGGGATCAGCTCTTTTAAAGCGCCGACGGTAGCGATGTCAATGCACTTTTCATACTCGGGATGGACTCCCTCTTTGCCTTCCTTGAGGCCTGGAATCTCCTTGAACTGGCGGTGAATCTCGGTGACCATGCGCTGGGCATTGCGGTTGACGCCCATCATTAGCATGGCGGAGAATACAGCGGGGACAGCCACGCCAACCAACATGCCAAAGAACACGGTGGGATCCATCAGGTCAAAGATAACGGCAGCACCTGTGGCTTGCTGTACTATTTCCTGGAAAGCGCCAAGCAGAGCGATAACCGTCAGGCCGGCGGCTCCGATCGCGAAGCCCTTGGTGATGGCTTTGGCTGTGTTGCCAGCGGCGTCGAGTTCGTCGGTGATTTCCAGAACCTTGTCGCCCAGGCCGCCCATTTCGGCTACGCCGCGGGCATTGTCTACGATGGGGCCATAAGCGTCGTTGGAGATAATCATGCCTACTACCGACAGCATGCCGATGGCGCTGAAAGCAATGCCTAGCATGGCGTAGTTGCCGCCCGGAATGCTAGCGCACAGGTGGTAGGACAAAAGGGCAGCAAGGCCGATGCCACAAAGGGAGGGTAAGGCTGAGATAAAGCCGTAGCTCATGCCGGTGAGGATGGTGAAAGCTGGGCCGCTCTGACAAGCTTCAGCCACCTTGGACACGGGTTTCTTGTCGTCGCCGGTGAAGATTTCACTGGTGAAGCCGATGATGACGCCAGCGACCATGCCCAGCATGGCGGCGCCCCACAGGCGGATTTCATAGCCGAAGATCATGAAAGCGGCAAAGGTCAAAGCTGCGAAGATGCCGCAGGTGACATAAGTACCGTTGTTCAGGGCTTTGCCAGGGTCACCGGACTTGCCCACCTTGGACAGGAGCACGCCGATGATGGAAGCCAGAAGTCCCAGTGCGCCAAAGCAGAACAAGAGATTGAGGTTGTTGCTGCCCGTAACTTTGTCGATGCCGATGGCGATTACCATGGCGGCGGCAATGGAGGCCACATTCGAGTCGAACAGGTCGGCGCCCATGCCGGCGACATCGCCTACGTTGTCGCCCACATTGTCGGCGATAACGGCGGGGTTGCGGGGATCATCCTCAGGGATGCCCAGTTCCACCTTGCCGGTTAAGTCTGCAGCGATATCGGCGGTCTTGGTGAAGATACCGCCGCCCGCCTTGGCGAAAAGTGCCAGGGAGCTGGCACCAAAGCTGAAGGCCAACACCACGTCATGGTCGCCCGGGAAGATGATGGAAAGAAGCGCGGCGCCCATCAAAGAGGTGCCTACCACGGCCATGCCCATGACCGCGCCGCCCCTGAAGCCCGCCATAAAGGAGGGGGCAAGGCCTTCTCTGGCTGCGGTAGCCGCCTTGATGTTGGCGATGGTGGCAATGCTGATGCCGATCCAGCCCGCCAGCGCGGAAAGAACGGAACCGGCAATGTAAGCGATGACCATCAAAATATTTTCTGTGATGCTGCCATCCCATATGGCTTTGGGGAAGAACAAGAGAATCAGTACGGATACAACACCCATAAAGAGGGCCAAGATCCTGTATTCACGCTTCAAAAAGGTAAACGCGCCTTTGCGGATCAGCTTTCCGATGTCGGCTAAAGGGCCTTCTGCGGTGGGCAATGCCTCCACCCAGCGATAAAAATAGGCGGCGACGACGAAAGCTACAACGGATATTACGATGGCTACCCATGCCCAAGTCATATCAATCCAACTCCTTGTCTATACTCGCGTTTCGTTCAAAATTCCAAATGACGCCCATGGGTCATAACATGCCAAGCCGGCCAGACTGGCATGTCTTCCTTCTTTATTGGTTTGATACCTATATTAAGGGCGGCGCATGCCCTCCGATCCGGGAAGCCAATTCACTCAGCGGCCTTGAATACGTTCGGATGCGGACCGTGTGATAGGCCGTTGCATACAGGTTGGGCAGCCTGGACTCCTGCGCGGGAAGAAGCTGAATGCAATAGTCTTCCTGTGTGAGGTTCTCAGACTGTGCAGGCGTCATCCCCCCGTGGGTAGCGATACCGCGGTTTGAATCGCGATCGTCTTCCCCTGTCGCTTGCTTTTCCGCCTGTTCATTTGCCGTTGGAGAATATGCAGCCAGCGAAAAGCCCATGCTGCCGTACGTAAAGGCAGCAATGCATAAAAAAAGCACCAGCAGTATGGAAACCCATACCCTGCCTTGAGCTCTTTTAAACTGCATATGAATTCTCCTCAAAAAATTACTCCAATTCTATCATATACCTGCCGAATTGTAATGTCAAATGAATAAAGCTGAAAAAACAAGATACATACTATACATATTGAAGCGTTTAAAAACAGCCATGGCCGGTAAGGCCATGGCTGTTAAAAAGTGTTTTGACTTAATATCAGCAAAGTGCTGCCTTTTCCCCTCAATTTTTTTTATTGCCCTTGTACATCACAAAGATCAAAACCACCATGTATACGGCCGCAAGCCCAAGTGTCAGAAAGAGCATGGCTTCTGATTTGGCCGCCAAGCCGATGAGGATCAACAGTGGCGCACCAAGCACGATGCCGAAGCTGGAACCTGTGATCAAGTTGTTTGCGGCAGGCGTTTTGAAGGTAGGGTCAAGTTGGCGTAAGAGGATTACGCCGGAGCTGATGGTGCCAGTCAGCATGCCGTACATGGATACGAAAGCCTCCTCCGCGTAGCCGGGATATACAACCTTGCACAGCCAGCGCAAATAATAGAAGGTGGTCACACCGCCCGCTACAGCCATCAATAGGAAGGGGACCCACAAGCCTGAAAGCTCTGAAAAGTTGATGGAAGAAATGCCGGAAACAATCATCAGGTCAAAGGCCAGGCCGGAGATGCGGCTCAGCAGATAGTTATTCTGATATTGCCGGGTCATAACCTTTGATTTACGCAGCACTTTCATAATGATACGGATTAAAAGCGCCAGCATGGAGCCGGTGATGAAGTTGAAGCCCCACAGCAGCGGCGAGAGCAGATTGCCAAGGCTTTCGGAGGCAGCGCCTATGGCCTTTGTCAAACCCAGGGTCACAAGATAGGTCAAAAGATACGCAAGAAACACAAGGGCCACCTGTATGGACAGCCGGTCCACCGATTCAGAAAGCGGCGCCTCCCCTTTATCCTCAAAGGTATCTACCGTGACGGAACCTGACAAAAGCTCCGCGTCCCGGCCGACCTTCAGCCCTTTGCGGGAGCGAACATTTAGATATATGACACCCACCACACATGCGCAAAGGTAGCCCGCTGCCGCCAGGGATAAGCCAAAGGACTGGCCGCCCGCAAAGCCCAGCGCCTCATAGGTGCTGCCCACATTGTTAGCCTGGCCGGCTCCCTGCCCGTAGCCCATGGGCAATAGAATTCCGGAAGCCTTGAATAGCCCTGGCATGACCGTATAGCTTAGCGCAATAGAAATGATCAACCCAGCTACTGCCTGCATCATGTAGGTGCTTATGATCAGCGCACCACTTTGAAAACCCTTGCCCTTCGTTTTATCTCCTTCCCCGCTGCTGCGCAGGGACAGGGCGATGAAACCGATGGCGATTCCGTGATATGTAACCATATCCAAAAACGCGGCTGGAATGTTCAAAACTCCAAGGCTCCTTAGTGTCAGCAGCAAAAACCCAGCAAGCACCGCAGTGGGCATCAGCGTCTTGCGGATGATGGTACTTTTGCGCAAAAGAATATTGGAGATCAGCAGCGCACCGGCCAGGATACCCATATTGATAAAAAAGTTCCAAAGACCCGTATTGGCGGCGGAGTAATCCACTTTACTCGCTTCCTTCCTTCTGTTGTACCATGATTCTGTACGCATCCAGATATTTGAGCCCGCTGCGCTCCTTTTTGGATCGGAGCTGATAATGGTTTCCCTGATCGTCGGAAAAGACGACGCTGTTTTTGCCGAACACTTCCACACCCATCACCTGGGACCATTCCAGAGTAAATTCACCGCAGCTAAGCCCAATGCAGCTGACCGACAGAGTGCCCTGTTGAACTGGTTCGGTATGATGTCCGGGAAGGATACGGATGATTTCCTGATCTTCGTCGCGGTATAGCTCCGCCGTATTTCCGTTATCAATCAGCTTCCGCAATTCTTCTTTCTGCCATAGTCCCCACTCATCTGCAGTATGAAAAGGCCCGCCGGTAAGATAACCCATTTCGTCAAGTTCAGCCTTCAGCCCGCAGGCGCAGGAAAAAAGATTGCCCTCCCCGTAAAGCGTGCCTATTTTTCCGCAATTTGGGCACATATACAGCGCGTTTTCCAACCCCTGGGCCAGGCGCCTGCCATGGTAAGCTACGGGATCTTTGGACTGGCGAAGGTATGCGTCCTCGCCGATGTCTTCCGCGATGGCCTCGTTTACTTCCTCCGGCGTCATTTTCATAAGTTCCTCTGGGGAATACACGCGAACGGGATAACCCCTCATCCGCCCCCGGCGGAAGGTATGAGCCCAGCGGGGGCTTGTGAAGTAGCCGCCTTCCAGACGGTAGGTGACAAGGAATGCGCCGGAAGCTTTCACCAGACTTCCGGTGGCAGGAACGATGGGGCAGGGTTTACCGTGGAAGGATTTGCTGCCTTCAGCAAAAAGGCCGATATTGATGTCTTTTTTTAACCTTCGTATTACCTGCATGGCAGTGCTTACATCCGCTCCGCCTTTTTGCTTAGGGATGGGGTCCAGAAAATATTTCAAAAAGCCGCCCAATACACGTGAATGGAATAGGTGCTCACTGGCCACAAAGTACATGTGCTTTGGAAAGCTGATACTAACGAGCAATGCGTCCAGATCGGTGGTGTGATTGGCAATAACGATATATGGTCCGATAATATCAGGCGCGGGTTGCGCCTTAAAACAAAACAGCCGCTTCAATAGGGGGCTCAATATCGCTCTTGCTCCCCGGTAAAACATTACGTGCCGTTTGTAGGATTGCATGTCTTCCCTCTCTTTCAGATAACATGAATGCCATTTGTGCTCCGGTATTAAAATATAACATATATTCTGAAATTCCGCCAGATTTTTTCATGGGTGTGCAGTCAATTTTCGATGGATTTGCATGATATTTATGCAAGATGTGTCTTAGGCTTCCTGTGTTCCTGTCTTCATCATATGGCGATGAAAAAAGCCGCTTGACAAGACGGCTTATTCAGGACTATACTATTTTGCTTCCAATTATCAAATATTTTATTTAAACTTAATAATACCACGGTACATTGAAATTGTCAATAGTGAATTTGCGGAAAAGGAGAAATTATTTATGGATGACTTGATGATGCTTTTTCAGGGATCTCTCATAAGACGCGAATCCGTATCCGATATTCTAAGTGTCAATGGCACAACAGTACAAACGGGGCTTGTTTTTACACCACGCCAGGCCCTTGCTCTATTACAAGCCCGCGACCAGGCGCTTATGGACAGCGGGCGCATGGAGTTTGGAAGCGGAATCGTAAGGAAGCTGATTCTTGCTTTCTATGATTCGCTTTTTTTCCAAAATGAGCAGGCTGTTGATACGCTGGAATCGCTGCTGGAGATTTTCTACCATATGAAAAATGAAACGTTTGATACACTTTGTGATGATGAATTGATTGACTTTTTAAGGGAACGTTTCGATGGGGAGTGCCAGGGTTCGATGGATCTCTTGCGGGATGATGCCTTCTGCCATCTGGCCAGGGTGACGCACGGAGCCGCGATGGAAGAAGGGGAAGCGGAGGAAAATGAGGAGGGTAAGGATGAATGATCTTATGCGGCCTGATGAGGCCGGTCTGTTGTTGGGGAATACGGAAGACGGCGGGAGGCGAAGGCTTTCATGGCTCCGTTTGTTGGAAAGACAGATTGAGAAGTATACCAATGGAGCCAGCAGCTCCGTTCCGCTGGAAACGGCAGGCAGCCAGCTTCGATCAATTCTTTATACCGCAGCCCTTGCTGAAAATGGCATCACAGAGGGAGGGAAAGAACCGGAGGAGCTGTACAGGGAGGGCAGGGATATTTTATCCCGGCAGTTTAAGAAGGCGCGGCGTCTTTATTATCTAGTGCAAAGCACAATGCTGGAAATCGATTTTCCTTGTTACCGGGAAGCTGTCCAAACGGGCGCGTCTGCGTTTTTCCGCACCTACGACATGGATTTTTCGGCGCAGGAAACACCGGGTGATTTTGACTATCCCGCCAGTATACCCTTTGTTGGCACAGGGGTTTCCTGGATGCTGCATTTTTTGGAATCACTATATTGGGAAAACGTGTTCTGCCGCCGCTTCCCCATGGACGAGGTGGAAGGAACGCTGAAAGCTAACGGGATTTTAAGTGTTGCCATACCCGTCAACGTGTTCGAACCCGTATTTGCCGCCGCCCTCCATGGATACCTGGTAAACCGTGAGAAATCATCCTCTCTTATTATTCACGCGGCGGATAACGGCCGGCTCATACAGGCATTCGCTCTTTTATCTAAAGAGGATGTCTCAAAGCGTGTGAAAGAAGCGTACGAAAAGCTGATGGAGGATATGGATGTCAAAAGCGATCCCTTTAGGGCGCTGCTGAAATATCAGGCGGAAGCTCTGGCCCGGCGGCTTGTTCCGGCGCTGAAGTACGGGGATGTGGACGGTATTTTTCCGCCCTGGGAAGCACCACCCCCGCCGATCCTTGTTATGGACGGCGATTCTATGGGGGATGAGGATTATCGAACGCTTCAGGCGGAGCTTTCATCCTGCCGGTATTTTTCTGACAAGCTGCTGCTTATTAGGCGCCAAGCGCACAGCCTGTATGACCTGACCGGACTGATGGAAAGCGGCTGCTTTTCTTTGAAAGAAATGGTACGGCTGTTTTCGATGCTTTTAAGGGAGGAACTTGCGGCTCTTTTACGCATGGGTCGTAGCGGCGTGTTGCTGAAGGGCTGCTGGATTTACCCGGAAACAGGGGCGCCCCTTACGGATGCGCCCCTGTGGGAAAAGTGTCTGTATGGCTATTTGGACAGCCTTGGTTCTATGCTGCGCAAGGAGATCATTGATACTGCGGGTCAAATGCAAATGGCTACTTGACGGCAACAAATATGGTGGTGCTCTCCCATTGCCTTGCAATGCGGATGTCTGTGAAGCCGGCGATTTTTAGAAGGCCTGTTTCCGTATCCTTGGTGAAGGGTGTGTCGTAATGGTATGAGCCACCGGGCAGGCTGTCTCCGCTTAAGCGCATGCTTTCTGTTAAGTGCAGATCCTCTTCTTCCTGCGTTTTCACGGTGTAGTCCCCCAGTACAAACATCCCCGCAGGCTTCAGCGCACTGTGTATCTTTTTGTAAAGGGTCAGTTTTTGATCTTTGGTAAAGTGGTGCAGGGAGTAGGTGGACAGCACAAAGTCATACGCGGCCTCCCCAAGGGGCACATCAAAGTAGGAGCCGCAGATCAGCTTCAGGTTTCGGCTTTTGTATTTGCTTTTCAGCACCGCCAGCATAGCCTTTGATACATCGATGCCTGTTACAGAAAGCTTCGGGCATTGGTGAAACAACCCTTCCAGCTCCAGCCCCGTGCCGCAGCCCAGGTCCAGCACGCTGTCCGTACTTTTTAGGGAGGTGAATTGCCCGGCGATTTCCTCATAAAATTCCGCAAGGCTCATTTCGTTTAGCATATGGTCATCATAACTTAATGCGCGTTCGTTAAAAAACGCATCCATTTTTTCTAAGGCCGCCATGGATGTATCCTCCATCTGTAATTTTCTGGTGATAGTACTCTATCCCTTATACTCCCACCATGTTTCCACGTGGATGGGATCAAAGCCGATGTTGTAGTAGAATTGCTGGTTGGAACCTACGATCGCCTGGGTGGCGCCCAGCTTGCCGCAGCGTAAAACTGCTTCCAGTACAGCCGCCCGGCCCAGGCCCATCTTGCGGTAATCGGGATCTGTGGCTACCGGCTCCACCAAAGCAAAATCGTCGCCAGGCATGTACCATGTGCCGCAATGGGATACATAGTTGCCATCGGGAGCGACAACGCAGATCACCGTTTCCGGCTTGACGCCGGGGCCGGACAGCATTTGCTTGCGCATGGCGATCTTATCCTCCGCGTCGTCCGGTTTTCCGGGGTGGTTGAAGCCCCTCCACAGGCACCTGTTGTATTGGTACCAGTTCCAATCATCTGCCATGCTGACGATGGAGTAGCCTTTTGGCAAATGGTAATGCAGGCTGCTATTGATATCGATGGCGGCAATGTGCTCTACTTCCTGGGTGGGGTTAAAGCCCATCCCTCTTGCAATGCGCTGGAACTCCCGGTCATTGTTGTTGATGATGGCGCGGAACTTGCCCTCCTTGTGAAGGTTCTGGCGGGCGTAATCCAGCATTTCGGCCTTTAATCCGGAGAATCTATCATCCAGGCAGAAGAAACCGTCGCCCAGGCCTCCTTCATAGGTGGCAAGGCCGACAATTTCCCCGTCCGACTCCCAGATACCGATCCGGTCAAGGTGCGTATCATCCAGCCAGCCGTGGCCGACCATCCATTCCCAGCGGCCCCAAGGGAAGTTGAGGGATTGAATTTTACCATGGTTGAGACGGACAAGGAATTCGCGAACCTTCAAATAGTCCTGTGTATACAGCTTTTCTCCGGAGTAGTTGCGGAAGGTAACAGGCATATGTTTTCCTCGCTTTCTTTATATCAGGCGTAAAGCCGGTAGTAATGGAAATGGGTCTCAACCCCGTTATGGGGAAGAGTTTTCTCACCTTCATACGTAAAGCCCAGCTTTTCAATTACCCTGGAAGAGGCAGCATTGCTGTGCTGCACGATGGCGGCAATGAATGGGGTAGATGTGTTGCCAAAGCACCAACCGACAAGTGCTTTCCCCGCTTCTGTCACATAGCCCTTGTTTTGATGTTCGTCAGCAAGAGCGTATAAGATCTCCACCTCGTTATCCAGCGTGTCCTTGGGGTGAAGTCCGATATAGCCGATGGGCTTTGATGCATCTTTGGGAACGATAGCCAGCAATACGCAGGGCTCGTTTTCATTGCAGATACGGTCCAGCATATGAATCCACGCTTCCGCCTTTTCGCGCGTGTTGTAGATCATATCCGTCATGTAGCGCGATACATTGGGCCGGGAGGTGATTTCGGTTACTGATTGTATATCATCCATTACTAACGGGCGAAGGGTGAGCCTTTGCGTTTTAAGAGTCAGTTCCATGCTTTTTCAACTGCCTTTGCTTTTGATGGGTAACAAAAAAATCCCTTCCGTTTTGCCGGAAAGGATCATGCGTAAGCGAAACAGCATGGGTGTTAAAGCCAAGCCGCGTGATGCCTATGCCGATCCAATTCCAACAAAACCAAGACCCCATTGGGCCTTATGCTTTCTGTTGTGAAAAGGATCAGTAAACCATCACGACACCCCTTTGATTTGATAGGGAAATTATATCCAATCCAATGGAAAATTGCAACCTGAATTTTACAGGAGAATAATATCATGGGTAAACAGGCTTTTTTCATACCCTCAGTTGTTTTTGGTTCTGCAGGCGAAGTACCGCCAGTGGCGCCTTCACCCTCCGGTAAATGATGATTAAAGCTCCAACGTGTCATTCTGAGGGAGCGAAGCGACCGAAGAATCTTTATACAGCAAGGCGTTGATGCTTCTTCGAATGTATAAGCGTTTACTTAAGGGGAAGCCTTGATTGGCTGGACTTTCCAAAGATGAACTGCTACAATGCAGAAAGAGGATGTATAGCAAAGGTGGGGAATGTATGCAACTTCCGCGCGTGGGTCAGGGGACATGGCATTTGGGTGACGATCCCGCAAAGAAAGCGGAAGAGATCGCGGCGCTTCAGGAAGGCTTTCAACTTGGGATGACCATGATTGACACCGCGGAAATGTACGGTGATGGCCGCGCCGAAACGCTGGTGGGCCAGGCGATCAAGCAAATTCCCCGGGAGAAGCTGTGCCTTACATCGAAGGTGTACCCTCATAATGCCGGTAAAAGCCGCATCTTCCGTTCTGCCGAAAATTCGCTGCGCCGCATGGGCACGGACTATATGGACCTGTATCTGCTCCATTGGCGTGGGGGTGCTTCGCTTCCCGAGACTGTGGAATGCATGGAGGAATTGAAGCGGCGCGGGCTCATTAAAAACTGGGGCGTATCCAATTTTGACACGGCGGATATGAAGGAATTGTTCTCTGTTCCGGGTGGGAATAAATGCGCTGTGAACCAGGTGCTGTACCATTTGGGCTCCAGGGGCATTGAATATGAATTGCTGCCTTGGTTAAAAGAGCACCGTGTGCCGGTGATGGCCTACTGCCCCCTGGCTCAGCAAAGCCTTCTAAAGCCGGAACTGTTTGCCAGCAAGGCGGTGCGTGAAGTGGCCGCCCATCATCATATTACGCCTGCCCAGGTGCTGCTGGGTTTTATATTGCGAGACAACTTTTTGAACCCCATCCCCAAGGCCGGCAGCGTGAAGCATGCAAGAGAGAACGCGGCCATGCTGAATATTCCGCTTTCTCCGGATGAGATCGATCTTCTGTCCAATGCCTTTCCGGCTCCCGGATACAAGACGCCCTTGGATGTGGAGTAGTTAAAAGAACTCTTTCGTCAACCTGTCTGCATATGCTTCGATTTTTCCCTTTTGGCCAAGGTAGCTGGCTAAAGTATAGCGTATTTCAGGCTGGGCTGCGTGGAGGATGCCTTCTCGGAAGATCTCCCGGCTGATGCCAAGGGTTTTCAAACTGCTATATCCTTTCAGATACGACATGTATCCTTCCATCTGTGCGGAGGATATCACGCTTTCTCCGCCCGGCAGGTCAAATTCCTGGCCGGCCAATTCATACAGCCGGCTGGCAACAATGGCTCCCAGCCCCACGTAATTACCGTGCAGGTATGTGTTGGTGCCAGCCTGAATGGCGGAAACCTCCCAGTAATGTGCGATTTGATGCTCTGCCCCCGCAGCGGGCCTTGATGTGCCATACATGCAAATGGCGATACCAGCCATCACCAGGGAATCCATCATGTCATGCAGCATTTGTTCGTCCCGCTCAAACAGCCGGGGAAGGCTTGACGCCATGCGGTCCGCGGTGGAAAGAACCTGCTCCGCGATATACGGGCAATAATATTCGCCCGTTTCCCTTTGGGCCAGCTTCCAGTCCCTGAGTGCCACAAATTTGCCCAGAATATCGCCCGCTCCGGCTGCAAGCATGTGGTCCGGGGCGGTTTTTATTAGGTCCGTATCTCCAATAATGCCGTAAGGAACAGTAAGCATTACCGACTTTTTCCCTCCGTCCATCACTACGGCGGAGGTGGAGGAAGCATAACCGTCCATGGATGGTGCAGTTGCTATGATGATGTAGGGAATATTGCAGCGGGAGGCGACCACCCTTGCGGTATCGTTCATGGTGCCTGAACCGATGGCAATCAAAAGTCCTGTTTCCGGTGCCATGCGCAATAGCATGCCGCCGATCAGCCGCTCATCAGTTACAAAATGCTTTCCCCTTTCGCAGGGGAAAGAGTATTCCGTTACATCGCATCCGGCTGCGTCCAGTTTTGACCGCACCGCATCCCTTCCCAGCGCCATGGTGTTTTCATCACCCACCATGTATACTTTTTTCTCCCGAAAGGCGGAAAGAATGGGTCCAAGCCCTTTTAAAGCATGCTTTCCCGTGATAATGCTTTGAATGGGAACGTTATGGGTGTGGCCGCAGGCACATTCGATGCTGCTATGGGCCATTGCTGAAATTCCTGTTAATTCTGGACTGATCATACTATTCCTCCGGTTTCCTGTATTGAGAACAATTATGCCTGGCGCTTTTATGCGCCTATTTTTGTGTTTTGATATAAGATGCGAAGGTGATTAAGCGCTGCCTCCGCTTCGCTTTCAAAATCCCTGCGCACGAATGCTTCCATGCTGATGCAGCCGTCATAGCTGACCTTTTTGAGCGTTTGAAACAGCAATCCATAATCTTCTTCATCTCCGGGGCACGGCAGGGACCTGCCCAGCGTGCGGGCAATATGTACGTGGCGCAAAAGCGTGCCGTCTTTCAAAACGTCATTGTATGTTTCTCCGGACAGATTCATATGGAAGGTATCCAGGAGCGCCCCTATACCGGGATCATTTACCCGCCTAGCCAGGGCACAGCCTTCCGAAAAGAGGTTAATGAGGTTGGATTCCTGCTTGTTCAGGTGTTCGATGGCTATGGTGATGCCATGATCCTTGGCCATGGGCTTAAGATGGGCAAGGAGCGATGCAAGCTGGTCCAACCCTTGAGAAGTGGATGTTCCACATGGCCTGTTTCTGGCACCGGAGGAACCGAACACGATCACCTTTCCCCCCAATCTGGCTGCGCGATCCAAGGCGCCTTGCGCGTAGCTCAAGGCGCTATCATGATCGGCCTCGGGGCCGGTCAGGCGGATGGAGGCAGGAAAAAAATTGTTCATGCGCAGGCAGGGAAGGCCGCACTGCTCCACCGTGGCAAGCGGGCCGGTGCGGAAAGCCTGATCCTCAAGGCTCATGATCTGGGCCAAAGGCATTTCCACGTAATCAAAACCAAGCTTTTGCAATGTGGGAATACGTTCATATCCTATGCCTGCGGGATCCCGAGCCCCCATGCTTACGCAATAACCAAACTTCATATTCTCCTCCTCCTCGTTTTGGATACAGGTATGGGCAACTGGAGCATGCGCACTATCTTTTTCTATAGGATAACAGAAAGTTGGATTTATTTCCATAATAGCAGGAAGTTGAATATTTTTCAACATTGTTTCATTTGTCTGTTCCCAAACACAGCCCGTCGTGTTATAATGCCAAAAAAGGAGATATACCTGCTTCAAAGAGGAGGGTCTCCTTCTATTAAAAATCGGGAAGTGTTGCGTTATGTGTAAAGGCCTTGCGGGAAAAACAATGGGTATTATTCATGCTGCCGTATTTACGGCGCAGGTTGTAGGACCGTATGCACAAGAAATCATCCCTGAGGTAGAGATCGTGCATTTGGGTGATGATACCATTCAGAGGGACAACCTTGCTGTGCCGGTGGGTATGATCCCGAAGGTTAATTTCTTTAAATTCACAACGTATGCCCGTTTTTTAGAGGAGGCGGGCTGCGATTTGATCATGCTTGGTTGCTCTACGTTCAACCAGGCGGTGGAACATGCCCGGCCAATGATCAGCACGCCCTTATTGAACATCGACCGGCCCATGATGGACCTGGCCGTGCGGGATGGGAAAAGGGTCGGCCTGCTGGGCACGCTGCCCTCCACAATGCCCTCCTCAGAACGGCTTTTAAGGCTGGCAGCCTGCGATGCGGGCCGGGAAGTGGAGGTTTTTCCGGTATTGTTAAGCGAAGCCTTTCAAGCGCTGCGGTCGGGAAATACGGCGCTGCATAACCAGATGCTGATGGAGCAGATCGATGTGCTCTCCCGGAAGGTGGATGCCATTGTGCTGGCGCAGGTATCCATGTCTGCGCTGGAAAAAGAGCTGAAGAATACCTTGGTACCCGTGTACAACAGCGGCCGCACGGGATTTGAGCGGGCGCGGCAGATGCTTCTGGAAATGGACTGATGCCAATCGTGTTTTCGTTCATATGAACCGCCCGGGAAAAGGGGGCAAACCGGCTTGGGGATTTTGCAGGCGGGAAAATATGCGCTATTGACGCTTCACGCGGCGTTGTTTTGTTGGATATGCATGGCAGTTGATGAAGTGCTGCGCATATGGGCCGCCTTGGCCAAGTGGGGGGTCGGCGCCACCCGCGGCCTGCAATATGCCGTGCTGGCGCTTTCATTGATCGGCGTCCTGGTGTTGGTCGGCCTTCTGGACAAAAAACTCAGCCGTGCAAAGAGTCCCGGTGAACTGGTAAACGGGAGCTGCCTTGTTTTGATGATACAGCTTTTTGTTCTGGGCGGGGCGACTGTGATCCCTGCAATGGCCGGAATGAAAAGCTGGCTTTTGCCTGCCGTAACATTGCCCGTGGGAGGAATATTTCTGATTTATTTCCTCTTGAGAGGCCGGGCTTGGCGTAAGCGTCAAATGGATGGAAAGTGAAAATGTTGTCGATGTGTTGACAATTCAACAATGTTGAATTACAATAACCTTACTGAATGACAGCGTATGCGAAAGGGAACGTGTTCCCGTATCAGGGAGTTGTTGACAAATACCCTATCCGGTTCTATGCTGAAAAAGCGAGACCACAAGATAGGAGAATAAAGATGGAAATAGGCAGCAACATCCGCAAGATCCGGCTTGCGGCAGGGCTTACCCAGCAGGATCTGGCCAATGGCTGCGGGCTGACCAAAGGAATGATTTCAAAGGTGGAAAACGGCGTGGTGGTGCCGGCACTGGGTACGCTGACCCGCATCGCCGCCGTGCTGCAGGTCAGGGTGGCCACCCTTATGGAAGCCGGTGACGGCAACGGCACGGTGATGACGATCAACCCTTTTGCGGATCCTACCCGCTTTGTAATGACGGTGCTGGGCTATAGCATATTCAGCCCCGCGGCGGGGAGGATGGACAAAAGAATGCAGCCCATTATGATCTGCGCCAGGAAGGGCGAGGTCAAACGGCATCTGGTATCCCACCAGGGTGATGAATTCCTTTTTATCTTTGAAGGCGAGATGAACTTCAAGGTGGGAGAGGAGACGTATTTGCTGCGCCAGGGCGACAGCCTGTATTTTGACGGGCATCAAAAGCATGGCATCGTATCCGTACCCAAGGAAGTGAAGTATCTGGACCTGTTCGTAGGTCATCAATATACCGCGCCCACGGAAGCCGGCGGGGAGATCACCGAGTAGGAGCCGCCTATTCCGGCGAAGGATTCCGTTGCAATGAAAGAGAGCAGGCGCGTGTATTTTCCAAACTGATTCGGCAATTCCACGCCGTTGCCCGGCTGGATTGAATATACCGAAAAAGGAGGAACCACAAGTGAAAAAGCTCATCTCTCTTGCGTTGGCGGCAATCCTTCTCCTTGGTCTAACACCCTTTACCAAGGCGGAGGCCGTGTACGCTGAAGCGCCGCAGCTTAGCCAGAAGGTGGCTGCGGGCGAGCTCCCCCCTGTGAAGGACAGGCTTCCCCTGGAACCATACGTTTCCAAAGCGGCCGAGATCGGCGTATACGGCGGAACGTTCCACGGCGCCGGGTTCGGCCCCACCCACGGGCAGTTGGACACGGAAGGCATGCGCTTTGTCGGCCTTTTGCGCGTTCTGCCCGATACCGTCACCACCGAGCCTTTCATCCTCAAAAGCTATGATGTCAACGATGACTTCAGCGAGTACATTCTGCACCTGAGGGAAGGCATGAAATGGTCAGACGGCGAGCCCTTCACTGCCGATGATTTCGTGTTCTGGTACGAAGATATCATTATGAACCCGGAGATCACCGCAGCCGTGCCCACCCTGTGGCAAAACGGCAAGATAGAAAAGGTGGACGAAACCACCGTCCGTGTAGCCTTTGCTTCGCCCATGCCCTCCTTTGTGGTGAAAATGCAAAAGGGCGATCCAAGCAACTGGATCTGGGCTGCCAAGCATTATCTTCAAAAGTGGCACATCAAGTACAATCCCGATGCCGACAAGCTGGCCAAGGAAGAAAACTATGAAAGCTGGGCGCTGTGCTTCAAGGCCCATGCCGACCGCGGACAGACCGGCATAAGCTTCGGCCCGGATATCACGCCCTTTGTGATGTACAATATCGATACCAACGGCAACAAGTACTTTACGCGCAATCCCTACTATTTCGTTGTGGATACAGCTGGCAACCAGCTTCCCTACATTGATGAGCAGATGTGCGTGATCGTGGCCGACGCCCAGACCCGCACCCTGAAGCTGATCAGCGGCGAGCTGGACGCGGCGGGTGAGAACCCCCTGCCTGTGAAGGACTACACCCTGTATAAAGAAAACGAGAACAATGGCAACTATAACGTGTACTTGTTTGAGAACAGCCGCGGTTCCGACGCTGCCTTCACCTTTACCCAGACGCTCGCGAATGATACGCTGCGGAGTCTGTTTTCCGACGTGACATTCCGGGAAGCCATGTCTCTGGCTATCGATAGGGATGCCATCAACGAGACGCTGTATTTCGGCCTGGCCACCGTCCGGCAGGCCGTGCCCCCGGCCAACACCAGTTTCTATGAGGACTGGATGGGCGAATATATGGTGCAGTATGATCCCGATGGCGCCGCCCAGAGGCTGGATTCCCTGGGGTGCGTATGGGATGCTTCCAAGACTGTCCGCCTGATGCCAAACGGCCAGCCCTTCAACATCATCGTGGAATCCACCGAGGAGTTTGCGCCCGTGGGCGAAATGGTAGCGGAAATGTGGACCGCGGCGGGCGTGAAAACCACCTTCAAACAGCAGGAGCGCTCCTATGCCCGGGAACGTTACGCTTCCAACGAACGGGACGCTCAGGTTTTCACCTTCGACAACGTGGCCGAGCCCAGCCTGTATGCCCAATACTTTGACAAGATTTATCCTCCCTTCTCCGAAAATTCCGAGATCGGCCAGGCGCCTCTGTGGGCCGAATGGTTCAACACCAAGGGCCAAAGCGGCATGGAGCCTCCTGAAAATGTGAAAAAGCTTCGTGCCGACATCGACAAGGTGGTCACATTGAAGAGGGGCAGCGAGGAGTACATTCAGCTGGGCAAGCAAATCCTTACAGACTTTACCAAGCAGCTGTACTATATCGGCATCACTGTGGCTCCCCGCGTCATCATCCTTAACCGCAACCTGGGCAACGTCCCCACACAGGGTATATTCGCCAACGACTACAACTTCTGGTACCCCTTTAACTGTGACGCATGGTATTTTAAAAAGTAAGCATGGACCCAGCGCGGGGAGAGGGGAAATTCTCCTCTCCCCGTTTTTCAAGCAAGGGGGTGCGTCCTGCATGAAGGCATATATCGCACAGCGGTTGTTTTACATGGTGGTGCTGCTGGCGGTTGTTTCCGTGTTCGCTTTTATCGTTATCCAGCTTCCGCCGGGAGATTATCTCACCACCTACATTGCCCGCCTGCAAGCGGAAATGGGCACGGTGGATCCCGCTACCATAGAAAACCTCCGTGTATCCATGGGCCTGAACAAGACGCCTGTGGAGCAGTACTTTCTGTGGATCGGCAATATGCTCAAGGGGGATCTCGGCCGGTCTTTTGAATGGAAACGGCCTGTGGCGGATTTGATCCGCGACCGGCTGCCCGTCACACTTCTCCTTTCCATCCTCACGACGCTTGTCACCTATCTGATCGCCATTCCGGTGGGCATTTTTTCCGCCCGCAAACAATATTCCATCCGGGATTATCTATTTACGGTATTGGGATTTATCGGCCTTGCCACGCCCAGCTTTTTTGTGGCGCTTGTTTTGATGTTCATTTCCAGCACGGTGTTTGGCGTGAGCGTGGGCGGCATCTATTCCCCGGAATTTATCAATGCTCCCATGAGCTTTGCTAAATTTGTGGATGTTTTGAAGCACTTGCCGATCCCGGTGTTCGTGATCGGCTTTGCGGGCATCGCCAGCACCATGCGCATTATGCGTTCCACACTGCTGGACGAATTGAAGCGCCCCTATGTGGTGGCCGCCAGGGCCAGGGGCCTGGAGGAAGGGCAAATGATCCGCCGCTATCCCGTTCGGGTGGCGCTGAACCCCATCGCTTCCTCCATGGGCTGGATGCTGCCCAATATCGTGTCCGGCATGACGGTGACGGGGATCGTATTGAACATTCCTACCGTCGGCACACTTTTGTACAATGCGTTGCTCTCCCAGGACATGTACCTGGCGGGCTCCTGTATTATGATCCTGTCGTTTTTGACCGTGATCGGCATGTTCCTTTCCGATATGCTTTTAATGTTCATCGATCCCCGCATCCGTGTCGATCAGTAGTCCACGAAAAGAGGTACGCCTATGCTTGAACGGTGGACCAAACGAAAAAATGTGGAGCACTCCGCCCAGGAACGGCTGTTTATGGCTACCCAGTGGCAGCTGATGATGCGCAAGTTCCGCCGCCACAAGCTGGCGCAGGTAGGATTCTGGGTGCTTGCTGTTTTGTATACAGTGGTTTTATTCAGCGAGTTTTTTGCTGTCCAGGATTATTCCAAACGGGAAACGAAGCATATCCTCCATCAGCCCATGGCCGTTCACTTTTTTCACGAGGGGAAATTCGTCGGTCCTTTTGTGTACACCTATGACCGGGGCAACAACCCCGTCACTCTTGCGCGCACCTATACGGAAAACAGTTCGGAGGTCCACAAACTGGGCCTGTTCCAAAAAGGTGGCAGCTATAAACTCTGGGGCTTGATACCCTGGGATGTACATTTCATCGGCACGGTGGACGGCGCTCCCTTTTATCCCTTCGGCACCGACGCCTCTGGCCGCTGCCTTTTTTCCCGCACCATGCAGGGCCTTCGGCTGTCGCTGACGGTAGGGTTGGTGGGCGTATTCTTTACCTTTATCCTGGGCTGCGTGCTGGGCGGTGTTTCGGGCTTTTATGGCGGTATGGCCGACATCATCATACAGCGGGTGATCGAATTTCTGTCCTCCATGCCTTCTATCCCCCTGTGGATGGCGCTGGCGGCGGCTATGCCCAAAGAATGGTCCACGGTGCAGGTCTACTTTGCCATTACCATCATCCTTTCCCTCATCGGCTGGTGTTCGCTGGCCCGCACCGTCCGTGGCAAGATCCTGCAAATGCGAGGCGAGGATTACATAACGGCGGCCAAGCTGGCAGGGGCTTCCGATTGGTACCTTATCGTAAGACATCTGCTGCCCGGCTTTTCAAGCTACTTGATCGTAAGCATCACGCTGTCGGTACCCAGCATGATCCTGGGGGAAACAGCACTGTCCTTTCTGGGCATTGGTCTGCGCTCCCCGGCGGTATCCCTGGGGGTACTTTTGAAGGATGCGCAGAGCATCAGCGCCATTGCAACAAGCCCATGGCTGATGATCCCGGGCATCTTCATCATCCTGACGGTGATGGCCTTCAATTTCCTGGGGGACGGCATGCGGGACGCCGCCGACCCCTACAAATAGGCCGCCAGCGGGGAAAGGAGGGCGCACATGAAACAGGAAAACATATTGGAAGTACGCAGCCTGAAAACATATTTCAAGCTGCCTGAGGGCTTATTGAAGGCCGTAGACGACGTAGACTTTGACGTAAAGGCCGGCAAGACCTTGGGTATTATCGGGGAATCCGGCTGCGGAAAGAGCGTGACGGCCCATTCCATTTTAAATACCGTGCAGACGCCCGGCAAAATATATGGCGGCAGCGTTACATACCGCACAAGGGCTGGGGCGGAAAGGAATCTTTCGCAGGAGGATCCCAACAGTCCCTTTATGCGAAGCATCCGGGGCAGGGAAATCTCCATGATTTTTCAGGAGCCTATGAGCAGTATGTCGCCGGTGTACACCATTGGGCGGCAGATCACCGAGGCGTATTTAACCCATCAAAGCAAGGTAGACAAGGGCGTCCGCCGGGAGGCGGAGGAGCGGGCCATCGCCATGCTGAAAAAGGTGGGCATGGCAAACCCCAAGCAGCGGATGCTGGATTATCCCCATCAATTGTCCGGGGGCATGTGCCAGCGGGCCATGATAGCCATGGCATTGATGCTGGACCCGGCTATCCTTATTGCCGATGAACCTACCACTGCCCTGGATGTAACAGTGCAGGCACAGATTACTGATTTAATGCTTGATCTCCAGGAGACAACTGGCATGTCCATGATTTATATCACCCATGACATGGGTGTTATCGCCGAAGTGGCTACGGACATTTGCGTTATGTATCTTGGCCGAGTGGTGGAATACGGCTCCAATCGTCAAATCTTTGAAAATCCTGCCCATCCGTATACGGTCAGGCTTCTGCGCTCCATCCCAAGGCTTGGTTGCAAGGTAACCGGTGGGCGTCTGGACGCCATTCGGGGCAATGTGCCTATGCCTCTTGATTTAAAGCCGGAATGTGGCTTTTACTCCCGCTGCCTTCAGGGGGAGGGAGGCATCTGCGACGCGGCGGTACCCAGGATGGTGGAAGTGGAGCCTGGTCATTTCGCCCGCTGTGTGTGCTTAGGGGAAGGGGGCGAAGGCCGTGTCTGTTGAAAAATTCGTTAACACCGGCGAAGTGCTGCTGGAAGTTTCGAATCTGAAAAAGTACTACCCCGTCGAGGCCGGCCTTATGAAAAAGCAGGTGGGCCTAGTACGTGCGGTGGATGACATCAGCCTGTACATCAACCGCAATGAAACGCTGGGCCTGGTGGGGGAATCCGGCTGCGGCAAGACAACGCTGGGGCGGTGCATCCTGCGGGCGGTGGAGCCCACAAGCGGGGAGATCTACTTCCATATGGAAAAAGGCAAGCCGCCGGTGGAAATAGTGAAGCTTCACAAGGCAGAACTTCAAAAAATGCGCAGACATCTGGCGCTGGTGTTTCAAAACCCCTATTCCTCCCTGGACCCACGGATGACGGTGCTGCAAATCATCGCCGAGCCCATGATTTTGAATGGTATCCCCATGGAGGAAGCGACGATTAAGGTGAAGGAACTGATGGAGTGTGTGGGTCTGGAGGTCAAGCATCTGAACCGCTACCCCCACGCCTTTTCCGGCGGTCAGCGCCAGCGCATCGGCATTGCCAGGGCCCTGGCGCTGAACCCCCAGTTCATTGTGGCGGACGAGGCGGTGTCGGCCCTGGATGTTTCGGTGCAAGCTCAAATACTAAACCTTTTGCAGGACCTGAAGGAAACGGTAAAGCCCACCTTCCTGTTCATTGCCCACGACCTGTCGGTGATTGAGCATGTCAGTGACCGGGTTGGTGTGATGTATGTAGGCCGGCTGGTGGAACTGGCGCCTACCAGTGAAATTTATCTTGCCCCCAGGCACCCATATACCGAGGCGCTGCTTTCCGCCATCCCGCGCACCGATGGCCAGCAGCGTAAAAAACGCATCCTGCTCCCCGGCGAGGTGGCCAATGCCGCCAGCTTGCCATCCGGTTGCTGCTTCCATCCCCGGTGCCGCTACTGTAAAAAGCAGTGCGAGGAGGAAGTGCCCAATTGGCAGGAGATATCCACGGGCCATTATGTAGCCTGCCATAGGGCGCAGGAGCTTGCGTTAAGCGGCGTAAATAATGAAAATTCCGGATCGATTTCAGATCCGGCATAGGAGGGAAATTTTATGTCTGAAAAGGTATCCGTACAGGTGGACGCGGGAAAATGGCTGAAGGAGCTTGCGCATACCTGGAACTATATCGGCTATGACGAATGCAACTATACCCATTCCCCCGGCGGTATGGCGCTGATCGAAAAATTCGGCAGGCTGGAAAAGCCCTACTATATGCGGGCCCACCACATGTTGTGCACCGGTATCCTCCACGGCTTTTACAAGTGGGGTTCCACCAATGCCTACATCGAGGACGAGCAGGGCAATCCCATCTACAACTTTGATCTTATTGACGAGATGATTGGCATCTGGCTGAACAACAATTGCAAGCCTTTCTTTGAGCTGGGCTTTATGCCCAGGGACCTGGCCGATCCAAGGGACGCCGAAAACGGGCAAAGTTATCAGATTGCCTACGGTATCAGCGAATACCAGCGGATAGGCTGGGCCATGCCCCCCAAGGATTATAGAAAGTGGTACGACCTGATTTATGCCCTGGTCAGCCACTGCGTTAGCCGCTACGGCGTAAAGGAAGTGGAAACCTGGTACTGGGAGATGTGGAACGAGCCGGATATCTTCTACTGGCGGGGCACGGAAGAGGAATTTTGCAAGCTGTACGATTATACCGAGGCTGCCGTCCACCAGGCGCTGCCCACGGCCAGATTTGGCGGCCCCGCTACCTGCGGCACCATGGACCCCAATGGCCGGGCCAGCCAATTCCTGCGAGCGTTCCTTGCGCATATCAAGGATGGAACCAACTATGTGACCGGCGCAAAGGGTACCCGCATCGACTATACCTCCTTCCACACCAAGGGCGGCGGCTACCGCTTTGATACCCTGGCGAAGAAGCAGATCCCTTCCGTCAAGGCGCTGGTGGAAAACGTGCGCACCCAAGCTTCCATCATCAAGGAATTCGGCTACGGCGGCCTGGAATGTGTGCTGAGCGAGGCGGACCCGGACGGCTGGGCCGCGGGCGGAAGGTATGACAACTTCAACCTGAACTTCCGTAATACGGAGTATTACGCCTCCTACGTGGCCTCCTCCTACAAAAACCTGTACGACCTGGCGGAGGAAATGGGAATGGACATAAGGCCTCTGGCCTGGGCGTTCATGTTCGAGGGAGAGCGCTGCTTCGAGGGCACCCGCACCTTTTCCACCCAGGGTATCGACAAGGCCGTGTTCAATCTGTTCAAGCTCTATGCCAAGCTGGGGCATCAGCGCATAACCCTTACTAGCAGCCGGGACGTTGACCCCTGCAAGTTTGAAGACCTGAATGGAACGAAAGAGGGTCCGGAGGTGGACGGCTGGGCAACCACAACCAGCGAAAACGCGGTGCAGGTTTTGCTGTACTGCCACCACGACGACTGGGATGTGAAGGAGACTTATGATATCGATCTTACATTGGTGAACCTGCCCTTTAACGGCAAGGCGGTTGTGAAGCATTCGCGCATTGACGAAAGCCACTCCAACGCCTACGCCGAGTGGGTGCGCCAAGGCAAGCCTAACTATCCCAACCCCGGCCAGTACGAAGCCATCAAGGGAAGGGAGAGCATAGAGTTCTGCGAAGCGCCTCAAACAGTCCTTATTCATGAGGGGCGCTTGGAAAAACACTTTACCTTGCCTACCCATGCTATTTCCTTTTTGACCATTGAGAAGGTATAATAAGGCATACAGACAGGATCAGAAGGAGGCGGCCCATGACGACGGAGGAACTGAAAGCAAAGGCCAGGCAATTGCGCCGCGACGTGGCGGCCATGATTGGCCCGGAAAAGGTGGGGCACCTGGGCGGCTCATGCTCCCTGGCGGACATCGTGACGGTTCTATACTATGATGTGATGCGTATAAGGCCCTATGAGCCGGAATGGGAAGACCGGGACCGTTTCCTTCTTTCCAAGGGCCATGCGGCGCTGATCCAGTACGCTGCGCTTGGTGATCTTTCTTACTTTCCCCGGGAGGAGGAAGGAACGCTGAAAACCCTTGGCAGCCGGCTGCAGGGGCATCCGGATATGCGTAAGCTGCCGGGGATAGAAGCCAATACGGGCTCATTGGGCCAGGGTCTGTCCATCGCAGCCGGGATGGCCGCGGGTCTTAGGCTGGACGGCCGGGACGCCAGAGTCTACTGCTGCGTGGGCGACGGGGAACAGGCGGAAGGCCAAATATGGGAAGCCGCCATGGCCGCAGCCGCCTTCAAGCTGGACAATCTCACCGCCATTGTGGATATAAACGGATTGCAAGCCACGGGAACAGTGCCGGAGCGGTTTGATACAAGGCCATACCTTGAAAAGTGGGAGTCCTTCGGCTGGAATGTGATTGAAATAGATGGGCACGACATGGAAAGCATTCTGGAAGGATTCGCTGTCGCCAGGGAAACAAAGGGCAGACCGACGGTGCTGCTGGCGAAGACCGTAAAGGGAAAAGGTTTCTCCTTTGCGGAAAACGTGGTCTCTTTCCATAACGGCGCCATGACGAAGGAACAGTTTGAATTGGCTATGTCGGAAGGCGGTGTGGAGGAATGAAGCTTTCCAATCAGCGTACGGCTTATGGGGAGGAGCTTTTGTCCCTGGGCAGGGATAACTGCGACATTGTTGTCTGTGAGGCGGATCTTGGCAAAAGCACCATGACGAACGCCTTTCAAAAGGCATATCCTAACCGGTATTTTGAAATGGGTATCGCCGAAGCCAACATGACTTCCTTTGCGGCGGGCCTTAGCCTTACAGGCAAGATCGCCTTCACCAATTCCTTCGCGGTGTTTGCGGCGGGAAGGGCCTATGACCAGATCCGCCAGGGCATTGCCATCGGGCGCCTGAACGTGAAGATCGTGGGCTCCAGCGCAGGTCTTTCCGACTTTGGCGACGGGGCCACCCATCAGGCCATTGAGGATATCGCTATCATGCGAGCGATCCCCAACATGACGGTATTGGTGCCGGCCGATGCACCCCAGCTTCGTGCCATGGTGCGCTGGATGGTGGAGTATGAGGGGCCGGTGTATCTGCGCGTATCCCGGAACGACCTTCCCGAAGTAACAGGGGATCATCCCGATCCGCTTCTGCCCGCGGTCCTTAGGGAAGGGGAGGATGCGGCGGTTATCGCCTCTGGCGTGATGGTGGCTGAGGCTTTGAATGCGGCAGAGCTGTTGGAAAAGGAAAACATCAGCCTTCGGGTGGTGAATGTGCCTTGTTTAAAGCCTTTCCCGGAGAATGCTGTATGGGAAGCGGTAAGAGGTGTTAAGGCCATCGTCACGGCGGAGGAGCATTCGGTGATAGGCGGGCTTTCTGCCGCTGTTTCCTGGGCGTTCCGCGGCGACGGCCGGCCTATGGAAGCCGTGGCGGTTATGGACAGCTTTGGCCAGTCCGCGCTGAATGCGGAGGAACTGATGGCACATTACGGCCTCACAGCGAAGAATATCGCGGATACTGTGAAGAGAGCTCTTGCAATGTAAATCTGGGGGGACAGAAATATGAGGAAGATAGGCTTTATAGGCCTTGGCATCATGGGCAAGCCCATGGCGAAGAATCTTATCAAAAAGGGCTATAATCTGACGGTGTATGACATCATGCCCGATGCTGTGGAAGCTTTGGGGAAGGAAGGAGTAAAAAGGGCGGCCTCCTGCAAAGAAGCGGCAATGGGCTGCGATATTGTCATCACCATGCTGCCTAATTCGCCCCATGTGAAGGAGGCTGTTTCTGGGGATAACGGTATTCTGGCTGGAGCGAAAAGGGGCCTCATCCTGGCAGACATGTCGTCTATTTCTCCGGTGATGGCCAGGGAGATCGCCAAGGATTGCGAAAAGGCAGGTGTCATTTACCTGGACTGCCCCGTCAGCGGCGGCGAACCCAAGGCGGTGGATGGTACGCTTTCCATTATGTGCGGCGGGCCGGAGCATGCCTTTGAGGCAGTCAAGGATATACTTTTGTGCATGGGCGCTTCCGCCGTGCTGGTGGGGGATGTGGGCAGTGGCAGCATCGCCAAGCTGGCTAACCAGATTATTGTGGCCATGAACATTGCTGCCATGGGTGAGGCCATGGCACTGGCTGCAAAATCCGGCGTGGATCCCAAACGGGTGTATGATGCTATTAAGGGCGGACTGGCCGGCTCCACGGTGATGAATGCCAAGATGCCCATGGTGTTAAACCGAAACTTCCAGCCGGGCTTCCGTATTGCGCTGCATATCAAGGACCTGAAAAACGCATTGGAGGCCGGGAAGGATGCGAACATGCCGCTGGAGCTTACCGAAGGTGCGCTGAAAATCCTGGAGGAGCTTAACGCGCAGGGCGGCGGAACATTGGATCACAGCGCGATGGTGCAGCATTTTGAGAAGCTGGCGGGCACGATCATACAATCGCCGAAGGCATAAGGAATTTACAATGTATATTGAATAATGAGTAATGAACAGCATCATTTTTTTCGTATAAATTGTTCTCTGTTCAGTTTGCATTATTCAATGTTCACTATGCCCGCCCCGTTTTACTATACTGTTAAGAAATTTGGGAGTGAGCAGCGCATGTCAAGGCTTCCCCTTGAGGGGAAGCTGTCGACGCAGTCGACTGATGAGGTGGTAATGGCTGAACGGATAATCAAAGCCGACACCTCATCCGGCGCTGCGCGCCACCTTCCCCTCAAGGGGAAGGCTCAAAGGCTCGCTATACATATATTTTCATTCCTTGGGTGAAGCTTGTGTTATGGGAATCTGTTCCTGGAATGGTTATATATAGCATAGAAAGTTTTTGGAGCGGGGTGCGGGGAGGGTGATTTTTTCAAAAATCACCCTCCCCGCAAATCATATCGCGTTCATCCCCAGCAGCCTGTCAAGGCCGATGGCGCTGATCAAAAGGCGCTCTTTTTTGTTATTGAGAAGCTTTTGGGTCCAATCTACAAAGCCGCCGTCGCCTATTTCCATGGGCTGTCCGTTTACATAAAGCATCAGCTTGAAATTCAGGCCCAGGTAATAGGCATTATCCGTTTCCGTATTGTCCACTTCCAAAGGGATATGGGGAAGCGCTTTTTGAATGTGACTGCCTGTCCGCTCCAGAAAGCCTATGTTGTCGGTATATCCCTTTCGCCTGCGCAGGATAACGGCTACCTGTGCGTTCAAATGCTGTCTGAAGAAATCGTCATAAAAGGCAATGTGCTTTTCCAGCATATTGTTTTCGCATTGATAGGAGCCGCTGTCACGCCCGGAGGAGACAACAGCAAATAAGCCAAAGTGGGCAAATCGGCCCGGCCCGGAAAAGCCCTGCGCCCTGGCCACCCTGCTTGCGGCGCATAAATGGATGGCTTCATCCGCATTCGTCCATTCCCGGCTCGACAGCTTATCGGCTAAGTGCAGCGCCAGCATATTGGTGGGATCGGCCAGGATTTCCGTACCCCGCAATGCGGACAATACCTTGTTCTGGCTGACGGCGGCCATGGAGGAGCAGCTGCCGAAAAGCCCTGCGGGGGAAAGCAGAACGGGTTTAAAACCCTTTTGCTCCGCCAGGGTTGACAGCTCCAGTTCAAGTTTCAAGAAGCTTACGGCATCCAACTCAGCAGGTTTCACAAACCTGTTTTGCCTGTAATCATGAAGAAGACCGGCGGGAGAGATCTTTCCGGACAGCCTGCCGAATACTTCCATCAGCAGCGACTGCACATCGGAAGGCTGCAATCCGGCAAGTTTATCAAGAAGTCCATTGTCGCCGATCCTTGATAAAATCCGGTGAAGTATGGTGGTTTGCTGATCCATGGATTATTCCTCCTCTTCCTCTCTTGCTTCGATCCACCGGGGCGCACCGGGAATGGGGCATTTCTGATTTTTCTTGGCGGCCCTGGCCTGGATATAGCAGCCGCACAGCACACAGGTGAAGCGTATACGGTGACTGCAGTCCTCACATAGGGATAGGCGCTTTGTGTATTCCGCTTCCGGTGCTCTTATTTCCATAGGCAGGGAGGCGGCATAACTGTCCAGATACTCCCGAAGGCCGCTTTCCTCAATCGTATCCTGGAGGCACTTCCGGCATAGGAACCGGCCGCTATCATAGGCCATTTCTTACCCTCCGGATTCACTTGGCATTATCAAGCATGTATACCCTTACTATAAAAAGGAGCGTTCCGCTTGTCAATGGCGGATTGATAACTGCGGGAAAATGATAAAAAATTATCAATAAGGTATTGCAATTTGATTTGATTCATCATATAATTCTAACGAACGTTAGGAAAGGAGGTATTCAGAAAGCATGCCGGATCAGGATCTGAAAGCACGCATCAAGCAGGCTGCCGTGGACCAGTTCGACAGCGATGGTTACTATGGCACTACCATACGCAATATTGCCAAGGCGGTGGACTGTTCGCTGCCCATGGTATACTACTACTTTCAAAGCAAGCGGGAGCTGTTTCATGAGATCATCAAAAAGGATTACTTTGAGCTGTTGAAAAGACAGGCTTCCAAGGTTCAGGCGGATGATCTGATTGACTTTTACACCGAGTTTGTGTACGAGCTTTGCGGTCTTGGCGACTATGACAGAAAGGTGTACCGGCTGGGGGTGAAGGTATATCTTTCCTTTGATGGTGATGAGGAGCTAAAGCAGGTGATGGATGAGTGGGAAAAATCCATTCTTTCCCGGCACTGCCAATTGGTACTGCCGCGGCTTAAGAATGCAGACAACGGGCTTATCCTTGTGCGTACACTGATACATTTGCTGGAGAACCTGGTGGAAAGCATTGTCGTAAGAAACCGGGCGCTTTCCAGGGTGGAGATCAGGGAGGAACTGAGCGTAATCCTTTCCGGTCGATACTAATTTTCTTCCACTAAACCTAACGAACGATAAATAAAGAGGTAATCAAAATGAATACTGAAATGAAACTGGCTTTGATGCAGAACACCTATGCCGCCGCAGTGGCGGAAACTGTGAACACCTATGGTAAACTGAAGGTATTGGATACTGTTGTGGAGAAAAGATTGGAGCGGCAAAGCCAAACCGCGGGCGCCATGAACAGGATGATGGACATCACCTCCGTGGAAGAAGTGTTTTTGACGTTAGCCGAGGTATTTGGATGTGCCAACTGGCAGGTTACCAAGTCGGAGGACGGCTATGAGGCGACCGCCACAGCCTGCAAGCTTTGCGCAATGAGTAAAAAGATGGGCGGGGCGAACGCTTGCCGCGGTTGGTGCCTGGACCCCATGACTTCAATGATCGTAGACATTTCGGGCGGGAAAATCACCTCTGACAGGATTGCGGTTAAGAGCACGCTGATGGAAAGCGATCAATGTAAAGTTACTGTCACTTTGGATGCATGACTTTCTGCCTTCCATATGGAGTATATGAATGAATAAGGCCGTTAAACGAATCTGTCTGACGCTCTTGTGCATGGCTTTGGCGATATTGCTAATCATGTCTATATCCGCTGCCGTATTTGGTTCGGAGTATATGGGGCGAATCATCAGCAACGGGGAATCAAAGGTAACGGACTATCTGTTTTTTCCGGAGCGCGTGATCGCAAAAAGCGCAAGACCCTATACTTACGCATATGACATCAATAAATCGCTGGGGGATTTGCAGATAAGTTTCGAGGGGGAAGGCGGAAAAACGAGGACCGCCTCCCTCTTGAGAGTGGCTGCTGACAATGATACCACGTCCCTGATCGTCTTAAGGAACGATGTTGTGGTGTTCGAGGACTATTTGAACGGCAGCACAAGGGAATCTGTCAATACTTCCTTTTCCTCTGTCAAATCTATTGATTCGCTGCTCATCGGCCTTGCTATCCAGGATGGGTACATCAAAAGCGTCAGTCAACCCATTACCGATTTCATTCCCGAATGGAGGGATACGGCGTTTTCGTCCATCACCATCGAAGACCTGCTTTTGATGCGCTCCGGCATCCATTATGAGGAAGGGCTGGCTTGGTTCACAGACGACGCCAAGACGTATTACATACCGGATTTGCGTGATCTGGTACTTCACAAGACGTGGCTTGATAAAAGCTATCATGGACAATTCCATTACAACAATTACCATCCGCTGCTTTTGGGCATTATTCTGGAACGCAGTACAGGCAAAACCGTGGCTGGTTATTTCCGTGAAAAGATTTGGGATAGAATCGGCGCGGAATACGATGCTTCCTGGAGCTTGGATAGTAAGGAAACGCAATTTGAGAAAATGGAAAGCGGGCTGAACTTCCGCTCCATCGATTACGTTAAGATCGGCAGCATGCTGCTCCACCGGGGTACATTCAACGGCCAGGATGTGCTTGATGCGGACTGGATCGATAAGTCGACCATCGCCCCGGCGCAGCTTACCCGTGATGATTCCGACAGCGCGTATCTTGCCGACAGGAGCGTGGGCTACCAGTACATGTGGTACAGCATTAAAAACAGCCGGGGTGGCCATGACTTTTTCGCGGCGGGGAAGTATGGCCAATATCTGTATGTGTCGCCGGAAAACAACGTGGTGATCGTTCGCACCGGTACAAACACCGGATCTGTGGTATTCTGGCCGGAAATCTTCCGCCAGATTGCCGAACACGCAGGCAGCGGTATATAGCAAATCACTTTTTTACGGTCTTATTGCTTTATACGGAGGATAAGAATGAAAAAATGGTTGCGCCGGGCCCTTATAAGCCTCCTTACGCTGCTGGTGGTTGTGCTGGTGGTGATCGCCCTGCTGTTTCGGAATGAATTGCTTACACTGGGCTCATTAATGCAGGTGGACAGCCATCCCCTCTATAAGATGACCTACCAGGGCGATTATGGGTTTACGGAATTTATGCAGGTTGGGGCGCGAAGCGACCAGGAGATCGAGCACTTTATTATGAACAAGCTGCTTAAGGGAATTGACATCAACCTGTACATCGCCTCTGCCGGATGTTCTGCCTTTTGCGCCTGGAATGAACAAGGGCAGCGCATTTTTGCCCGGAATTTAGACTTTGACACCGCGCCTGCACTGTTTTTGAAGACCGATCCAAGCGATGGATATGCTTCCGTTAGTGTTGCCAACCTGGCTTTCGCAGGCTATGGCGGCAATTATCTTCCCGCGCCTTATACTATCTCAAGCTTTCTTACGCTGGCGGCGCCATACCTGCCATTTGACGGCATGAATGAAAAGGGCGTGGCCATGGCGCTGCTGGCTGTTCCTCATGCCGAACCGCCGGTTTCGCAGGATAAGATCATGCTCAATACCACCACCATGATCCGGCTGGTGCTGGATCAGGCCCAAAGCGTGGAGGGGGCTCTTGCGCTGATCAGGGAACATTCCCTTTACTTTTCTGGCGAAGTGGAATGCCACTACCTGGTTTCCGATGCGTCGGGGGATTCCGCCATTGTCGAGTTCCTGGAAAACGAAGTAAAGGTTACCAAAATAGAAGGAAAATACCAGGCGGTAACGAATTTTATCGTGTTCGGAGGCAGAAACGAGGGAGAGGGCGGCTCAGAATTTGAGCGGTATGATACCATCGTAAGCCGCCTGAATGCAACGGATGGCGTCATCACGGAATTGGAAGCCATGAATCTGCTGGCTGATGTGAAAATTCCGGGTAGAACGCAATGGTCTGCCGTGTACAACCTGGCCACGGGCACGGTCCAAATCTGTATGGGTGCGAAGTTTGATAAGGTCAATTCTTTTGCATTGGAAACGCCGCAATAATGGAAGGCGGCCCTGCCAGGAAAACAGGAGGGATTTATATGGAGAAGGAGTCTAAGCGCGCCATCCTGTTCCTTTTGTTCACCTTCCTTTGGACTTGGATATGCTATTGTGCCATCATCTTCATGAAGCTTAATCCTTACCAGGGCGCCGGCATGGTGCTTTTGATCCTGGGCGGCTGCTCGCCTACCTTCGTGGGGCTGATCATGGCCATGGCAACCTATGGGTGGGAGGAGCGCATTTCGTATCTGCGCAGCATCTATCAGCCGGTGCGCATAAAAGCCAAATGGTGGCTTTTCATACTGCTTGTCTTCCCGGCCGTCTTTGCAGTCTGCATTGGCCTGGATCTTTTGCTTGGCGGGACACTCCCGGGGATGGCAAACGCGAAGGCCATATGGGCAAACCCAGTATCATTCTTTCCGCTGATTCTTTTAAGCTTCTTGTCTGGCCCGTTTTCAGAAGAACTGGGCTGGCGGGGTTATGCCCTTGATAGAATGCTTGACCGCTTCGGCTTTGTGAAAGGGTCTTTGTTGTTGGGGCTGATATGGGGCGTGTGGCACCTGCCGCTCTACCTCATGCCACAAACGTGGCACGGGAAAATGGGCTTTGGGATCACCGGGTTCTGGATGTTTCTTCTTCTTTCGGTAGGCCTGTCTTTCATTATGAGCCATGTCTATCTAAAAACCCAACGCAGCATCCTTTCCGCAGTTCTGCTGCACCTGATGAGCAATTTCACCGCTCAGCTTTTGCAGGAGGTTTCTCCAGGGGTGGAAGTCATAAGAAGCCTGCTCATCTTTGCCCTGGGTGCTGCCTTTGCCGTATGGGCGGTTCAACAGGGAAAGGGTACAAAGGCGGCGGCCCGGGCTACGTAAGCAACTTCTCATGAAATTTTCATCTGATTCTTTTCACGCTTCAATGATAAACTGGAAATGAACCGCTAAAATGGTGACGTATGGCAGATTGACCTTAGGTGTGGAGGGAAGAGGATGGAGAAGATCATTGAGGTTTCGGGGCTAAAGAAAAGCTACCGTGATGTTGAAGCTGTGCGGGGGATCGATTTTTATGTGGACGTGGGAACGCTGTTTGCCTTCCTGGGTCCCAACGGGGCGGGCAAGTCCACCACCATTGATGTGATTTGCACGCTGCTTAAACCCGACGAGGGCAAGGTGATGGTGAACGGTCATGAGCTTTCCAAGGATGACGCCAGGATCAGGGAAAGCATCGGCGTGGTCTTTCAGGACAGTATTCTGGACAGCCTGCTTACCGTACGGGAAAACCTTTCCGCCCGCGCCGCCTTTTACGGCCTCCGGGGCGATAAGCTCAAACAGGCTGTAAAGAAGTCTGCGCACGAGGCAGAGGTGGAATCCTTCCTGGATAGGCCTTACGGTAAGCTTTCCGGTGGGCAGCGCCGAAGGGCCGATATCGCCAGGGCGCTTGTCAATACCCCCAAAATTCTCTTTCTGGATGAGCCTACCACAGGCCTTGATCCGCAAACGCGCCAGAGCGTATGGAATACCATCCGCGGCCTGCAAAAGCAGGAAGGTGTGACGGTGTTTTTGACTACCCACTATATGGAGGAGGCGGCGGGGGCCGATTATGTAGCCGTGATCGACAAAGGCCTTATTACCGCTAAGGGTACGCCGGCGGAACTGAAAGACAGGTACTCCAGCGATCATTTAAGGATCAAGCCCACCGACATGGATGCGCTTAAAGCGTATCTTCGCGATTTGAACATTGCCTATGAAACGGCTGCTGGAGTGGTGTCCGTACCTTTAAAGCGTACGGTGGACGCGCTGCCGGTTTTGAAGGGCTGCGAGGAACTGATATCCGTGTTTGAAGTATTAAGCGGCAGTATGGACGATGCGTTTATTGCCATCACCGGAAAGGGGATCAGAGAATGATTACGATGAAATTCGCCGCACGCAACCTCAAAATATTCTTCCGCGACCGTGCCTCCGTGTTCTTTTCCCTTTTGTCGGCTTTCATCATCATCGGCCTGTATATCCTGTTTCTTGGGGATATGATCACCGGCAATATGCAAAGCATACCCGGCTCGCGGTTTTTGATTGACAGCTGGATCATGGCGGGGCTCTTAAGCGTTACTTCCATTACCACCACCATGGGCGCCTTCGGCATCATGGTGGAGGACACATCAAAAAAGATCAGCAAGGATTTTTCGGCTTCCCCTGCCAAACGGTCATCCCTGGCCGGCGGATATATTTTGAGTTCCTTTGTCATCGGCCTGATCATGACCTTTGTCACCTTTATACTTGCGGAGGTCTATATCGTGGCATACGGCGGCCAGGTGCTGGCCGTATCGAGCATAATAAAGCTGTTGGGCGTAATGCTGCTGTCGGTTTTGTCCAGCACCGCGCTTGTGCTTTTCATTGTATCCTTCTTCAAAAGCAACAACGCCTTTGCCACAGCCTCTACCATATTGGGTACGCTGATCGGTTTCCTGACGGGCGTATACATCCCCGTAGGGCAGCTGCCGGAGGCTGTGCAGTCGGTGATTAAGTTCTTCCCCGTATCCCATGCCAGCGTGCTTTTCAGGCAGGTGATGATGGAGAATCCGCTGCAAACCGCCTTTGCAGGGGCACCGGCAGTGGCTTCTCAGGAATTCAGGCAAATGATGGGTGTTTCCTTCCGGTTTGGCAGTGCGGAAACATCCGCCGTGGTCAGCCTGTGGGTGCTTGTGGGCACTGCGGTGGTTTTCTTCCTGCTGGCCACATGGAACCTGTCAAGAAAGAGGAAATAGTACGTCCAAAATGGAATGAATACTTACACTTAATTTGCTTTCGAAAGGTTGAGTATTCATGCCCGATATGCTGGTGCACTTGTTAAAGCTCCCCGAGCTTGCCCCCCTCATGAAAGACTATGAGGAAAAAGGAGTATCCATACGGCGCGCCATGGTGCCGGATACGCGCAGGATTACTGCCTGGGTAGACGAGCACTTCGGTCCCCGTTGGGCCAGTGAGTGCGAAATCTGTTTTACCCGCCAGCCGGTAAGCTGTTTCATCGCCGTGAAGGGGGATGAAATCCTTGGCTTTGCCTGCTACGAAACCACAAATAGAAACTTTTTCGGCCCCATGGGCGTTGCGGAAAGCAGCCGCATGCTGGGTATAGGTAAGGGGTTATTGGTGGCTTGCATGCACGGTATGCGGGAGATGGGTTACGCCTATGCCGTCATCGGCGGTGCGGGCCCCGTGAATTTCTATGAAAAGACGGTAGGCGCTACGGTGATCCCTGATTCCGTACCTGGCATATATAAAGATTTACTGAAGAAGTAGTACAAGGGCCAAACACAAAGCGCCTCTCGCCGATATAAGGTCGGCAAGAGGCGCTTTGAGCCATGCATCCAGGTTTTACGGCGGGCGATTGCCCGCAGCTCATGGGCACCTGCAGATTCTTCCAAAGCGTGCATATCATGGCTATGGCCCAGTCAACACGAAGGATCATGTACAAAGGCCTTGCCAATAAGGAAGCCTATGAGTTCTCCCTTAAGGAAGCCAACAAATAACTTTTTAGTCACATGAAGAGCCACCCCTGCGCATCAAAATGCGGGGGTGGTTCTTTCATGCCCGGAGGGAAAAATATACGTTTTGTGAAGGCCTGTGATGATGCAAAATTTCTCCATTTTTATTATGTTTTGCGCCTTTTTCGCTTGTATAAACGCCTTTCAACATATTATAATGTCACAAGGTAAAATGTGAAATTGCAAAAGAGGGCGGTGTCCCATGGCGCTGATCGAAGTTAACAATTTGCACAAAACGTTTGAGTATACGAAAAAAGAAGAAGGCATGAAAGCTTCCTTCAGGAGCCTTTTCCATAGGGAAAAACAGTACAAGGAAGCCGTGAAGGGCATTGACTTTTCCTTGGAAAAGGGGGAGATGGTGGGCTTTTTAGGCCCCAACGGCGCCGGCAAGACAACCACGCTGAAGATGCTTTCGGGCATCCTTTTTCCCACCGGTGGTGAGGCAAGGGTTATGGGGTATGTGCCCTGGGAGCGGAAAAAGGATTTCAAAATGCGCTTCGCCATCGTTATGGGGCAAAAGAGCCAATTGTGGTGGGATCTTCCCGCCATCGAGTCCTTTGCATTAAACCGCCACATTTATGAAGTAGGCGAGGCAGAGTACAGAAACACCCTGGGAGAATTGACGGAGCTATTAGACGTAAAGGATCTGATGGGCGTTCAGGTGAGACGGCTGTCGCTGGGTGAGCGGATGAAGATGGAATTGATCGCTTCGCTTTTGCACAAGCCCGAGGTGATGTTCCTGGATGAACCCACCATAGGCCTGGATATTATTTCGCAAAAGCGGATAAGGGAATTCTTGCGCAGCTACAACCGGGAAAAGCAAACCACGGTGCTGCTCACAAGCCATTCCATTAGCGATATCGAGGACCTGTGCCGCCGCACCATCGTCGTGGCCGACGGGAAAATCGCTTACGACGGGGAGCTGAAAAAGATCAACGGGCTGTTCGGGGAGCGAAAGCGCATCCAGGTCACCTTTGAAAGCGAAGAGGCATCAAGGATGGATTTAAGCCGCTATGGCACACTGTGCAGCCTTGATAACCTGCAGGCAGTGATTGAGGTGGACCGTGAACAGGTGCGGGAAGTTTCCAAGGCCATGCTGGAAACGCTGCATGTAACGGATTTCAACATCGGGGATATTCCCGTGGAAGAGGGCATTGCCCGGTTGTATACGGGGGGAAACGGGCTATGACCCTGAAAAAATATATGTACTCCCTTGGGCTCGGGGTCAAGGAGACCATGGCCTACCGGGCGGATTTCTGGCTGGGGCTTGTTAGCGCGGCCTTCCCTATCACCATACAGTTCTTCATGTGGCAGGCGCTGTTTAAGGGTGCGGGCACGGGAGAGCTTTTCGGCCGGGACTATGGCCAAATGCTGGCCTATTCGGTGTCGGCGGCCATCTTGTGGCGGCTTTTGCGCACGGGTTTTGAATATGATATCAATGAGGATATCAAAAACGGGGGCTTGAGCAAGTATGTGATCCGGCCCGTGGGGTACCTGCCTTACAGGCTGTGCTGTTTCGTGGGGCAAAAGCTGGGGGTGCTGCTGGGCGGTCTTTCATTAATGGCGCTGGCGCTTGCGGGCGTTGGGCTTTACTTTCACGCATCACCCGTAAACCTATATGGCGTACTGATGTTTCTCCCCACGCTGCTTGGCGCGCTGATACTTAACTTTTTGATCTTCTTCTGCGTGGGCATGTGGGCCTTCTGGCTGTCGGAGATCGGGTTTTTATTTGAGGCGGTGCGCATCGTGATCGTGGTACTAAGCGGAGGCATCTTCCCCTTGGAGATTTTCGGTGATACAGTGTGTGGCTTGTTAAAATTCCTGCCCTTTGCCTATGCTGTTGGCTTCCCGGTGGATGTGCTGGTGGGCACGGTACATGGCCCGGCTGTGATTACAGGGCTTTTATCCCAAATGATCTGGATTGGGCTGATGCTTGTAATCAGCGGGTATTTGTGGAACCTGGGCTCGAAAAAATTTCTGGCAGCGGGGGGCTGATGCGATGAAGGAGATCAAAAAGCATCTGGCGTTGTGGGGCATACTCATGAAAAACAGCCTCATGGGCCAATTGGAATACCGTATGAATTTCTTTACCGGCATCGCTATGGAGCTGGGGTATTTTCTGGCCAAGATCGTATACATGATCGTGGTATATAAAACAGGTGTGCCCATTAATGGCTTGACGCCCGATGAGGTGCTGGTGTTTTTCGGCTCGTACATGATCGCCACCGGCCCTTATGCCGGGCTGTATATGATGAACCTGTTTGGCATCGGCCGCCAGGTGCAATCGGGAGAGCTGGACCTTCTCCTTGTTAAGCCTGTGTCGCTTCAGTTTATATTGACCCTTCGCCGGAGCGACCTGGCCTTGTTCACGGTGGATGTGCTGCTGGGGATTGTGGCTGTGATCGTAGGCCTGACACGCATGGCCATGCCTGTCGGAATTCTGGATATTCTGGGGTATGTGGGATACATGATCACCGGCTCCCTGATCGCCTATGCCATGTTCCTGCTGCCACAGGTGCTGGCATTTAAGCTGGTGAAAACCAATGCCTTGGCCGGAATGGTGGACAGTTCCTGGGACTTTAACAATATGCCTATGGGCATATACAATAGGCTCATCCAGCAGATCGGCGTGTTTGTTGTTCCCATTTTCGTGATCACCAACTTCCCGGCGCTGTTCCTGCTCAAGAAAATGGACCCGCTGAATACCATATGGGGCATTGTCGGGCCTTTTGCATGGCTCGCCCTTACCAGCTTTTTGTTTGGCAGGGGGCTGAAGCATTATCAGAGTGCCAGCAGCTAAGACTCGGCCGGGCATATTAAGGATAAGATAATATTCTTTGTAATGATTTGGCGTTTACTGGGGGAATAAACAAGTCATACTTGCCACTATAAACAGGAGGGCGTTATGGCTGATGTTTCATTTGTAATCAGGGAGCTTGAAAGCAATTTTCTGAAACGTAATATTAGCGTGCTTTGGTTCGATGCCTTTGCTGATGTGAAAAGATATCTTTTGGAACAGATTCCAAATGACGCCTCGGTTGGGATAGGCCACTCTCAAACGCTTCAAGGAATAGGCATTACAAAGGCTCTGATGGAAAGAGGCAGCACCGTTTATGATAAGGAGCTTGGTACAACATATCAGGAGGTAAGGCATTTTAAAAGGAGCTCAATGCTGGCGGACTGTTACATCTCAGGCTCAAACGCTGTCTCCATCGACGGCAGAATCGTGAACATCGACCACAGTGGAAACAGGGTTGCGGCTTTGGCGTACGGACCGGACAGGGTTTTTATAGTGGTTGGGAAAAACAAAATAACAGATACTTATGAGGAAGCCGTGAAGAGGGCAAAGAACGTTGCCTCGCCGAAAAATGCGAAAAGGGCGGGGTACCATCCCCCTTGTGTAAAGGCAGGACACTGTTCCGATTGCCTTTCATCGGAGCGCGTATGCAATATAATATCTACCATAGAAGGCCAGCATATAAAAGGCCGGATGACTCTGCTGATTGTGAACGAAGATGCCGGGTTTTAATGCGCATAAATTTCTCTTGCTTCTTGCATATGCATGTGAGATTATGACTTTCATGTAGAGCAATAAATGGGAATCTATGGTGAGGGATAAGCATGCTGCAAGGGAAATTGATTGCTTTAAAACCATATACACTTGAGAGATGCCATGAATTTTGGAGAGAATATGTATCCGATCCTGATATGTGGGAAAAGGAACACACATATGACAAGGATTGGGTAGATCAATATTATCAACAAAAAGTTACGGATAAAAGCCGACGCTTTTTCGCTATTTGTTATGGCGAAAAGACTGTTGGAGAGATACAGCTTAAGTACATCAATTTTGAACAGGGATACGGAACAATGAGCATCCATTTTTCCAATGATAAATATAAGAACCATGGCTGGGGCACTGAAGCGGAACGCTTAATAGTGGACATTGCTTTTAACGAGTTGAGTCTTCATACCATATATGCCGATTGCGTTCTCAGGAACCGACGGAGTCAGCATGTCCTTGAAAAGATCGGGTTCGTCTGTACTCATGAAGATGACATATTGCGCTACTATAAACTAGAGCAGTAAATTCCATTATCATGGTGAGACTGAATAGGATGATAAACAGGAATTTGTCGGGTAGCTTTGAACTACGGATCATTTATATTGGCGAACCTGCTGTCATTATGGGCTTGACCCTTAATCTTAAATTCGGGAGGTGTCATTGTTGAAAAACATAATTATTTCAGGTCCGTCAAGAGCCGGTAAATCAACATTGGCGAAAAAAATAAACGAAGAGCTAAATTACTTTGTCATCAGTGTCGATAAACTTGTCGCCACGTTTCAAGGAGCATATCCGCAACTGAATATTAAGCTTAATTGGAATAGGGAAAAGACCACAGACAACATAGCGCCGTTCCTTGGTCATTTTCTTGGTATGTTTTCTTCGGCTGATGGGCGCGGGCTGTTGCCGTACAGTCATGGCGCCGTAAAAGAAAATAGGTTCGTGCTGGAAGGAGGGTACTTTAATTTTGAGAAGATATTGCCTATTCTGAAAATGTATGGGATAGAAGAGTTGAAAGACGATTTTTTACTTATAGGATTGGTGCAAAACAAGAAAACGGTTGATGAGTTCGTAAACGATTTCAAAAAATACGATACGGAAGACGATTGGACATATAATTTGAATGATGATGATTTAAGAGAAATTTCTGAAGACGCCATTTCATTCAGTCGATCTATGTCTGATCATTTAGTGAAATACGGCTTTGCGATTTATGATACATCTACGGAGCGGGAGCGGGTTTTGGATCAAATCGTAGAAGAAATAAAATTGAAATTGGTATAACTAAAATTGTCCGCCAAGATAGGGAATACCCGCCAATAAGCATAATGCGAGGGTGACAATTTCCATTTTATCAGGCAGTTTTGAGCTGCATGTTATGTACATTTTGTTCAGGAGATCATCGTATGCAGAACAGCGTGATAGCAGATTTGAAAACCAGTTACGGAATAACCTGCAATCAAATTACACCTGTATTAGGCGGATGGCTGAATCAAAAATGGAAGGTTTCCACGGATAAAGGCGAGTTGCTGATCAAACAATTTAGCAATGAGCGGTTTAGCAGAGTTAAATTAGACTTCATTGAATCTGCATTGCAGCGTCAGATTGTTCTCGAAAAAAAGGGCGTTCCCTGTCCGTTTATCTGGCAATGCGGAGGCCGTGCCATTCGATATCTGGATGATGAAACAGCCTATATGGTTATGGAATTTTGCTCGGGGAAGGTAGAAGGTCCCGACACAATCACAGATATGCAAATGCGGAGTCTTGGCAGTGCCTGCGGGTTCATGCACAAGGCGTTATCCGGACTGCCAACGCATTCGGTGAAAGGGTTTCCCATGGACAACAGGCAAGTGATAGACTCGTTATGGGCCAACTTTCATGACCGCTTGCGGGAATGCTCATCAAGCACCCCTATTGAATATCAAAAAGCTTTGCTTGCGCAAGAACCTATATTGAATCAGCTTACAAGTGCGTTTTTTGATAAGCTGCCCAAGGGGATTGCCCATGAAGATTTTTCTGTTGACAATATTTTGTTCGATGCGGATGGCGTATCTGCCATCGTTGATTTTGACCGCAATCATTACAGCTATATTTGGCATGACATAGGAAGAGCTATATTATCTTTTGCATGGAAAGATAATGGCATGGACATCGATAAAATATATGCTTTTCTTGAAGGCTATTCGCAGCATTCTGTGCTGACTTTGCCTAATATTGCAGACGCTTTGCGCCTTTCATGGTGCATGGAAGTGCCTTGGTGGATACAGCCTGAATTTTTTCAAAAAAATCGGGACAAAGTAGCGCGCTTCAAAGATGAGATACTGTGGTTAACAGATTACTGGTTTGAAATGGATTCGTTATTATGTCCCTGACAGGATAGCAGAGTATTTTGCTATTCCTGCGGAACGTGGCTTAAAAGGATTTGACCGCTTTCATAAACGATATCAGTAATATGACCGGTACTTTTCATTTCATACCGTATGAAGTTCTCCATGCTTGAAAAGCTGGCGTCATACAGGGACAGGCCACCTGTTTCACTCTTTGCTACAAACATGTCCTTGTTAAGGTGCGTGTAATCGATAGGAACAACCTGCTTCATTACCGGATCAAAATAAGCTATATGGGATCGGTGCAGCCCGGAGCCGAAGGAATAGGTGAAATACAGCTCCTGAATTCCGTCACCGTTCAAATCGGCAAGGGCCATGCTGGTTACGCCAAAACCGCCGAACCACTCGCCCAGGGGGTATACTTCATGCTCATATAAGAGAAAGGAGGCACAGGATAAGTCATACTTGAAGATTAGGTAACCGGAATTTTCTCCAAAGCTGTCCGGCGTGATGTTATAGCAGGTGTCCTTGTCATAACCCGAATAAAATTCCCTCTGGAGCGATAAAAAGCCTTTCACACCGTTTTGCGTGCCAGCGATAGAAACCGTAAGCGGGATCTCGCCCTCATACCTTTCTATTTGGTAGATGCTCCAGATGTATTCGTTCTTTATTTTATTAGCGTAGTCTTTATGGATTTGCGTCAGCCATATTTCATTATCCAAATGGTACAGATGGTAGACCACACTTCCGGAGATTTCTGTGACCGTGTACTGGCTGCGATCTTTGAATGATGTGATGTCGGGAATGCCGAATCCTTCCATCATGAAGCTGTTCCGGAAAATTGCCTCATCGAATTCCTCCGGCTGATAGGTTACTGTCATGCATCTTTGGTTCCCGTTTTGATCCGTGATGACAAAAGTATTCTCCGAAAACGTGTAGTACTCATGAAACCCGTCCAGCGCAAGGAAGGAACTGAGAGGGTTCATATAGATCTGTTTCTTAAACTGATATGTGCCATGCAAACTTTCCAAGGTGCCATTTATCCCGGTTGACGCTGTTTTGCCTGCCTCAGCCCATGTAATTGTGCAAAACAGAAGCAATGCAAGTGTGACACAAACAAACTTCTTCATACTATACCTCCAGCCTGTAAACTTCGTGAAAAGAAGGTGATTTTATACACGGCATGCCTTTGCTGATTCTTCATAAATAGAACGAATGGGATTGGGAAACATTGCATGCCAGGCGATTTTTATCAAAAAGATGGCATGGCGGGCAGATGGCATAAATGTTTACAATATGCTATAATTGTAAGGTTATTATCAAGAGGGGAATTTGTTGAAACAATGATCAGCGCACAGGGTATATCGCTTCAATACGGCGGGCGGGAACTGTTCAAGGATGTAAGCGTGCAGTTTACCGCAGGCAATTGCTATGGCCTGATAGGGGCCAATGGCACGGGTAAATCCACCTTTCTAAAAATACTATCCGGCGAACTGGAGTCTACTAAAGGCGAGGTAACGGTAAAACCCGGCGAGCGGATTGCCGTTTTGCGCCAGGACCACTTCGCTTTTGATGAACATACGGTTTTAAACACGGTATTGATGGGTCATAAGCTGCTGTACAGCATCATGGCTGAAAAGGAAAAGCTGTACGCGAAATCTGATTTCAGCGATGAGGATGGGTTGAAGCTTGCGGAGCTGGAAGGGGAATTCGCAGAGCTGGACGGCTGGAATGCGGAGCCCAATGCCGAAACGCTGCTAAACGGGCTTGGAATCACCGGCGAATATCATGCCATGAAGATGGCCGAGTTGGACGGCCCTCACAAGGTGAAGGTGCTGCTTGCCCAGGCCCTGTTCGCACTGCCGGACATCCTGCTTCTGGACGAGCCCACCAACAACCTGGACCTGCACGCCATCAAGTGGCTGGAAGACTTTTTGATGGATTTCCCCAATACGGTAATTGTGGTTTCCCATGACCGGCACTTTCTCAACCACGTGTGCACCCACATCGTGGACATCGATTTCGGCAAGATTCAAATGTATGTGGGGAATTATGATTTCTGGTATGAGTATACCCAGCTTGCCGCGCGCCAGCTAAAGGACCAGCGCCGGCGCAATGAGGAAAAAGCCAAAGAACTGGAGGAGTTCATCAGGCGCTTCAGCGCCAACGCCTCCAAATCGCGCCAGGCCACTTCCCGTAAAAAGCTGCTGGATAACCTTCAAATGGAGAACTTTGTGCCTTCCTCCCGCCGCTACCCTTTCATACACTTTGAGCAAGCCCGGCAGGTAGGCAATGACGTGCTGACCGTGAACAGCATCACAAAGACCGTAGGCGGCCGCAAGGTGCTGGATAGGGTAAGCTTTGTGGTGAGGCCGGGGGACAAGATCGCCTTCGCCGGGAAAGATGAGCTGGCGCGTACAACACTTTTCCAGATTCTTATGGGCGAGATTACACCTGATGAGGGTGACTTCAAATGGGGCGTCACCACTTCGCAGGCCTATTTCCCGGCAGATAACACGGAATTCTTTCAGGGCGTGGAGTATACTCTGGTGGATTGGCTTCGGCAGTTTTCCGAGGATAAGCACGAGGTGACCATCCGCGGTTGGCTGGGGCGTATGCTCTTTTCAGGGGAAGAGGCGTTAAAGCAGGCCAAGGTATTATCCGGCGGTGAAAGGGTGCGCTGCATGCTGGCCAAGATGATGGTATCGGGTGCCAATGTGCTGATCATGGATGAGCCCACCAACCACCTGGACCTGGAAGCTATCACAGCGCTCAACGAAGGCATGACGGAGTTCAAGGGTACCATGCTCTTTACTTCCCGCGACCATCAGGTGATGCAGACGGTGGCTAACCGGGTGATTGAGATATTGCCGGGTACGATCATCGACCGCCGGGAGAGCTATGATGAATACCTGGAGTACATGGAGACGATTACAGGCGGAGCGGCGGTTTAATGCTGCCCTGAAAACGTGGAAGAAAAAACAGGCATACCAAGTTTCCTGTTATATGTACTCAACAAAAAGGGAAAGCAGCCAATATTTCGGATGCTTTCCCTATTTAATGCCTGTATGGCTATTCATCTATGGAAGAAAACACTTTGTTTAAGGGTTTCCCAGTACAATGATTTCTCCCAGGGATGCTTCGCCATCCAAAACCAGCTGCACAGAGGTAATCTCCATAGTATCAAAGGCTATGATCTGGCAGCCTCCGGGGATTCCCGCATAGCTTGTCAAATCAACAGGCGTCTCATAACTGCCGTTTATGATAAGCTTTCCCTTGGCTAAAGAGTCATGGCTTGGATACAGGATCACCGTATCCGCCTTCAAAGGCTTGTCATAGGCAAGCTCCGCCTTTGTTCCCTGAAAGGCATAGTTGCTTGAGGCGGGGGAAATGCAATAGTCGCCGTCAGTGAGCCCTTCCCCGTTTTTCCCTTCAAAGGTGAGTGTGGCCAGGGGTGCGATGTTCTTTACATCCAGCATGGCGTAAGGGAGCAATTGAGTAAACATGGTCGGGCCATTGATATAGGCGGTGCCGTCGCTATGGAACCCCGCCCGGTCGTAGTTCAGCTGCCGGTTGCCGCTGGGAACCGTGGGGTATGTGTGAGTGTGGTAGGCGGTGTACAGCTCATCGCCCACGGTAAAGAAGCTGTTGTGACCGGGGCCGGAAATAATAACTTCGCTCTTGTCTTCCACATAGGTGAGCAGGGGATTGGATTCGGCCTTTACAAAGGGGCCCATGGGGCTATCGGCTACCGCAACGCCTACGCCATACTCTTTGACGGAGAAATAATTGGCGCTATAGTACAGGTAATATTTATTGCCGTGCTTTACCACCACAGGGCCTTCGTTCCAGCGGTAATCGCCGGGGCTGAGCTCCCAAGTCTGATCCGGAGAGGTTAGTTTCACCGGTTCGCCTACCGTGGACAGAAGGTCTGGAGCCAATTTCACCACGTAGCAATGGCTTTCGTGGTAGGTGCCAACCACGTTTTCAGAACAGTCCCTGGCGTAGTACAAATACGGCGTGCCATCCTCATCCACAAACAGGCTGGCGTCGATCACCGCATATCCGGGATCCAGAAGCGGCGCCTTCATTGTGTCTTTGTAAGGGCCTTCGGGCTTATCCGCAAAAGCGATGCCGATGCGCAGGCTCTTATCCTCAGTGCGCCTGGCGGAAAACAGCATCACATATTTATCCTGATAGGCGTATACCTCCGGCGCCCAGTAATCGCCACTGGCCCAGGCAGCCCGCAGCAGCGCTTTTTTCTTGCTGCCAAAAGTGACAAGGTCGTCAGAGGACCAGACATTGAACCCGATGCCGCCTCCGGTGGCAAAAACATAGTATTTGCCGCCGGCTGGCAGAATAAAGGGATCACCGATGTTGTCGATACCCTGGGGGTTTTGGTAGAACCGGTCCGCGATCTCCCCTGCATCCCTCAAGGGAAGGGGAGAAAGGCTACCGGCAGACGCGCAGGTAAAAAGCATCGTGCCCATCAGCAAAAACCCTCCCAGCTGCTTCAAAAACTTTTTTGCCATAAAAAGATCCTCCGTTTACAATGCTTTTGCGGTCTTTTCTTCCGTTTTGGGCTGTTTTTGCGATGTCCGGCCAGCCAGTGATGCCAAAAGGCCAATGGCACAGATAAGAACCGCGGTCCAGAGAAAGCCGCCAAAGGGAGAGGCGATGCGCTGACTCCAGAACCAGCCGCCCAGCCGGTTGGCAATCGGCGCGGCTCTTGAGCCAGACAGCGCGAATATGGTCAGGTTGCTGGCAAGCAGGTAAAACAGCGAGCGTCGGCCCATATTGCAAAGCCAACCGTCAGCAGGCTCCAAAACGCTTGGTACCTTAACAAGCTTCGCCATGGCAATGCTCATGGCCGCCGGGAAGAAGCCTGTCATAAGCACCCAGGGCAGTGAAGGGGGGAAACGGGTGGGCAGGCCGGCAACGATCAAGGTTATGACGCCAATCACCGTTGCGCCAAGGCCGATCAGGGTTAAGACCAGCCCATGCTTCTTTGTGGTCTGCCAGTAGATGCCCGCCAGAAGATAGGGGGCATACTGCACAACCGGGAAGCAGGCAAAGGTGCTGGAGCCAATGAACAAGCCCGCCTGTTTGGAAGTGATCAAATCATAGGGCAAAAAGCATAGACCTAAGCATACCGCTCCGGCGATGAGGCTTGGTATAAGCTTGGTGGACAGCCACCTGAAAGGAACAAACAATACAAGCACCGTCACGGCATATGCCATAAAGCCGGCCAGGAATTCCGACCATCCAGGCATGTCGGAAAGGAGCAGCACCTTGTTTACAGTCAGTGCGTTAAAAGGGGAATGGTCTACCAAAATACGGTATCCAAGGCCCGACAGCACAAACACGCAGTACATAATCAGGGTGGTCTTAACTAGCTTTGGCGCGGCCTGCTTAAAGGGTTTTTGCAAATAGGCCACAGCAGCGCTGCGGCCAAAACAGAACACAAAGGTGGGGAATACCAGAACGTTGATCGTCTGTGTAATCCACTCAATCGCAGGGTATGCCCCCGTGTTGCCGAAAAACTGCAGCACGTGGGCATACACCATAATAATGACAAGTATCCCTCGGATCCTGTCTATGCTTTTGTCGTAGCGCATATCTTACCCTTTGATTCCGGAGCCGAGATTCAACCCGCCCAGGAAGTATTTTTGAGCCGCCAAATAAATTGCAAATGTCGGGATCATACCCATTACGCCGCCAGCCAACTGCCGCACGATATGCGTCCCCTCACTGACCTGCAGCAAACGGAGACCAGGTGTCAGCGTCAGGTTCTTGGGGTTGGTAATGGCGATAGAAGGCCATACGAAGTCGTTCCAGGCGCCGGTGAAGGCGAACAGGGCAACCACCGTCAAGACTGGCCGCAGGCTGGGTATGATGATGCGCAGATAGGTCTGCCAGGACCCGGCGCCGTCGATGGAAGCTGCTTCATCCAACTCCTTGGGTACACCCTTTAAGAAGTTGCGGATCAGGAAGATGTTGAACACACCGGTTACGCCGGGGAAGATGATCGAAGGCAGCTTATCCAGCCACTTTAGGGTGTTCATGATTTGGAACTGGGGCACGAGGCCTACCACGTTGGGGAACATGGAAAGGCCAAACACGGTCCAGAAGATGGCTTCCTTACCCTTAAAGCGCAGCCGCTCGTACGCAAAGGCCGAGGTGGATGCGATGAACAGCACCAGCAGCACCTGGCTTGTGGCTACGATCAAAGAGTTCTTCATCCATCCAAGAATAGGCGTGGTGGCAGTGTTGAATACATATTCGTAGTTTTCCAAAGACCAAGTGATGGGAATAATATTCTTGAGCTTTAGATACTGCTTGGCTTCCATGCTTGGCTTCAAACTGGACAGGATCGTCCACACAAGGGGCATAACCCATACGATCATCAGAGCAAATAAAAAGGTAAAAGCGATGATCTTACCCAGATTTTTTCTCGCCCACACACCAATGGAGCGCGGCCTGCGGGAGTGCAATTTTGCAGTGGTCATAAAAATCCGCCTCCTTTACTGTGCGTTGGCTCTGAGCACGCGGAACTGAATAATGGAAACCGTCAGAATCACCAGGCCCAGCACCTGCGCCATGGCGGACGCCATGCCGGGATTGCCGCCTGCGCGGCCAAAGCCCAGTTCAAATATATACATCAGCAATACATAATTGCTGCGCTTATCGAAGCCGTTAATTACTGCCGTGGTCGGACCACCGCCGTTGAACATCAGCGGTTGGCCATAAATGCCGAATTGGGAAATCACACTGGTAATCGCTGTATATGTCAGCGGGTAGCGCATGCCGGGCACGGTAATGTGCCAGAACTGCTGCAGTCCATTGGCGCCATCCACTGAGGCCGCTTCATACAGTTCCTGGGGAATGGAGGCAAGCGCGCTTTGGTAGATAATCATGTTGCCGCCTGATACCCACCAGATGGTGGTGACCACCAAGGCGATCCAGTTATGGGGGATGCTGCTGCTCCAGTTAAGCTTTCCAAGGCCCAGCGCCTGATTGATAAATCCTGCGGACATGTTGAACATATAGTTCCAGCTAAGCATGACCACGGCGATGGATAAGAGCGCCGGAAGATAAAAGATGGATTGAAAAATCTTATGGGCAAAAGGCTTGCGCTGCAGTGCCACCGCAAGTAAAAGCGGCACAATGATCTGGAAGGGTACCGTCATCAATACGAATTTGATAGTATTGACAAGGCCCCAGCGCAATTGCCAGTAGTATTGCGAATTCTGATTAAAAAACAGGGTTTTGAAATTCTCCAGGCCGACAAACACCATGGGCTTGCCCAACTGCCAATTTGTAAAGGCAGAGAAAATGCCCACCACTGATGGTATCAGAAAAAACACCGCAAAAAGCAAAAGATGGGGCAAAAGGAAAGAAAGCGCAGTGAATCGCGCCTTCCAGGGTTGTTTCCCCACGATGCGCGCAGCGTTCGTTTTGACAGTCATGGTCATTTCTCCTTCACAGGTAATGGATAATGAGAGTGGGACGCCGGAAGCATATCCCCCGGCGTCCCGGATGTTTCTTATGTATTATTTAGCGGCGATCTTCTCGTCCACCTTCTGCTGAAGGGCGGTGGCATAATCAGAAGAGGTCATGCGGCCGAAGACGCTTTCCCAGCCCATGGGGTCCAGGATGTCCACGGTCAGGCCGTAGTTGATGAAGTTGGATACGGTCATGCTGGTGCCGTAGTCAGCCAGGAAGGCCTGCTTCATGTCTTTGTAGGCGGGGTCTTCCAACAGCTTCAGGGAAGCCACGGTCTGACCTGCCTGCGCCCAGAGCATGGAGTTGTCGCGGACATATTGCAGGAACTTGGCGATAGCGGCCTGCTTTTCGGGGGTGGTTTCCTTCTTGAATTCCACGAACTGGTGGGAAGAAGCCCAGAACTTCACGTTGGAAGCGTCATACTGGGGGAAGATAGCCATGGTGTAGTTGAAGGGAGCTTCCTTCAGGCCGTTGTTCATCCAGATGCCTTCGGGGCAGAACACTTCCATACCGGAAACGAACAGGCCGGCGAAGGGATCATCGCCATCAACGCTGGTCAGGCCTGCGTCGTGCATGGCTTTGAGGTCATCCAGAACCTTGATGAAGGTTTCGTTGTTAAGCGTAGCGGCGCTGCCGTCTTCGGTGAGCTTGCCGCCCAGCTGATAATACATGGACAGGATGTAGGGGCGGTTCCAGGTCAAACCGATACCGGTGTTGCCATCAACGATGGCCTTTTCGGAAACAGCCTTCACCTCATCCCAGGTGATGATGTTGTCTTGGAGAACGGGGGTTTCCAGGTCATACTGGGCCAGCAGGTCCAGGTTCACGTAGCAAACCCAGGAATGCACGTCCAGGGGCAGGGAATAACGGGTGCCGTCGATTTCGCCCAGGTTCCAGCCGGCGGACAGGTACTGTTCGGGAGCGAAGTCGCCGTTGGCCAGCACGTCGCTGATGGGCATCACGATGCCGTCTTTCACGAACTGGGCAATACGCTCTGCATGTACGATGGCAACATCGGGAACGCCTTCACCGGAGGTGACAGCCAAGGGAGCCTTGGTGTACAGGTCGGAAGCGTCCATCTTCATGTGGTTTACCTTGATACCGGGGTTAGCTTCGTTGAAGTTGGCAACCAGTTGGTCCATGTTCACGCCGTCTTCGCCGGTGAACACGGTCCAGAAGTCCAGTTCAACTGTGGATTCCGCCAGAGAAGCGGGCACCAATGCCAGAACCAGCATCAGGGCAAGAATCAATGCCAGAGTCTTTTTCATGGGTGATCCTCCTTTTTATTATCTACCGCCTTACGGCGATATATCGAATTAAGTGCTCAGCCGTTGCGGCCGAGGGCGTTGCGCACCAGTGCGCGGATTTTCTCAGGGTCGATCTTGGGTGTGCGGTCGGGCATCGTGAGACCGTTGATCTCCTGCATGACATCGGTCAATTGTGTGTAGCAGTAGCCTTGACAATAGGGTAATTCCCTTACGGCATCGAACACGCCCTGGAAACGCCTTAAAAATTCCCCTTCATCCGTTACCTTTCCGTGATAGCCCCAGGTCTCCATGCCGCCCATTTTGCCCTGGGCGCCGATGGTTGCAAAGGCGATTCCGCCAAACTCGGTGACCATAAAGGCTTCGTTCCCTGTGGGTTTTTCGCCCTGGGCAAAGGACATGCGCCAGTCGCAGGCGGTTTTTTCCACGGCCTCGCGGCTTTCAAAATGCTTGGCCATGATATCCTTTTCAGCGGCGTAATCATGCAGGGCGCAGATGTCTGTGGTTACCTGTTCCCAACCGTCATTGGTGGAGATGACGCGCGTGCCGTCCGCCGCCTTGCCCATGTGGTAGAGCATACGGCCGGTTTCCTGCTGGCGCTTGTCGGTGTAAATCTGCCTTACGCCCCAGCTTTCGTTCAGCGGTACCCAGGTGATGATGCAGGGATGGTTGAAATCCCGGTCAATGAAGCCAAGGAAGGTTTCGGCCAGGTTTCGTACCGTTTCATCCGCAAAATCGTAGGGGGAGGGCACTTCGCCCCAAACGAGCAGGCCCATTTTGTCAGCCCAGTAGTAATACCTTGGATCTTCCAATTTTTGGTGCTTACGGGCACCGTTAAAGCCAAAGGCCTTTGTAAGTTCAATATCCTTTACGATGGCTTCATCGGAAGGAGGGGTGATAAGCGATTCCGGCCAGTAGCCCTGGTCCAGAATCAGCCGCTGATACAAGGGGGTGTTATTCAGCAGCACCTGGCCGTTCACTACCTGCACCTTGCGCATGCCGAAGTAAGCTGCTACATGGTCAGTTTCCCTGCCATTTTCAAGGATGCGCACATGAAGGTCGTACAGGTTGGGGTGGGCGGGCGCCCACAGCTGAACCGGTTCCAGGCTGCCCTTGTCGATCATGTCCACCGGGATGCGTACCTGCCGGTCCACGGTGTCCACTGTCACATGCTTGATTGTTTTGCCTTTAAAGGAAACAAGGACATCCACTTGGAGATTGGTGGCGGGGAATTGATCCAGCGCCAGATCCACCGTTGCCAGGTTTCTGTCGATATCGGGAGTGACGTGGATCTGCGTCAGGGCATAGTCCCCCACTGCTTCCATATACACTGTCTGCCAGATGCCGCTGACGGGTGTGTACCAGCAGCCCATCAAGCCGTTGTCCCAGTGCTGTTTGCCACGGGGCTGGGTGCAGTCGGGCCTGTCTTCCACGCGAAGGCACAGGTCGTTTTCACCTTTTTTCAATAAATGGGTTGCTTCCACGATAAAGGGAGTATAGCCGCCCTTATGCTCACCGGCCTGCTGGCCGTTTATAAACACACGGCACGCATAATCTACCGCGCCAAAGCGCAGGAGGATCCTTTTGCCTTTCATTTCGGCAGGAACCGTAAAGCTGCGGCGATACCACAGGATGGGGTGAATATCCTCAATACCGATCATGCTGGCTTTTGTTTGATAGCCGAAGGGAACCAGGATTGTCTTGGACAATTCATGGCCCGGGGTGAACCAGCGCTTTTTCAGGCCTTCATCCGCATCGTCAAAGTCGAACTGCCACTGGCCGTTCAGGTTCATAAACGTGTCCCGGACGAAGTCGGGACGGGGGTGTTCAGGACGGGGAATAAGGGAGAAGTCTAACATAATGCCCCTCCAATTTATTTTTGGGCAAACAAAATAATCCATTTTATCCAAGTTACTTGCACTTTTCCATCGCGCAGGTAGGGGATAAAATACAATATTTTTGCTTTGCCGGAAACGGAAGGGCACATTTTGCATAAATAATGCACCGCCGTTTGGTGCTTATAGCATATCATCGGCGGTGCATGGATGTCAATAGTTTTAAGAATGCTCTATTTAAGCTATAGACAAAACGGGTTTCTATCGGTATTGGTTTATGTTTTTTATAATTTATCTATTTGGACTGACCTCTTTCATACGGTAGCCTACTTGAAGAACGATGTCCTGTGAAAAATCGCCGAATTGCTCACCGAACAGATTGATTCCGCCCACATTCTCCGCGTCCTCAGGCACTTCAATGCGCACAGTGACGGCATCGCTTGAACCCAACTGTAGATCTTGAAGCGTGGTACCGGAAATATACAAGTTGTCCAGATAGCTTCCCTTGGCGTCCACCCGCCATGTTTTCAAAAAGCCGTGCTGGGTGGACAAGTCCGACCACCAGGTGGGGTTCAGCCGCCCCCTGTGCTCGCCGCAGTCGCAGGGGCTGGTCCAGGAGCCAAGGATCTTGCCGTTGATGGACACGCGGATATCGCTCTTCCAGGGATCACGGTACATGGGGGCTTCGGAACATGCCTCAAAGGAAAGCTCCAGCCATTCGATGTCGATTTCGTTAATATTCAGCACGCCGTACAGGTACTCCACAAACCCCTGGCGGAACCATAGAAGCTGCGCGCTGAACCTATCGTGCAGGTAAAAGGTGCGGGGGTTGTCATCCTCCCCGATGACGTTGTTTGCGCCAGCCAGGCCGCAGGTGGGCTTGATGCGGCCTACCCTGGAGTATCCCCCTACGGGCATGCGCATGGTGAGTATGCTGCAGGTGTGCTCTTCATAGGGCAAAAGGTCCATGCTAAGCGAATCAATTTTGCGGGTGGACAGTTTCAGCATGCCTCGTATGCCGGGCACGTTTTCCGTGAAAATCAGCCCGGCTTCCTCCAGGGTGCGAATGGCCAGGGCCACAGTGGAGACCGGCTCATTCAAGCGGTCAGCCAGATCGTTTACGCTTTGCATGGACTTTTTTCCCAAAAGCAGCAAAATTTGAAGCCGGAGGGGATTTGAAAGTGCCCTGGACACCTCGCAAAGACGCTCGGGGTCCTCAATGGTAAGGCGCATATGCTTTGTGCCCCGCATATAAAGATCATCCATAGTGTGATCCCCCATAACTGCAAGATGATGCTATTGTATCATAAACCGGGGGATTCAGACAGCGGGAATCGAAGGCAAGAATCATCTTGTTGAAAGAATAACATATGCGCATTGCAAGCGGTTTTACCGGAATTCATATTTATTTGCCACAGCAGCCGCCGGGCACAATGGGCAAAGTGCCGGGATCTTCGGTGGCTTCAGGAGTAACTGTTCCGGCGGAACCGGAAGGCACAGCTTGTACGCCATCGCTTTCCACCACTTTGATGTTGGAACGGATCATGCCCATCCAGCAGGAGTAGGTGAATGTGCCCGTACGTGTTGGCGTGAACTCGATCACGTTGTCGCCCACTGCAAGTTGTTTTTGAACTTTGTATTCGGGTATGACCAGGCTGCTGTTGCAGCCGTTGAGGCTGCCTTTGGGGGCGTTGATGGTCCACCTCACCGGGATGCCCGCCTTAACCGTAATAGCCGGATAGCCATAGCTGCTTAGTGTTGAAGCGATCTCCTGCACGTTTTCGCTGGAGGGGGGCAGGGCAGCCGCGTTAGGAGACTGCTTATTCTCCGCCTTTTCTTCCGCCAAAACGGTCTCGCTTTGCGCCAAACCGCTATTGATGTTTATACCCGACAGCGCCAGGCCATTTTGGAACATGGAAATGCCCATGACCACTACCAGTACCGCCCCGACAGTAACCATATATTTGGTGAACTTACGGCTCAGGATGGAGGACAGCGCGCCCAATACAAACATCAGCGGCACGGTCCCCAGGCTGAACAACAGCATGGAAAGGGCACCGCCCCATAAGCTGCCGGTGGACAGGGCGTACAATTGCATGGCCTGCAAGGGCCCGCAAGGCATGAGGCCATTAAGCAGTCCCACATACAGCGGGCTGTTGCTGCGCTTCTTTTCCTTGGCTATTTTCAGCCCCAACGCTTTGGGCAGATGCGGTGTGAAGCGGGCAAGCGCCGGGACAAGCCCGGATAAACTCAGGCCCATGAATACCATGAACACGCCGGCCATAAGCTGTAAAATTCCCCGGGCCGCTCCAGAAAATTGCACCACGGAACCCAGTGCCCCCACGATCCCGCCGATGACGGTATAGGAAATAACACGGCCCAGGTTGTACTTGATGCTGGGCCAGAATCCTGCAAAGCGGCCTTGTCCGCCAGCGCCGGAAATGCACTGGGACAAGTTGATGCCCCCGCACATGGCCACACAGTGTACCGAAGTCAATAGACCGATCACAAACAGCATGCCATAGCCTGTATCCTGTGTTGCCATGGGGAAGAAATTGAAAAACTGAAACCAGCCAAAGCGCGAGCCCAGTAGGAAGAAGGTTAGAAGCAGCGCGGCAAGGCCGACGATCCGGGCGGCGCCCTGTTTTTTCATATCCGGCTGATCATTTGTACCTACCGTGTAGCCAAGCTTTGTAATGGCTTTTTCAAAAGATTCCTGCGATATGAGGGAGGGGTCGTAGGTGACCTCCACCGACCCAAACTTTACCTGGGCGCGTGCTTTTTGAACTCCGGGCAGGGCATTCAATGCCCCTTCAATTCTCGTTTCACAGCCGGTGCAAGTCATGCCTTTCACCTGAAGCTTTTTTGTGACAAGGGTTTGCGACATGATGTCACTCCTTTCGGGGATGCAGCTTATGCATCCGTTCCTATGTGCGCAAGGATATCAATTGATTATGGAGATTTCGTGCAGATGCAAAAAAAGATCGTTCTTTAAAATCAATAACAAAAGTACACGTCCAAAACGGGAAAGCCCCTCTGGTCAGCAGAGGGGCAAAATTGGAAAGTGATTGACTAAAAAATCAACTTTGCTTTTTATGAAGATCAAACTGTCTCCAGCGCCTGACGCAGATCCTCGATCAAATCGTCCACATGCTCGATGCCTACGGATAAACGGATGGTGCTTGGCTTGATGCCGCTCTTAGGCAGTTCCGATTCCGTCAGTTGGGAATGGGTGGTGCTGGCGGGATGGATCACCAGGGATTTTACGTCTGCCACGTTGGCCAGCAGGGAGAAGATCTTCAATCTGTCGATGAAGGCTTTGGCTTCAATTGCGCCGTCCTTTATTTCAAAGGTAAAGATCGACCCGGCGCCCTTGGGAAAATACTTATCGTACAGCTCCTTGTAACCGTTTTCGGGCAGGGATGGATGGTTTACATGGGCTACCTTGGGGTGCTTTTTCAAAAAGTCCACGATCTTCAAAGCATTGTACACGTGGCGCTCTACCCGAAGTGACAGCGTCTCCAGCCCTTGCAGGAACAGGAAGGAGTTGAGGGGCGCCAGCGCCGCACCGGTATCCCGCAAAAGGATCACGCGGGCACGGATGATGTAGGCAAGATTGCCCACCGCGTCCCACAGCTTCAGGCCGTGATAGCTGGGATCCGGCGTGACGAACTTGGGAAACTTTCCAGAGGCTGCCCAATTGAAATTCCCGCCGTCCACGATCACGCCGCCGATGGATGTGCCGTGTCCGCCGATGAACTTGGTGGCGGAGTGCACCACGATGTCCGCCCCGTGTTCGATGGGGCGCAAAAGATAGGGCGTGGCGAAGGTATTGTCTACAATCAGGGGAATGCCGTGTTTATGGGCCAGGTCGGCGTAGGCGGCAATATCCACCACGCTGGAATTGGGGTTGCCCAGCGACTCTATGAAAATGGCTTTCGTGTTCTCTCGGATGGCCTTTTCAAACCCTTCCAGGCCTTCCTCGTCTGGATGGACGAAAGTGGTTTTGATGCCGTAATCCTCAAGCGTATGGGCGAATAGATTGTAGGTTCCGCCATAGATGGTGGTGGCGGATACGATGTGGTCTCCCGCGAAGGCGATGTTCAATATGGCATACGTGGTGGCTGCCGCGCCGGAGGCCGTGGCCAGAGCGCCCACGCCGCCCTCCAGCGCTGCAATGCGCTTTTCAAACACATCGCTGGTGGGGTTCGTGATCCGGGAATAGATGTTGCCATTCTCCGATAAGCTGAAACGGGCTTCGGCGCTCTTGGCGCTGGGGAATACGTAGGAAGTGGTCTGGTAAATGGGTACAGCGCGGGCATCGGTGGCGGGGTCTGGCAGTTCCTGGCCTACATGGACCTGCAGCGTTTCAAATCGCCAGGCGTTTTTCGGATCGGACATGGTAGCGTCTCCCTTCCAATATTACTATTCATACATATTTACTATGAATTGAGGGTATTATATCATTTTCGCTCTCGGTGTCAATCCCCCTCCTGAAAAATTGCGCAAAAAAATTCCCCCTGGGTAGGGGGAATGGTACCGATTTATGTTACTTGACCGCCAGAGCCAGGTTCAAAAGCAACTCCGACTCCTCCTTGGTGATGGGATCATCCTTTGAAATGAAGGAGAAGGATACGGACTGGGAGTCCATGAACCAGTAATACTGATCATACGCCTGTTCCTTTGTGGTTGTGTACACAGCGGGCAGATCCAGGGGCCCTTGAACAATGGAGCTTTCGCCATTCAGACCTTGGCTGTTCATGCTCGCAGTCGCGCTGTCGCATATTTCCTGCAATTCCTCCTTGGTATACCCCTGGGTAAGGGTCAGATCCAAGGTGATTTTGGGGGCAGCGACGCTGAAGATGCCAAAGTACTTTTCGGTGCCATCCAGGGCAAACAGGTAAACACTCCGCCCATTGGCACTATCCTCGGTGACGTCCACCCCGTAGCCCTTGGGGATGCGGATGTCTATGACCTTTGTGGTGAGGGGAAAATGCAGGATATCTCCCTCCCAGGTGACAGGCACGGCGGGCAGCCAGTCCGGCAGGGTGCCGTTCCCGTTTAAAAGCTGGCGCATAGCCGCCTGTTGCAATTCATCCACCCAGTCGGGATGGATGAACTCGGCGTATGGAAGGATACTGGCGTACAAAGCCCATCCGTCACGCAGTGCCAGCAAGTGGCTTTGTGATCCGCTGATGGCATACGAAAGGACAGGCGTATCCCCCGAAAAGTTTTCCATCACATCCAGGGAATCCTTATCGTACGTTGAGCCTGCGGCGGGCATATTCAGCGCCTCTTCCTTTTTCTCCTGGGAGAGCGTCAAAATGGAGTTGTCTTTGTAAGCCGCATCCCTGACGGCGAAAATCTGCAGCACGGAAAACTGCGCACCGGGTCTTTTGGGGCACAGGGAAAGCTGCAGGAAATCGGGTGATTCGGTGGCTGGAAGAATGTACATGGAACTGGGAGCGGTCAGGGTAATGGAGCTTAATGGCAGGGTATAGCTTTGGTAATGCTTGGATATCCCCTCCGGCGCAACGGCACTTAACAGCAGGCTTTCCTGATTGGAGACTGCTTCCTTGGAAAGGGAACTGCCGCTGTCCGGGCGGGTAGCCATGGCGTTCAGCACCCATCCGTCCTTGAGGGCCAGCAGATGCTCAGAGTACAAGTCTTCCGCCGGCTCCTTCACGCGGAGCACCCGCTGGCCGGGGATCAAATCATCCACCGCTTCATAATCAAGAGACGCGCCGTTGGATGATATCACGTTCAGCACGGTTCTTAAGCCGTCTTCGTCCATGTCCTTAAGGTTAAGCCCCACGAGATCCTCGCTTTTCAGGGCGAAGAAGGAGAAATATGTATCGGGGAAATCGGCCATGCCGATACCCAATCCCTGTTGATATACGTTGTCCACCAGCACCTGGAGTTCATCATCCAAGCGAAGCGGGATCGACACGTCCGCACCTGGGAAATAGTACCAGAAGCAGTTGAACTCCGAACCCTCAAGAGGTGTGATGCTGGTTTCGCCGGCCACGGCATGTAAGGGGAATGGTGTCAGCAGGCACAGGCAGGCAAGCAGGGAGAGCAGGAAACGGGCAGATCGTTTCATGGGGCTTCCTTCCTTTCGTGTCGATTGGTTATGATGGCGGGCTGGAATGGACTGCTTGTCCCAGATCAATCCAATGCCAACGACAGGTATGGCGGCTTGCCGGTAAGTTTTGGTTCAGGGATCAGCCAGCGGATCATGCCAAAGGGCAGCGTAACAGCAGAAGGTATGCTGCTTTCGGGCAGGCGCACCTGGTAGGTTTTTGCGTTCAGAAACTTATGAAGCACCGAAAGGGCAGCCGGCACATCCATGTTCACAAGGGCCAGCTCCCGGATAAGCAAAATATCCTCCTGCCGCTCCCAGGCGGCGCAGCCCTCCCCATCTCCTGAAAATATCCGTGTCACGCTTCCCTCCGGGCCGAGGCTGCGCATGGCGTAAGACACAGAATTTTCATCCCAGCAGGCGTACAGGCGGCTTGACAAAAAGGCTCTATCCCGAAGGTTTGCATATTCTTCAGGCGTACAGGGCGCGATGCCTCCATCTTTAGGAAATGGAGGCAAGTTTGCGGCATCAAAGCGTACTGTATCCAGAGAAAAGGCAGTCTTATAGCCCCGCTTGCCATAGAAATCAAAAAGGCTGGGGGAGGCAGGCACCAAAATGGATGCCGCTTCACCCAGGCCTTGCATGAATCTGTGGGCATAGTCCAACAAACGCGTGCTGACCCCTTGGTTTCTAAATTTCGGATCGGTAGCCACCGCGTAAATGTACCGTGCGGGAAAGGAATGGCCGGGAGATAAAAGGTGCAAGGGGAGCATGGTCAGCATGCCTGCGATTTCATCCTCTCGCGTTTCCACCAGCATGTTCTCATCCCGGTGGCGGTGGGCAAAGTAATCCTCCACCATTTCGGAAGTGTCTCCGAAGATGCCTGCCCACAGCTTTTTTAGTTTTTCATGATCGCCGGGAGTCGCAAACCGAATCATGATTTCAGACTTGTCTCCTTCAGTGTCGCGATGTACTTTTCCACAAGCTTCAGCGGGTTGTAGGACAGCTTAGCCTGCCTTAGACCCGGCACGCCAGCGTCCTCCTCCCGGTTGACATAAGTGTAGTTCATACAGTTATGCTGTATAAATTGCTGGTTGATCATGGGGTAGGCGCCCTGCACATCGGCAAAAGCCTTTTCAAAGTGCACCAGATACGTGTCTTCGTTTAACGGGTCGCCAATGGAAAAGGCCACCGCCCGGCCTTCCGATCTGATCAGGCCGCCGGAAAGCTTCAGTTCTTTGAAAAAACGAAATGCCTGCTCCACTGCGCAGTATTCGTCGGAGAGGCCGCCATCCTCCATGCAGCCCGCCTGCAGGCACCAGGCCAAGTTCATCTGCCTTACATCGTCCATGTTTGCATCCGTTAGTTCCTCGTACTGCCAGGAGGGGTGATTGTCTAGAAAACGGTGGATGTGGTTGCGCTTGGCTGCGAGCTTTTTGCCGGCAAGCGTGGCTAGGCTTTGCGTTTCATAGATGTAGTCGGCGCCGTCCCGCCAATAGGTGAAATCAAACTTTCCGGGATATGCTTTTTCAAGCCATTCCTTGTCTTTTGGAAGCACCGTGTTGAAGACGAGAGGAACGCCGATTTGCCTGGCATCCTCCGCTAATGTCTCGATCACCGGCTCCAGGGGCCCTTGTCCGATGGGAAACAGATACGAAGGATTTTTTGGATCAGATTGGATGGTCAGATAATCATCCATACGGGCGATTCGGAATTGGTAAATGTGTCGCCATAAAAAAGTTGTTGTAAAGCTGTATTCCAGCGAGCCCCGCTCGCCCATGGCAAAGAGACGGTCCATCCACTCCCTGTCATCAAGCGCTACTTCCTTGTAGTCCAGTTTCAAGCACTGAGGACCTCTTTTCCTGATTTTTTGGGATGGAGTTCAACACTCCTATTATACCAGAAAACCCCACCTTAAGAAACGGGGGAAAATGCAAAAAATGCCCGGGGATGTGTGCATCCCGGGCTCTTCTCTATTTCATCAACTTTGCCATGATATAAACCAATGGCGAATTCCAATAAATAGCCACCTCGTTGGTGGAGTAGCTTTTATCGTTGTCTACATAGCACTTGGCGGGCGGCTTACTGGCAAGCACAGCCTTGGCGTAAGGGTCGTGAAGGCCGGAATCAGGTCCGCCTGCCAGCATTCCGGGCACCGTTTGTTTCGTAAACTGGCTGGGCCTATGGTGGTTGTGGGTGGGTGAGAGCGTGCCCTGGCCGGTGATGTAGCAATAACCCATGGGATTGGCGCCCATCAGGTAATGAAGATGCTGCCAGGCAGCATTTTGGAAGGCATCCGCTTTTTCCGGCGCAAGATCCGCGGCCAATAATAGGAGCATGGCATGGTTGGCCACCGTCATGTTGCTGCCCCAGGGATAATCCTTGCCCAATGTATTGCGGTAGCCATCGGCGTTGGAAAGAGTCAGTAAGTCCTCCGCTTCCTGGCCAATGGCGGCTTTGACCTGATTCAAGGATGAATCCGTTGCCTTGCTGCCCAAGGAAAGGTAGGCTAAGCTGCCGTAGGTGCCCACATCTGCCCAGCCAAGACCCGACTGATTGTTAGAAGAAATCAAGCTGTCGGCAAAAGCCTTATAATCCTCCTTGCCTGTGACTCGGTACAGCTCGCAAGCTGCCCAGAAGCGTTCATCCGTATCAGTTACATCGCCGTATTCTCCGGTGACGATGCCGTTTGGGTTATGGAAGCCGCCATTTGCACTGGGGTTTGCCTTAAGGTACTCCCATGCTTTTTCAGAAGCTTTCAGGCACGTATCTGCAAAGGTTTTATCCACACCCTTAAAAATTCGGGAGGCCAGCGCCGTGACTGCAGCAAAATCTCCTGTGGCGGTGGTGGAAATGGGGCTTATTACCAGCTGCGCTGTTTCTTTTTCCGGCATCACCACACCGGGGAAAGAAGCGCAGGTGACCTTGTGGTACGCGCCGCCGGTCTTATCATCCTGCATTTTCATAAGCCATTCAAGCTCGTAGCGGACTTCATCCAGCACATCCGGAATGCCGTTCCCGCTTTCGGGAATATCAAAATCATCTTTAAACAGGGAGGGATTGGCTTCATAAGCCAAAAGAAGATCGGTAGCGGTCTTGGCCGCGGGGACCACATAGCGGCCGTAATCCCCTGCGTCATGCCAGCCGCCGGAAACATCCTTTGTTTCCTTGGTACCATATACCGTGGCAAGGCCCGTATGGCACGCATCATGTGCAAACGCGCCGGCCCAATCTTTTGTAAGTTCTATGCCGCAGCGCTGGTAGTAGAAGAAGCGCACAACATCCCGGAAGCAATTTCCGTAAATGCTTTCGCCGATCACAAAAGGCGCGGATTCCTGCCCGTTCACGCGCAAGCGGTAGGTGCCTTCTTTTATGAGGGTGGAAAAGTCTCCGAAGGATACCGTATCTCCGGAGGCCGGGTCGGCTCTTGACTCGGAGAGTTTTCCTGTGTACAAGATTTTTCCGCTCTCGTCCGCCACTTCAAAGCTTTCGCCAAGGGCTTGATCGCGGAAGAAAGCTACCTTTTCGTTTGAGGGCAGGTAGCCTATCTGGTTTAGCAGGATGGCTGGAGCTGCCTGCGTTTTTTCGGGCTGTTTCACGAGAGTGCTGTCCAGTAAAACCACCTCAACATTTTCAAAGGTAATTGTATGGGCTTCAAGGGGCTGCGCGTTTGCGGGCGTGCCGCAGTTGAAGCACAGCCGTGGCGCGGGATCGGTCTTTTCTGTCATCTCAAAATCGATTTCCACACGCTTGCTTTCATTCGCGGCCAAATCGATATCCTTCTGGCAGTAGCCCCTATAATCGCCGCTGTTCAACTGTATGCGAGCCCTTAGCTTACGGGAGATGGAGGAAGTAACGGTGAAGGCAAAACGGTATTTGCCTCCTGTCTCCAGCTTGAACCCGTCGTAATACAATTGAACAGCGTAGTCCAGCGTTCCGGACTTAGCAATGCTGAGGATGCCTTTATGTTGATCGGAGGTTAGCTGCCCCTGGCCGCCTGATTCCGTATAGACGCCCCAGTTAGCTATCCCTTGAAAAAAATCACCGCCCAGCAGCAGGTTTTCCCCCTGCGCCATAGCAGGCGCTGCTGAAAGAGTGAAAGACGTGGCAAGGAACAAGGCAATAAACAGCCGTAAAAAGGGACGAAGCTTTGTACACATTGGCCTGTTGTTCCTCCTTTTCGATTGCAGCGGGTAAGCATCACATTCTCTTTGCTTCCATTATAATGGAAGGCTTAAGACACTTCAATCGTTTTCGATGCTTTCGTAGAAAATCAAAACACCGGCCAAGCAAAGCATGGACCGGTGTTATAAAAGGACAATGTCGTAAAAACATTGCTTCCTCTTTCCAGACTATTCTAGAGCTTTCTTCTTCCCAGCTTTGCACCGCAGGATTCACGCACGATGAGCGTGTTTTCCATCAGATGCAGGAAGTTTTGCCCCTCCTGCCAGCTGAGCAGATACGATACGGCCAGCTTGCCCAGTTCACTGATGCGCAGATCAAGCGTCGTCAGCGACGGATGGGTGTATGCGGAAAAGAACTGATTGTCGCAGCCAACCACCGCCATATCTTCAGGTACGCGGATGTTCATGCGGTGAAGCTGCCTTAGCGCGCCCATGGCTACCAGATCGTTGATGGCGATGATGGCCGTAGGCCATTCCATTCTTTGAAGGCTGGACAGAAGCTTCAGTACGCCTTTTGCCCCATCCTCCAGGTTGTAGCCTAGTTCCTGGCGGTAGCGCAGGCCGCTGTCAAGGCCAAGATTTTGCATTTCATCCTGATATCCGTGCTCCCGGCTGCTGGAACCGCGCTTTTGGTGGCTGCCGCCCAATAGTGCTATGCGCTCATGGCCCAGCGCATTCAGGTGCCGCACGGTGATGCGCGCGCCTTCCGCCATGTCGCCGGTGACGCAAACACAGGGGAAATCCTCCACCGGCTCGCTGACGAGAACAATGGGCATATAATTGCGAAGATGATTCAGTACCCCCAGCTTTTCGGAAGCCTTGGGGTCCTCCACCATGCCGCCGGCCAGGATTACACCGTCTGGCCTGCGCTCGATCAACTGGTCCAAAAAAGCCTGGTAGCCGCTGGGATTATCGGGAACGCGGCTTAGCATCAGGGAATACCCTTGGGCACTGGCCTCCTCGTCGGCGGCGCTGAAAAGCTCGCTGTAAAAGGGATTGGCGATTTCCGGAAGACCGATGCTGATCAGGCGGGACTGGCCGCAGTTTAAACCCCTGGCTGCGACGCTTGGTTTGTAGTTGTACTTGCGAACCACTTCCAGTACCCGCTTTTGCTTGGCTGAACGGGGATTGGGAGTTTCGCTCAAGGCGCGGGAAACGGTGGCGATGGAAACGCCCGCCTCCCTGGCAATATCGTAGATATTAATGTTGTTACTGGCCATCGGATCATCCTTCAACCGGTAGAATCATCTTCCATAAAAGGGGATCTCACATCCGAGGGAATGATGCTTCCATCTGCCTTAACGGCATTTGTTCAAAACGCGCCTGGCCTTTGGGTTGGTAATCATCGCCCGCATTTTATTGGCAGTTTTTGACTGCCTTTCGGATTATAACATAAGACAGATGCTTTGACCATCCCTAAAGTAAAGTGTGGGAGCCCGGATTGATTGTGTGTGGGACGAGTGAAGTATATCACAATTTGAAAGCGTATACAATATCGCTGTAAAAATGGTGTAAAGGCAGAAGTATTGTATTGAAAACCGAAGATTATGAGGAAGATGGATGCAAGATTTGGTTGATAGACAGAAATTTATCACATGTATATATTTAATGTGATGAACGATTATCAATAAGTTGTACAGCATATTGCTGGCTAAGTCATTCAAATACTCGTAATTATCCCTAAATTTATTGTTGACAACCGTAAAAGCTTAGTATATAGTGAAATCAATAAGAAAGCGTTTACAAAATGAGGTGATTTTGGTGCCGAGAAATGCGGCGATAGCCCCACGGCAGGCGGTGGATTCATCCCCTCTGCTATATAAAAGAACACCGTTATCAAAGAAAGTAAAACAAAACAGTACACTTTTATTGATGTGCCTGCCTGCGATCCTGTTCTTTTTTGCCTTTGCTTATGCACCTATGCCCGGTGCGTATATCGCCTTTACCAAATTTGAATACAACAAAGGCATATTCGGCAGCCGCTTTGTCGGTTTTGCGAACTTCAAGTTCTTGTTTGAATCCGGCCAGTTGGCATTGCTTTTGCGAAACACCATGCTGTACAATGTCGCGTTTATCCTGATTGGCAATTTTCTGCAGCTGACATTCGCGATATTGATGAATGAAGTCAAGAGCAAGGCATTTAAAAAGATCACCCAGTCGATGATGTTCCTGCCGCACTTTATTTCCGCCGTACTTGTAGGCCTTTTGGTTTACAACTTGATCAACTATGATTTCGGCTTTATTTCCTCCCTTGTCCGTGCGGCCGGCGGAACAATGCCTAGGCTTTATTCTATGCCGTCAGCTTGGCCTTACATCATCGTCGCGGTGATCATCTGGCAGACAACAGGCTATGGTACAGTGGTGTATTTCGCAGCCATCACCGGCATCGACGAATCCATGCTGGAGGCAGCCAAAGTGGATGGCGCCAACGGGTTCCAGCGCATTCGCCACATTATTCTTCCCTGCTTAAAGCCCACGGTGGCCATCCTTCTTCTGTTTGCCATGGGCGGCATCGTTAAAGGTAACTTCGGCGTGTTTTATAATCTGGTAATCTCAAACTCGGTGCTGTTCAAAACTACCGATATCGTTGAAACGTTTGTATACCGCGCTTTGATGAATAACTTCAATTTCACCCAGAGCAGTGCGGTGGGTCTGTTCCAATCGCTGATCGGTTTCGCCATCGTCATGATCGCCAACGGCGTGGTCAGGCATATAGAGCCGGATTATTCCCTGTTTTAAAGAAAGGAGGCTGCGCTATGACAACGCTTCGGGCACACGGCAACAAGGTAAAGCTGGACTGGACCGACCGCACCATCCGCGGCTTCACATATGTGGTCGTATCCCTCTTTGCCATTGCCTGTATTCTACCCTTCTGGCTGATCATTGCTTCCTCCTTCAGCACGGAGGCTGCCATACGCCGCTCCGGTTTCACACTCTGGCCTTTTGATTTCTCCACCTACTCCTACAGCTTGATTCTGAAGTCCCCCGACCAATTGATCGGCGCTTATTTGGTGACCATTGCTCTGACATTGGTGGGAACGCTCGTCGGGCTATCCGTCATCGCCATGACGGGATATGCGCTTCAGCGCAAGGATTTCCACTTTCGCAACATGATCTCTTTCTACATCTACTTTACCTCGCTGTTCTCCGCAGGCCTTGTTCCCTTCTACTATATTATCGTCAAAGTCTTTGGGTTAAGGGACAATTATCTTGCGGTGCTGCTGCCGCTGCTCATGAATCCCTGGCTCATCATTCTCATGAAGAACTTCGTCAAGGCAATCCCCCATGAGATTACAGAATCGGGAAAGATCGACGGCGCAGGTGACTTCACCATCTTTTACAGGTTAATCCTGCCCTCCATGACGCCCGCCCTGGCTACCATCGGGTTATTCCTGGCGCTTGGGTACTGGAATGAATGGTACTATTCCTCCCTGTTCTTGACCTCCAAAGTTGTGTACAGACCTTTGCAGTACCACCTGTACAACATCATCAATACAGTGCAGTCACTCAAAAACTCCCTGGCGGGAAACAACATCGTGATTCCCGATCTGCCCACCGAAACGCTGAAAATGGCTACCGCCACGCTGGCCACCGGCCCCGTGATCCTTATATATCCCTTTGTGCAAAAGTACTTTGTATCCGGCCTTACCGTCGGCGCGGTGAAGGGATAATGCTTTGCGCGAGATCCCGAAGATAAACTGTATGCGAGAGTTAATAGGCCTTGCGCTTGTTTCTATATGGATTTGCGCACTGCATGCTGCAGTGCTGGATCATACTCAAATTTATAGGAGGAAAATCGCATGAAGAAACTCGTAGCCCTGTTCATGGTTCTGGCAATGGCTCTGAGCCTGGTCCCCGCTATGGCGCAGGAAGCAGCCGCGACGGATTATGCCGCGTGGTTCCCGGGCGTGGACACCAGTGAACACGTTGTGCTGACGTATTACGTCACCGGCAACATACCCACCAACAAGACCAATGACGTTTTGGCAGCCTTTAACGAGAAGCTGAACAAAGCCATCAACGCCGAACTCCAGATCCAGTGGATCGAGTGGGCTGACTGGCAGACCAAGTACAACCTGGGTTTGGCTATGCAAGATGGGTCTATTGACCTGATCGGCACCGCCACCGACTGGCTGAACGCTTGGGAAAATGCCGAAAAGGGAGCTTTCTTGCCGTTGAGCGAGGATATGCTCAAGACTTACGCTCCCAAGACATGGGCCTCCGTATCCCCCGAACATTGGGATATGACCAAGCTAAACGGCCAGATCTACTTCGCTCCCGAAGACAACTATGCGCAATGGACCAACCATGGCTTCCTCTACCGCGGCGACTGGGCCAAGGCAGCCGGTTTGGAAAACGGCGTGAACTCCTGGGAAGAACTGGGTAAATACTTCCAGTACATCAAGGACACCTATCCCGATGTCATCCCGTGGGATGCCAACGGCAGCGGCTCCTCTTACTCTGATCAGATGTTCGGCGGCTGGATCTCCAGCAAGACTGGCGCTATCAACATCGAAGGCATGCCTGTTCCCCTGTTCTTCGGCAAGGGCAAGGACGACCCCTACACCCTGTCCCGCTTCTACCTGGAAGGCGACGAGCTGGTTAACTTCGCCAAGACTATGAAAGCTTGGGCAGACGCCGGCTACTGGCGTGAAGACGTGCTCAACTACACCGGCGATGTGATGCAGGAAATGAAGGAAGGCTTAACCGGCGCCCATCAGCACCACACCCAGACCTGGAGGGGTGAGCGCGTCAACATGAACGAGAAGCAGCCCGGCAGCGATATCGGCTTCTTCTGGTTCGGCAAGGAATCCAACACTGTTGTTTCCCTGAACATCACCCACGGTGCCATGGCCATCGCCGCGCAGTCCAAGAACCCCGAGCGCGCCCTGATGACCTATGACCTGATCCGCAACGATCCCACCTTCTACCGCCTGTTCAACTACGGCATCGAAGGCCAGCAGTATGTTATGACCGAAGACGGCTTCCGCACCCGCCCCGCTTCCTTCACCGAACAGGCTGTGGACGGCGTTGACCTTAACTTCTGGTGGGGCCGCAACGATGACCTGGAAGTGCGTGATGCCCGAGTGGATTGGCCTTCTTACGATGCTTTGATGAAAGAATACGACGCCGTGAAGATCGACTACCCCTACGGCAAGCTCGTGTTCAACCGTGAGCCCATCTCCGTGGAACTGGATAACCTGTCCAACGTGTTCCGCACCTACGGCCCCGTCATCTGCTTCGGCAAGGATGACAATCCCGAGACTTATGTGGCCGAGTTCCGTCAGGCCCTTAAGGATGCCGGCATCGAAAAGGTCATGACTGAAGTTCAGGCCCAGATCGACGCGGTGTATAAGAAGTAAGCCTATTCTCAAGGCGACGGAGGGCTCGCAATGCGCTTGTGAGCCCTCCCTTTTTGAAAGGAGCGCATCCCATGCGTACAATCCTTCCTTTTAACCTTAACTGGCGGTTTCACCTGGGCGAAGTCGAAAAGGCCTCTTACAAGGGCTATGATGACAGCGCCTGGGATGCCGTGACATTGCCCCATGACTGGGCTGTAACGCAGCCGTTTGATGAAAACTGCTCCAGTGGTACCGGGTACCTTCCCGGCGGTGTGGGCTGGTACCGCAAGCGCTTCGATTTGCCGGAATTAAATGGCAGGCAGGCATTCATCACCTTCGGCGGCGTGTACAAGCATGCCCGTGTGTGGGTCAACTCCAATTATCTTGGCATGCGTGCCTATGGATACAGCACCTTTACCTTTGATATTACGGAATTTGTTCAACCTGGCAGCAATGTTATTTGTGTGCGCTGCGAGCATAACGAGCTTGCTGACTCCCGTTGGTTCACAGGTAACGGCATTTATCGCGATGTGACGCTGACCCTTACTTCCCCCGCACATTTTATGAATGACGGTGTGTTTGTGAGCACGGCATCTTTGGCGGAAGAAGAAGCGGTATTATCCGTATCCTCTGAGGTAGCCGGGGGAGGTACCGCTTCCTTTTCGCTTATGGATGGCCAAGGGCACACTGTTGCAGAGGGGGATTCCTGTCTTATCGTGAAAAATCCCCGCCCCTGGTCGCCGGAAATGCCTTATTTGTATACGCTGGTGGGTACGGTGAAACAAGACGGCGAAGCTGCTGATGAAGTAAGGATTCCCATAGGCATCCGTACGTTCCGCTTTGATCCTGACGACGGATTTTTCCTGAACGGCCAAAATACAAAACTGCTTGGCGTGTGCATCCACCATGACGCCGGCGTACTGGGCGTTGCCGTGCCCAAAGCGGTGTGGGCGCGCCGCCTTTTAAAGCTGAAGCAGGCGGGTGTGAACGCCATCCGTTTCAGCCACAACCCGCCTTCTCCCGATCTGCTGGACTTATGTGACGAAATGGGTTTTCTGGCCATCGATGAAGCGTTTGATGAATGGGAGGGCTGCAAAAACAAGTGGTGGCAAGGCCACAATGTGTATCCGCCCAAGCATTACGGCTATTCTGATGATTTTCCCGAGTGGCATGAAAAAGACCTTGCAAGCATGGTAAGGCGCGACCGAAACCATCCTAGTATTATTCTGTGGAGCATCGGCAACGAAATTGACTATCCCAACGATCCTTACGTACATCCCCTGTTCGCTTTGGTGACGGGGAACAACGATGCCAATAAACCTGAGCAGGAACGAATTTATGACCCCAACAAGCCTAATGCCGGAAGGTTGGCTACACTTGTCCGGGAGCTTGTTTCCATTGTCAAACGGTATGATGATACAAGGCCTGTGACAAGCGCGCTTGCGCTGCCGGAACTGAGCAATCTCACCGGGTACGCTCAGGCGTTGGACGTGGTGGGATATAACTACAAAGAGCAGCTTTACGAAGGCGACCATGCGGAATATCCAAGTCATGTCCTTCTGGGCATGGAAAACAATCATGATCCGGAAAACTGGCTTGCGGTGAAGCATCATGATTACATCAGCGGCCAGTTTCTGTGGACGGGTGTGGATTTCCTGGGGGAGGCACACGGCTGGCCCATACGCATTTCCCAGGCGGGGCTTCTGGATACGGCAGGCTTTGAGAAGCCCAGGTTTGTCTATAGAAAGGCATTGTGGACAAAAGAACTTTGCGCCGGCGTGGCGGTAGGTAAAGCCAGTGAACTTTGGCGCAGCAGCTTTGTGTGGACGGGTATGCCGGGTGAAACGGTGCCTGTGCTTGTGTTCACCAACGGCGAGAGCGTGGTACTTTCACTCAATGGGAAAGAGATCGGCTCTGCAAAAGTGGATGAAAGCTGCACGGTATCTTTTGAAGTGCCCTATTCTCCCGGCACGCTGACAGCCACCTGCACTCGGGGCAAGGAAATGGCTTCCGCATCGATCGTAACCTCCGGAAAAGCGGTAAAAATCGAAGCTGTTCCGGATGTGAATATGCTTCCTGCCGACGGGCAGGCTGTTTGCCAGGTGGAAGTAGCATTGCGGGACGATGCCGGCAATCTGGCCGCCACCGATGACAGGATGATCATATGCCATGTGCTGGGCGGCGCGCAGTTCCTGGGCCTTGAAAACGGCAGCCCCACAGATTTAACCAGCTACGCAAGTTTTACCCGGCCTACCTATCAGGGACGTGCCATCGTGTATGTCCGCGCCGGCTGCACGCCGGGGAAGGTAGAGCTGCATTTAAGCGCGCCGGGTCTTTGTGAGACGGTGGTTTCCTTACAATGAACGAAGATTGAAAACAAATAAGAAAAATCCCAAAAGGCTGCGGATAACTCGCTCCGCAGCCTTTTCCTTTTCCCTATAAGGAATTTATGGTATACTGCCAGGTAGAGTTTGCAAATGCTCGGCGCATGAGGGAATGACATGGGTACAACGCTGGGGAACCTTCATTTATACATTCCTGATGGACAAGAGGCTTCAAATCTGGAAAGTTTTGGACATGATGTTTTGCACTTGTCCGACGGATGGATCAGCATTCTGGACAGATTATTTCAGACGGATTTGCTAAATAAGGAAGCAAAGCGTATATCCAAAGCAGTGGCTGCGCCGGTTCTTTCCTTTTCCCTATTTGATGATGATTATATTGTAATTGGGTTATGGTGGGGTGGCAGGCGCATTAGTGAATACACCGATTATCCTGCATCCTCTTTAAAGGGCGGGAGCGCCTTTGAGCAACATCTTGGGCTGAGCGGGGAGGATATGGCCAGACTCCGCCACATATTGCGCCGCGCGGATGCCAGGCGCAAAGCGGAACTGCTGGAGGAGCTATTTGGAGTGGCTCTCATTATAGATACGGATTTTATTAAAGATGGGACAGAAAGCTTTACCCGGCATAAGGGACGGGAGCTATTTGACGCGTATTGGGCTGAACAAAGCCGGATGGAAAATATCCAGAACAAAACAAAGGCCGTATTAACCCAAGAGCTTCGTGCAAAGATTGTATGCCTGGATGGCAATATGCTTTTGTCATATCCAGATGAACACGGCATTCATCCCCATGACAAGATGGAGCCTTATGTTCTAGAAAACGGATCCTTGATGCCCATGCTGGGAGACGATATTCACGCCGGCATACCGGTGCAAATTCTTACTAACGGCTGCCAAGCCACTGTGATGAAGCGTTCGTATGACCCTGAAAAAGGAAGCGTATCATGGCCCTTGGCTGTCCAGTACAATTTGGGCGGTTCCCGAATCAGGCAATTTCCACTGCCCGACAAAATACAGCGGTTTTCCTGTATGCTTGCGGATGGCAGTATCATTGCCCAGCAGACGGAGGATATCCAAACCGATGGTTGGGGGAAGCCGTGGCTCATATGTATCGCTGCGGATGGAAGCGAACGCTGGCGTATGGCGCTGGAAGGCGTACGGTTTGATGGTGATGCCTTCATTCATGAAGGACATATTTATGTTGCTACGCAGGAATTGCAAACCAGCATAAACTTGTACAAGGTAGATTTTTGGGGGAAGATACTTGGCCAAAGAAACTTTCCGCAGGTTATAGAATTGGATTTCATGCATCTTAAGCAAGACGGGCTTCTGTGTGTCGTAAGAGAACCGGCTCAGCAGGAGGGGAATTGCTGGTACATTATGATCTTGAATGAGGATCTTTCCACACGTTTATCCTTTTGTCTGCCGCATGGAATCTGGCCAAGTATAAACTCACGATTTGGCGGGAGTGTGCTGGATGAGCAGGAGAAAAAACTGTATTTTGCTACGCTTGATTCGAATGTTGTTAGGGTAGACCTTGATAAATTGGAATGCCATGCAGAACATTTACCCGGCTTATGCAGCCTGGATTGCATGGATCAGGAGGGGTTTCTGTATTGCCTTCAGAACAATTCCACGGTGTGTGTGTTGGACAGTAAATTGCAATTGATCTCAAGGCATCGTCTGAAGGGAAATGTTTGTCATATGCAACCCACTGGCACTGGAGTATACGCCATCACCAGCGCAGGGGATTCCGCAATGTGGGGAGAACCTGAGAAGTGCATCGTCCGCGTTTATCGGGTGGTTTAGCATTTTAGGAAATAAAAAACCAGCCTGTCCAATCGGCACGGCTGGTTTTTATGGATGAATCACGGTCAAGCGTTTTTCGCCAGTTCCACAAGCTGGGCAAATCCCTTGGCGTCGTTGACAGCCAGGTCGGCCAGCATCTTGCGGTTGACTTCCACATTCTTCTTCTTAAGTCCGGAGATGAAGGTGGAATAGCTCATGCCGCTAAGCCTTGCCGCGGCGTTGATACGGGTGATCCACAGGCGGCGGAAGTCGCGCTTGCGCAGCTTGCGGCCGGTGAAGGCATAGCGCAGGGAACGGGCGACCTGTTCACTTGCGGCATGGTATTGCTTGGATTTGGCGCCAAAATAACCTTTGGCCAGTTTCAGCACTTTACGGCGATTTTTCAGGGAGCTGACAGCCCTTTTAATACGTGCCATGGTTTTTCCTCCTTCAGCCGGGACGGCTTATTTGTACGGCAGCAGAATTTTGATGGTGCGGGCCTCCGCCTGGTTGTCTACGACGCCGGCTGCGCGCAGGTGGCGGGTGCGCTTGGTGGCTTTCAGATGCACCTGATGGTTGGCGTTCTGCTGTTTATGCCGCACGATACCGTTCTTGGTGATGGAGAAACGCTTAGCGGCGCCACGATGGGATTTTTGCTTGGGCATGGTGATCCTCCTCTCCAAAGGTTTATACTAATGAAAAACGTTATTGCATCCAAAACTGCGTGCACCTTCGCACTAGGCCGGGCATCGGAACGGCGTTGCTTAAGCAGGTTACAGTCCCTAATAATTGCGAAAGTTCTGCAGCGGCGACGCGATAAGGTTTTGAATTAGCTATTGCGGATTTGCTTGGGAATTTGCTGCACCGGCGGATTGCTGGGCGGCTGTGGCGCGGGCCTTGGCGCTGCGCTCGGCAAAGCTCTCCTTCTCCGCCTTGGGTGCCAGGATCATAATCATGTGGCGGCCATCCAGCAAGGGGCGGCGTTCCACTGTACAATAATCCTTGGTGCGCTCTACGAAATCATTCATGACCTTCATGCCGATTTCGGAATGGCTGATTTGGCGGCCACGGAAGCGGATCGACACTTTCACCTTATCCCCTTCCTCCAGGAAGCGAATGGCGCTTTTCGCCTTGGTCTGCACATCGTTTTCCTCGATGGTGGCAGACAGCTGCACCTCCTTCAGGGAGACGATCTTTTGATTTTTGCGAAGCTCGCGCTCGCGTTTGGCCTGCTCAAAGCGGTGCTTGTCGTAGTCGATAAGCTTGCATACGGGCGGCTGCGCATTGGGAACGATCTTCACCAGATCCAACTGCGCTTCCTCCGCCAGTTCCAGCGCCCTGCGAGTGGGCATGATGCCCAGCTGCCCGCCGTTCTGGTCGATCAGGCGTACTTCCTTGTCGCGAATCTCCTCATTGATCATCAGTTCTGTGTCGATGTCCATACACCTCCATTTTATTTGTCCATATGAGCCGCTTTGTCAACTGAGCGCACAAAAAAGCGGCGGGGAAACCACCCGCCGCAAAGTACATACGATTCATGCATGTATCCATTGCCATGACCCATGCAAAAGCGTTTCGCAGGGTGAGAAGCGGGCAGCTTCTTCTTTGTGCATAGGTTAGTATACCAAAGGTTTGTGGATACGTCAAGACCTGAAGCATATTTTTTGGAACGGCTCGCAGCAAAATAAATTTGATGCAATTATCATGATTGCTTTGATTCCGCCATCAAAAGCATCGGCTGAATCTGCATGCCTGCCAAGGCGGAGGCGATGGTTTGCGGGATTTTATCAAAGTGGGCCACCAGCGAACGGGGCTTGTTGTAGGGGTCATCCTGGCCGTAGGGCACAAAGTAGAAATTGTCCATGGCCAGAAGTCTGCCGATGTTGGCCGCGCTCATGGACAGGGCGTCGTTGGTGGATATGGCGATCACCAGGGGCCGGCCGTTTCGCAAATGTGACTTGGCGCCAAGAAGCGCCGGTGTATCATAGATGCAGTTGGCCAGCTTGCCAAGGCTGTTGCCCGTAGCAGGAGCCAGTACGTAAACATCCGTCATCTTTTTGGGGCCTAGTGGCTCTACCTCATGCAGTGTAGTGAGCGGCTTTTTCCCCGTGATCTCTTCCAATTTTTCATGAATTTGAGCCGGTGAAAAGAAGCGGTTTTCCTCCCGGCCCGCGTTATAGGAGAGGATAGGAATCACGTCATACCCCCTGTTTACCAGTTCCTGCATTTGCTCAAAAACTTTTTCGAAGGTGCAAAATGAGCCCGTTAAGGCAAAGCCTACGCGGGTACTGTTCACATGAATCACTCCTTCGTGTGTGCCTCAAAGTAGTCATAAAGCAGCCGGGCCGCCGTAAGCGGCGAATACTTGCCGGGGATGCCCCCCTCCCGCCAGGCATTTATGCCGTGGCGCTTAGCTGCTTCCAAATCGATGCCATAGGGCGCACTGGCCAGGTCGATGGCCAATGCATGGGTTGGCAGGGCAGCCATCACGGCTTCACCCGCTACCATGGCCGGCGCGGTGTTAAACAGGATGTCGGCTTCCCTGGCCGCAATGGGCAGCGCCTCCATGGGCACGGGAACACAGCCCATATCTGCTGCCTGTTTTAGGGCTTCCTCCCGGCGGGCAGCCATGAACACTTTGGCACCGACTCCGATCAGCATCCGGGCCAATTCTTTTCCTATGCGGCCCGGGCCTATGATCAGGCAGGTGCTTGTGCATATGGTGTAGTTAGCCTTTTGCATGGCGGCATAGATGGCCCCTTCCGCCGAAGGCATGGCGTTTTGCTCCTCAAAGCTCGGGTCGGAACTGGGGAGAAGCAATCGCCAATCCTTTTGGGAGGCGGTGTGGGCAAGCTCCTCGTCCAGCGCACCCGACATAGCAAAAACGCCTTCCCCGATCAGGGAAGCCACCTCATGTACCGGAATGGGCCGTTTTCCCAAAGGAGCTGAGATGAACCCATCTCTGCTGGCCCTGGGGAACGGCAGTACCACCGCCTGGGCTCGTGTCAGCGCTTTGGGTGCATCATCACCGCCCTGGCCCCATGTATCGGTTTCATAGCCTTTTTTTTGAAATAGCTCCGCCAAAAGGTGCAGGCGCTCATCGCCGCCCACCACGCAAACACGCATCCTGTTTTCCTCCCTTACGCATTATGCTTTATCTTATGCCTGGCAGGGGGGAGGGTGCGGAGACCGGAGATGGAAGGTTGGAAAACCAATTGGAAATATGAGGTAGACAAGGAAAGTGAAATGCTATACACTGAGCATATGTATAAGGTGTCTGGAAGTGATTTTTTGAAAAGGTCAATCATATTGTTTCCGTGTTTTTATAACGTGGACGCGATTCAAAGGATAAGAGAAAAGTATGACCCGTTGGCAAATTGTATTGCGCCGCATATTACCGTCGTTTTTCCGTTTGAGAGTAATCTGAAAACAGATGTTCTTGAATCGCATATTTCTGATGCTTTGAATGGTGTTAAGAAGTTTTGCGTTCATTTAAAGGGTATTACAGGGGACTTCAGGGACGGATATCTGTTTTTGAATGTAAAGAAGGGAAATGATCAGATCATTGCATTGCACGACAAGCTATACGGCGGAATATTGCAGAAATTTTTATATAAGAAGGCAACTTGTTGCCCTCACTTGACTGTAGGGAAACTGAATGATGCAGCGGAGTTTGACAAAGCCATTCTAGAACTTGGTTCTAGCGTTGAAAGCTTTGAAACGATGATAGATAAAGTATATGTAGAAAATATTGACAGGAACGGAAATTCCGTTATTGAATGCTCGCTTGATCTGGAGTAAATCTTGTCAGTATGTATGAAAAATATGTGGTGTTACAATTATGTATGGCTGGAGGAAGGAAACATTGCATAGCGCACTGGAACTAATGGAGATGCAGGCAAAGGCCCTTTTTACATATGATGAGAATAGCTTTATCCATGAAATAAACGATATGTATCATGCTCCGGCACCGCGTTTTTTTCTGGGCTGTACAGAGGAAGGTAATGTGATTCGTTTTCGTTTTAATTTGCCGGAAGGCATTATTAAAAGTCTGAAGGATTTGGTTACTGCCGAACCAAGGCATGACAGTTTACAGATAGATACAGTTCTTCTGAAGAAAATACAGGGAATACTTCGTGAGCATCAGGAAATACAAAAAATATATGAAGGCCCCGCATACAGCCTGCCCCGGCCAATGGCATTGCCAAGCGGTGTGGTGAAAATCACCGCAGACAATGCATACCTTCTGAAAAACAGTTTTGATTATATGCTGACGGAGTTGCCATATTGGGAACCGTGTTTTGTAAAGTTTGTGGAAGGGAACGCTGCGTCTATTTGTTTCAGTGCGCGCATTGCCGATGCATCCCATGAGGCGGGTGTTGAAACACTGCCCCGCTATCGTGGAAACGGATATGCCGCCGAAGTGGCTGCGGTTTGGGCATCGGCCATTTATGATATGGGCCGGATCCCCACATACAGCACCTCATGGGAAAATACAGCATCACAGACTGTGGCAAGAAAGTTGAGATGCAATTTATACGGTACTGACCTATCCATATATTGAAACAGTGAGATGTTCACTCATCCAGAACGCGGCTCATTTTTACCTGCTCCAGCATGTGACCGATGTTTCCTTCACCCGCGAATAGATTAAGATCAAAAAAGTTCTGCTCAAGGCTGGACCAGTACAGTTCATTTTCATCCCCGGATACGGCCATGTCCCGTTTCAGCTTGCCGGCATACACTTCCACATAGCAATTTTGGTAATAGTACGTAAAGTCCATCAGGTGATGGAGGATAATATCTTCTTTTGTGATACCGGTTTCCTCATTCAATTCCCTGTATGCCGCATCAATACCTGGCTCGTCCGGTTCGATTTTCCCGCCGACAAGATTGTTCATGCCTTTATAGGGGTCTTTCAGACGCTTGCACATAAGCAGGCGGGTTTTGTCTTGGCTGTATGCCATGATGATGTTATAGCCTTGCATATAAATTCCTCCTTGCTCACGGACAAGCAATTCGCCTTGAGCCTTTAAAATCCTTTGAAGGAAAAGAAACGGAGGATGAGCGAATCATCCTCCGCAGGTTGTAATGAACCAATCATTGGGGAAAGGGCAAAAACACTTCCTTTTCCACTGTCACGCTTTGACCGTACAGCGTAAGCGAAAGAGGATCCCCTTCCAGAAGAGTAAGGGTGGTTCCCTTTTCATCCACAGTCACCCGCAGCAGCCTGCCCCGGTAGTTCACGTTAAAGGCATAGCCCTGCCAGCAATCCGGAAGGAATGGAGCAAAGGACAACCCCTGCGCGGTGCGCATGCCCGCAAAGCCATGGGCGATGGAGAGCCAGCTTCCCGCCATGCTGGTTACATGCAATCCATCTTCCGTGTCGTGGTTGATGTTGTCCAGATCCAGCCTGGCGGTACGGTGATACATTTCCACCGCCTTATCCGGATAGCCGGTCTCCGCCGCGATGATGCTGTGCACGCAGGGGGACAGGCTGCTTTCGTGCACGGTGAGAGGTTCGTAAAAATCAAAGTTCCGCTTCTTCGTATCTTTGTCGTACAGATGGCCAAGGAAATACAGCCCCTGGAGCACATCAGCCTGCTTTAAGAAGCAGGAGCGAAGGATACGGTCCCAGGACCAGTGCTGGTTGATGGGCCGATCCTGTGGATCGATGTCAGCCGCGGGGCGTATATCTTTGTCCAGGAAGGTGTCATGCTGCACGAAGATGCCTAAGGTTGCATCCTCGGGATAGTACATATTCTTGGAGACATCCCGCATGCTTTTGAGTTCTTCCTCCGTGAGGCCGGCTTCCTTCACCCGGGCCGGTGTGGCCATCTGGGCGGCCTCCAGCAGATAATCAAGGCACCAGGCGGCAATACGGTTGGTGTACCAGTTGTTGCTCACATTGTTTTCGTACTCATTGGGGCCGGTGACACCATGGATCATATACTTTCCTGCCCGTGGGGAAAAATGCACGCGACTAAGCCAGAACTTGCCGATGCCGGCTAGAACTTCTAAACCTTCGTTCTTCAGATATTCCGTGTCCCCGGTGAAGGTAACATAGTCGAAGATAGCATGGGCGATAGCCCCGTTGCGGTGGATCTCTTCAAAGGTGATCTCCCACTCATTGTGGCACTCGATGCCGGTGAAGGTGACCATGGGGTAAAGTGCGCCACAAAGCCCCTGCTGCCTGGCATTGAAGTAAGCGCCGGGAAGCTGCTTGTGCCTATAGAGCAGCAGCTGACGCGCCACTTTATCCCCGGCCACCGCCATATATACCGGAAAGCAATAGGCCTCCGTATCCCAGTAGGTGGCTCCGCCATACTTTTCGCCGGTAAAGCCTTTGGGGCCGATGTTCAGGCGTTCATCCTCCCCGGAATAAGTGGACAGCAAATGGAACAGATTGAAGCGGATACCTTGCTGGGCTGCGTCGTCGCCAACAATGTGCACATCCGCCATCTCCCAGCGGCGTTTCCAGCCGGCTTCATGGGCGGAAAGAGCAGCATCATATCCCTCCTGAACGGCCTTTTCCGTAAGGGTTAGGGCCAGGGGCAGCAGCTTTTCCTCTTCATGGTCACGGCTGGTGACCACCAGGGAGAATTTGTCCAGCGATACTGCCTCCCCGGCAGCGGCCTTTGCACCGTATACCGCCTGGCAGCGGCCCTTTTTCGTTTCTTGCCTTGCCGGCGTCAGATGGGGAGCATGAATGCCCATAGCGGCGGCCACGGTAAACCTTGGCGCCCCAAATGGATTTTCCTTTGTTTTGGTGAGCAGCCCCAAAACCTTGCCCTGCTGTTTTTCCTCCAGCATGTCCCAGAAGGTTTCATCATAGTTGGCGTCCAGATTCCTGACATTGCCGTCAAGATATGGTTTTAAGGCGATATGGGCCGGGAAGGAAGGCGTGACCGTATAGCGGATGGCCAGCAGTTCCTTCTTTGCCACGGACACAAACCGCTGGCTTTCTATGCGTACGGTGCCCTTCTCCATTTCTACAAGAGCCACACGGTGGAGAACGCCGCGCTGCATATCCACTTCCCGCAGGAATTTCACTACGGGATAGCGGTTTAAATCAAGCGGCTCGCCGTCCACCGCCACATCAATGCCGATGAGGTTTACCGCGTTGATCACTTTGCCGAAATACTGGGGATAGCCATTTTTCCACCAGCCTACCCTGGTTTTGTCGGGGAACCAGACGCCGCCCAAATATGTACCCCGGTGGGTGTCGCCGGAATATTGCTCCTCAAAGTTTCCCCGAAGCCCCATGTATCCGTTGCCAAGGGAACAGAGGCTTTCCCCCAGCCGCATATTTTCCGGGTCCCACTTTTGCTCCACCACATGCCAGGGATGCACAATAAAGCTCATGCGTCCTTCTCCTTTACAATATGCAAACGTTTGAATCTTTTGGAACGCATCATAAACCAGGAGCCTTGTATTGTCAAGGCGGCCCTTTAAACGATCACATTCACCGATATGAAAATATTACCATGGCACAATGCTTATGTCAATTTATTCTTGTCTTCGCTTTTCCAGCGCTGGATTTCTTCCTCTATAATATCAGCTGCGATTTTCGTACCGTTTTCTTCCCGAAGGCGCATGCCCAGTTCCTTGGCGGCTACGCTGTAGGATTTGGTTTGCGTCAGGTCAATCAGAGCCTTTGACAGCCGTTCCACAGTCAGGAACTCCCGGCGGATGGGCTTGGGTCCCAGCCCTAGCACTCGCACCCGCATACCCCAGAAGGGCTGGTCGCCCCCGAAGGGAATCACCAGGGTGGGCTTGCCTGCTTTCAGGCCCGAAGCCGTGGTACCTGCACCGCCGTGGTGCACAACTGCCGCCACCTGCTCAAACAGCCATTCGTGAGGGATGAAGTCCGCCACATAAACGCGGCTGGAAGGGGCCGTTATCTCCGCGCCGCCCCAGCCTTTTTGCAGAATGACACGTATTCCTGCCTGCTCTACCGCCTCCAATACAATGGAGAGCGTTTTGCCCATATCTCCCGAAACCATGGAACCAAACCCGATGAACACAGGCTTTTCCCCGGCGGCAAGGAATGCGGATAGTTCCGGGCCCGGCCTGTAATCCGGAGTATTCGGATCCATCCAGAATCCCGTCATGTGTATGTGCTCGTTCCAGGAAAGAGGACGCGGCATCATCAACGGGCTTACAGCGTACAGCACCGGGATTTGATGGCCGTTCACCGTGTAGTCTGGCCTTGGGCGAATCTTGCGAACCCGCATGCCCTGCTCCTTGCGCCAGCCGGTCAAATATCTATGCTCCAGGGAGTTGATCAGAAGGTAACCGACCTTGTAGGTCATTTTGTTCCAGGCCTTGCCTGCCTTCAAACCCGGTGCGGAAGATATAGGTACCACATCGTTATAATCCATGGGATAGTACTGCGTCTGAATGCAGGGAACATTATTTTTTTCTGCAATAGAGTACATACTGGATCCAAAAAAGGTGGTGATGATGGCCTCTGTGTTTTTACAGGACTCCTGCATGTTTGTAAGCAGGGGGCCTGCCACATCCCGGATGGCATTTTGCACTTTCTGCAGGTATGTGATGCCGTTGGTGCCGGGCTTCATAATGCTGGCCATAAACTTTACCACATCGCCGGCCAGAGGATAAAAATCAAGCCCCGCAACCTTGACCATATTCTCAAAGGGGCTGAAGGCAGCGATCCTGACTTTATGGCCGCGTCTGTTAAGCTCCTGACCCAGGATTATATAGGGCCTCACATCGCCAGTCGAACCGATGCTGATCATGGTTAAGCGCATGATGTTCCCTCCAGCATGCAGCGTTGAATTTTCTTAAAAACGGGTCGTGCGGCCCGGTGCTTTTCATCTCAGTATACTTCAGGATGCCCGGGAATGCAATAAGTCATGAACTTCAGCTTTCGTTGACATCGCTTCCCGACGGCCTTATACTACAAAGGGCAGATTTAATTTTCACCTGGAAACGCGAGGAGGAAATTTATGCATATTGGCATCGGCAACGACCATGTAGCTGTGGATTTGAAGCTGCTTATTAAAGCATATTTGGAGAGTAAGGGGCACACGGTCACGGATTTTGGCACAGGGGCAAAGGAATCAGCCAACTATCCCATTTACGGCTCACGGGTGGCCAGGGCCGTGGCGGCTGGGAAAGTGGATTGCGGCATTGTGATCTGTGGTACGGGCATTGGTATCGGTCTTGCGGCCAACCGCGTTCCTGGCATCCGCTGCGCCATCTGCTCCGACCCGTATTCCGCCAGGATGGCCAAGGAACACAACAACTGCAACATGCTTGCCTTTGGCGCAAGGGTTGTGGGCAGTGAGGTGGCCAAAATGCTGGTGGATGAATGGCTGGATTCCAAGTATGAGCAGAGGCATCAAATTAGGCTGGACATGCTGGACAAGCTGGCCAAGGGTGAGGAGATTGAGTAGGTTGTCATCTTGAGGATGTAGCCCTTCAGATCTTAATATGTGGGATTTAATTGCTACAAAAGATGCTTCGGGCAAAGCCCTCAGGATAACAGGCTGCGTAAGTGGAGTAAGCAGGAGCCACAAATGTATACCTGCACAGGCACATGACTGCCGCCATCTTCACGATATGTCCATTGTTCATATTCTATTATTCTCGTGATAAACGATCTGCTTATATCCACTTTTCATTTCTCTTCTTTTCGAATGTCTGCACCGCTAAGAATCCGGTATGTGTATGAATAAAGCCCTCCCGCATTTGCAGGAGGGCTTGTTCATGCATGGTTGAAAACTTAGTCGTCTTCTTCCTCTTCTTCAGGAAGTTCGGCGTTATGGAACACATTTTGAACGTCATCATTGTCTTCCAGCATTTCCAGAAGCTTTTGAATCTTTTCGATCGTCTCAGCATCGCTTACCGCCACTGTGTTTTGAGGAATCTTTTGCACTTCGGCGGAGAGGAAGGACAGGCTCTGCTTCTCCAGCGTTTCCCGAACGTTATGGAAATCGCTTGGTGCGGTGTAGATGACAAAGGCGTCTTCCTCGGCTTTCATATCCTCGGCTCCGGCATCCAGCGCCATCATCATTAGGTCATCCTCGGTAAGGCCGGGGGTGCGCTCCAATACGATGATACCCTTTTCGTCAAACATGAAGCCCACGCTGCCCGTGGTACCCAGGTTGCCGCCATGTTTTGCGAAGCAGTGCCGGATATCGCTTGCAGAACGGTTGCGGCTGTCAGTGATGACTTCCACAATCACCGCAACGCCGCCGGGGGCGTAACCTTCGTAGGTGATTTCTTCATAGTTGATGGTGCCCAGTTCTCCGGCAGCCTTTTTGATGGAGCGGGCGATATTGTCGTTGGGCACGTTGTTGGCCTTCGCCTTGGCGACGATGTCCCGCAGCTTTCCGTTAACGTTGGGGTCGCTGCCGCCTTCTTTTACGGCTATGGCAATTTCACGGCCGATCTTTGTAAAAATCTTGCCGCGCTCCGCGTCCGCCTTGCCTTTTTTATGCTTGATGTTGGCCCACTTGGAATGCCCGGACATAATACCCCTCCCAAGGTGCAGGATTTCAATGGAAACATAGTATTTTACCATGGGAGACGCCTCTCCGTCAACATATGCCGTATACCTTGAAAGGATCACATTAAACATTTAACAGTTTCCGTATGCTGGATAGAGGATATGTATTTGCAGCCTGGGAATGGTTTTAGAGGGCATATACTTTGAGTTTCCAAGGTGCTGGAAGATACTGCATTGGTGCAAACCTTGCGAAGGTGGGCCAAATGTTGTAAAATAAGAATCTATAAAGGAGGTGCAGTCATGAAACGTATACACCGTGGCATGATGGTTCTGCTGGCTGTCCTGCTGGTTTTGAACGTGCAGGCATTGGCTGAACAAAAAGCTCAAAATCAAGCGCAGATAACGCCCGTGGTGGCGAAAAACAATTATGGCAACGTAACTTATCCCGTTCTTGACGGGTATCCGGATGCATCCATACAGGACGCGGTAAATAAGGCGATTTATGATACGGCACAGATTGAAACACGCCTGAATACCCTGAACCGGCTGGAGGAAGGCGGATGGGGCCTTCAGGTGAATTACAAGGATTCGATTGTAAATAATATCTTGTCGGTGTCCGTTTCCGCTTATGGGGAAATGCCGGGCGGTAGGATGGGGCAAACGTATTCTACCATAAACTACGACCTTGCAACCGGCCGGACTATTACGGTGCCCGACCTTTTTACCGATGTGGAGGGTGCGTTTTCCCTCATGGAGCAAAAGCTGGAGGATGAGGTGCGGCCTCAATTGTCCGGCTATCTGGAGAATGATGCGCTGACGCCCATCCCGCGGGATAACTTCTTCTTGACACCGGGCGGGATCACCTTCTACTATCCCCAGGACCAGTTCTCCCTGCTGTCTGGCTACAGCGGGGGTTGCAGCTTTGACTACTATGAATTGAAAGATTACCTGAACGTATCTGAAGGCAGCATACTTAGCACCCTTGGAGCGGGCGAATTCCTGAACATTACTCCGGATACGGCCACTTATGTTGCGCAAGACGCCGCTGCAGGAAAACTGCCCGGTATCGACGCAGCAATCGGCGACAGCCTGATGAAGAGGTTGGATGAATACCGCTTGCTGGTGGAACCGGACTATTATCCAGGCGGTCGGTTCTTTGAAGTGGAGGCCCCGGAGCTTCGCGGAGTGTGGCTGTTGACTGACGCGCTGACCGAAAGCTATGATCAAAACCAGGTGCTGGGGCTTCGGGCCGACAGAATCAACCTGTACGGAATACAGACGGGGATAACCACCATCGATGAGTGGCGCGCAGCCCTTGGCCAGCCTGAAAGCAGCGCCGAAATTGACGAAACCACTGCGGAGGATTACCGCCTGTCCGCAGGCACCAGTGACTACTATACCTTTGGTGAAAACAAGCTTCGCCTGCACGCCAGCATGGAAGGCGTATTGGAAAGCGTACAACTGCTGAGATAATTTGAAAAATTCTCCGGAGGGAAAAATGCAAAAGCAAAAGGGAGCGGCGACCAAAAAGAAAGCCCAGGTCTATTCGTCCGAGGCCTTGCTTTTGCGTACCATACTGGGCATTGTGCTGATCGCCGTTGGTTCTTTGGCCTTTGTTTCGCTGATCACCGAAATGGAGGGTGAGGTCTTTAAGCTCGTCCGTCCTGTGGTACAGGGGCTGGCGGGGGGGTTGTGTTTGCTGCTGCCCCTTTTCGTTGCCTGGGCAGGGGTACTGGTGGCCTTTTCCGCCAGGAAAAAAATGAAGGTGCGGGCGATACTGCTTTCTTTCACGGTCTATTTGTGCCTGCTGGCGCTGATTGTGCTTGTTTCCCACCATCCGGACACACGGGGCCCGTATATTGATATGTCTCTGATGGAATACATCAAGGTTGCCAATACGGGAAACAGTGTGATCAATCCAGACAATTATCTTGATTATTTGAAACAGACGTTTTTGCTGTGCAGCCTAAGGGGTGAAAGCGGCGGCCTGCTTGGCATGCTTTTGGCCTGGCCGCTGTACATGGGCCTTGGCATCGTGGGCGGTGTGGCGGTGCTTGGCATGGGCATCCTGGGCCTTTTGATCCTCCTGTCCAGGCTGGATGTGAAAACCATAGCTTATAACTTAAGGGAGCGTTCACAGGAGCGCAGAGAGGTAAGGGATCAGGAGGCCATGCGCCGTCAGGCGGAAGAAGAGGCCTGGCGCCGGCAGGAGTCCCAGCGGCAGGCAGCCGCTAGAGCGCAAAACGTGCCCGCCCCCGTGCCCGCCCCCGTTCCCGGCCCCGCTTACCAGCGGCGTCAGCGGAATGCGCAGATGCAGCCGGCGCCTGTTCCCGGCCCAATTTGGCGCGGCCCGGAATTGTATGATGAAACCATTGCGCCGGCGGACGGCAGCGTGCCAATGGATGTGGCCGGTGCCATAAAAAAGGCCAAGGGGCGTAAAGCGCCGGAACAACCGTCTTACACGCCTACAAACAGGGAGGATGATCTGCCCTGGGAGGATGACCCGGATACCGCCCAGCAGTTGGACAGCCGCCGAAGCATATTAAAGCCCATCCGCTTCCCTGCACAAAAAGCGGCCGCGCCTGCGCCACAGCCTGATTTTCCGCAAGTAGCGGTTCCCAAAGTGCCGTCCGAGCCCCATATGAGCGGGCAGCGTATGGACGAGCCTGATCTCAAGTTGCCGCCCCCAAAGGCGAAAAAGACGCAGCAGATGCAGATGCAGCTTCCGCCTCCCTATGCCTATCCCACCCTGGACATGCTGAAAATGCCACGCCGTTCGCAGGTCGACACCCGACAGGAGGATGAGCAGCGGGCCGCCATTTTGGAAGAAACGCTGCAAAGCTTCGGCATCAGCGCTCAGGTAAAGCAGGTCACCCATGGGCCCACCGTTACCAGGTTTGAGCTGGAGCTTGCTTCCGGCATCAACGTCAAGCGTATCACCGGCCTTACCGATACCATCGCCATGAACCTGGCGGCTGGCGGCGTGCGCATTGAGGCACCTATCCCCAACAAGGCGCTGGTGGGAGTGGAGGTTCCCAACCGGGAGATCATCAGTGTGACTCTTCGGGAAGTGCTGGAAAGCGAAGAAATGAACAGGGCTGATTCGCCCCTGTCCGTGGCTCTGGGTAAGGATATCGCCGGCTCGCCCATTATCTGTGACCTTGGCAAGATGCCGCACCTTTTGATCGCCGGCGCTACCGGCAGCGGTAAATCGGTGTGTATCAACAGCATCATCTGCAGCCTTTTGTTCCGTACCTCCCCCAAACAGGTGCGCATGCTGCTGATCGACCCCAAGGTGGTGGAACTGCAATGCTACAACGGCATACCACACCTTTTGACGCCTGTTGTCAGCGACCCGCACAAGGCTGCCGGAGCGCTCACCTGGGCTGTGCAGGAAATGATGGAGCGCTATCAAAAGTTCAAGGAGCGCAACGTTCGCGGCATTATAGGCTTCAATGCGGCCCTTATGGAGGGCGAGGAGGCTATGCCCCGCATCGTTGTGATTATTGACGAATTGGCCGACCTGATGATGGCAAGCAAGCGGGAAGTGGAAGAATCTATCTGCCGTATCGCGCAGCTTGCCCGGGCTGCCGGCATCCACCTGGTAGTGGCCACCCAGCGCCCGTCGGTGGATGTTATCACGGGCCTGATCAAAAATAACCTGCCGTCCCGCATCGCCTTTGCCGTGGCTTCCAGCATTGATGCCCGCACCATCATGGAGCGCGCCGGCGCCGAAAAGCTGCTGGGCAAGGGGGATATGCTCTATGCTCCCGCCGGGGCGCTGGCCCCGCTGCGCGTGCAGGGTTCCTTTGTATCCGACGACGAGGTGAACAAGGTCACAGATTTCATACGCGGCCATTCCACCCCGGATTATGACCCCAACGTGCAGGAACTGCTGGATCAAACCTCGTCTCCTTCCAGTCTGGCGCCTGATGCTGCGGAAGCCACGGGCGATGACGGAGACACGCTGGATGAGCTGTTGTCCCAGGCCATAGAAATGGCCATTCAGGAAGGGCAGACATCCATATCCATGCTTCAAAGGAAAATGCGCATCGGCTACGCCAGGGCAGGCCGTTTGATCGACGAAATGACAAAGCGCGGCATCATCAGCCAGGCTGCCGGAGCCAAGCCCCGCAAGATTCTCATCTCCCAGGAGGAGTTCGACAGAATGGATCTAGGCCAATAAGTTTTCTGGATAAGCTTGCGGGGAGGGCTTCTTTTGAAAAAGAAGCCCTCCCCGCACCCATCCCAGAAAACTTTCATGAGGGAAGAGAAATGCCGTTTGAAAACATAAGACTGTCCGGCAGATGACAGGTAAGACAGCCGACCGCTTCTGTATTCCGGAAAGCGGTTACCTGAAGGAAGGCTATATTGAGGATATCGCCGTGTTTGATCCGAAGCAAATCAGGCCATCAGATATGCCGGAGGGCAAGCTCCATGTAGTTGGGCTGGTGTACATTGCCGTGCAGCCGGTACTTATGGTATATTTGGCAGTCCACTATTCTTCAGACCTTTTCTTTATGATCGCATTGATCCATTTTTCGCCGTGCCGGTCCTCACGCACATCATTGGATATTGCCATCTCTTTTATTTCCAGTTCTTCATGTTGCGAAATGAGGATGGTCAGCCTGTCTTCCGTTAAATCGGTAAAGTGCCTCCCGTTGCCCTCCCCCTCAAACGTGCCGTATTTAAAAGACACATACAAATAGCCGCCTGGCTTTAAGGCTCGGGATATCCTGCTGAATATGGAGGGTAATTGAGGGTAGGGTACGTGCAGCAAGGATGCGCAGGCCCATACGCCGTCAAACATTTGATAATCTTCAAGCTTGTCGAATGTGATCTGGGCTACCTCCCGGCCGATAAAGGCACTTGCCATTTTGCAAAGCTCCGCGGAGCCGTCTACCGCCGTCACGTTATAACCCTTATCCAGAAAGTATTTGCTGTCCCTGCCCGATCCGCAGCCAAGATCCAATATCGCCGCTCCCTGAGGAAGATACTTCAAAAAGGATTGACGGAGCGATTCCACATCAGCGTGTATGGTTCCCTGAACAAAATCAGCAGCCATGCTGTTGTAGAAATCGAGCGTTGTATTCATATGTACTCCTTTCAACCGGATTACTGTTTCTTCTTTAAGGATTCCTATTCTTTTCTTTTCTCCTGAATTCCCCGGGTGTCAGCCCCATTTGACTCCGAAAACACTCCGTGAAATAGCTTGAGCTGGAAAAACCTGTGGAAAGGGCAACTTCCGTGATAGACAGGCCTGGGCTTTTCAGCAGCTCCATGCTTTTTGAAAGCCTGTATTGCGTAAGGAAACCAATGGGGGTCTGTTTTAATTGCTGCCGGAATATGGAACAGCAGCTGCTAACGCTGACTCCGCCTGATGATGCTATGCCGGCCAGGGTAATCCTCTCATAGTAATGCTGCTGCACGAAACCGATCATGTTCCGAAGGGATGAAATCCGCCTGTCCGCCTGGGCATTTAACTGCCCGGATTCCGGCATATGGCTGCTCAGCAGTGAAGCGATTTGATAAGACAAGCTCTGTACTGTAAGCCCCAGCGTCTTATCCTTGTTAGCATAAGCCTCTTGAATGCATTGAACGGCGCCCAGCAATTCGCGCTGCCACTTAATCTCCTGGTGAAGGATCGTATGCGTAAAAGCCCCGTTTGACGTGAGGGGCGAGATATACGTTTCCTCCAGATATTTGTCCGCGCAAAGCAGGGATGGATGGATCAGCAGGCAGATGTACTCGCTGTCGGTTCCATCGCCTGAGAAGTTGTTGTGCAATTGCCGGGCGTTGATAAATATGCCCTTTCCGCTGCCAACCTTAATGGTTTCACCGTTTACCGAGTACATCATATGTCCGTTAAGCACATAGCCGAACTCAAGATCGTCATGCCAATGGCATGCGGAAGCCATATTCCGGTACACGGATAGCCAGGCCCTGCCTGCATATACCGGGTGGCCGGGAATGTTATAATGCACGCGCTCTGAACAGTCGCTCATCAGATCGATGGAATGGAACATAATCATCCCTCGATTGCAGAATCGTTATAAAAAACCGTCGGATATTGATAGACCAACACGATTATATACAATATAATGATATCATATTCAGCGCTGTTCATCAAGCGCCAGGAAAGGAATGTACCTATGGCGTCTATTTTGCTTGCCGTTATTTATCTTGCATTCGTAAGCATGGGGCTGCCGGATGCACTGCTTGGCTCCGCGTGGCCTGCAATCTACAGCCGAATGAATGTGCCAGTCTCTTTCGCAGGCATTATCACCATCCTTATTGCGTCGGGTACCGTTATTTCCAGTCTTTTAAGCAACCGCATGCTGCGCCGCTTTGGAACCGGGACGGTGACGGTCTTCTGCACTTTCCTGACAGCGGCGGCGCTGTTCGGCTTTTCTTTTTCAAACGCTTTCTGGCAGCTTTGTCTTGTGGCAATTCCCTACGGGCTTGGCGCCGGCAGCATCGACGCGGCGCTAAACAACTATGTCGCCCTGCATTACAAATCCCGCCATATGAGCTGGATACACTTCTGCTGGGGCGTGGGTGCAACGGCCGGGCCTTATGTCATGGGAGCCGTATTGACAGGCGGACAAGCCTGGAACGCCGGATACCGTGTGGTTGGCATTATCCAGACCGTGATGACGCTATGCCTTCTTCTTTCTTTGCCGGTATGGAAAAAAGATGGTTCGGCCAGGAATTCAAGCGGTTCTGCCGGCATTGCTTTAACTGCCCGTCAGGTATTGCGCCTTAAAGGCGCAAAGGCTGTACTGGCGGCTTTTTTCTGCTACTGCTCCCTGGAATCTTCCGCGGGGTTATGGGCCAGCAGCTATATGGTGCTAAACCGCGGAATCCCCGCCGAAACCGCAGCAAAATGGGCATCCATCTTCTTTCTGGGTATCACTATCGGGCGCTTCCTGTGCGGTTTTATAACGGATAAAGTTGGCGATAAAAACATGATCAGGATTGGGCAGGGTTTGATGATATCCGGAATTCTTATGATGCTGCTCCCGTTCGGAAATTGGATATTCTTCACTGGACTTATTCTGACTGGCCTTGGCTGTGCGCCGGTCTATCCGTGCCTTCTGCATGAGACACCGCAAAATTTTGGTAAGGATGTGTCCCAGGCTATCATGGGCATACAAATGGCCTGTGCATATACAGGTTCCACATTGATGCCACCATTATTCGGCCTGATTGCGGAGCGTATCGGTATTGTGCTGTATCCCGCATATTTGATGATTTTTGCTGTATGTATGCTGCTGATGGTGGAAAAGCTGAACGCAGCCAACAAACGTATAGCCGTTTAATCTGAGGTTTCCCAAGGATAAGGCGGAGAATGGAAAGGGGAAGGGGATGGAAGCATATGAAAAAACGTAATCAGCCTGCACAGATGATGCGGGTACTGTCTGAGGATGCGGGATTATGCGAGCAGGAGCTTTTACGTGCATCCCGTTTTTTAAAGACACAAAAGCGGCTGCCGCGCCAAGGCCCTGTTAAAACGGGAAAAGTGGCTGAGAAAAACTATTGATGCGAAACTGCAAAAAGAGCTGGAATCTATCATTAGATAGTCCAGCCCTTTTCTGTATTAAGTATTAAGCAAGGAATATCAAAGCGTATCCATAATCTGCCTTTTGCTGTAATCCATGATGGCATACGCGGTAGCGTGGTCGGTCCCGATCAGCGCTCCCCTTGCGATGCTCAGTGCTTCATAGTAACGCAGATATTTGAAGCTTGTGGAATGTTCGGCCAGCCACAATTTCTTGATGGCCTCTTTCCAAAGCGGGAAAGCATCAGTCACATCAAAATAGAAATAGGGAACAAAGCCCTCTGCATCTTCCCAGTTTTCCGCGAACATTGTTTTGCTTATGGGCGCGGGGGGGAGCGGATGTTCAAACGTGGGAAGGGACGCAAAAAAGATAGCGTTCTTTGTGATGGTGTGCGCCGCAAGGTGATCCTTATGCAGGCTGTTGCGCCAGTGGTACAGTACGGAATCTACTTTCTTCTCCCGCATGATCTGCGCTAGCTGAAGCTCGATTTCCTTGGACGGATACAGTTCCCCGTCTGGCACGTCGAACACAATGCTTTCGCCGCCCAGCATTTTTGCAAACTCGCCGGCGCTTTCCACGTTTTGAACTCTGAAATCGGATACCTTCATGCCTTTGGGCGTACCCCGCTCGCCGGCGGTTAAATCGACGGTAATGATCTTATCCCCCTGCATGGCATGTTTGGCCAGCAGCATGCCGCAGGTAAGCTGCGCGTCGCCTGTGTGGGCGCCCACAGCCATAATGGTCTTGGGGGTCTTGTCGTTCATAATGATTCTCCTTTGTTATTCTTTTATAGAACCCAGCATAATTCCCTTCACGAAGTTCTTTTGAAGGAACGGATACACCAACACGATGGGCACCACGCAGATCACCATGGCGGCGGGCCGAAGCGTCAGCGACGTATAAGTAACCTCGCTCTGGTTGATCTTCCCAAACACCGTCTGCGCCGCAGCTTCCGTTTGGTTGATCAAGGTAATCAGCACATAACCCAGGGTTTTCAGATTTTTGTTGGTGACGAAGAACGCGGCGTCGGTCCAGCTATTCCAGTGCCATACACCGGAATACAGCGCCATGGTGGCAAGTAAGGGCATCGATACGGGCACGATGATCCGAAAAAAGATCACAAGCTCGTTGGCCCCGTCGATCCTGGCCGCTTCCTCCAGGGAGTCGGGTATTTCCTTGAAAAAATTGATCATTAAGATGGCGTTGAATGCGGAAAACAGGTTGGGTATGATATATACCCAGAATGTATCCATCAGTTTAAGGCTGCGCAAGAGCATATAGTACGGCACAAGCCCGCCGCCGAAATACATTACGATAATCATGGCCGTGATGTAGAACTTGCGGAACATGAGCCTTGCGTGGGAACACGCGAAAGCGAACAGGCCGGTGAACATGACTGCGAGGACGGTTCCGAGCAGCGTGCGCGCCACCGTGACCAGAAAGGCGGTGTACACATAATCGATGCCAAAAACAGCATTGTAGTTGTCCAGGGTGAATATCCGCGGCCAGAAATAAATGCCGCCCCGCAAGGCGTCTGTTCCTTGATTGAAGGATAGGACAATGGAATACCAGAAAGGATAGACCGTGACAAGGAAGACGAAGGTCATGATGATGCCAACCACAAGGCTGATGATCCTGTCTTCCGCAGTGCGCCTTTGATGTCCGAGCCTTTTCACGTTTCCGTCCTCCTTTCTAGAAAAATCCGTGCCCTGTGGTACGTTTGCTGATAGCGTTGCTTGTAAGCACCAGGAGCAGTGAAATCACCGATTGGAACAACCCTACTGCCGTGGCATAGGAAAAGCGGAACTTGGTCAAGCCCATTTTGTAAATGTAGTAGGGCAGTGTGACGGAACGGGAGTAGTTCACCGTGTTCCCGAATAGGTAGGACTGGTCGAAGTTGGAGCCGCCCATCCCGCCGCTAAGCAGCGAACCGATTGACAGGATCAACACCACCATGATCGTACCTTTGATGTTGGGCAGGGTGATATGCCAAATGCACTTAAGGCGTGAGGCGCCGTCCACCCTGGCGGATTCGTATTGGCTGGGATCAACACCCGTCATGGCGGCCAGGAAAATGATAGACCACCAGCCCATTTCCTTCCACACATCCGTGACAACTGCCATGGTCCAGTAATAATCCTTTTCCGTAAGGAATTCCAGTTTTTGATGCCCAAGGTTGTGAAGCACTTCGTTGACAACACCGTTGGATGTATTCAGGAACGTGAACACCAGCCCGTACACGATGACCCAGGAAATAAAGTGGGGCAGGTAGCTTACCGTCTGAACTACACGCTTTACTTTCGTGCCGCGCATTTCATTGATGGCAAGGGCGAATAGGATGGGTACAGGGAATGAAAACGCCAATTTCAATAGGCTCAAAAGCAGCGTATTGCGCATGATGATGCCAAAATCGGGATCGTTGAAGAACGTCTTGAAGTGGTAAAACCCGCTGTTCCCGGTGATGGGCGCTGTAAAAAAACCTGCAAGGCCCATGGTAGGCTTGTAATCCCGGAAGGCAAGCTGCAGGCCGAACATGGGCAGATAGCAGAAGACCACCAGGTATATGAGTCCCATGATGGCAAACACCTGCAAAAGGCCCTGTGACTTAAAGCGCAAACACGCCTTGCGAAATCTTACTCCCCTTGTATTTGGGAGATTGCCTGATGCCAGCATAAAAGCCCTCCCTATGCCTAAGCAACTTTAGCCCGGGCTGCCGGCTAAACCCAGGCAGCCCGGGAGTGGGACCAGCGCTTATTGCTGCGCGAGCTTTGCTTTCACGGCTTGGTACTGATCGTTGATGAACTTGTTGTAGTCGGCAAGCCCGGCCTTATCCAGAGATGCAAAGTAAGTATCGATGACGGCTTTGCATTCCTCTTCGGTCTTGGCGGTGATGGCTGAGGTAAAGCTGTTTTCCTTCAGGGTATCGATGGCGGCCTTGATGTCGCCCATCTGTGTGTTGGCCTCGGCGTTGCTGATCATTGCCAGGGCTACGTCATAGCTCCAATAGGGCTTGTAGTCCAGCACCAGCTTTGCCACCTGGCCGAACTTCGGATTGACGGCTGCCTTGGCGATGGCCTTTTGGTTCTCCGCTTCGAAGGTGGCCTGGAAATACCATACGTTGTCGCCGCGTTCTTTCCAGGTATAGGTATCAAATTGGAGGGGGAAGCCGTCCTTCAGTTCATAATCGAGGCCTTCTACACCCCACTGAGTGAGGCGGTCGCCATAGGGGCTCTTCATGTATTCCATAAGCTGGATGAGGCGGCCGGGGTCCTTGCAGCTCTTGGAGATGTAGAATCCGGCAAACCCACCGGAAGCATAGGTCAGTGCGCAGCGGTTTTCGCCGTTCACCGTCATCCGCTTGCGGATTGCGGTATAGTACAGATTGTTGCCTTCCATGGTGTCCAGCGCCTGGTTGACCTGGTCCACGTCGTATGCCTGCCCGGCATAGCAGAATACGTTGCCGGCCATCACGGCGGCCTTTGTCTTTTCAAAATCGTAGGTGAGGCCTTCCTGGCTCATGAGGCCTTCCCGCATCAGCTTGTTTTCAAAGGTCAGGTACTCTTCCACGGGGGTGCGCTCGGAGTAGGTGTAGATGGCGTTGCCATCCACCACGGTGGATGTGCCCTTGGTGCCTTCATAATCAACGCCGAAGCTCCAGGCCAGGTAATCGGCGTTGAGCTTTTGCTGCAGGTAGGGGATCATATCAGGATGCTTTTCTTTGACCTGCTTGAGTACGTTGTAGAAATCATCCACGGATTCGATGACGGGGTTGCCAAGCTCCTGCATGATATCATCGCGGAAGCTTATGACGCTCTCGCCGTAGCTGACACCCTTGGTGGGGTCATCCCAATAGGCCTGGTTGCGGACATGGGTATACAGGGTGTAGAAGTGGCCGTCTTCCTTGGTGGCCATGGCGATTTCGGAGGGATCGATCAGATCCATGAATTCGGGGGCATATTTCTCAATCAGCTCATCCCAGGGCCAGCATACATCTTCGTTTTCCAGCAGGTCGATATTCGAGTCGCCGAATACGAAAAACGCATCGGGAAGTTCGCCCGTGGCGACGATGGTGGCCATTTGGTTTGCATCCTGGGACTTGCTGGCCACAAAGGAGATGCCTGTGTCACGGGTCACTTGCTGGGAAACATGGTCTGTTCCCCAAACATCAAAGGGCGCCCAGCTCATGTTGAAAAACAGGGAGAATTCGGCGGGGGTTGTGTTCTTTTTCCAGGCAAGGTCTTCGGAGTCATAGGTGACGGCCGCGAGGCTGCCAGCAGGAACCAGCAGCATTACGGTGAGGAGTAGAGCGAGCATGGAGATCCATTTCCGGTTACGCATGTGAATACCTTCCTTCTTTTTTATTTGCTTGAAACCGCAATCTGCGCGGTTGACAACTGTCGTTACAGCGGACGCTCCATGATTACGAATCGGCGCGCGATACGGAAACCGGCCCGAAGGTATACACGCTGGGCATGATTGTCGTTGCCCGTGAATAGCGTGCTGAAAACCGCGCCTTCCGCAATGAACTCCTGCATGAGCAGATTGAACAGCACCGTGGCGATACCCCGCCGTTCAAACTTGGGATCGGTGCAGATGCCGGTAAACCAGCCTCTGCCGCTTTCTTGCTTATCCACGGGGCCTGTGAAGCCGACGATGTGCTTGTCACAGGTAGCTACCAGGATGGGCCTTGGATTTTCAGCCTTCGTCTCATCCTGCAAAACCTTGCGCCAATATTCGCTGCCCACCCGGTCGCACATTCCATCGAAATCGAAGTTTAGCGAAACGTCGTAGCGGCCGGTATAGATGCCCTCGGCCTTCAGCTTCTCTTGCTTTTCCCTTACATCCGGCTGCTCCACATAATCCTTAAGGTTTAAGTACATGGCGATTTCCCGGTAGCTGTCCTCAAACCCATTTTTTATAAGGAATGGATGGCCCGGACAATCCTCATCCATGCCTGGGACGTTGTTATGGTCATGGTGATCTGTGCCGGGTACGATCCAATCCAGATTGATGGGATTTCCGTTGCCGCAGGCAATGCGCTTTTTGCCATCAAACCTGAACGCTTTCATCAGCGCCTCAAGGAGTGCGGTGCCGATGCCCTGCCGCCTATATGCTTTATCCGCAAAAATGCAGGTGAGGAAGCCCGGCGTGTTTTCGTGTGTCTCCTTGGGCAGGAAAATCTTCTTCGCAATCCCGCTTATAAACCCGATGACATTGCCATCTTCTACGGCGACAAGCGAATATTTGGGATCATAATTGGGGTTCATAAGGAACTTTTTTTCAAAATATTCTTCGGTGAGGGGGTAAAACACCACCTCATGGGCAGCCACGCTCTCGTTCCAAAGTTCCATTACCTGGCCAAGGTCTTCCCGTTCCATAATGCGGATTTCCATTGCCCATTCCTCCTATTGATACAATTCGAAGGCTTTTTTCTGCCTTTTAAATTCTAAAAGCAAAGGCGCATAATGCTTGATGAGCCCCTGTGCGTCAAGCACCCCTGTCCTGTATGCATCGGTGCCCAGAAGCTTGTCGATGGGAAAGCTGCCTTCCCGCCCGCTCTGTATCCACCCGAAACAATCGGGATGCATGCGGCGAATTTCTTCCAGCAAAAGCAGGCTGCCCTCAAATACCTGCGCTGTTTTCCTGTCCAGGATGTGCACCTGTACCCCATAGCAAAGCTTCTTTTCATGCTTGCTAAAGGTGGGCACAAAGCTGGTCCGCCTGAAATGCAACCCTGGAAGCTTATAAGCTGCCATCCGATTTTCCAGCTTCGCGGCGTCCACCCAGGGAGCGCCGATCAGTTCAAAGGGAAGCGTCGTCCCTCGCCCCTCGGAAAGATTCGTTCCTTCAAACATGCAGGTGCCGATATAGGCCAGTGCAGCATGCAGCGTCGCGCAGTTGGGAGACGGCGCAACCCAGGGAAGATCGGTATCATCAAGATACATCGAGCGCTTCCAACCGGACAGCGGCACCACGGTAAGGGAAAGGTCCTTCAATTGGAGGTGGTCTTTCACCCACAACGCGTACTCGCCGATGGTGAGCCCCGTTCGGGAAGGCAGCGCGTATTCGCCCACAAAGGAGTGGAACCTTTCATCCAGGATCGTTCCTTCCACCCTCATGCCGCCGACGGGATTGATGCGGTCCAGCACAACGATGGGCTTTCCGGCTTGTGCGCATGCTTCCATGGCATAAGATAGCGAGTACAGATAGGTGTAAAAGCGAACGCCTACATCCTGCATATCAAAAACAAGCACATCAAAGGTTTCCAGCATTTCCTTTGAAACGCGCTGGGATTTTCCGTATACGCTGTAAACCATGACACCCGTCTCAGGATCCTGATAGGTGTCGATATCCACACCCGCCTGGGCATCGCCACGAACGCCGTGTTCGCAGGAGAACAGCGCCGTGAGGTTATAGTTCTCATGAAGGACGTCAATACCAGACCGAAGCTTTTGCGTAATGCCCGTGGGATTGGTCATAAGCCCTACGCGTTTTCCCTTAAGCAAATCATGGACCGTATTTAGACAATCCAGGCCGGACAAAACGGTATGTTTCATGGCGGTTTCTCCCTTTCAATTTTTAATATTCCGAAAATTTTGTAATATAAGGCTACAATTTATCCAATAGTTCAATAATAGGCATTACAAATATAGAAAAATCGTAAAATACTCTGAAATAATAGTACCATTAACCTCCAATCATGTCAATGGTTCCATTATTCCGACATTTCTGTAATATCTTTTGCTATGATGCAGTGTTTATGCGAATCATTTCAGGCTGTATCCAACCTGAAGGCATACACCTTGGTTGTAATCGCCGAAATGGTTGCCGAACAGGTTGATACCCAATTGTTCGCCGCCATCTGCCGGCACTTCAACGCGTACGGCGATCATATCTTTTTGGGTAAGCGCCAGGTCCGTAAGGTTTGTATTTCCCACGCGCTCCTTTTGCACATAGGATCCGTTTGCATCCACCCGCCACGTGAGCAGCTCGCCATGCTGCGTGGCCACATTGGGCCACCAGGCGGGGTTGAACGTTCCGCGCCTCCCTTGGCTGTCGCAAGTGCACGTATGCATTCCCAACAGGTGGTCGTTGATAAAAACGCGTACGTCGCTTTGCCAGACAGCAAGTTCTGAAGGCGCCTGGGAGCAGGCCTCAAAGGAAACCTCCAGCCAATGGATATCGATCTCCTCCATGGAAAGCATGGAGAAATGATATTCAAGATATCCGTTTCGGAACCACAGGATCTCCGCGTTCAGCCGCTCGGGCAGGTGGAAGCTGCGGGGATTATTATACGCGCCGATAGGGGCGTTATGGGAGGCCAGGCCGCAGGCAGGTACAATCCCCACAGCTGCGCTGTAAGCGCCTATGGGAAGCTGCTGCATTTGAACCCGCTGCATGGTAGCGCCCGCCTCATTGAGCTGAAAGACAACCTCGTTTTTGTCCCTGGTGCACATTTTCATCGTGCCGCGGAAGCTGGGCTGTTTTGCACAGGTGATGAGCCCGGCTTCCTCCAGGGTACAGATATGCATAGCTGTAGAGGATATGGGAAGATCGATGGCTTTGGCAATCTCATTGACGTTCATGATGTTGTTGGTGCCAAGCAGCTGCAGTATTTCAACGCGCTTTGGCGATGAAAACGCCCTGGCCACACGGCATAGCTCCTCCGGTTGGGCAGTGCTTAGGACGATATATCCGGACTCCTTCTTTCCCGCCACGAAACCGCTCCTTCCCCTTATGCAGACCACAAACAGGGATCAATAATATTGCACTTCCACGGGTTCGCGCTTCTTCGCCGATTCCATGATGGCCAGGATTACAAGGCTGGTCTTTGCGGCGTCCTCCATTGTTACCAGGGACGGCTTTCCTTCCACGATGCAATCGATAAAGTAACGTATGCTCTGATAGCTGAAGCCCGCCGCCTGTCCATGTATGAAATTTTTCACCAGGATATCCGGACGGTCGTTTTTGTCTTCGGTGAAGCGCTCGATCATGGTACTGTTGCTAAGATCCAGGTTGATCATGCCTTTGGTGCCCATGAGGTTGAATTTGATATCGTTGATACAGGGATGGGTATCGGGGGTGATCCAGCCGTTTTCCATCTGCGCGATGGCGCCGTTTTCAAACTCCAGGGTGGTCATAAAAACGTCGTCTGTCTTGACGCCGAGGCCGTCAAGAATGCCGCGCCGGGAAACGCAATATACGCGCTTGACTTCGCTGCCCATAATCCAGCGCAGCGTATCCACACTATGGGACCCCAGGAACCACAGAATGGAGGACTGCGCTGCCCAGGGAAGCATCTGTGTGGCGACATATCGGATATCATTCAAACGGAAGTATGCGTGATAGGGGGTACCCAGTTCCCCGTTTTCCACGGACTGCTTTGCGGAAACAAAAGGCGGGGAAAACCGGTTATGCAGGTCCACCAGCACCCGGACGCCGCTCTTTTTGACACTTTCCAGTATGGCTATCACGTCTTCCCTTGTGGTGGCCAGAGGCTTTTCGCAAATGATGTGCTTGCCTGCGTCGGAAAACGCCACACACAATTCCCGGTGGAGGAAGTCGGGCGTCACCACAGCGGCGACATCGAAGTCTTCATGTTTTAGCAATTCCTGGTGGCTTGCATACACATGACCGTCGCCAATGCCAAACTTTGCGGCAAGGGCCTTGGCCTTTTCTACGTTTACGTCACAGACCGCGGATACCTCCACCTGCGGATGCTGCTGATAAATGCTGGCGTGTGTCTGCCCCCAGATTCCCGCTCCTACGATGGCTACTTTTACTTTTGACATTTTGTTTTCCTCCGTTTGATACATACGTATATAAAATGCCTCTGTACTGAATCTGATTATTTTGGAACGATCACGTCTTTGTGCTGTACCCAAGTGTAGCAGGTTTTATATGGTTCGTCAACCGTTTTTCCCGTATTATTCAAAGAAATATGTGTCAAATGTATTCATTTCAGACCAAATGTCACATCCGCCTGTCCTTGTTCCAGTTATTCTGGAGTATTCCGGATGTTGAATGGCGTCAGCAATTTTCAAGGAACGTCTTCAGATTTTCTGTAGGAGTATTTGCAAGATTCCAGGAGGCAACAATGCCTTCCGCGCCGCATTGCCTAAGCAAGTTTGCACTTTGCGAGATCTTCTCCGGTGTAACGGGGGCAATGGGCTCAACCCGGTTGATCTCCATCCCGGGCAGGATCGCCGCTCCACTTTTGCAAGCTTTTTTGGCTGCATACATAAACATCATTTCCTGCTGGACCATGCTCGCAAAAAGATCATCCTCCTTCGCCCCGATCAGGGTAAGAAGCGCTAGTGCGCCTTTCCCATGAAGGCCGAAGGACGCGTCGTATGCGTTCAGTTCATAGGGCAGGCCGGCCGGCGCGTCTGTATAGCGGTAGAGCATGGGCTTCACAAAATCTGCAAGTGGAAGAAGCTTTGTATATACCTGCCCGGCGAAGTAGCCCAGGGAAGGGGTGAAGAGATCCATGCCCACGGAGAGCCCCTTTTCTTTGAACCAGGTTGCAAGGCGGGTTAAACTTTGGGTAAGGATCTCGCTTTTGCATTCGAAAAATCGCTGAAGTGTTTTATCTTCAAATGCGAAACCGCTTTCCGTATATCCGCATAATGTCAATGGATTCGGGTCCTGCCTATGTGCACGGGCAAGCGCTTTAAGCCAGGCTTCATGCAAATCAGGAATTGATAATCCGGCTGCCTCATAAAAGGCCCGGCAGCTTAAGCAAAAGCAGCTGAATACGCCCTCCGGGCCGGAAAAAAAGGATGGGTAGCGGATGCGGTCCAGGAAGATACCGTCCACAGGCAGGCGGGCATAACTTTGCTCGAATATCTCCATCATGGAATCAATGTTTTCCGGCGCGCAGGGGCAGCGGAAACGGAACTCCTCCTGGGTGCCCACGGAAGGCGTGTGCAGCGTATGCTCCTGAAAATCAACCAAAGGAGAAAACGGGCGAATCCCTTCCAGCTCGGAAAACACGGGGAACCAAAGAAATACCTTGACGCCATAAGGCGCAACATATTCTTTGATTTCCTGAAACAAGGGTTCCTGAAGCGTCCAACCGCAGATGATTCGTTTCAGGCTGCCATGACACAGCAGCATGTCCAACTTTTCCTGGATTTCAGCAAAGGTCAATTGTCTGCCATCGGATAAACCCCAGATTTGAACTGCTGTTTCCATGTTTCATGCTCCTTTGTTGTCAGTGATGGGGGATTATACTTGTATCTATAAGCGATATGTCCGCAGGGGAAACGGCTTCTATATTGTGCAACACGACTGCCCAAATTGTCAAAAGGCTCGGTGATTTCATTCCTCGGGTTTTATATGGAAAGTCAGGCAGGCAAGTAAGGGGCAGCTTTGCGCATATGGTGCAGCACAGGGAAAACAGAAAACGCCCCATGCCGACTGCACCGCATTGCGGCGCTGATTGACATGGAGCGTCTTTTTCCAGCAAAAGTTACGACAGTTCATACTGCCCGGTATATAGTTGATAGTACCTTCCCTTTTGGGCGACCAATTCCTCATGGCTGCCGCGTTCCAGGATCGTTCCGTTTTCCAGCACGATAATCGCCTTGGCGTTGCGCACCGTGGAAAGCCGGTGGGCGATCACGAACACAGTCCTGTTTTCCATCAGGCGGTCCATGCCGGCCTCGATCAGCTTTTCGGTGTGGGTATCCACGGAGCTGGTGGCCTCATCCAGGATCAAAACAGGCGGGTTGGAAACGGCGGCCCGTGCGATAGCCAGCAATTGCCTTTGCCCCTGGCTTAAATTCGTACCGTTGCCGGTGAGCATGGTATCGTAGCCGTCGGGCAGGCGCTGTATAAAGGAATCGGCATTGGCCAGAGTTGCGGCTTCTATAATCTGCTCCCGGCTGGCGCCCGGGTTGCCAAAGGCGATGTTTTCGGCGATCGTGCCCGTAAACAGGTTGGTATCCTGCAATACCACGGCCACCGAATGCCGTAAATCATCCTTTTTGATATCCCTTAAGTCGATGCCATCATAGGTGATGCTGCCCGAAGTTACGTCATAAAATCGGTTGATCAGGTTGGCAATGGTCGTCTTGCCCGCGCCGGTGGAGCCCACAAAGGCGATTTTCTGGCCGGGCTTTGCGTACAGGTTGATGCCGTTCAGTATGGTGCGGCCCAGTTCGTAGCCGAATGTCACATCGTGAAAGCGAACATCACCCAAAAGGGGCACAAGCGCCACGCTTCCGTCCGGGTTCGGCCGGCGCCATGCCCACTTCCCGGTCGTCATTTCGCTCTCAAGCAGCGTACCGTTTTCATCTTCTGTAACGTGCGTCAATGTCACGGTGCCGCGGTCCAGTTCCTCCGGCTACTCCATGATTTCATAGATCCGTTCCGCACCGGAAAGGGCAGCCAGGATGAAGTTTGCCTGCATGGAAAACTGGTTGATAGGCATGGCGATCTGCCTGACATATACCAGGTATGCTGTCAGGCCGCCCAGATCGAACATGCCGGAGATGGCAAAAAACGCGCCGATACAGGCAGTAAGGGCATAGCTGAAATAAGAGATACTGACGACTACGGGGATCAGGATGCCCGAATAGGTCATGGCGCCTGTGGCGGCTTCCTTGAGCTTGTCATTGCGCTTCAAAAACTCCTCATAATCCTTGCCTTCGTGGTTGAAAACCTTGACCACCTTTTGCCCTTCCACCATTTCTTCCAGGAAACCGTTCAGGCTACCCATACATTTTTGCTGCTGGGTAAAATACCTGTGGCTTTGCCTTCCGCTGTAGCGGATGATCAGAAACAAAAAGAAGAAGGTGACAAGTACGATCATGGACAGCCTGAAGTTCATTACGATCATGGCTGTAAATGTGCCTGCAATGGTGATAAAGCTTTGAATCAGCACCGTAAAGCTGGTGTTGAAAGCTTCGGAGATGGTGTCGATGTCGCTGGTAAAGCGGCTCATCAGTTCGCCGTGGGTTCGTGCATCGAAAAAGCGCAGCGGCAGCGTTTGAATCTTCCGGAAAAGATCGTCCCTGATTTCCGAAATCATCTTCTGTGCGGCCTTCACCATGAGTTGAGAATAGCCAAAGGTTGCGGCTACCCCCACAAGATATACGGCTCCCATAAAAAGAAGGAATTTGGCCAGTCCCTGTAAGTTGCCGGGCAGGATATAGTCGTTAACAGCGGGCTTTAGCAGATAAGTGCCATATACATTGGCACCGGCGCTGATCATGACCAGCAATGCAATAAGCAGCAGCGCGGGTGCATGGCCCTTCATATAGCGCCAGAGCAGCTTTAAGGGCTTGCGTATATCCCTTGGCCTTTCCCGGGAGGAGGTTGCTCCCCTCATCATGACACAGCCGCCCCCTTTCTTTGAAGCGCGTAAATATCTTGGTATATGGGGTTGTGCGCAAGCAATTCTTCATGGGTGCCGACCTCGTTGATTTTCCCGTTTTCCAATACCACAATCTGATCGGCGTGCTCAATGGAGCTGATTCGCTGGGTAATGAAGATCTTTGTCACATCTGAAAGTTCCTCAGCAAGCTGCCTGCGTATGCTTAACTCTGTGGCAGTATCCACCGCACTGGTGGAATCGTCAAAGATCAGCACCTTGGGCCGTTTGAGCAGCGCCCTCGCAATGCAAAGCCGCTGCCTTTGACCGCCGGATACATTCACGCCACCCTGGCCAAGGTCGGTTTCGTAGCCGTCCGGCATCTTTTTCAAAAATTCGTCAGCACGGGCAATCCGGCAAGCCCAATCCAGATCCTCCTGGGACGCGTACTCATCGCCCCACTTAAGGTTTTCCCGTATGGTGCCGGAGAATAGCGTATTCTTCTGCAGTACCATGCCCACGGCGTCCCGTAAATGGGTCAGGCCATATTCCTTTACGTCATGACCGTCGATTTTAAGGCTGCCGGAGGACACATCATACAGCCGTGGAATCAATTGAACCAGAGAAGATTTTGCCGAACCCGTGCCGCCGATGATACCCACCGTCTGGCCGGCTTTGATATGCAGGCTGATGTCGGAAAGTACGTACTCCTTCGCTGTTTCCTTGTATTTGAAGGAAACATGGTCAAAATCAATGCTCCCTTTTTCCACCTTTCCAGCAAAGGTGCCGTCCACAATGCCGGCCGGCTCATCCATGACCTCCAGAATGCGGCCGGCGGAGGCCATGGAACGGCTGAGCATTAAAAACACATTGGAGATCATCATCAAAGAATTCAATATTTGCAGAACATAGCTCAAAAAGCCGGTCAGTTGGCCCACCTTCATGGTGCCCGTATGGATGAAGCTGCCGCCGAACCATAGAATCAAAACAATGGTGGTATACATGACAAGCTGGAAGGCCGGCATGTTCATCACCGCATAATGGAAGGCCCCTTCGGAGGAAGCGCGGAAGGCCTGGTTGACCTCGCTGAATTTTTGGCTTTCGCGCTCGCCTTTGACGTAGGATTTTACCGTACGGATGGCGACCAGGTTTTCCTGCACGATACCGTTGACCTTATCCAGCGCCTTTTGCATTTTTCCATACATGGGGCGCAGTTTTGAGATAATCAGATACAGGATGGCAGCCAGGATCGGAATGGCTACCAGGAAAACCACCGTCAGCTTTGGGCTGATGGTTAATGTCATAATGAGGGCCATCACCATCATTACAGGGCCGCGCACCATGGGGCGGATGCCGTTGCAAATGGCGTTTTGAATGATGGTGATATCGCTGGTCAGCCTGGTCATCAGCGATGGGGTACTGAAGTGGTCCACATTGGAAAACGAAAAGCTTTGTATCTTTCGGTATTCCGCTTTTCGAAGCTCCGCGCCGAAGCCTTGGCCCGCGATGGCGGCAAAGCGCGCGTACAATATGCCCAGCAGCAAGGATGCCAGCGCGCAAACAACCATGGCAACGCTTTTCAGCAGGATATAATTTGTATCCCGGTTGACTACACCTACGTCTATGATATCGGCCATAATCATGGGGATTACCAGTTCAAACCCTGTTTCCAGCACAACAAAGGCGATACTGCCTATCATGTACTTTTTGTATTTTTCAAAGTAGCGGAAAAATCGTTTTAACATAACTGCTCCTTACAGCGGATTAATCAAGCGCTTTGCCAGTTAGATTCCCGTACATACGGCATAGATATCCTATGAATTGTTCCCGCTCACTCTCCGTGAACCCGTTTAAAGCGTCTTTCTCCACTGCAAGGCAAAGCTTCAGCCATTTTTCATATGCTTCCATGCCTTTTTCCGTGATGGAGACCGAATCGGCGCGCTTGCGCTCCGCACAGCCGGATCGTTTCACCAGGCCGTTCTGTTCCATATTCGATAGAATCTGTGATACGGTGGCGGGTTCGATATCCAGCGCCGCGGCTATATCTTTTTGCATGCAGCAATCCGTATGCGAAAGATAGCCCAAAACCTTTGGCTGCCCCGGTGAGAGCCCCATTTCTATCATGCCGGGCCGGATCTTGTTCTTCTGTGCGTGGAAGGTTTTGTACAAAGCCATGTATAACTGAATCGCCATAATATCGCTCCTAATAGTTAGCATCCTAATTGTTAGTGAACTAATATTAGTTCCATACTGAAAAATTGTCAAGAGTTAAAATGATATAATGGATGAAATGCAAAGGCTTCGTCATGTATCAAATGATTGAAAATTAAGTACCGTCTGCCGCTGGTGCTGCGCTGCCGGTACGGATACTCCGTGGAAGAGATATCCCACATTTTATGTTTGCCTTCCGGCACAGTTATGACACGGCTAAACCACGCCCGAAGCTTTCAGGCATTTTCTCAACCGCGCAGTTAAGTTTAAGATATCTCACAGTTTAAGCACCTCCCCTTCCATCAAAATATGCTCAAGCGGGTAGCCTCCTGCCGTATTTATGGCAGGAGGCTATCTGTTTACGATTGTTAATTTGAGGGGATTATTACGGGGTTGTTGATTGCAATAGCTTGAGCTGCTCCAAGCTGTCATTCAGGCTGTCTCCATCCAGATAGGTATACATATAATGCGGAATAGCTTTTAGTATGGTAACGGTATCCTCTCCAAGCCCGCTCTTGGCAATCAGCGTCGTGGCCTTTTTGTGCTTGTCATTGATAAAATTGATGGATGATTTTACTCCTGCCAGAAAATCTGCCAAATTGGATGTCTTTGCATCAATGATTTCATTTCGAGCCACAATGAAGCATCCTGCCGGGGGTTGCGTTCCCATAAGGCCATACCATTGGTTCGCAAGGTTAAAGCAACTTCGGTAGCTGTCATTTTCCAGCAGCACTTGCGCGCACTGGTAAGGCTTCAAGATCATCACTTCAAAATTGCTTTCCTGCGCCTTTTTAAAAATCTGCTCGTCGCTTTCATAGGTGATGTCCACATGGATATTTGCTTTTGAAATCAACAGGCTCAGCATTTTATTTTCCAGTGAATTTTCGATTGATTCCTGCATAATGACAGAACGCCCATTTAAGTCTGCAAGGGAATAGATTGTATAGCCGTTTTCCACAACAACAAGGTTCAAGTAAGATGTTGCAGCCAGCACAGAGATTTCGTCATTATCAAATTCGTTAAGAAACTGCGCGGGCAATATTGCCGCATCCAGTTTTCCTTCTTTCAGCGCTGCAATCAATACTGGATATCCATCTGCAATAGAAACATTGTACCTGGAATCATTGCTGTTTATTGCTGTAAATGTGCAATACGCGTTGGGCTCACGCACTATACCTATGATAGCCGGTCCGCCTGTTATTATGCTCAGGGTAGGAGCAGTGATAATAAGGATGATGCCCAGCAGGGCAAGCAGAATTACAATGGCCTTGTTCTGCCAAATGGTATGCGCTATCGCTTTTACTTTTGACAGATACTTTTTATACATGAAGGTACCTCTGCAAAAAAATACTGGATTTGAGGATCTGCCGTTTACTACGAGAGATTTATACAAAGCACAACACCCATAAGCTTTGCAAGGCATTACAGGTGCTGCATGACTTTATGTTATCGTTTTGCCGTACCTTTGTCAACTGAAGTATGAATGAAGAAGGCGGATGTCTATATTCCACTTCTGAGCAAGGAATTTTGATTAGAAATATTTTACATTTTTAATGGATGGATTTGGAAATCAGCTTCGTTTATTGGGGAGAACAAACCGGCACTTCGGGTTTCATTATGGAACGGACCCGGAGCAGGGATAACTGTAGGGTCACTTGAAAGGGGATACAAAAAATGAAATGTTTTGTTCAAAAGAACATTGCCTGCCTGCTGATCTTCATCCTTTTGTTCGCCTTCACAGGATCTTTTGCGGAAGTAAAAACATTGCAATTAAGCAAGGAAGACATATCGATATATTATGAAATTACAAAGTTTGATACGGAACTGCCTGATGATCTTTTGACGGCAATAGCGATAACGCGTTGGGCCGGCTGGCAATGTGTAAAAGGCATCCGGCAGGAGGAAAGGGTCAAAAAGACGAGCGCGCTGAAAGGAGGCGTGGCGCTTGTTGCCGTTCAAAAGGACGGCCAAACGATGCTGCTGCAGTTTACGTGTTCGGATAGCAAAACGTGGAATTGCTTTCCGGCAGCGGAGGAAAAAGCGTTGCTGACGGGCCGGGACTATGATTTTGACGCCGTCTTGGACAGTTCGTATCCCCGGGTGGAGATGGTATACCCATGCGAAGATGGCGGACGCGAGGTGTTTCGGCTTGGCTTGAATTATCGCGAAAAGGAACCTATCATGTTTGAACACTACCGCCGCGAGTATGAAGATGGCAGCGTATTAACCATTGGTGCGAGGTTAAATCATGACCTATTCTTTTATGTGGAAGCGAAATCTTCTTCCGGCACGGCTAATAAGGAAGAGTTTTTGCAGTACCTTTATCCCAATTTGCTGGAAGCGCTGGATGCAGACCGTTATCCTAAGACGATTGACGAAGTTCGAAGCTTTATTGCCGCCAATCCGCGGTCCGTATCTAATGGATATGGGATACTGTCCAGCTCAAATATGCGGGCAAAAGCATCATCACAATCAAAGACGCTTGGGTTCTATCATATCGGGACGCCGGCGAAGATTCTGGGCACGAAGCCTGGCAAACGCGAACCATGGTATGAGGTGCAGGTTGGCCAGACGATTGGCTATATCAGCGGGTCATACATTCTACCGGCGGAAAACATGTTTCTGCATATCCCGTATCCATGCGCGCCGCTGACCGTCGGACGGACAAATATCGACTGTGAATTGAAATCGGCTGCCGGCAGCAGCGCCGAAACAACCGCAAAGCTTACAGCGGGTACGAACATGTATGTTCTTGCGGACTGCGGCGATTGGCTGCATGTATGTATTCCGAAAGATAATGTAGGGTACTGCATGGATATCGATGGGACGTACGGCTATTTGCGCGTAAAAGACGTCACGCAAGCCGATACACCCTTGCGGCTGAAGTATACTGAGGATTGATGGATTAATAGAAAGTAAAGGAAACTATATTATTTCTTTTGCAGTTGGACAAATCATCCATTCCTTTCGTCTAATCCTATGGGTGGTAAAGGATGGATTGTGTTGTAAGGAAAAATACTGAACGCAATATTCTCTTTGAAAGATGGATGGGCGAATACGGCACCGCAATGCTGCGTATATGCATCATCTATCTTTTTGATGTCAAGCTAGCCGAAAGGGCAATGCAGAACACCTTTCTCAAAGCGTACCATTATATGGACCAGCTTGTGGGAAAAGGGACGATGAGTGAAAAAGCGCTTTTGATGCGCATTGCCATACATACCTTAAGAAAATATAGGCGCATCAGCCGGCTTCGTACCATAGGCAGACATAAAGCTGTGGAGCAGCCTGATTTCTCTTTGGTTGAATTGGCGGAACAAAAGAAGGTTATGTTTCAGGCGATTATGGAGTTGCCTGCAAAGCAAAAAGAAGTCTTGCTTTTATCCCACTATCAGGATATGGCCATAGAGTATGTAGATGCGATCCTTCACCTTTCCAAATCCATTGTACAATACAGGCTGAAAACAGCAATAGAAAAGATACGGTCGAAACTAGCTTTTATTTGCTTCTACGAGAAATACTGGCAAGAAATCACCAGTATTTCCCGTCTATATATTGTCAGGATGCTTGCGGTTTATCAGGATGATAAGTCAATGGCGTTTTGACTAAGCCGCATTTGATATGGGGAAGGGAGTATACCATGAAAAAGAAAATTATTTCGTTGATTCTGCTATTTGCCTTGATGGCATGTGTAAGCAATGGTCTGGCGCTTGGAACTGACTATGGGACAGCTATTGTTGATGGACAGAATGCAGACCGGGTCCATCTTAGAGTTAGCGCATCCTCAGGATCAAATTCGATGGGCCTTTACTTCACAGGCACAGAGGTCCAGTGCAAATCTGACCCTAAAGAAGAATGGGTGAAGGTCACTATTGGCAGCCAGACGGGATACATGAAATCCGAGTTTTTGTACCGGGGGACAAATCCGGGCAGCGTCCGGTCCAAACAGCCGACGGCGACGGTGAGTAACATAAAGGCGGGCAGCTGGGTAAACTTGCGCTCCGAACCATCTCTTCGCGGGGCGGTTGCAGGAAAAGTCTATAAAGGCAATAAAGTCACTGTACTTGGTGAGACCGCCAGCAACTGGTACTATATCAAGACAGGCAGTCAATACGGATATATGATGTCTGGCTATCTGTCGGTCAGCAAATCATCTGCGAATACGCCGGAAAACTATGGAACGGCTGTTATAGACGGTCGGAATTCAGACCGTGTCCATTTAAGAGTTAGCGCATCCTCAGGATCAAGTTCGTTGGGCCTTTACTTCACGGGCACAAAGGTACTGTGTAAATCTGACCCTGACAAAGATTGGGTGAAGGTTATTGTCGGCAGCCAGACGGGTTACATGAAATCCGAGTATTTGTATCGTGGATCCAATCCAAGTAGTGTCCGTCCCAAACAGCCGACAGCGATGGTGAAAAACATAAAGGCGGGCAGCTGGGTAAACTTGCGTGGCGAACCAACCCTTCGTGGAGCAGTCGCGGGAAAAATCTATAAAGGGGATGTGGTCACTGTACTCGGTGAGACCGTCAGCAACTGGTACTATGTTAAGGCAGACGATCAATACGGATATATCATGTCTGACTATCTGTCCATTGGATCATAACCCCAGGGCTCTTTCATGCGGTGGCTATAAGACTGCCAGCTATTCGCATTCGTGCACCTTTTAGAAATAATATATATAAAGGCACCGTTTCGCAAAGCCGAAGCGGCGCCTTTTTTCATGTGGTAATAAAAAACAAGGAGAACATATGTGGTTGATTATCTGTGCGCCGCGTTGATCTCTTCAATTTGAGCGACCCTGATTACCGGCCCGCATGCTGCGCACGGGTCCAAATCAGCGTACTTAGAACTTTCCAGCTCACCGTATGTGAAGGCTGTCAGGGGCAGGTACTTCTCCCGCACATCCGGGCAGTCAGCGACGCTGTGGTAATACTGCCCGCCAACCGGATTGTGATATAAAGGTGTATTGCTGCCTGGTATGGGAAGCTGCCGGCCTTTGTAATCCTCCCAAATGAGCACTTTCGTGTTCACCTTAAGGTTTTTCCAAAGCCAGGCCATATTGACGCTGTCAGGATTCTTCTTGCGCTGTACGCGAACGCAGCCATGGCTTGCCTTGAAACCAAGCTTAGGTTCGGTTTTTTCGAAGTATTTGCTGCCGTCGGCGGCGATCACATAAGGTACCTGATGAATATAATTGCCATTGTTGAAACGCAAACCCATATCACAAAGCAAATTCTCGGCCGGAAACTGCCCCACCCTGCTTACAATCAGATATTCCCCAGCCTGTGTTTCATTGTACGGCTGTTTTTCATTGGGCAAGCCTGTGGAGATGAGCAAGCTTGTAAGCAGCTTTCCTTCGGAAAAAACATACATCCTCTGGGTCAGTTTATCAATCACCAGACCGTATTTGGAATATGGTTTTTTCTCTTCCAGGAGCTTTGTTTCAACATATCCCTGTACCATTTCGCCCCAAACTTTTACCTTGCTGCCCGAGAATGAGCTGGAGTATGCTTCCACAAGGCTCCAGCCGCTGTCCAGTTCATCAAGTACACGCACGCCTTGAGAAGCATAGGTTATTTCGCCAACTGGGTCGGCCTCTTTATCCGGCTGGGCGCGCAGCTTATAGGCTTGCCTTTCATTCCCCTTTAGAACAGTAATAGGCTGCATCAGCACTTTCCAAATGTCTGCTTCATTGCTTATGTCTATTGGCAGCGTCCAGTAATTTGCTTCATCCATCATCGGTTCATAGGGGCTGAAGGAAGCGGGGGATATGGAACCGTCCACGCTGTTGGGCTCATTCGCATTATGAGAATCAGATATGTTCCCCATGTGGGCTGGGCTGGATAGGCAAATAAGGATAGCAGTAATTATGAAGGAAATCAACCGTTGCATTTTTCTCATGATAGACCTCCGGAAGCATATGCCTAATTATATCAATATTTGGTATATGATTACAATGAATCAATTGTAAAATCAAATATGCTTCCGGCAATCTCTCTCTGATTGCTCAAATGCCATTGGTTATGAACCGGTTAGGAGATATTCTGAGCAGCGTAGGATGCTTGCGCCTCCGGGGCGCCTTGCCTGCGGACCTTTTTCCTTGTGTAAAGGAAAATGCCTACATGGCCAAGCCCTGTCAGCGCCCAAGTAACCGGGTAGCATGCAAAGAGCACGATGATTGTGGGGGACCAGGCAAAAACCGTTGCCAACCAGACAATGCGCATAAGGCAGGCGCCTATCAGCGTGCATAGCATGGGCAGCAAGGAAAATCCCATACCGCGTATCAAACCTGGATACACGTTCATCATGCCGCAGGTAAAATATGCGATCATCATGACGTTTAAGCGCTGTATACCAAGGTTAATGACTTCCGGATCCGATGTATACAAGCCAATCAGTGGCCTGCCCAGGAGCATTGTCAATCCGCCCAGCAGGATCCAGGTGGCGAAGATCAGCACTGTGCACACCTTAGCGATGGTATCGATCCTGTCATATTTCTTTGCGCCCATATTCTGTCCGGTGAAGGATATGGCCGCATTATAGTAAGCATTCATTGCGGTGCCTACAAAACCTTCCACATTGCCTGCGGCGGAGCTGGCAGCCACCATGGTGGAACCGAAAAGGTTGACGGCTGATTGGATCAGTACATTGGAAATGGAAAAAAGCAAGCCCTGCAACCCCGCAGGCAGGCCGATCTTCACAATCGCCTTCAGTTTCCTTGAATCAATGCGCATCTTGCTGGGGATGAACCGTATGGCGCCGTCGCACCTGTAAAGGCAGATCATGATCAGAACTACCGACAGGTACTGGGAAATGATCGTCGCCCATGCCACGCCGTCCACGCTCATATGCAGGACGATCACGAAGAACAGGTTCAAAAACACGTTCAAAATACCGGCAAGCACCAGATAATACATCGGGTGGCGGCTGTCGCCCACGGCGCGCAGGATGGCTGAGCCGAAATTATATACCATGCTGGCGGGCAGGCCCATAAAATAGATCTTCATGTATAATTCCGACAGGTCGATAATATCCGACGGCGTTCCCATCAAAATAAGCAGCGGTTTGCAAAGTACAGAACCCGCCACCATAACGATCAGGCCGCCGATAATGCTGATAGCGATGGATGTATGAACGGACCGGCTCACATCGTCCGGTTTATTGGCGCCATAGTCCTGTGCTACGATAACGCTTGTGCCGACTGACAAGCCCATAAACAAGTTGATGATGAGGTTGATAAGCGCGCCTGTTGCACCAACCGCAGCCAGTGCCCTGCTGCCCGAAAACCGCCCGACAACGATCATATCAGCTGCGTTGAAAAGAAGCTGCAGCAAGTTCATTGCCATTATGGGCAGGGAAAAGATCAATATTTTTTTGAAAAGCGGGCCGTTGCACATATCCATGTCATGATTCCGTGAGGCCATAAGAATAACCGCTTCCTTTGTCTATATAAAAAGTGCGATATAAAAAGGCTCGTAAATGTTTGAGCCTTCTCATGGAATCCGTACCGGCGCTTATTATATCATATAATGCGAAAGATGCAAAACAATGCGCACCGGTCAAAGTTTGGCCGGTGCGCAAGGTATCGTTAGCTTATTTCAGTTGACGGCGGGGGTGCCGGTAACTAGTGCCAGAACCGATTCGGGCAGGTACTGCATGGCGCCCATCAGGCTGGTCATAGCCGTCTGCAAAGCTGTCTGAGACCAGGCGGTGAGTTCTTCCATGGTCATTTTGCCCAAACGCACGTTGTCGGAGGGAACTTTGGGGTAAGCTACAGGATCACCCGATACGGTGGATGTATGGATGGTCAGCGCAGATCCTTCCATGCCGGTCATTGCTACAGTTAGGACTTCATCGGTCTTTACATCCTTGCCGTCGAAAGTGGAAGCGGATTTGTTGTCCAGGGTAACGCCAATAGGCATACCGCCGGCGTTTACGTTGATGCCCAGCTTCCAAGTGTCGTCCGCGGTGGTTTCGGTAGCCTTTTCTTCGCCGGTGAACTCAAGGGCAAGCGAGAAGGATTCGGTTCCGTTTTCAGTTGCGCCGGCCTCCAGCTTCCAGGCTTTTGCGGCAGCAGGTGAACCGTCTTTAGGCGCTTTGTCGCTGAAAGCCAGGCGGAAAGAATCGGCTGTTGTACCCGCATCGAGCGTAAACAGGCTGGTCACATCAGAACCTTCCGTTTTGCTGTAGATGCCTATAAGGAAGCTGAAGTCACCGTCCGTATCACCGGTGCCTGCGAACTGGCCTTTGATTTCTATGGCAGGGGTATTGCCCTTGTCATCCGCCAATATGGTGAGGGTGACGGGCTGCTTCATGGAAGGAGCGGCTTCCTTTGCAAAAGATGTGGGCATATCCTTGATCCCCTGAAGAAGCATGGCCTTATCTTCGTCTTTCAGCTGGTTTGTACCGGCGGAGGCGGAAGAAAGGAAGCTTATGAGGGCATTGAAATTGTCTTCTTTGGATGCCCAGTCGGATACGATCTGCAAAAGTTGCTGAATCTGTTCAGCACTGATGCTGAATACCTGCTGAGTGGTTGCGGTGTCGTGCTTTTCGCTTTCAAAGGTTCCTGTGGTCGTTTTGGGGGTGGACATGATGCCGGTTGCCCAGGTGCTAATGGGAGTGATCAAGTCAGCTTGCAGGCTTTCCTGATTGAACTCCGGCAGTTTGAAGGGCATCGCGATGCCTGTTGTACCGGTACCGGATGTTTTGGCAGTGATGATGCCCGTAATCATGGACTTGTAGCTATCCAGCTGGGACTTAAGCTCTGCAAGCGCATCGGCAGCCATCCCGGATTTCTCCGCTTCATTTATGGCTGCGTCGGACAAGGTGAAATAAAGCTGCGCAAACTCTTCCGGGGTGAAAGACAAAACGCTGTCTCCCAGCAGGCTGCTCATGAGGTGGAACTCTTCACCTTGTTTAAGGGCTGTGAAGGACAGGGCCGGCTGATCCTGCAAAAGCATGGAAAAGGAGCCCAGGGAGTTCTCGCCGTCTTTCTGGCTGGTGGTCTTGAAGCTCAGGGTTTTGAGAACATCTGCGACCATGCTCAGGGAAGGATCCTGGGAAAGAAGGTCTCCGGGGACAAAGGTTACGGTGGTATTCAAGCTGCGGCCTGCATCCAGTGCCTTTTGTTCAAAGGCTTTAGCGGCGCTTTCTCCCAAGGACAGGGAGGGCACCAGCAAAAGCGCCAAGGCCATGACAAGTGCGGTTATTTTACGAAGATTCATAGGAAACTCCTTTCATTATTATCCAGCAATCAGGTACGAATTTATTATATATGGAAATTTGATCTTTGTCATCATTGTATTTTACGAATGACGGATCTTATTGCTTGACTGATTTCTTCATAGCATGTGCAGCGGCATATGTTGGATTGCATCCAGGCGTCTACGGCATCGTCGTCAGGATTTGGATAATGGTACAAAAGCGCGTGTGCATTCATGATAAAACCCGGCGTGCAGTAACCGCACTGCATGGCGAAAAAGTCGGCAAAGGCTACTTGAAGGGATGTGTTTTGCAATCCCTCCACGGTGAAGATTTCGTGGCCGGGCGCTTCCACCGCCAGGCATAGGCAGGATTTCATGGGCCATCCGTCCATGATTACGGTGCAGGAACCGCAATCCCCGTTCTCACAGCCGGGCTTGCATCCTGTATAACCCAGGGTATCCCGCAGCACATCCAGCAATGTCTGATTGGGATAAACAGCCGTTTCTACAGGCTGGCCGTTGATTGCAAGGGTAATGAGCGTTTTTCCGTCTATGCGCCTCATACTGCAATCCCTCCAAGCCTTTCCGCTGCATCATTCAACGCCCCTTCCAGCCTGAAAAGACGGTATTCCGCAGAGCCCGAAGCGTCGCCCAAGGGTTCTTCCTTCATCTGGCTGCGAAGCTGGCAAGTTAGATTTTCGGGATCAGAACCGGCACCGGCCATTGGAAAATGAAAGCGGATGGGGTAACGGTATAAACCGCTGACCGCCGCTTCCATTACACCCTCTTTTTGTATGGCTGCCAGCGTGAAAAGGGGATAGCCGATTTTTTCGCTTACCACATGCTTTGCATGCACAAAAGGCAAACCGGCATAAAGCATATCGAAGGAAAAGCGAACGAAGAATTCACCCGGCTTCAGGGTGAGCATGGGGGTAAGCAGCGCGTTCAGGGAAGCGGTTCTCATTCCTTCCGGCCCATATAGCTCCGCCTTGGCATCAGAGAGCATAAGCGCAAGCATGGCTTCATGGTAGATGACTGTTCCCGCAATGTTTCCGCCCAGGGTAATCTTGCATTGGGCGGTATGGTCCGCCACACGCTGGCAGCACTTGGTAAGCAACGGAAAGGTGTTCCAGCAAGCCACATCGTTCAATGTTTCCGCAGCGCCAATGTTCAAAAGATTGTTTTCCTTTCCGAACCCTTTCATTTCGGGTATGCGTTTTAAATCAATCACCGCGTCAAAGCGGAGGCTGCCAACGCGCCCCATGGTGATGATCTCCGTTCCGCCTGTGTAGTACAGGGGCGTAAGGCTGCGGCTTGCATAGTCTGTGTAAACATCCGCCGCTTCTTGAAGCGTTTCCGGAGCGATATAGGCAAAGGAGAAAGGGATCATGTACATGCCTCCTTTCCCGTAAGCTGCCAGACCTTTTCAAACGTCAAGGGCAGCTCATCCATTTCTTTGCCGGTGGCAGCAGCCAGGGCATTGGCCAGGGCAGGAGCCATGCCGATTGTGCCGTGCTCATTGATACCGCGGTATCCAAAGGGGCCGTCCTTGTTGGGCGTTTCCAGGAAGGCCACGTCGTAGGCGGGACTTTCACCAAAATGCATGACCTTATAGATGCGGAAACTGGATTCTGAAAGCTGTGCCCGTTCGTTATACGTGAGATGCTCCCGTGTCGCTACGCTCAGCCCCATATGCATGCCGCCTGTTAACTGCCCGCGGCTGTTGGCGGCGTGTACCACCTTTCCTTCATCTATGGCTGTTACGGCATGCAATAGGCGGTATGTGCGTTCCTTTTTGTCATATTCAATTTCCACCGCCTGCGCTGCCGGCGTCCAATAGGGGCCGCTCCTTCCCCGGCCGGTTTCCGTATCCAGCGTTGTTAGGTGTTCCATGACGTAGCTTCCCCTGCCAATCACCTGGCCGCCGATGGTAATCCCGTTTTGCAGCTTCAAACCGCCCACAAGATGCCGAATCTCTACAAACACGTCCGGGTCGCTTACTTGATATACCTTTTCATAGCCTACTTCCAAATGGCCTGCCTGACACCTTAATGCTATGGCCGCCACCTTTTTGAGCTGTTCGATGGCATCGTCCGCCGCTGATATGACCGCATTGCCGGCCATGAAGAGGGACATGCTGGCAACGGTTTTCCAGTGCTCCGGGGACACCCTTGTATCGACTGTCTCTTTGACGAAAATCCGCTGCGGGTCCATGCGCAGCTTTTCGGCCAGGACCTGTCGTATGGATGGAACAAACCCCTGGCCGCATTCCACCACGCCGCAGACGATGTTCACAGTGCCGTCCGCGCAAAAGAGGATCACCGCGCCGGAGCTTGCGTCAGTGGGGGAACTGGACGTTTTTGTGAGGCATGCCAGGCCTTTGGCTCTCACTTTATCCTTCCCGGCGGGAATGACCTGCCCTTCCTCCCACACGATCATCTGCGCCGCCTTATTCAGGCACCCCGCGGGATCGCCGAAATTGCTCTTTGTTGTTTTCACCTGGGTGGGTGTTGTGCCGCCCTCTTTGTTCAGGTTCAATAGCCGCACTTTCGCCGCATCCATATTCAAAGCTTTTGCCAGCTTATCCATCATACGTTCCATGCAAAAGGTGGATGTCTCATGGCCAAAACCCCGGAAGGAGGTGGCGTATACGTGATTGGTGTACACGCAATAAGCGTCGCACTGTATATTGTCTATCGCGTAAACCTCTCCGGTATTGCAGGCGGCGGCATACGCCATCCTGGGGCCTGAATCGGCATACCCGCCCGTATCTATATAGTGAGTTGCCTCCAAAGCAACAATCTTCCCATCCTTCTTCGCGCCGATTTTCAGCGTGCAGTCAGCCCCTATTTTGCAGCCTACGGAAGTGAAGCATTGTTCCCGTGAGAAGGAAAGGGCAACCTTTTGACCGCCCACCGCCTTGGTTGCAATATAGGCCAGCATTTCGGGATGTCCGTTTACTTTTCCGCCGTATGCCCCGCCCACGGGAAAACCGAATATCTCGATCTGCCCTTCGGAAAGCTGGAAGTGGGATGCGATCGTATTTCTGAGATTGTGGGGGCCCTGTGTGGAGGTTTCAATAACAACCGTTCCGTCACCCTTGATAAATGCGGTGGCGGTGCGGGTTTCCATATAGCTGTGGGCGGCCTGGGGCAATACAAAATGCCCTTCCACCGTTACCTCACTGTCTTTCAAGCCTGAGGACATATCCCCTTTGCGGATCTTGACATGATTGACGATGTTGGTGTTCAGTTTGGGATGAAGGTCGCCAACAGCATGCTTATATTCAGCCATACCCGGATGAATCAGCGGTGCTTCGTTTGACACCGCGTCGATTACAGAATTCACCACGGGCAAAGGCTCATACGTAACCTTAATACGGGACGCGGCTTGCACGGCTTGCCACTTTTCGCGGGCAACCACCAGTGCCACGGGTTCCCCACAATAACGCACGGTTTCCCGGGCCAATAGAGGCATATCTTCGATCTGGCTTCCAATTAGTACCGCGCAGTCTTCCCCTGTCAATATGGTAATCACGCCAGGGACCGAAAGGGCCTCCTGCATATCGACAGACCGGATGATTCCATGCGCTTCCCCCGATACGTGCAGCATGGCATGCAGGCAGGATGTTTCTATTTCATCCTTGACATAATGCAAATTCCCGGCGGCTTTATCTATTGCATCCGGCCGCCGGAGTGATATGTCCAATATACTTTCAGCCATGGGCATCTCATCCTTTTTTGGCTTAATGCTCATATTATTCCCTAATTGTATGGAAATAAACTTTTACTGCCTGAATTTAAACCCATATTCAAAGCACAAAAAGCCGCCCCATTCGAAGCCGGCTTTTTCGTTATACTTTGTTTTAGGAATTTATAGGGTATCCATCTTAAGCAAGGTATGGGGCATCAGCACCTTCTTGGGCAGCGGTTCCCCGCTTGCCGCTCGAATCAACAGCTGGGCGGCTTTTGCACCCAACTCGCCGATATGCAGGGAAACCGTGGTCAGGCGGGGCTGAAATGCATGCAGAAGGGGAATGTTGTCGTAGCCGGCAATAGCGTAATCCTTGGGTGCCTCAAGGCCGATCTTCATTAACATCTGGTGGATCTCAACGGCGTAAACATCGCTGGTGCACAGGATGCAGGGGCGCGGCCCACGGTTGTAATCATACTTCAACAGTGCTTCCAGATAACCGGAATCACCGAGGATTGTCGCTTCCGCTTCGGGGCATGCAGCCAACTCTTCATCAAACCCCTGCTTCCTGCGCAGAAGCGAATCCATGTTGCTTGTCATAGCCCGGGCAAGGGGTGGGCAGACGTAAAGAAACCGCCGATATCCTTGGCTCAGCGCAAAACGTACTAACTCTCTCATAGAGGCATGCTCATCAAATCCCAGGAAAGGCATATCCTGCGCGATTTGATTCATGACAGAGAGGATCGGTGTTCCCTGACCGAGCAGATAAGCCCCGTAGTCGGGCTCCTTCACCGCCGAATTTAGCAAAATGCCTTCGACCTGGCGGGCCAGGAGATCCTCCAGCAGCGATTTCTCGTGCTGCGGGTTCTTGTTGGAGAGCATGATGTAGCTGACATACCCAGCCTCCTGCGCGGCCCGTTGAAAGGCGTTGACCAACTGCGCATAGAAGCTGTTGTTGAGGTCGAATACGATGATGCCGAAGCTGCGGCTTCTGCCACGTACCAGGGATTGGGCAAGCCTGTTTTCGCGATATCCATTCTTTTGCAAAAAGGCAAGGATCTGTGCGCGCGTTTCTTTCCCGACGCCAGGCTTATTGCTAAGAACGCGGTCCAGCGTAATCCGGGACACCCCGCAGGCCAGGGCGATTTCTTTTTTTGTCATTATGCGTGGGTTGTTTGTTCCGGTAGATTTGCCTGACATGAGCCCTCGTTCATCCTTTCAACCCGCTGAGTGTAATCCCTTCCAAAAGGAAGCGCTGACAAAACAGATAGAATACCAGCGGGGGTATTAATGATAATATCACACCTGCGAGCACAACGCCCTGGTTTCCACTCATAAAAACCCCCCGAAGCACTGTTAAACCCAGCGGCAGCGTCATCTTGGCCTCCGAGTTGATGTAGATCAGCGGTCCATAGAAGTCATTCCAGGTACCGATCATGGTTTGCAAAGCGATCACAATCAAGGCGGGCTTGGCCATCGGCAGGATGATACAGGCGTAGCAGTAGAGCTTGCTCGCACCATCGATATAGGCGGCCTCATCGTAGCTTTTGGGGATGGTGAGCATGAATTGGCGGATCAAAAAAATGCCCATAGCGGCAAAAGAGGCCGGCAGTATAAGCGCCAGGTGGCTGTTCACCAAACGCAGCTTGCTCATCAGAATGAAACGCGGGATCCCCATGACGTGCGTCGGGATCATCAGCGAGGCCAAAAAGAGGAAGAACAGTACGTTGCGCCCCCGAAATCTCAGCCTGGAGAAGGCATAGGCTGCCATGGATGAGGAAACCACCTGCAACGCTGTGCTGAGCAAGGTGACTTTGAAGGAATTGTACACAAACCTCCCAAAGGCCACCTTTTCAAAAACCACACGGTAATTTTCCAGGTCAAAGGTCGTTGGCAGGATTGCCGGCGGCAGTTTGAAGGAGTCCATCGGCGCGCGCAGAGTGGAGGAGATCATCCAGAGGATGGGCACGAGAATATACAGTGCAAAAAAACTTAGCAGGGCCAACACTATAAGTTTGCCAGGCCAGAAGGTCGTTTTATGAACAGCCAAACCGCTCGCTCCTTTCACAATCCTATTCACGGTCATAGGAAACCCAAATTCCCGAAAACCTGAATTGTACCAGGGTGATGCTCATGACGATCACCATCAACACCAGGGATTGTGCCGCGGCGTAGCCAAACTTCTGCGATACAAAGGCAGTCTGGTAGATATACAGGCCGATGGAGCGCGAGGCGTCGCCCGGGCCTCCGCTAGTGAGCATATATGGTTCGTCGAAGATTTGAATTGTACCGATCATCATTGTGACGAAAACAAAAAACAGCGTCGGGCTGAGCAATGGAAAGGTGATATGGCGCGTTTTCTGCCATACGCTGGCACCGTCGATGGAGGCGGCTTCCAGGTAGGTCTTGTCTATACCCTGCAGGCCAATCAGAAAGTAAAGAAAATAGCCGCCTACAAACTTCCACAGGCTGAAGAGCATCGTAGCCGGGTAAACCCAGAAGGAAGAATTAAGCCAGGATATCTTTTCCACCCCCAGCAGCCCCAAATAGTAGTTGAAAATGCCAAAATCCTTATTGAGTACAAAAGTCCAGGCAATGGCGATGGAGGAAGTGGCCAGCAGTGCGGGAAAATAGTAGATGGTGCGAAAGGCGTATATGAGCGGCTTGCTTTTGAGGCTGCTGACGCCAAGAGCTAGCAGCAGGCCCATGATCATATGCATGGGAACCAGCAGCAGCACAAACTTGACCGAATTGGTAAGCGTAACCAAAAAGCGCTTGTCAAGTTTCAGTGCGATCCAGTTCATATAATCGTTCCATACCGCCGGGGTTATGATGTTATATTTGGTGAAGGACAGATAGAGTACCATGAAAAAGGGCAGCAGCACAAACGCCAGAAAGCCGGCCAGGCTTGGCAGCAGGAAAAGCCAGGCGGCCCGGGCATCGCTATGTACAGTTCTTCGGTGAGAAAGCCTTGTCACGCGAGTCACTCCTTTTGAGGGCAATTCCCACGGTATCAAATCAACTGCGAAAATGAGAAATCGAGGGAAAGCGCAGGTATCTGGCTTTCCCCCGCAAAGAGAATTGGATTAAAATCAGAAGCCCTTCAGCACAAGATCGATCTCTTGCTTCATCGCGTCCAGCGCCTCGTCCACACCCATTTCATCGGAAAGGATCAGGGATGTGTATCTGTCAAAGATGGTCTGGATATCGTTGTAGCTTGCCGGGCACTCAACTGATTTTGCAGTCGCCGCACTGTCAAAGAATATTCTGGAATTGGCCGGGAAATCGGTATCCACGACAACCTCCTTCATGACCTCTTCGGACATGGGAATGCCTGAGATATCGATGATGGTGCGCTGCGAATCCTTGGAGGAAAGCCAGCAGATCAGCTTGAAAGCATCATCTTTTTTCGTGGAGGAGGAGGAGATCGGCCACAGGCCAAAGCCCGCAATCGCCTGCTGCTGCTTGTTCGTGGGCAGCCACTGGACATCGATGGATTTGAAGCCGGACTCGTTGTATGTCTTGAAAGGCCAGCGGCCGAGGAAATCCATGCCCACCTGGTCCGCGATCAGGGTGCCGGCATTGACAGGGGCCACCTTGTATACATAAATCAAATCATGCATGAACTGGAACACTTCCTTGGCCTCGGGCGAGTTGATGACGCACTCAGTCATGTCGTCGTTGAGGATGGAAGCACCGTTGTTGAATAGCCAGGCTGACATGGCGAAATACCATCCAGGGATGTTGCAGCCATAAACCTGGGTGCCATCCGCACGGGTAAAAGTCATCTTCTTGGCATACTCCAGGAATGTGTCGTAATTCCAATTGGCAGGGGGCATATCGAGGCCGGCTTCTTTGAGTATATTGAGATTGATATGGGTGACAATGTTGTTCCATTCAAAGCCGTAGGCATATGTGACCCCATCAACGGTCAGGGGTTTGCTGATTTTTTCATTGTTATCCTCAACCATCGCGGCCCACTCGGGGTACTTCTCAATGTAAGGGTTGAGCGGCTCGATCAACCCGTTGGAACGGAAGACCTCAAAGCCCTCAATGGCCAGGCGGATCACATCGGGCGTATCGCCGCCTGCAATCATCGTCTGGATCTTGGAGTTAAATCCCGCCCAACCGCCGGACGAGGGGACAAACATGAGTTCGACGGAAATGCCAGTCTTTTCATAGAACTTGGTAAGCACTTCCTGCATGGCTTTCACGCTGAAAGGCTCGCCATCCATGACAATGCGCAGTACGTTCTTGCCATCCCCGATCATGTTGCGGGTGATCTCCACCTCTTGGTTGGCAGCCTCCCCCAGCGCAGAGCCGACGCCCACCAGGAGCAGTACCAGGACAAGGAGAAACGACATGGTCCTTTTCATGGGATACCTCCTTTTCAATTTTCAAAACACCCAATATGTACACGTGTACGTTGCGCTTATTATACACTGTGGGATATTGGCCGTCAAGAGCTATGCAAATTGTTTTATCAATCAAATGCAAAAAGAAGCGGGTGAATCCGAGAACTGCTCCCGGAATACCCGCTCCCCAATAATGATTGTGTAAGGAAACTACTTCAGGCCTATGTTCCTCATGATTTCATATTCAAGATTTGACCGGAATTCAAGAAATGCTTTTTCTCCCCTGGGCCAGGCGGAAAAAGACAGGTCTTCTCCCAAAGTGCGGTTAAGCAGTGAAAGTACGCAATCCCTGCCTGCCAACGATTCCAGCAGCCGTAATGCCCGGACATCATCAAAAGCCTTCTGAGTCAACAATCCTCTCAGGCTGTCCATGGCATGGCCATCGGCGGAAGGATAAACCAGGAAAGGATCTCCGGCCGGCCAGCACCCATCCCCGTCGCTGGTCCGGTAGGGGTTGATTGGATAGCGCGAATTGCGCCCGAAATAGAAGTTATAGCCCCACTGCAGAAAACCCGAGATCTGATATTTATACAATTGTGCGCCAAGTATCCGTGTTCTCTCACCGGGCATGGCGATAAAGCTGTTGCTTACATCCCAGTGCTGCCCGCAGCAGTAATATGCCCATAGACCCGGAACATTTCTTTTAAGGAAAGGATCGATAGCATCCGTCGCGGCAATCGGGCAGTCAACAGTCCCATCGTCCCAAAACGAAACATCCGATAGCGCATCGATCAATGGAAAGCCACGCAGGTACTGTGCGGCCTGATGCTTTGCCGCCAAATAGGCATCCCTGTTCTCTTTGTTAGGCTCATCAGAGATATGAAAATAACAGCGTTCAGACACTCCCAATGCCTGCAGGTGCGCTGTTAGCGCGGGCAGGTACTGCCCGAGAAACACCCGGTATTCCGTTCCGCAGGCTGGCGTGTCCCAGCCAAAAATTCGCTTTTCGCCATCCGGAGTCCAGGCGACGATCTTTGGCGCCGCGGCAGCGCCCCACTGCGTGTAAAGATGCGCCATCTCGAAATATTTGATTCCGCACCTTACACAAAGTTGTATCCACCGATCCAGCAGGGTGAAGTCGAACGCGTAGCGCTCAGGATCATTCCTGATAACCTTTACCAGCTGCACAGTCTGCCTCTCCGCGCCGGTATCGGTATCCAGCGGCGGTGTATGGATCGGTGTCAGAACCATATTCATGCCCCGCTGCACCGCTTTATGGAGGAAGTTTTCAATGGTTTTCCAATGCGCTTCTGAGAAGACAGGCATCCCATAATAGGAGGAAAGGGCGTCACAATGGAACCAACGTGTATAAATAAGGCCGTGATCGGGAAGTTCGGCACCTATGACCCGGACAAGCAGCATTTTTTCGCACAGGGTATTGCCGGACAAGTCACTCATGATGATTTCATAGCGGTGCAGGCCCGCGGACAAAATCCTGGGTTCCACCTCCAGAAAAAGGGAGCGCCAGTTTTCATCCGCCTCCAGAATGAGATTGGGAGGGCAATCATCCAGAAAGTCCGGATATAGCCCTGGCTCATAGCGCAGATAATCCGGATCACTACTGTCATAAGCCGGCAGTTGCACGGCGACAGGTTGTACCCGGTACAGCCGTACAGTGCCCGGTCCGCTCAGCTTGATCCGAAAGCTTGTTTTCTGCACACTTCTGTATGCAAGCTGGAAACAGATACTTTCATTGAGAAAGCCGGTGATGGTATCCATCTGCGCATATCTTCCCGGGATTTCATTTTGAAATACCTTTGCCATACAACTCAACAGCTTTGCTTCCATAGGCTCCCCTCTCTCCATTGGTTAAAAATGATTTGCTTAATGTCCCAGCCGATTCTCATTATACCTCTGCAGAGGGCTGCTTTTCAGTAAATACGTTAAATTTGTATCTTGGTTACGATTCTATCCAAGTGAGCTGCAAACCTCTCATCCGCGCTGCCTGCACGGTCTGCTTCCATGGCTGCGATTAGAGCTAAGTCTGGAAGATAGAGTATGCGCTCTGTCCCCTGTAACAGCTTTACTTTCTGCTTTCTCCCATGTATAATTTTGTCATCATAGCTTCCGGCAGTTGAAGGAGTCACAGCCTTTTCGCGAGAGCAGATTTCGTGGAAACAGTGCCGTTTGTCAGAAATGCATATCAAGTGGCCTTAGAAAAAATCTCTGGAGGTACAACATGATGACTTTTTCACTAAAGAGCGGCATGCTGATAGGCTGCGCCAGCGCCGCGACGCAAATCGAAGGCGGGGCGCTTTCACACAGCTGGATGGATTGGTATGAAAAAGGGCATATCCAGGACAAAACCAGCCCCGCGCGCGCCAACGATCATTACAACCTGTGGCGGGAAGACGCAGGGCTGATGAAGGAATTGAATCTGCAAATTTATCGTTTTGGCGTGGAATGGGCGCGCATCGAGCCTGAGGAAGGCGTATTTGACGAAGAAGCGGTCGCCCATTACGTCCAGGAAGCGGAATTGCTAAAATCCTATGGCATAGAGCCGCTTGTAACGCTGCACCATTTTACCAACCCTATGTGGTTTGAAAACAAAGGGGCATTTACGCGGAAAGAAAACATACCGTACTTTATCCGCTTTGTGGAAAGAATAGTGACCGCGTTCGGCCCGCTGGTGAAGGAATACATCACCATCAACGAGCCTAACGTGTATGCCACCAACGGCTATTTTTTCGGCAGTTGGCCGCCGGGCGATAAATCAATCTTCAAAGCGTTTCACGTTATGTCGGTGTTGGCGGCGGCGCATACGGAAGCTTACGTTAAGATCCATGATCTGCAAAAGGCCATGGGGATTACGGATACAAAAGTAAGCTTTGCCAACCATGTGCGCGTGTTCGTGCCGGAAAATCCGAAAAAGCTTTCCGACCGTTTCTTTGCTAAATGGGTGGAGCGTTTTTTCCAGGGCAGCATATCCAAAGCCATGAGCACGGGGGAATTTCCATTCCCCATACGCAACATAGGCCATATCAAAAAGGGAAAGTACTGTGATTTTATTGCGGTGAACTATTACGCCCGCTCCACGGTTGCGGGGCTCAAAGACGGTGTCATGCATGGCGTTCCCATCAACGATCTGGGCTGGGAGATCTACCCCGAGGGCATCGTGGAATGTACAAGGAAGCTTTATGAAATCAGCCCCCTTCCTATTTACATAACCGAAAACGGCACCTGCGACAATGAGGATGCGTTCCGCTGCCTGTATTTGTACGAACATTTGAAAAAGCTATGCGAAAGCGAATTGCCCGTACAACGGTATTACCACTGGTGCTTCTGCGATAATTTCGAATGGGCGGAGGGCGAAAGCGCCCGCTTTGGGATTGTGCACGTGGATTATGAAACGCAAAAGCGTACCGTCAAAAAGAGCGGCCGTTTTTTGCGGGACGTAATTGCGGTGCATGGCGTAGAAGATAGGATCTATGATACATATGTGAAAGAGGAACACTATCACACCAATGCATAAAAAGGGGTGTGCGCAATGGATGCATGGTGGAAAGAACGGGTGGTATACCAGATCTATCCGCGCAGCTTTCAAGATTCCAACGGCGACGGCATCGGCGATATCCCCGGCATCATTTCACGGCTTGATGAACTGAAGGACTTGGGCATCGGCATCATCTGGCTGTCACCGGTATACCGTTCCCCGGATGCCGACAACGGCTACGACATCAGTGACTACCGCGATATCAATCCCAAGTTCGGAACCATGGAGGATATGGACCGCCTGTTTGCGGAAGCCAATAAGCGGGACATCAGGATCATCATGGACCTGGTGATCAACCACACCTCCGACGAGCACGAATGGTTCCAAAAGAGCCGTGATAAATCGAGTGCTTACCGCGATTATTACATCTGGTGCCCTGGGAAGCCAGATGGAAGCCCGCCCAACAACTGGACCGGTTTTTTCATGGGCTCCACTTGGGAGTTTGACGATAAAAGCGGCGAATATTATCTGCACCTGTTTGACAAGAAGCAGCCTGACCTGAACTACCATAACCCCAAGGTGATCGAAGAGGTCAAGGATATCATGCGGTTTTGGCTTGACAAAGGTGCGGCAGGATTCCGTTGTGACGTGATCAACGTGATTTATAAAACTTCCCTGGGCGACGGAAAGCGCAGCATTGCCATACAGGGAATGGAGCATTACAAATCGCAGGAGGGAAACCATGAGATCCTGCGGGAACTACGCCGCGACGTGCTGGATCACTACAACTGCTTTACAGTGGGCGAAACCGTAATGGTGGATTTGGATGAGGCGAGGCAGCTGTGCGACCCTGATCGCAGGGAGCTTGACATGGTGCTCTACTTCGACCATCTGGAAGTGGACCGCCGGATTGCCCGCTATATCCCCAAAAGGTTCAAGGCGAAGAAGCTGCTGGATGTGCTAACCAAATGGCAGCAGGGGCTTGATTGGAACGCGCTGTACCTGGAAAACCATGACCAGCCGCGTATTGTATCCCATTACGGTGATGATAAAAAGTACTGGGAGCGCAGCGCCAAGATGCTGGCCACAATGGAGTTCACACTGAAGGGCACGCCGTTTGTGTATGAGGGGCAAGAGATTGGCATGACCAATTTCGACTTCAACAGCCTTTCGCAGCTTAACGATGTGGAAAGCTTCAACATTGACCGGCTGATGCGAAAAATGCACATACCAAAAGCCTTGCGCTGGAAGTGGATCAAGCAGGCTTCCCGCGACAATTCCCGTACCCCCATGCAATGGTCGGGCGAAAATGGCGCGGGTTTTACCACAGGCACGCCCTGGATAGGCATCAACGGGAACCATGTACGCATCAATTACCAGGATCAGTTGAAAGATGAAAATTCGGTGCTGCATTACTACCGGAAGCTGATCGCTTTTCGCGCGTCCAGCGAGACGCTCAAATACGGCGCGTTTGAACCGCTGCATGGTGATAACCGCGTGATGGCTTACCGGCGCACACTGGGCAATGAGCAATACACCATACTTTTGAACTTTTCCAAAAAGCTTTCTCGTGCATCGTGTAGCGGTGAAGTAGTGATTTCCAACACGGGGATAAAAGGCTACAACGGCAATTTGGCTCCCTATGAAGCGGTGGTGCTGAAAAATACATCCGGGAGGTGAGCCGGTGATCGCATATGCGGGCAATGTATTCAGGTTGGCGACGCAGCACACAAGCTACTGGTTTCAAATTACCCGGTTCGGGCATTTGGAGCATGTTTACTACGGGAGTCTTCTGCCAAGCGACCAGTCTGTCGAACCTCTTCTCTTAAAGCGTACGGCGCAAACCGGCGGCAGCGTTATGTACGATGCAAGCGATGAGACCTATTGTCTGGATACGCTTTTATTGGAATGGTCCGGCATCGGAAAAGGGGATTATCGCGAAACACCCGCGGAGCTAAAAATGCCGGATGGAACATATACAGCGGATTTTGTTTACCGGAGCCATGAAATATTGGAAGGCAGCGTAAGCATGGATACGCTTCCCTCCTCCTATGGAGAAGCAGACGGCTGCCAAACGCTGGTCATCACCATGAAAGACGAAAGCAACAACGTGACGCTGCTGCTTTATTATACTGTTTACGATCAGACGGATGTGATCACCCGCCGCGCGGTGCTTGTAAACATCAATCAAAAGCCGCTTACTTTAAGGCGCCTTATGAGCATGATGATCGACATACCTAATGATCATTACCGTTTGATCACATTCGACGGCGGCTGGATCAAGGAGGGGCACAAGCACGAACGTATGCTTAACTACGGGATGTATGTGAACTCCTCCACCACCGGCGACAGCAGCAACCGCCATAATCCGGGCTTTCTGCTGGCTTCCCAAAGCGCTACGGAAACCTTGGGGCATGTGTATGGGTTCAATCTTGTTTATAGCGGCAACCACTTTGGCGCGGCGGAATTATGCAGCCATGACACGGTTCGCGTTTTGATAGGCATCAATCCGTATTGCTTTGAATGGGTGCTTGGGGAAAACGAGCGGTTTGAAACGCCAGAAGCGGTGATGAGCTTTTCCACCCAAGGGTTCAACGGACTTTCGCAAAACCTCCATGGGTTCATCAACAATCATATTGTCAGGGGGGATTGGAAGGGGAAGGAACGCCCTGTCCTTTTAAACAACTGGGAGGCGTATTTTTTTAAGTTTACCCGGGGCAAGCTTTTGCGTTTGGCACGCCGGGCCCAAAAGGTGGGTGCGGAGCTGTTTGTGCTGGACGACGGATGGTTTGGAAAGCGCAACAACGATAAGGCGGGCTTAGGGGATTATACCGTCAACCGCAGGAAGCTGCCCTGGGGGCTGAAGGAATTTTCCGACAGGATCCATGGGATGGGCATGAAATTCGGCCTTTGGTTCGAGCCGGAGATGGTCAATGAGGACAGTGATTTGTACCGCACTCATCCGGAGTACGCCCTGAAAACGCCGGGCAAAAAGCCGGCGCTGGGGCGGAATCAGTTGGTGCTGGATTTGTGCAATCCCAAAGTCCGGGAATATATTGTGGAAAACGTGACGCGCATACTGGATACCTGCAAAATCGACTATGTCAAATGGGATTATAACCGGCATATCAGCGATGCCTGCTCACGTTGCCTTTTAAGTCAGGGCGAGTTCTTTCACCGTTATATGCTGGGGCTATATGAGGTGCTTCACCGAATTTTCACGCCTCGTCCGTATATCCTGTTTGAAAGCTGTTCCAGCGGCGGCAACCGCTTTGACCTGGGAATGCTTTGCTATTCACCGCAGATTTGGACGTCGGATGATACGGACCCCATAGAGCGCCTGAAAATCCAAGGCGGCCTTTCCTACTTGTACCCGCTGTCTGTGATGGGCGCTCACGTATCTGAGGCGCCGCACCAGCAGACACTGCGCGATACGCCTCTTTCCACGCGCTTCAACGTCGCGTCGTTCGGTTGCCTGGGGTATGAGTTGGATTTGAAATACCTTTCGTTCATACAGCGCAGGGAAGTAAAAAGTCAAATCGCCTTTTACAAGCAATACCGCAGTGTGATGCAATACGGCACCTTCTGGCGCGGCGAGCCTGATAAAGCCAACAAGGTGGTGTGGCACTGCGTGGATCAGGATGCGTCAAAAGGCGTCAGCGGTTTTTTTCAGACGCAGTTAGGGGCCGGCGAGGGGTTTGACAGGCTCCGTCTCATGGGGCTTCAAAGTGAACGCAAGTACCATGTAACAACGCTGAAGCAGAGTCTGTTTATTAAGCGGTTCGGCGGGCTTGTAAAGCATATTCTGCCCATAGTGCTTCACCCGGAGGGATTTATATTGCGTACGGCGAACAAGTATTTTTGTTTGACGGATTGCGTGGAAGATTATACGGGCTATGGCGATGCGCTGATGGGTGGCATCCTTTTGAACAATCAGTTTATCGGCAGCTATTATAGTAACAAGATTAGGATGTTGGGCGATTTTGGTTCCAATCTATATGTTGTCAAAGCGGTTGAATCCGCATCAAGATAAACAAAAGGGGATGGCACCATGGAAAAAAACTATGACCGGCGGAACCGCTTTTGCTTCGGCCTGGGGACCATCGGCAGGGACATGTTCTATACGATGGTGAGCATGTATATCCTGGTATATGTCACCGAGGTATTGAATGTGCCGGATTCCACGCTGGGCGTGCTTACGGCTGTGCTATTGGTGCTGAAGATATTCGATGCTGTCAATGATCCGATGATGGGCCTTATAGTAGATAATACCAAATCGCGCTTTGGCAAGTTCAAGCCATGGATGCTGATAGGCGCCATCATAGGCGGCCTGTGCATGGTGCTCATGTTCTGGGATTCGGGCCTTGCCGGCGTTGCGTACGTTGCTTTATTTGCTGTCATCTATCTGGTTTGGGATGTGTTCTACGGCCTGAACGACATCGCCTATTGGTCGATGATGCCTACGCTTTCCACGGATCAGAAGCAGCGGGAAAGGATTGGCTCGTTTGCGCGCATATGTGCGGATGTAGGTTTGTTTGCGGTGGTGGTTGGCATCGTCCCCGCTACAAAGGCGCTGAGCGGTGCCGCGGGCAGCGATAAGCTTGGCTGGCTTTATTTCGCCGTGATCATTGCCATTGTGATGGTTGCTTTTCAGATGATTACGCTGCTTGGCGTAAAGGAACGCAAGGGATATTTCAAAGAGGAAGATCATACGACTTTGCGGGATATGTTCCGCGTTTTGTTCAAAAATGATCAACTAATGTGGGTTGCCATTTCTATGTCGCTTTTCATGATTGGCTACTGCACGACCACGAGCTTTGGCATACACTTCTTCAAATACGCCTACGGCGATGAAAACATGTATTCCATGTTTGCGCTGGTGCTGGGTATATCGCAGCTGACATCACTCAGCGTGTTCACATGGTTCCGCAAGCGCTTCACCCGGCGCAAGCTGTATTCCGGCGCGGCGATCCTGGTGATTTTGGGCTATACGCTGTTTTTCTTTGCCCCGATGAATATGGCCTATATCGGCGTCGCCGGCGTGATGATCTTTGTGGGGGAAGCATTTATACAGATGATCACGCTGATGTCCCTGGCCGACTCCATTGAATACGGGCAATGGAAAATGGGCAAGCGCAATGAAAGCATCACCTTTTCTGTACAGCCGTTTATCAACAAGCTGGGCGCAGCCATCGCAAACGGCGTGCTGGGCCTGACGCTTATCGTTTCAGGCATTAATTCGGCTAAAACGCCTGCGGATGTACTACCGGGCGGCATCACCGTCATGAAGCTGTCCATGCTGATCTTACCCCTGATCGCCATTGTAGCGGGGTATATTGTATACATGAGGAAATTTGCCATCGACGAAAAGCGGTATGCCGCAATTTTGGCTGACCTCAAGGAACGTGGAGACATAGCGGATGATCAAGTGAAAGAAAAGAACGTGACCATTACGTCTTAACAAGATATCGACTGCAGAAATCATCAAAATCCTGAGTCAAATCATTTTTGTGTACTGGTCTAAAGCCCGCTTCAGGCTTTCCACCTGCGCTTCGCCTTGCCCATCGCGGATCACGCTCAATACGCAGTGGTCGAGATGGTCTTCCAACACGATTTGGCTGATTTTCTGCAAAGCCGCTTTTGCCGAATTCAGTTGTATAATGATCTCATCGCAGGGTTTATCGTCCTTGAGCATCCTGCAGATGCCGCTCAGCTGCCCTTCCACGCGGTTAATCCGCTGGCAAAGCTTTTCAACGTCATGGTGCTGATCCACAGCCATATCGCATCCTCCCTTACTGGCTGATTTCTTCTTCATCATACATGGAGGAAAAGGAAATCGTCAAATGAAACGCGTTATTCCTTCATATTAAGCAGCAGTGCGGAGCTTACCACCACAAAGACCGAGCCGAAATTATGGACGATGGCTGCCGAAACAGGATTCAAAAGGCCAAACCCGGCAAGAAAGATCGCCGAAAAGTTCAACAGCATGGATAATGTAATATTCATAATGATCCGGTTTTTTGTTTTGCGGCATATGCGAAGGAAAAACGGAAGCTTCGTAAGATCATCGCCCATAAGCGCCACGTCGGCGGCTTCCATGGATACGCCAGAACCGATGGCGCCCATTACAATACCCACGGACGCGGATGCCAGGGAGGGAGCGTCATTGACACCGTCGCCCACCATACCGACGATATGCCCTTTTCCCAAAAGCGCTTTGATAAAGCAGACCTTGTCTTCCGGCAGCTGGGAGGCGTAAACCTCCGTCACCCCTGCCGCAGAACCGATGGATTCGGCAACAGCCCGGTTGTCACCCGTTAGCATGATGATGTTCTTTATGCCCTCTTTACGCAGCGCCTCTATAGCTCCCTTTGCTTCCTTGCGAAGCGTATCCGCCAGGGAAACAAGGCCGATCATTACTCCATCCATGGCAACGGGCAGAACGGTTTTGCCCTCCCTCTGCATTTTCTCCATGAGGGCAACGGCCTCCGGTGCTTTTTGCAAAACCTCGGCCCCTATGATCTTTTCGCCAATCGATATGTCATGGCCGTCAACACGTGCGGCTATGCCTTTTCCTGGCTGCATTTCGAAGGATTCCGGGTCATTGGCTGCGATCCCCTGATCTATACAGTAAGCCTGGACCGCTTTTCCCACCGGATGCTCGGAAAACCTCTCCGCAGAGGCTAAAAGGCCAAGCAGTCTGCCGGATTGAAGGCTGTCATCAAGGACAGCCACATCTTTCACTTGCAGCTTACCATAGGTAAGCGTTCCCGTTTTGTCTGTCACCAGGGTATCCATCTTTGATGCCGCTTCCACAGCAGCGCCGGATTTGATGAGGATTCCTTTTTTCGTGGCATTGCCGATGGCCGCCATCATGGCGGCAGGCGTGGCAAGAATCAGCGAGCAGGGGCAGAAGACCACAAGTGCCGTGACCGCACGGTATACGTCTTTTGTCACAAGGTAAATGACCAGCGCACAGCTTAATGCCACGGGAACAAGTATGCGGGCCCACTTGTCCGCAAGCCGTACAATAGGCGCTTTGTCTTCTTCTGCCTGGGCAGCAAGCCGTATCATTTTTTGCAGAGAGGTATCATTCCCGGCGCGGGTAGCCTTGATTTCAATGGCGCCTTGCTGGTTGACCGTGCCTTGATATACCTGGTCTCCAATTATTTTGTCCACTGGAACGGATTCACCTGTCATGACGGATTGGTCTATAGATGTGCTGCCCCGTATGATCTGCCCATCCACGGGAACAGCTTCCCCTGGGCGGACGAGAATTACATACCCCTCCTTTACCTCGGATGCCAGGATGGTTGTTTCACCGTCCTCTATTTTGATGCATGCCTTTTGCGGTGTCAGCTTCATCAGCGCATGAAGGCTCTTTTTTGTTTTTCCCGCGGTCGCGTCCTCCAGCACCTTGCCAAGCTGCATGATGAAGGCGACTTCCCCGGCGGCAAAGTATTCGCCGATGGCCACCGCCGCGACCAAAGCAATGGCCACCAATACGTCGGCGGTAACGTCAAATTCCGTGACCAGCCCTTTGATGGCACCGAATACGATGGGTATGCCGCTTAACATGATCGCCGCCAAGGCGGGATCAAAGGGGAGATGCCTTAGCCATCCGAAGATGCTTGCCATAAGGAATACACCGGACACGGCGGTCAGGCAGATTGTACGGAATGACTCATCTTCCCGGAATTTGCGTATTAAACCCATGCTGCTATGCCTCTCTCCTTTATATGCCATATGCCCCCACGGGGCATATGGGCAGTATAGGAGGGATAGAGGTGTTTGTCAAGGAAGGTTATGGCGTTTTGCAGACCAATCTTTCGAAACGCGGAGGCTCTGTGAGGGTAATACTGCCCTGAAAATAAGTCGGGACATACTTAAAAAGGCTTCCCCTTGAGGCCCTTCGCACCGTACTGCGCTTCGCTTGTCCGGTGTTTCGCATTGTCGCTCCGCTCCAATGCTCCAGGCTCCGCCCTCTGAAGCTGTCGACGAAGGAGACTGATGAGGTGGCATATGAGCAGGTATTTGCAGCAAAACACCTCATCCGGCGCTGCGCGCCACCTTCCCCTCCAGGGGAAGGCTTAAAATTTTCACCATGAATGTATTTTCATCCAGAGGGTGACTTTTGCTTTATGGTCAAGGCTCATGCTCATAGATACTTTAATGCTTTTCCTGAAACCATAGTAAGCCGCCTATTACAAGGCTTGGCACGGTTACCGTCAATACATGGCCGTGGTCCGTATCCTTCACGGCAAAGGGCAGGGAAACTGCCTTTCCTCCAACATCATCGGGCGTGGAGAAAAATACATTTTGCACTATGCCGATTATGTGGATATGAAAGGTGATCCCATACAGGGTTGTCGGCTTTTCCTTGCCACGGTTCCAATAATCCTCATTGTTGCCGCAAAGATTCACCATAGCCACAAGCTTTACATCCGTACTTTCCCTGATAATGAGCCAAAGCTTGTCTGGTTCCCCATAGGCGCTGAACGGCGTATCACAGCCATATTCAAAGTTATCCCAGCAGCTATGAGTCATAGTCACGTCTTTAAGCTCAAGACTATAAAGCAACTCCTGATAGCGCACGAAGAAATCCTGATAGTCCCGTATCCTCCGGCTTTGCCACGGCGTTAAAATGGAATGGTCCGCGTAATATCCCTGGGTGAGTATACCGTTTTCCTCCCCTAGAAGAATCTGTGTCGCGCCGCTTGCATGAATGGCAAAGGAGGCAATCAATGCGCAATATAACGCCCGCTCCGGTGACTCAAGCCGGAAGGGAGCGATATATGCAGCCAGCACAACGGGCTTGCCCGCAGGTAAGGCCTTCAAAATCAATTCCTTCAGATGGTGCAGCCTTTCATAAGGAGGCCACACCTCCATATATACGGCTTCCTGATGCGTATACATAGTGGCTTCCACCGGCCAGGCCCCCACATTGTTGAAAATGAGCCTCGGTTTTAAGCCACCGGCTGAAAGTTGTGTATCGGTATCTTCAATCAGTTCAGGCAATAGCTCTTTCAGATCGCACACTTCGCCCAAAGCGTTTAACGCGGCTTTGGGATAACCGTATGTATCCATATGAATTCCGTCAAAGCCAACCTTGCCAATTGCTTCCCGGTACTCATGAATGATGTGGTCATGCCAGGGGCAGGCTCTGCTTATGTTCATAAAATAAAAAGTATTGATGAAAACAAGGGGCTTACCGGGCAGCGAATAAAGTCCCCAATCCTTATGCTCTTCCCAAAATGCTCTGGAGGAAGCATAAACGGCCCCATAAGCCATGGTGCCCATGCCGCGCTGATGGCAGGCATCAATTTTATAACGCACGCAGGGCAGAAGGTTGTGCTTGCCCATCATGTCCCGGTACTCGTCCGTTTCTGCCACCAAATGGTCGTGGCGGTACGACCAATCGTAAAACTGCACGAGGTTGATATGGTATTTTGCCATGGCGGCGACGTCTCTGTCCTCCATATCCCCCTGATCAAAGCTGCTCAGGAAGCCATAGCGCACCACATGGCCGGGAATGGATACATCGGCAGCGGTGGAAAGCGTGGTTTGTATAACGCCGCCTTTTAATAGAATTGCCTGTACGCCAAGACCGAGGAATTTTTGGGAAAAGCCCGGCAGTGTAATTTCTGTCACGGTGCCCAAGATAGGATAGCTTTCTTCAAATACGCATTGCTCCAAATGCCAGCAGGTTATATGGACCGTATCCGCATAAAGCGGCGATGTTTCCAAAATAAAGCTGATCGGCTCTCCCGGCGCGTACTGCCCTTTTACCGGGTAAAGATCAGGATGATTGATATCCCGTTTCATTATCCCTTCACCGCCCCTTCCGTCAGGCCTTTGATAAACTGCTTTTGAAATACCAGGAAGATGATCACCACCGGCACAATGGCGATGGCTGCGGTGGCGGAAACAAGATGCCATTTGGCCCCTGCAAATTGTTGAAAAAAGACGGACAAGGCCTGGGGGATGTTTTGCTTGCCACGACTTTGCAGGAAGAATACCGCCTGGGCGTAATTGTTCCATACGCCAAAGCCGTTGAGGATCACAAAGGAAGCCGTGGCCGGGCGGAGAATGGGGAAAATAATCTTCCAAAAGGCTTCGAAGCCGCCGCAGCCGTCCACGACCGCCGCTTCATCCAGCTCCTTGGGCAGCGAGCGGATAAACGTGGTATAGATGAAAACGGCAGAGGGCATTGCCAGGGTGGAGCATACAAGCACCATCCCCCAGAGCGTATCCACAGCGCTGATGGTGCGCATAAGGGTATACAATGGCACTGTATTGATGATGCCGGGTATCATCATGCAGCCTATCAAAAGTGCGAATACGAACTTGTTGTAAGCCGTATACCTACGTGCGATGGCATACCCCGCCATACCGCCAAGCAATACGGTCAAGCCCAAGGTGCCGAAGGTAATTGCGCTCGAATTGAGGATGGCAGTGCCGATTCTTGATCTTTGCCAGGCGTCAGCGTAATTTTGAAAATGAAAGCTGGGCACAAACATGTTGCCAATATAAAAAATGCGGTTAGGCGCGTTGAGGGAAAGTACAAGCAGCATATAAAACGGAACCAAACACACGGCGCAGATCAAAACCAGGGTGAGAATTTTTAAGACCCGCAAAAGCTTGTTTGTTTTCATGCGCCGCACCTCATTCCTTCGCCCGTGTAAGCCGCATGGAGACAAGCACCGGCAGCAGGATGATTAAAAACAACACGATGGCCACCGCCGTGGAGTACCCTGTACGGCTGCCGTAGCACATCCGCATGATGTAGATGCTCAGGCTTTCGGTCGCATATCCCGGCCCGCCTTCCGTGAGGGCCATGATGATGTCAAACACCGACAGCGAACCGATAATATTCGTGACCACGTTGATGCGTATCGCGGGCATGAGTAGCGGCAGCGTCACCTGTGTAAAACGCTTGACGGAGCCGGCCCCGTCAATGCGGGCTGCCTCCACAAGTTCCAAGGGAATGGATTGAAGACCAGCCAGATAAATGATCATGGTCATGCCGGCAAACTGCCATACGTTTACAAGAACCAGCACCGTCATGGTTAAGCCGTAAGACCCCATCCAATTGCCCAGGGGAAACGCGACATTCAATTGCTCCAGCGCATGATATATAAAGCCGCGGCCGGGCTGCAAAAGAAAATACCAGATATAGCCCATGATCAATGGGCTGATAATGGCCGGAAGGTAAATAATGACCCGTACGATGCCCTGGCCCCGGAACGGCTTATCCATGAGCAGCGCATATAGAAGCCCGAAAATGTTTAAAAGTACCGCGCTGCCTATGGCAAAGATTACTGTGGTGCGGATATCGCCCATGGCCCTTGCATCCTGAAAAAAGGCTTTGAAGTTGTCAAAGCCGACGAAGGCCGCCTTTCCCATGCCGTCCCAGTCGGTAAGGCTCATGCCAAGGCCGAGCGCCAGCGGGTACACAAAAAATGTACCGAACAGGAGCAGCGCCGGCAATGACATGAATTGGGTCAGATCCAGCCGCTTTACTTTCATGGTGATCCTCGTTTCAATTTGAATCATATGGTATGAAAAAGGCACCCGTCTTGCAGATGCCTTTGTCGTGAAATTGCTTTCACGAATTTTTTATAATCAGTCAATTTGATCGTTTTATTATGATCTGCTCTTGTGTTGATGTTTGCAGCAGCCGGTTTTCATCCGGCTGCTGCTTGTAATCATTTGCTTATTTCTGGAACCCGTCGTTCCAGGCTTTTTCATACGCCTGTGCAAAGGTTTCCGGCGTATAGGTGCCGGCCAGCAGATCCTGCACCATGCGGCCCGCGTCGTCTCCGGAGAATCCGGCGGGCTTTTCATTTGTGAAGCCGATGTTCACGGCGGATCCCAGTACGCCCTTCACTTCTGCGGCAAAGCCTTCAGGAGCCCAGGCGGCATCCACATCGGTAAAGGCGCTGGGGGATTTAAGGGTTTCGGAATACTTCTTCTGGTTTTCCGCGCTAAACAGGTAATTCAAAAATTCCTTCGCTTCTGATACATGGGTGGTGGAGGCGGAGATGGAGTAGCCGGAATCCTCAGCGCTAAGCACAACGGGCTTGCTGTCAGGCATATAGGCGGGATAAGGAGCAAAGCCGATCTGATCAGCCATTTCGGGGTTGGCGTCCAGGATGCCGCTCAACGCCCACATGCCGTTGGAGAACATCGCGGCCTTGCCGGTGACGAAGGCTTCGGTGCAGTTGTCACTGGTGGCGGTGAGCACATCTTCATTAATGAGGCCCTTGTCTTTGAGCTCAACCAGGTTCTTGGCGAAGGTGGCCATGGCGCCGTCCGCGGCACCAAAGTTGAGCTTTGTGCTGTCGTTATCAAGCATCGCCTGCTTGCAGCCGATAGCGCCCAGCGTTTGCTTTAAGTACCCGTGGGGAATGAACTCGATCAGGTGGCCCAGGTGCCATGCTTCCTTGCCGAATATGAACCAGGGCGTCACATCGGGCTTCTTTTCCTTGATCACTTCCAGGTTCTTTACAAACTCATCCCAGGTGACAGCCGGGGTAAGGCCAAGCTCCGCAAAGATGGCCTTGTTGTAGAAGAAGCCGGCCATGGTCACATTGGTGCATACGCGGTATTGCTTGCCGGTTTTGACATCCGTGCAGCTGTCCTTCATGGAGGGGATCAGGCGGTCCCACCACTGGCTTTCCTGGCTCAGGTCCAGGTATTTGCCTTGGTCCACATATTCCTGCTCATAGGTGGTCATTACATCAGGCACTTCGCCGCTGGCGAACTTGACCTTGATGATGTTGCTGGCTTCCTTTTGGAATTCCTGCTCTACGGTGATGCCCGGATAGCTTTGATTGAACGCGTCGATGATCTCATTCAGAAGGTCAATGGTTTCAATCTTTCCGGTAAAGAACTTGATTTCCACACCCTCCGCAAAAGCCGATACGGTGCTCAAGCACAATACCAATGCCAATGCGACTGCCAGAACCTTTTTCATGAACCGCTCCTCCTTTTGTCCAGCTGCCTAACTGGATTGTCTTCTGACTGTATTATAGCCGCTATACAACCAAAGAAAAATACCGCAGTTTTTTGATTCCGGTACCAGTTTTTACGATAACCATGCCTTGTCATTGCAACTGCCTCAAATCCCTTTTATAATGAGGACAGGGGAGGAGAGGTCGTGAACAGATCCTTTCGGTATATGCATTGGCATGTGAAGCAAAAACTGCTTTTCATGATTTCCATGCTTATTTTTGTATCGGTCACGCTGGTGACCATACTCACTTATCTAAACCAGCGGACGGATTTGATACGCCAATCCACCCAGAAAACGCAGTTGCTTTTGGAACAGCTGGCCATTAATACCGACACATACCTGGAGGAGCTTTTCAGGCTTTGCCTTTCGCCCTATTATAACAAAAGCGTAATGGATCAGCTTCAGACAAAACCTGGGACTCCGGCACAAAAGCTTCAAAAGCAGCGTGTCATTGAGGAATATCTTGGCGAAGTGATGACCATTCCAAGAAGCGATATCCTTCGCGCACTGATTCTAACCGACGGTATATATTCCAGCAGCAAGACCAGGTATGATGCCAGCATCCCCGTTAGCTTCCGGGAGGAAAGCTGGTACCAGGATGCGATACAGTCTTTTGATCCCGTATTCATACCCGTGCATATGGAAACCCAGGGCCGCTCTTCCCTTTATGTTTTTTCTATTGTGCAAAAGATTTTGAGTACCAAAAATGCCAGCGATGTGCTGGGCGTGATCCGCGTGGATGCCAACTACCTGGGCATCAAAAACGTATGCGACCGGGCGAAAGTTACCCAGGGTAACGCTCTGTATATACTGGACAGCCGGGGCAACCAAATCTATGCCAATTCCCTGTTGGAAGGCGGCTTGGCAATACAGGATGTTGCAGACCTCCTTGGAGGGCTCGAAGGCGAAGGCCCTTTTTTTGAAAAGATCGGCAGGGCGGAATATGTCATCAGCATAAAAGCGTTGCAATCGGCAGACTGGCGTGTGATTGACATCCACTCCACACGCGAGCTCACAAGGGACGCCGCCGCGGCAAGGGACAAAGCCATTCTATGGGCATTTTTGTGCGCCGCGGGCAGCATGCTTTTTTCCGTTGTGCTGGTGAAGCTCTTTTTGAAGCCCATCTTTGAAATTACGGGTCTTATGCAAAAAGTACAAAAAGGGGATCTCACGGTACGGGCACAGGTATCCGGTACGGATGAATTGAATTACCTGGCCTCCTCCTTCAACGAAATGACGGAACAGTTAAGCACTTTCATGGAAAAGAACGACATGCTCACCAGGCAAATTTACGAGGCCAAATACTTGGAAAAGGAAGCGCAGTACGCGGCTCTGTGCAGCCAAATCAGGCCTCACTTTCTGTTCAACGCTCTGAATACCATCAACCTTCTTATCAAGTGCGGCCGCGCGCCGGAAGCCTCCATGTGCATCGACCACCTGTCCACGCTGCTTCGCGGCATGGTAAATACCGACCGCGACATTACGCTCATCGCAGAAATGAAAATCGTGGACAGCTATTTGCAGCTTCAAAAAATGCGGTATGGATCTTTGGCCTATGAAATCACAGGCATCGAAGCTTTTCAGGATTACATTTTGCCGGCAATGACGGTCCAGCCTCTTGTTGAAAACGCGCTGGTGCACGGCTGCGAGCCCAAACGGGGCGGTACCCGCATTGCTGTAACTGCCTCCCCATGCGGGGAAGAATTGCATATTACGGTGGAAGATAACGGCGTAGGCATAGAGGAATCTCAGCTTGACCGCATTCGGGAAAGCCTGGCCGAAAACACATCCGATCTCCCCGAAACGGGAACGCCGTCAAGAAGCGTAGGGCTGATCAATATATCCCGCCGTGTGAAGCTGAAATTTGGGCTTGAGTTCGGGCTGACCATTGATTCCACATTAGGGCAGGGAACGAAAGCGGTGCTGCGGCTGCCGCTTAAGCCACAGGAGGGAACATATGTACAGGGCGCTGATCGTTGAGGATGAGCCGCTGATGCGGCAATATCTTATGGATATGCTGCATACCATCCATCCCAAGTGGCAGGCGGCCGCATCGGCCGAAGATGGGGTGGAGGCCATGAGCCTTCTAAAAAAGGAACTGTTTGACCTGATTATTACGGATATACGGATGCCCGGCATGGACGGAATTTCGCTGGCGCGGTATGTATCCGTCCATCATACGGATACTTTTGTCATCATCTTGTCCGGCTATGATGAGTTTGATTATGCCAGGGCAGCCGTGCGGCTAAGCGTTTGCGATTATCTGTTGAAGCCCTTAAATGACGTGGAACTGATGCAGACAATGGAAAAGGTAACCCAAAAGCTTGAGGAGAATAAGCGGCGCAGGCAGGAGAATGCCTGTTTTCCAATACTCTTTAGGGATACCATGGCAGGCATGCCGCAAAAGACTCTGGCCGAAAGCTTCAAAAAGATGGAGGAGATATCAAAAAGCTCAGGCGAAGCCTGTTGGGGTTTGATGGTACTTGCGCCAAACCTTCTTGACGCAGCGAAGCTAAAAGAAGCGGCGGATATTCCAGCCCTTGCGCAGGAGTTGTACAGCCTGGCGTTTGACAGCTTCTCCGGGCTTGTTGCCATGGATGACCAGGGAAACACGGTCATACTGGCATTTGTCCGCGAGGTGCTGCTTACCGCTACCGAATGCATGAACAACTATCAAAGGCTGAATCAGACTTTTAGGAATAGTACAGGCGTTTCCCTGCTTGGCGGGTTCAGTAAGACCCATAGCAGCCTTAACCAGTTGAAGTCGGCCTATGATGAGGCAATGGAGGCGCTCTTCCTTGCTCAGGCTGGAAACGGCCCTTTCCTTTCCGGAGATCTGCTGTTTGCTAATCGTACGCGGCTTGGTGTGTTAAAATCCCTGGCTGAATCTGTACAAACATCCACCTGGACGGACAACCTGCACGGAATAAGCAGCCTGTGCATGCAGGCTGCCACCTGTCTGGACAATCCAATACGGCAGGAATCTGTCCTGATGCTAGGCGCGTTTTTGTTAAGCTGCTTCTTTGACGATAGGAAACAGATAATGGAGGGATTAAGGTGGCTTATAAATGATGTTCCGAACGAAGCGGTATCGCAGGATGTTTTTGCGAAATCGTATGAAGCGTGCCTCCTTTCCCTTTTGAAAGGTGGAAGGCAGGAAACGAAAAACGTAAGCCTCTCCCCGCTTGCCCAAAAGGTTCAGGAATATTTGCATGTACATTTTACGGAAAGCGTCAGCCTTTCCATGGTCGCGGATGCTTTTGAAGTAACGCCGGCTTATTTGAGCGCTTTGTTCCATAAGGAGGTGGGCGAATCATATTCCAAATATCTCATGCGATTGAGGATGGAATATGCCGCCATCAGGCTTAAAAGCGATCCGTATATCAAAATGTACGATGTTGCGAAACAGGCCGGGTTTGTTTCATCCAAGCACTTCATTTCCGCATTCAGAAAGTTCTTTGGAAAAACGCCGAAGGAGTATAAGGAACAGTCAAAATAACTTCCTGCTAGAATAAGCTTATGGTTATTGAATTGCCATGAAAGGGCTGTTTCCCTCCATTGAAAGGAGAGGACGGTTTTTATATTTGGCTATTGACAATTTGGTTCAACTATTATATATTGTACAGTAGTAAGCGAAGATCAGTATTGGCTTATGAAGAACAGGCGAATTTCAAAATCGGAATACAGGAGAATGAGCTTTTGTTCTTTACGGTCCGCAGCAGAGATCTGGCTTGCCGAATCAATAAAAATAATGGAGGATGGTTATATGATCAAAAATGAGTTTGCGCAGAACAACACAAAAGCATTTGCCGTGGCTGGGCTTGTGCTTACCGGTATTTTCTCGGGAATGTTTTTTGCAGTGCTGTTTGCATGTACTGCCGTCATAGCTGCATTTTCCATGGTGTCAGCAGCCGCGGGCGTTTGCCTAATCGGCGGGTTCAACCCATATTCGCTGCTCCCCGCGATACCATATTGGTGCGGGGCTGTGCTTGCCGGGGCGTTCATTTCCCTGGCGATTCTTAATTTCGTTGGCCTCATTTATCTTGTCTTTATAGAACTTCAGCTGGTTCGGGCATATTTAGGATACCACCATAATCAGCTTGCTTCTTTTTCCGGAAAAGCGATCCAACCACCGCTTGCAAATTTGCCTAAGCTTACTTTGAAGGTTAACCGGAATTTGAAAAAGATCGCGTCTATTTCTTTTGCCGTTTTTGTGGTATGTTTCGCCTCCGGCTATGTGGCATGCACCGTCTCGGCGGGATCCCTCGGATTTTGGCATGCTTGGAACTGGTTTGTTAAATAGAGGTGATGGGAGTGTACGGGCTGAACGTGTTTTCCCTGCTGATATTTGCAGCGGTCAATATTTTTGCGGCCATGCTTTTAAAAAGCAGCAATGAGACGCGCAGCCGCATCCTGAGGATTGTTTGTGCCGTGCTTTTATCATTCAATCTTTGCCGCTACGCGCTGGCGCTTCTATCGGGCATGGGTTCTATATTTCCGGTGGAATATTCCTCCGTAGCTTATTTTGTTGTGCCGGTTATCCTGCTCACAGGGATCAAAAAGGCACAAAGCTGGGCGTCGTATTCGGGCATCATGGCAGGCTTTTTTTACTTCATGACGCTGATTCTTGCCGGTGGTAAAGTCTACGCAGATTACCGGCCCAATGACATCTATATTTCATTGTACTGCCATGGATCGCTATATCTGTGCGGGCTTGTGTGCCTTAAAACAAACAGATTCAAGCGCTCGGACCGCTTTTTGCTGCTTGGCGGCAATGCCTTTGTTGCTTTATATGCCTATTTGCTTCGCCCCATAGCGGAAGGCAAAGCCAGGATCTTCATTTATGAGCTGATGGATGGTTTATATGTGAAGCAGCTGTTCCCCGTATCAGCATGGGGATATTTGATGCCTGCTTATTATCTTCTCATGTTCGGATTCCTGCTGCTCTCTGTTAGATTGTTTTTTGAGCTTAACAATGCGCAATATGAAAAGCACCTGCGGATCAGAAAAAGAAACGAACCTGTTCCGGCCGCAATCAAAATGCTTTCGTGACAGTGGCATGCAGATAAGAAAATTGCCGCGCATGCATTTGATCGTTGCCAAACTAGATTGCAGTATGAGGTTCGGAGAATGTTTTATGATACACGCATTGGTAAGAGGTCTTTTTGAGGCGCTTGCAGAGAAGAACAGGAAACGGCATGAGCTAAGGCTATGTAAGTTCAAATTTTTTCTGGACAGCATTTTTCATCAAAGGTAAGGAAATATATTTCCAATTGGCGGGAACAATTGCCAATTCCATTCGTCTCTTATGATGATGATAATCGAGATAGGAGGCGCCGATATGAAAAGAATCATTGCTTTGGTACTGGCGGTTTTTATGCTGAGCGGGACGATGGCTACGGCAGGAGCGCAGGGATCGGATAATTTGAACAAGGGTGCCGTATCGTTTTCGCTGAAACTGTTTGATAAGGCGCTGAATTCCGGCGATAAAAATGTGGTAATTTCGCCTGTCTCCGCGTATCTTGTGCTTTCATTGGCGGCGACCGGCGCAGACGGCGAAACGTTGGATGAGTTCAGCAAGGTCCTGGGCGTAAACGCAGATTCGCTTTCTGACTACTGCGCAGGCCTTTCGGATTCGCTTATGCAGACTAAAGGAAACACCAAAATCGCCATTGCTAATTCAGCCTGGATCGACGAAGGCTTTTTGATCGATCAAACATACTTAAAGCGGATCATAAACGAAATGCGAGCCGAAGCCTTTACTAAGGATTTGGCTACTGGCAATACGCGTGATGAAATCAATGCCTGGGTGAATGACAAGACAAACGGTCTCATTCCGTCACTGCTTGATCAAAACCTTTCGGAGGAGACGGTGCTCGCCCTGATCAATACGCTATACTTCAAGGCGGAATGGCGCAACCCGTTCGAGGCGAACGATACGTTTGAACGGGAGTTTAAACGCCTGGACGGAAGCCAAGTCAGTGTTCCGTTCATGAACGAGTGGGAAAAGTATCGGGACTATATCCATTTGGAAGGCGCCGAGGGTGTGTTGAGGCAGTATGACGACGGCAAAACGGCGTTTCTTGCGCTGCGGGCAACAGATGGGCGAAGCGCTCAGGAACTGTTAGGAACGCTTGATGAGGATACGCTGGCCCAGTATATTGCGTCCGCCAAAGAGACCTATATGACCTTTTCCATGCCCAAGTTTACTTTGGACTATGGCATGACCATGAATGACGCGCTGAGCGCGTTGGGCTTAAAGCGTGCCTTTGACCGGGATCTGGCCAACTTCAGCCGTATGGGCAAAAGTGAACTCGGCAATATATACGTTTCGCAGGTTCTTCAAAAGGTCAAGATTGGGGTGAATGAGAAAGGAACGGAAGCTGCGGCGGCGACGATTGTGGCAATGATGGCCGGTGCCGCAATGCCTTTAGAAGAGCCGGTGGTTTTGACCCTGGATAGCCCCTTTGTATACGCGGTAGTGGACTTGAACACAGGAATCCCGCTGTTTGTTGGCTGCATGGATGATCCAGCGCTGTCGCTTGAATGATATAAGAAACCTATTTCAAGCTTCCCGATTTTTTATTGAGCCGCCTGGATAGAAACCTGGCCAGCAAGCTGAAGCCCAGCACCATGATGACCAGTATCGCCGCTGAAAAGTTGGCGATGGCCGACGAATGGGGGTTCAGGCTTCCCTCCGTCCGCATGGCCCAAATGTGGAGCGACAGTGTCTCACCGGGGCGGAACGGGTTCAAGGGGCAAGTAGGGGATGCAAGGTTCCAGTTGGACCAATTGATGTTTGTGCTTTGACCTGCAGTATACAAAAGTGCTGCAGCTTCGCCGAACCCGCGCCCGGCGACCAGGATCATGCCGGTAATGATGCGCGGCAGGCATGCGGGAAGCAAAACCCTGTATATCGTTCGCCAGTGGGAGGCTCCCAGAGCCATGCTGCCTTCCTTGAGCCCTTCGGGAAGAGAAAGCATGGCATCTTCGGTGGTGGTTGTGATAAGAGGCAGGCTTAATATGGAAACCGCCATGGCGCCGGCCATCAGATTCCATTTTGCGCCTGTCATCAGGATGAACACAAGATACCCGAACAGGCCCACGACAATGGAAGGAAGAGAGGAAAGCGATTCGATACATATGCGGAGGAAAGCGGTAAACCTGCCCTTTTTGGCATACTCAGCCATATAGATGCCGGCGGCAACGCCAAGCGGAACACTGATCAAAAGAGATAGAAACACGAGATAAACGGTGTTAAAAAATTGATTGCCGATGCCGTTGCGGTTAAACTGCAGCAGTTCCGGATAAAAGTCCAGAACACCCTTGCTGATGATATATCCTGCCAGTATAAACAGAAGCAGGAGAAAGAAACCGCCCACCCCATAAAGCACGCCTGTCATGATTTTGTCGGTTCTCTTTGCCCGTATGATAAGCTTGTTCGTATTGCTATTTTCCATGATACTTTTTCTCCTTTCCGGAGACGGCATGAATGATAAAGATGAACAGCATGGAGATCAGGAACAACAGCAAAGCCATGGTCCAAAGGGCCAGATTGTGTTCGCCGCCGTTGGCCGTGTTACCCATGTCCGCTGCGATGGCCGCCGTCAGGTTGTTCGTTGGCGACAGCAGGTTTGCAGGGAATGCTCTTGTTTTGCCAATGACCATGGCGACTGCCAGAGCTTCGCCAAACGCCCGTGCCAGCCCAAGTACGACGCCGGTGATAATGCCGGGAGTCGCGGCGGGAAGCACTACGCGATATATGACCTGCCATCTGGTGGAACCCAGGCAATAGGCTGCGTTGCGGTATTCATCGGATACGCTTCTGATGGCGTCCGCCGCAACGGTTGTAATGGTCGGGAATATCATAATCGCCAGCACGATGCTGGCCGCCAGAACGGAGTAGCCGCCCATCCTTGCGTGAAAGGTGTTCCGGATAAAGGGAACAAGCACCGTAAGGCCAATCCAGCCGTATACCACGGAGGGGATGCCGGCATAGATTTCAATGGCGGGCTGAAAAAGGCCTGACCCAGCCTTGGGCGAAATCTCCGTAATAAAGATGGCCACGGCAATGCAGAAGGGCAAAACGAAAAGCAGGGAAAGCCCGCAGGTCAAAAGAGATCCGAAAATGTAGATCGCTGCGCCGACATTTCCGCCGCCTTCGGTAGCGCTGTCCATAGGCGACCACTCCGATGAAAACAAGAACTCCCAAACGGAATGGTGGTATTTTGTAAACGTGCCAGTTCCGTTCACAATCAGGAATGCGCCGATGGAAATGGTCAGAAGAATGATAAACAGGCCGCAGGCTGTGACTAAGCCCCGCCAGAATTTTTCCGTCTTGAATGCATGGGCCGCATGTTTGCGGACAGGCCTAACGCCTTCCAATACGTTGGTTGACACAGACGCACCTTCTTTTCATGCGCGAATGCCGGGCGGGCTACTTTGCTGCCCACCCGGTATTCTGATACTAGTGGTGTATTTCAGAGCGGTTCATTCGAAAGCGCCTGAATCTTATTGGTGGGTTAAGACGGCGGCTTCAGACATTTTGGAGAAAACGCCATAGCCCAGCGCTTCGATGTTTGGGGCAAACTCGTCGCCCGTCATGAAGTTGATGAAGGCCTGGGCGGCTTCGCTGCCTTCGCCCTTGGTGTACATATGTTCATAGCCCCATACGAGGTAGGTGCCGTTGTAGGTGTTCTCCAGAGAGGGAACCACACCGTCGATGGCAACGGACTTCACATTGCTGTTGTTCACCAGGTAGGAGAGAGCAACATAGCCGATGGCGCCGGGGTTGTCTTGAACGGTCTGCAGAAGCGTGCCGGAGTCGTCGGTTTCCAGGGAAGCGTTGGAGGCTTCATCGGCGCCGCCTAACGCCCAGGTCTTGAACAGGGCGCGGGTGCCGGAAGAGGTGGGGCGGGTGACCAACAGGATTTCAAGATCGGGGCCGCCGACGTCTTTCCAGTTGGTGATTTTCGCCGTGAAGATATCGGTGAGCTGCTGCTTGGTGAGGCTGTCGATGTTCAGGTCCTTGTTGACAACGGGAGCCATGGTGATGGTGCAGACTTTGTGGTCGTTAAGGCCGGCCGCCACAGCCGCATCCAGTTTTTCTTCGGCGAACACGTCGGAATTTCCGATATCGATCGCGCCGTCAGCAACCTGTTTGAGGCCGTTGCCGGAGCCGCCGCCGTTAACAACGATAGAGAGATCAGGGTTTACGGTCATGAAGGTATCCGCAGCAGCCTGCACCAGGGGTAAAAGTGCGGAGGAGCCGGCGGCGGTGACGGTTCCGGTGATTGCCTGGCCGGCGGACTGGGCCGTGGCGCCGCCGATTGTGAGACTTGCGCATATTGCAGTAGTAAGCAGGATGGAAGCAACCTTTTTCATACTTGATTTTTCCTCCCTTGATGATTCATGCTTTTCTTTGACAATTTACATCATACACGATCAAAAGTTGTGTTTAATGTTGCTTATGTTATATTTGTGTAAGGCATATGTGAAAAAGTTTGCGTCATTTTAAAGCGTTCGCATGTACTTAAGATTATGGGCATGAAACGGCGGGGGCCATTCCGGAAGTATACTTGCCGATGCCATCCCGATGCCTGACTCAAGGGAATAAGCCGTATCTTCCAGCAAGTGTCGTGTTTTGCGCAGCGCATGGTGTATAATCAAATTCATAAAAACCATTCCCGGTTTATAGCATTTTATAAAGGAGAGGCTTTCATGAAGCAATTGACCAGGCTGCCATCATTACCCCTTGTCGTCAATGATCCATATTTCTCCATCTGGTGTGCGGCGGACCGCCTGACGGATACGGATACCACCCATTGGGCTGGTGAAAGAAAGCGGCTGCGCGGAAAGCTTATGATCGACGGCAAACCTTACCGCTATCTTGGCCGGGGTGAGGGGGAAGCCATGGAGACAGTTTCCCTTTCCGTTACGCCAACCTCTACGAGAAGCGTTCTGGAAGCATCCGGAATAAGGCTTTCCATTGCCTTTACCACTCCCTTGCTGCTTGATGATCCCGATTTGATGTCCACGCCCATTACTATGATCGACGTATCCCTTGAATCTGCGGACGGATCCGATCATGAAACGTCCCTTTCCTTTTTGGCCTATGACGAACTGTGCTATGACGGCTTCGAGCGTCCCGCTATGATGCAGGATACTTTTCAGGCGGGGCAGCTCTCCATCGCTTACATGGGACAGCGCAGGCAAAAGCTGCTCTGCCACTCCGGCGATCATATTACCATCGACTGGGGATATTTATATCTGGCTTGCCGGGAAACCATATCTTGCACGGCGGACGGCCTGGAGGCAGGCTTTTCGGCAAGGCTTGCGCCTGGGGAAAAGAAAAGCTTATCCATTTTGCTGGGATATGATGACGTATCATCCATCAACTATTTCGGCGTGCCCACCAAAGCCTGGTATGCCCGTAATGGCAAAACGCTTGTGGAAGCGCTTAAAGAGTTTGACGCGGCCCATGATGCTTTGATCAGCCGCTGCGAAAAGCTGGATGACAGCCTGCTTAGGGAAGCCTGTGAAAAGGGCGGCGCGGATTATGAGCTGATCGTAACGGCAGCCTATCGCCAATGCATTGCGGCCCATAAGCTCATTGCCGATGAAAACGGCAAGATGGTATTGCTGAGCAAAGAAAATGATTCCAACGGCTGTTTGGGCACGGTGGATGTCAGCTACCCTTCCACGCCTCTGTTTTTGAAATACAACCCGGAGCTTGTGCGGGCTATGTGCAGGCCGATTTTACGCTTTGCCCAAATGCCCGTTTGGTCGTACGATTTTGCGCCTCATGATGTGGGCAGGTATCCACAGGCAACGGGGCAGGTATACGGCGCCAAAAGGCGGGAACACCTGGGAGGAGAATTGCGGAACGGCGACGTGCATCCGAATTATTACCTGTATCCCGCTGAGGCTGACTGCTATGAATTAAGGTACCAGATGCCGGTGGAGGAGTGCGGCAACATGCTCATCATGCTGTATGGCGCCGCGGCCTTTGACGGTCGCTGCGAGCTTACAGAGGCGGAGCTTGCCCTTTTGCGCAAATGGGTGCAATATCTGTTAAAGTTTGGGGAGGACCCCGGCGACCAGTTGTGTACGGACGACTTTGCCGGACACCTAAACCACAATGTGAACCTTTCTGCAAAGGCCACGGTGGGCGTCAAATGCTATGCCCGGCTCTTGCATATGTTGGGGGATAAGGAAGCCGCCTTCTATGATGCAGAGGCGGGGCGGATGGCATCAAGCTGGCTCAAGCGGGCACAAATTGTGGATCATACGGCGCTCACGTTTGACGGGCAGGGCTGGAGCATGAAGTACAACCTGGCGTGGGATAAGGTATTGAAGCTTGGCCTTATGGATGACGGCTTCTATAAGCGGGAAATCGAAAGCTATCTTCCCCGTATCAATGCGTACGGCCTCCCGCTGGATTCCCGGCGCGACTATACCAAGTCCGACTGGATTTTGTGGACAGCCGCCATGACCGGTGAAGCGGCGGCGTTCAAACAGTTGATTACCCCCGTGGCCAAATACCTGCGTGAATCGAGCACCAGGATCCCCTTTGGAGACTGGTATGACACCAAAACAGGAAACTATGTCCACTTTATTGCCCGCAGTGTCCAGGGCGGCGTATTCATGCCGCTTATCTGATTGCGAATATAGCTAATAGCGTAACGGCGGCTGCTGCCTTATGGCACAGCCGCCGGTGGTTCTATCAGCCCAAATGTAATACTGAAAAACAGTTTTCATACAATATAAAGCTTCCTTGCTTGACATGAATACGTTTGCATGCTATAATTTGGTAAAATGAAACAATGGTTCACGTCGGATGAAAATACTGAAATAAATTTTTCCTGCAGCCATTGTTTTGTCATCCAAAATCATATGGGGGAATTCATCAAAGGAGGCTAATCCATGAAAAAACTATTGGCGCTCGTCCTGGTATTGGCAATGGCGATGGGCTATACTGCCGTAAGCGCTGTTGCCCAATCGGCAGAACCTGTCAAAATCTCCCTGTATTACTCCGACAATGCAACCCTGCCCTTCAAAGAGGACTGGCTTACCATTCAGGAGATCGAGAAGCGCTTCAATGTGGATCTCACCTTCGAGCCAATCCCCATCGCCGACTACGCCACCAAGGTGGGCCTGGCGTTGACGACCGGCACCGATGCGCCCGACGTGATCCTCTATCAGTCCACCAAGGGAGAGAATGCCTCCCTGGCATTAAACGGCGCTATCGTACCCATCAGTGATTACTCCGATTGGACGCCTAACTTCAACGCCCGCGTGGAAGAGTTTGGCCTGCAGGCGGATGTGAACACCCTGAAGCTGGGTGACGGCAAACGGTACTATCTGCCGTCTTTGTATGACATCCCCTTCTATGACGGCGGCCTCATCCTGCGGGATGATTACCTGACGAAAAAGGGACTGAGCGCTCCCAAGACGTACGACGACCTGTATGCTATTCTCAAGGCCTACAAGGCGGATAACCCCGATTCCTATCCGCTTACCATACTAGCCGGCCCCCGCGTGCTGTACCGCATGACCATGCCCGCCTTTGGCGTAAGCTTAGGCAAGAACGGCGCATCCGGCACCAACGTTTTGAGCTGGGACTACACAAACAAGACTTACTTCCCGGGCGCCATCAGCGACCAGTTCAAGGCGTACATCACCTTCTTTGCCAAGCTGTATGCGGAAGGCCTGCTGGATCCCGAAATGGCCGACCCCATCAACGGCGAAGTGTGGGCTCAGAAGATGGCTACCGGCAAAGCCATGGCCACCTATGCCTACTATGACCAGATCGGCGGCGTGAAAGGCTCCTCCGAGATCGAGGGTTTCAGCCTGCAGATGTATCCTGCTTTGGCAGGCCCCGCCGGCGCGCACCATCAGCCCAAGAGCCGCACAGGCTCCGGCGTCCTGTTCCCCACCGCTACTTCCAAGCGTGCCGACTTTGAGCAGGTGGTCCGTGCCATCGACCAATGCTTCTTCTCCGAGGAAGCGGCCAAGATCTGGTGCCTGGGCGTGGAAGGCACGACTTACACCGAAGAAAACGGCGTGGTCACCTATACTGACGAACTGCGCAACTCTCCCAGCGGCGTATACAAGACCATGCAGGTGGAATACGGCTGCGGCTCAGACGTTACCCAGATGGTGTGGTACAACGCCCGTGAAATGACCAAGTACGACGAAAACTACTCCAGGATCAACGCGGAAGTAGCTGCCATGGGTGATGTGATCCAGCCCATTCCGCCATCCCCGTTGTTTGACGACATGAAAGCCGAGGAAGCCGGCCTTATGCAGACCGCCCTTTTCAATTCCTTTGACGTTTGGGCGGATGCTTTCCTGACTGGCAAAAAATCGGTAGATACCGATTGGGATGCGTATGTGTCCGAAATGAAGGGCCTGCAGATCGAGGAATTCTGCAAGCTGTACAACGACAATATGCGCAAGTAATCCATTGATGATTTGAAAAAGTGGGCCGCACCATGCCCTTCCATGGTGCGGCCCACGCTGTTGATGCGAGGAGTTGAAGCAGTTGGCGCGAAGCGGCAACACCGGCCGGGAGGTAAAACGGGCGTACAAGGAGCCTATGGGCCGGCATTTTTTAAAATACCGGCAGCTGTACGCCATGTTGTTCCTGCCGGTTGTTTACTTTATTTTGTTCAAGTATGTACCCATGTTTGGCAACATTCTTGCTTTCCGGCGCTACCGCCCCGGTATGAGTCCCTTTGGCGTATCCTGGGCGGAGCCGGTCACGCGTTATTTTCAACTGTTCATGCGGGATAGGGCCTTCTGGCAGGCGTTCCAAAACACGCTGGTTCTTTCCCTCACCAATCTGGTGATCAATTTTCCCATTCCCATCATTTTTGCCGTACTGCTCAATGAAGTGCGCAGCTTGCGCTTCAAGAAGCTGGTGCAGACGGTTTCCTACATGCCCCGCTTCATATCCACAGTAGTTGTTGTTGCTATCATGGGGGAGCTGTTATCCCCAAGCAGCGGCATCATCAATTTGTTTTTGAAAAATACATTCGGCATGCAGCCCATATACTTCATGAACGAGCCTCAATACTTTCGCTTTTTGTATGTGTTTTCTGATACATGGCAGTTTACTGGCTGGACGGCCATCATTTATCTGGCAGCCATCACGGGCATCAACAGCGACTTGTTTGAAGCTGCCACCATCGACGGTGCGAACCGATTGCAGCAGATCATATATGTGACCATTCCTTCCATCCTGCCCACCATTATGGTGATGCTGATCCTCAATGTAGGCCGCCTTTTAAGCCTTGGCTTTGAAAAGGTGCTGCTCATGTATACGCCCTCCAACTCAGGCGTCAGCGACATTCTCGATACGCTTGTATACCGCACGGGCCTTGGCGGCCTTACCGGGCAAAACAATTATTCCTATGCCACCGCCATAGGCTTGTTCAGCGGCGTGATCGGCGTGGTGCTTGTAGTTAGCGCCAACGCCATGAGCAGAAAGCTTACCGGCGACAGCATTTATTAAGGAGGTGCGTCTTGATGCGTGACCGCTCCCCAAGCAGCGTTGTTATGGATGCACTGATTTATATCGTCATGACGTTAGTGCTGCTTACATGCCTTTTACCGTTTGTGTATATGTTCGCCCTCTCATTTTCCGACCCCAGAGAGATCATAAACAACCGGGTATTTTTATGGCCGGTGGGAATCACATTTGACGCCTACAAACAAATCTTTACCTATCCCAACTTTTTCAGGGCTTACGGGAACACCGTATTTTATACGGCCGGGGGTACTGCCATCGCCCTGACCATGACATCCCTGTTTGCCTACCCGCTTTCAAAAACCTTCCTGCGGGGGCAGAAGTTATTGATGAAGATGGTCATCGTCTCCATGTTTTTTTCCGGCGGGCTGATTCCCAATTTCCTGCTGGTTTCCAATCTTAACTTAAGGGGCACGATTTGGTCTATGCTGGTGCCCTTTGCCATCAGCCAGTTCAACCTGATCATACTTACGAATTTTTTCAAGACTATACCGGGGGAGATCGAGGAAGCTGCCCTGATTGACGGGCTTGGATACTTTCGAATCCTGATCACGATTGTGATTCCGCTATCCACCGCAGCCTTGGCCACGGTAGGCCTATATACTGCCGTCTTCTTCTGGAACGACTGGTTCAACGGCTTGATTTATCTGAACTCCAGCCAGTTTCCGGTGATGCTGTTCCTTCGCAATATCGTCAACGGCACCTCCATGCTCGGGGAAGCGGCAGGATCTGCGGACAAGGCCACCATCGCCATCTCTATCAAATCCGCCGTTATCATCACCTCCACGCTGCCCATTATTATCCTCTATCCATTTTTGCAGCGTTACTTTGTAAAAGGGCTGACGGTGGGTTCAGTGAAGGGGTGACCCTAATTGTCAACCTTGTGGGTAATGCAGCTGTTATAGCTGTTTTCGAGCGATGCCTTTACACGGTTGTAATCCAGATGGGCAATGGTGGAATACAGCACATCGATCACCACCATTTGTGCGATGCGGCTGCTCATGGCGCCGCTGCGCCTGTAAACCTCGGGGCAGGAAGTGAACAAGGTAAAATCAGCATGCTTTAAAAGGGGCATTTTCCCGTATTTGGTGATGGTTATGATCGTTGCGCCCCGCTCCTTTGCGATTTGAAGCGCTTCCAGAACTTCGCTTGTGCGGCCTGAATTGGATATGAACATGGCAACATCCTTGTCTGTAAGGTTGGCGGCATAGGTGAGCTGAATGTGGTTGTCCCTGCAAAAGACCACATTCTTACCGATACGCAAAAGTTTGTCATATAAATCTTCTGCCACGATGGCCGAGGCGCCCACGCCGAAAATTTTCACCGACTTCGCCTGTAGAATCTTTCTGGCGGTGGTCTTCACAAGCTCCGGATCCATGAGCTTTAAAGTATCGTTGATGGCTTGGATGCTGCTGGAGCGGACCGTTTCCACCATCTGCTCCATATTGCTGTGGCCTGTAATATCCGCGTACAGCGGCTCCGCAGCTTTCCCGTCATGATTTTTCGCGTTCATCTCCAAAAAGAGCTGCTTTTTGAGGCCCTTCAGCCCGTCAAAGCCCATGGTTTTGCAAAAACGGACCCAAGCTACCTGGCTTGCGCCCGATTCCGCCGCAAGGCTGGCAATGGGCATATGGAACACGCTTTCCACATGATTCAGGAAATAGGAGGCAGCCTTTTGTTCCGCCTTGCTCAGTCCCTCATACATGCTGCGGGTACGAATCTCCAGGTTTGTCATAAAGCGCCTCCTGTTAAAAGCTGATTTTTCCAAGTATGGCAGGATGGCCGGCCCCCGTGGCCGCGGGTACATTGCTGCTATTGAAATGCAGCGTCTCGTTGGCCAGTATGGCAAAGGCAATGGCCTCCTTGGCATTGCTGTCAAGGCCAAGATCCTCGTTGCGCATAACTTCCATTCTGGGAAGGCAATCGGCAATATGACGCATCAATATGGGATTCATGCTGCCGCCGCCACCTACGATCAGGCGCTCAGGCATCGGCTTACAAAAGCGCTCGATTCCCACCCGAATGGTTTCCGCCGTGAACCTTGTTGCTGTAGCCAGTATGTCGTATAGGGTAATGCCAAGTGCCTGTCCCTTTTGGACAAGAGCGTCCACATAAGCTTTTCCGTACACCTCCCGCCCGGTGGATTTGGGTGGGGTCTCCTTCAGGTATGGATCTTCCAGCATGTGATGAAGCAGTTCCCGGGAAACGGACCCGGACTTTGCAAGGCGGCCATCCTCGTCAAAGCGCTGCACACCATTTGTAATGCGGGAAGCTAATTCGTCCATCACCATATTGCCAGGCCCGGTATCAAAGGCGTATGTATCATTGAGGCTTCCACCCTTGGGCAGAACAGTGATGTTGCCGATACCGCCTATGTTTTGCAGCGCTACGGTCCTGTCCTCCATGCGGTAGAGCAAGTATTCCGTGTAGGGTACAAGCGGCGCGCCCTGGCCGCCGGCTGCCATGTCACGCACCCGAAAATCGCTTACCACCATGCAATTGATGGCTTCGGAGATCAGTGATGGCTCACCCATCTGCAGCGTGCCGCGGACGGGGTAACCCAGGTAATCTGAGTAAGCCGGCGCATGATACAGTGTATGACCATGGCTGCCCACAAAGCTGATATCTTCCGGGCTAACATTCGCCGCCTCGCAGGCTTTCAGGCATGCATCTAAAGATAACCTGCCCAGCAGAAAATGCATGGCGCAAACTTCTCTGGTACCGCCAGTTTCCCCGCCGGCAAGCTTTAAAAGGCGGCTTCGAACCGCGTCTTCATAAGGCAGGGTGATGAAGGCCTTCAATTTCACCTTTGTGGATAGCCCATGACCTGAAATTTCCACTACCGCGGCATCCATGCCGTCGCCGGAGGTGCCGCTCATCAGGCCAATAGCAAGTGCAGGATCTGGAATCTGTCCTATATGTTTCATAAATACGTCTCCAAATGAAAGTTTATTTCATCTTCCTTCAATGTACCGTCTATTGATATGGTTGTCAAGTGTTTTAAGAATTGGATAGGAGTTGGGTTTTTGGAAAAGTTGACATCTTTGCAGAAAATAGGCCAGCGGTTTGCGGCCGGGTTCCCATCCTATGAGATCAGCGATGATTTTGTGCGCCTGGTGAAGGAATACAAGATCGGCAATGTAATCCTGTTCAAGGAAAACATCAAAAGCAAGGAGCAGCTTTCATCGCTGTGCATTCAGCTGCAGGCGCTTATTCAAAGGGAGACAGGGCATCCTGCATTCATCGCCATCGATCAGGAAGGTGGCGTAGTATCACGCCTTTCAAGCGATGCTGCCGTGATCCCAAGCGCTATGGCCATCGCCGCCACGGGCAATGATCAAAATGCATATGAGGCCGGGCAAATTACAGGCCTTGAGCTTATGGCCATGGGTGTAAACATGAACCTTGCACCGGATATGGACGTCAATTCCAATCCCCGCAACCCGGTGATCGGTGTGCGCAGCTACGGCGATACGGAAGAAGCAGTCAGCAGCTTTGGCACTCAAATGATCCGGGGCCTTCGGGACGCCGGCATACTATGTACAGCCAAGCATTTTCCAGGTCATGGCGATACAGCGGTGGACTCGCATCTTGGGCTGCCCTGTGTGGTTAAAACGCTGGAAGAGCTGGAGGCTTGCGAACTGAAGCCGTTCCGGGCTGCCATACAGTCAGGGGTATCCGCTGTCATGACATCCCATATCCTGTTTCCAAGGCTGGAGCCTGACGGGCTGCCCGCTACCATGTCACGTAACATCATTACGGATCTTTTGAAAAAAGAACTGGGATTTACGGGGCTGATACTAAGCGACTGCATGATGATGAACGCCATTCAGGGGCACTTTGGCACCGTGAATGGCTGCCTGATGGCTGCAAAAGCCGGAGTAGATTTGATTTTCATCTCCCATAGCTGTGATCTTGCTGGAGAGGCGGCACACGCCATGCTGGAAGCGTATGAAAATGGCAAACTTGACAGGGACGAGATGGACGCATCCGTTCAAAAGATGCTTCAATTCAAGGAAGATTTGATGAAAAGGACTGTGCCTGATCTTCAGGTGGTCGGCTGCCAAGCGCACAGGGAAGCCGTATCCCGCATGATGGCGGAGGCGGTTACCGAGGTGAACGTGCCTCCTGCCGGCAGGCCGGTGCTGGGAGCTTCACCCCTTTTCCTGGGCTGCTATCCCTTCCGCCCCACCATTGCATCCAATCCGGAGGACCAGGGGATCAGCTTCCCGAGGTTCATGGCCGAAAAGATGGGCGGGGATTTACTTATGACATCCATCGATCCTATTGAGGCGGAAATTGAGGCAGCCGTCAAAACAGCTTCAGGTCATACCTGCCTGGTGGTAGGCACCTACAACGGCCACTTAAAGCCGGGCCAGATCGCGCTGGTGAAAGCCTTATGCCTGACAGGCATCCCCACCGTCTGCGTGGCGCTTCGCAACCCCTATGATTTAAAGGACCTTCCCCCGGAGATATATATGCTTGCCACCTATGCATACGACAACCTCAGTATGAACGCTGTAGCTAACGTACTGTCTTTGAAGGCGAAAGCACCGGGCAGGCTGCCGGTAAAGCTTTAAAGGCAGGGATAAGGCACGTCATCATGAAGAACGCAATCCTTCACGCAGTGAGGGATGACAGTTGCGGAGTTGGACTCGCTTTCAGAGTCCATTCTCATCGATGTATCATGTTTTTGTTGCCATTAATAGATTGAAACGAGGCGCGGCCAATTTAGCCGCGCTTCGTTTCATATATACAAGTCTATATGCTGTCAATTTAGAAAAGACGCTATCTTGTTAAGTATGGCCGGGAAATCTTGAACATCATCTTCACATACGCCAAGTGCAATGGTCTTTTGACTTTGGCTCACCAATCTTTGCGATTCTTGAATAGCATCAATCTTTTCTTTAAGAACGGACAGTATAACGCCTATAGACTTTTTTAGGGTCTCAACATATGTTTGTCCTTCTGCCAATTCAACGCGAAGCATTTCACGGCTTTCCCAAACATGAGGCAGTGTTCGGGCAAGGTCCATCGCTTTTTTTAGATCACCGGCACGCTTATACAGGAAGCAGAGATTCGCCCTAACTGTGCTTCTGATTTTTTCGCTTGTACTGTTTTCCAATACGCGCTCGGACAAGGCAATGGCTTCTTTCGTATCGTTAGGGTTGGAGAAAGAAAGCGCTAAAGCAAGTTCCGAAATAAGTCCATAATGGTTTGGAAAGGTTTTTACAGCATGCCTTAAAAGCTCAACAGCTTCATCGTACTTGTTTTCAGCCTCATCATCGTGTACACGCTGGAATATATCATTCAGCCGTTCCTGATTTCGTATATCATTCATGCCCATTAATTCATCAATGGATACATTAAAAAAGTTGGCAAGGCCCGGCAGCAGCGTGATATCAGGAAAACACTCACCCCGCTCCCATTTGCTGACGGCCTGGAAACTGACATCCAAAAAGCCGGCAAGTTCCTCCTGTGTCAAGCCTTTAATATTCCTCAATTGCTTCAGCTTTTCAGCAATGGCAATATTCATTGACGGCACCTCCCCATATTGTTTGGACGATGGACCCATTATAACAAGGCGGAAGCAACAATCAATAACTAAGTGCTTGAGAAATATTCGACTGCTGGTAGAATTCTTCACCAGACTACACGCTTGACTCAGACGGCGTAAATTTGTAAGATATGAAAGGAACCTTGATGGCATTGACCCGCTGGATATGGTCTTTTCAAGCATATAACACGAAGGAGGAAGAACAATGATTGCAGATAGATTGCGCGAAGGTGACGTGATAGGGATCATCTGCCTGAGCCATATTGCGGGGGAAGACTACAAGCAAATTGTGAAGGGAATCGGGGAACTGGGCTTTCGGGTAAAGCTCGGTGCCAACATATACAAAAACACGCACGGATACCTGGCAAGCGAGCAGGAACGGGCTGACGATTTGAACAATATGGTGAACGATAATGAAGTGAAGATGATCCTGTTTGGTGGCGGATGGGGCGCAAATGAGATCCTGCCGCTGATCGAATATGAAAACATCGCCCGCCACCCGAAGCTGTTCTCTAGCTACAGCGACGGCACAAGCATATTGAACGCCATTTATGCCAAAACAGGTCTGGTCACATATTACGGCCTGGGTGCCGGCGAGTTTCGCGATTTGAAGCATTATGATTTCATGCAGTTCGCAAAGAATTTCATACACGGGAACAAGGCGGACGGCTTATGCGGAAACGGGGAGTGGAGGACTATACACTCCGGCGCTTGCGAAGGCATTTTGATAGGCGGATATACGATAAATTTTGCATGGCTGCTGGGCGGTGATTATTTCAAGTTCGGCGCCGGGCAGAAATACATCTTGTTTATCGAAGATTTTGAAAAATACAGCGAAGTGGTAGCGGTCAGCGCGTATCTTTCACACATTGAGCAAAGCCCATTTATCCGCAATGTCAGCGGTCTGGTTTTCGGGCATTACTCCAACGATGTTCCGGAAAATCTGGTAAACCGTCTTGCGCGCTTCGGTAAGAAATATGATATCCCTATTGTCTATACAGATGACTTCGGGCATTACACAAGGCACTCGATTCTGCCTATAGGTATTCCGGCACACCTTGATGCCGATAAGCAAGAACTGCAATTTATATAGATAGATGAGTTTTAATCAGTTCTCTCATAAGTCAGCTATAAGCCTGTCTTGACATAAGGAGATTGCGTGATATAATCAGTGCAAATTCATAGAAAATGCGATGATGGATGAGAGTAGGCGGCAGGAAATTTCAAGAGAGCCCGGGTTGGTGGAAACGGGTATTGGAGAGCCGTTGAACGAGGAGCCGGAGCAGAAGGTGAAGCGTTTTGTCAGCCTTCCGTAACCTTACGATACGAGGAAGGGCATTGATGGATGCCCATAGAGTGGATTGCATTGCAATCAATGAGGGTGGTACCGCGAAAGTAGGCCTTTCGTCCTTTTATGGATGAAAGGCTTTTTTTGTTGGAGGAGATAAGATGAGTACCTATGCACAGATGGCAGACCTGTTGTTCCCCCGTGTAAAAAAGCGTGCTGATGAAGTCATTGCCATGTACCCACCAAGGAAGCTGCCTGCCGGCGCTATGGTCACGCGGCTGGCGCCAAGCCCGACAGGGGAACTCCATGTCGGCTCGCTGTATGCGGCATTCCTTTCGTATCGCCTGGCGAAGCAGTCGGGCGGCGTGTTTTATATCCGCCTGGATGACACAGACCAGAAGCGGGAAGTAGGCGGCGCAAGCGATCGGATTCCAATGGAATTACGCCTCTTTGGCATAGCGTATGAAGAGGGTTTCTTTCACGAGAGCAGCGAATTGGGGGAATACGGGCCATACATCCAAAGCAGACGAAAAGAAATATATCATGTTTTTGCAAAACAACTGGTTTACGAAGGCAAGGCATACCCATGCTTTTTAAGCGAAGAAGAGCTGGATGAAATGCGTGCTGAGCAGAAGCGGCAGGGTGTTGATATCGGATATTATGGTGATTGGGCTATTCACCGCCGGATGGAATTAGAAGAAATAAAGCGGGCAATGGATTTGGGAAAAAGGTTTACACTGCGCTTAAGATCGCCCGGGGACATGAATCGAAAAGTATGCTTTGATGATCTTTTTAAAGGATCAATCAGCATGCCTGAAAATATACAGGATATTGTTCTATTGAAATCCGACGGTTTGCCCACATATCACTTTGCCCATGTGATTGATGATTTCCTGATGCATACGACGCATGTGCTGCGGGGTGATGAATGGCTTTCCTCCTATCCCATTCACCGTCAGCTCTTTGAGGTGCTTGGATGGGAACCGCCGGTATATGGTCATCTTGCCCCAATTATGAAAAAGGAAGGGGCTTCCAAGCGCAAATTCAGCAAGCGCAAAGATAAGGACGGCCATGCTGCCTACTACAGAGAACTTGGAATCCCGCCTTTGGCCTTGCGCGAATATTATATGCGCCTTATCAACTCTACCTTTGAAGAATGGCGGCGTGCAAATCCCTTGCTTCCCTTAGAGTCATATACCATTGACCTTCAAAAATTAGGAAGCAGCGGGCCTGTTTTTGATATGGAGAAGCTAAATGATATTGCCAAGGACATCATTGCAGCAATGGACGCAGGCTTTTGTCTTGAAGCGTTGACGGTATGGGCAAAAGAGTATGACCCTGCTTTTTACGAAGTACTATGCCATGATCGGCCTTATGCGTTCAACGTACTGGGGATCGGGCGGGGAATAGCAAAGCCGCGCAAGGATATTTCAAAATGGTCGGAGGTCCGCCCGGCGCTTGGGTATTTTTGGGATGCATTTTTCAAGATAGATCCGTCGCTATTGACCCATAGTATGCATGAGGTCTCTTTATTACAAACCTATGCGAAGGAATATGAACCTGAACAAACAAAGGAAGACTGGTACTCACATCTAAAGGCCATGGCCGGGATGCTGGGTTATACAAGTGATAAAAGGGCCTTCGCGGAGGACCCGACTGCCTACAAAGGAACGCTGGCCGATGCCGCATCCATTCTCCGCTATGCTCTGACAGGCCGGGAAAATTCCCCGGACCTATACGATATCATGCAGGTGATGGGGCAAAAGCGTGTTTCAGATCGCTTGACTCAGGCGGCAGATATTTGTAAGCCATGAGAGGAGAGGCGTGAAATACTGCTTAACCTATTTGCAGCATGCGTCCATCCGGCAACATAATTTTTCCTGAAACCTCGTACAATCCGCACGGAACCGGAGAGATTTCGTATTTTGCAAAGCCGGGTTCCACCGGCCGGATGCCAAGCACGTAAGCCATATACAGATACAAAGGTACGGCGGACCAGGCATGACACAGGCTCCCGGCACGCTCAAAATCCCAGCCGCCTTTTTCTGTTTCCCAGAAGGTGGACGCTCCCCGCACAAGCATGTCCCCAAAGACACGGGCGATACGGCCAAGAGCCTTCCGGGCATGGCGTTCGCCTTTTTTCAAAAGCGCTTCGAAGAGGAATATGGAATAGCTAAGCGATATGGGCGAAAGTTTCTCATCTGCCAGGCATTGTAGAACAGCATCCTCTTTTTCAGCAGGACAGACTGAGCAGTACACAGCAAGGGAATTGGCAAGCTCCGAAGTATGCCAGCAGCTATGTTCGTTCCTATACGTATAATAAAGGCCTATTTCCGTATCTCGGAAAAAATGATCCGTAGCAATGCGCAGTCTTTCCGCTTCCGCACGATATGCTTTAGCTTCGGGCATTTTCAATAAATCAAGCATATGGGCAATGCGCGACGAGGCCTCGGCGGCCAGCATATTGAGCGGCGCATCATACCGCATGGCTTCTTCTCTGCCAATCGATTTTTCTGATCCGTCAAGCCCCGGCCGCCATTCGTAGAAGTTCCAGTATGCATCGCCTGTATAGGCTGGGATCAGCCCGCATTCCGCCCGCCGCGATAGCATTCCATCCACGATGGCGCACGCCACGGGCAATGCCTCACGTACAAACGTTACATCGCCGCTGTACATAAGATACTCCTCAAGCGCCAGAACAAAAATCAATGAAAAGCTTGGAATCGTAATGGGTACAGCCGCGGGGGCGCATAGTTCCAGCAATCCGTCATCCCTTAACGATAACGCAAGAAGCCTCAAACTTTCTCGCGGTATTTCATACTCCCCAAATGCGTAATACCCGCAAAGCATTTGATTGCGCGAATCCATCGCATACAGCGCCTGCTCGCGCCATGGGCAGTCTTCGTAGTGCTCATGCAGGCAGGCCTTCAGCGTGTCGCGGCAAACGCTGAATATACGGGTATGCAAACCGTCTGCCGTATGGAAGGCTGGCCATTCACACAGCGGATACTGAACCTTACGGACACCGACGTATTGAATTTCCACTACATGGGAGGCAATAAACAGCTGAATAAACCTTAAGCCGCATCTGTGGTATAAATGGGTGAAATGATTCTGACCGGCTTTCGCGTAGAATCTTGCAGCAAAGTTCCTGCCGCCAACGTATGTCCGAACCCTTAGATCATCCGTATGCTCGCCCCAGCCGATCAGTATTTCACAAGCAGATGGCACGGTCAGTTCCAGGTCAAGGAAACCTACCGTTTCTTTGCCCAGGTCCGCAACGATCCATATTCCGCCGCCGTCCCCTGCCGCGTACCGTACCGCCGCTTTAGGAAAGGTAGGCTGCACATTCAGACCGGTCATGCCTTTATTTTCACGAAATGCCATGGAGGCATACTGCATGCGTTTTCCAATTGTATCGCCGGCTAGATCCCCGAAATATACACCCTGGGATACAACCATTGCGCCTGCCCGGTCATATAGTTCAAGGCGTTTGATGGGGCGCGCGTGAAATGAACGCGTATGTTCAAACACATCCGGCTGTTCATATTCCGGCATGGCTGAGCAGGCGTTGTACCCAAAAGTATAGCCCATTTGCTTTGAGATGAGATCCGCATCACCGCTTTTATAGCTGGGGTCACGGGCAACAAGCGTATCCATACCGCTTACGGCAATTACCTTTCCGCCAACGCACACCTCAAATATCAAAGCAGGCCTTCCGGGCCTGTATACGGAACTCTCCGTTACCGGGCAGTAAGCTCCGATTTCCATAAAATTCTGGCCTTTTTTTAGGCAGCCGGAAATATCAATTTCGTCGTACACCTTAAATTCCGGCAAGTCTGCGTATTGGCCGAATCCAACGAGCATGCCATTGATATTCACCACATACTGCGCGTCCGCGCTGATGAAAAGGACAGCATTTTCACATTCTGCTGCTATAAAGGCGTGGCGAGCCAATATGTACTGGTTTGGCCCGCTGTATTCCTTTACCCAGATCCATTGGGATGATTCAAATGGCATGCAAAGTCCTCCGGCTGTTTTCCCTATAGACCGCCACGCTGTTTACCTTAAGGATCCGTCCATCATTTCCAGTTTTTTTACCCGGCGGCGGAATTCCTCACTGGTGGAAAACTTGGCCGCAAGAAACAAGTCGATTAGTTCCAGTGCCACAGTGTGGCCTATAATCTGCGCACCCATGGCGATCACCTGCACATCGTCATGCTCCACGCACTGGTGAGCGGTATAGATGTCATGGCACACGGATGCCCGGATACCGGAAATCTTGTTGCATGCGATGCAAGCGCCAACGCCTGTGCCGCAGAACATAATGCCACGCTCGCAACTTTCATCCAGTATGGCGGCACATACCTTCTTGGCGATATCGGGAAAATCCACTGGATTTGGATCGTAACTTCCGAAATCAGTGATTTCATGCCCCTTTGACCGAAGAATGTCCAGTACTTTTTCCTTCAGGGGAAATCCCGCGTGATCGGAGCCAACTGCGATTTTCATAGAACTCCTCCTTATATGTTAGATGGGATATTCGCTTTTCAGCCACTTAGTCCCTGCTCGCTGCGGTAAGCGGTAGGCGTTAAGCCCGCAACGGTTTTGAAGACACGGTTAAAGCTTTGAATGCTGTTGAAGCCCGTCGCTTTGGCAATGTCGCCAACAGGCATCCTGCTGCTTTTCAATAATTCTTTGGCGACCTCCATACGCTTTTCGCAAAGCAGATCATTGAACGTACTGCCGCATTGCTGCTTGAGCATGCGGTTGATATAGGTGGGGGAATACATCAGCTTGTCTGAAAGATCGGCAATGGTTACATCCCGGCTATAATGCTGAGTGATAAACACAAGAGTCAGTTCATAAATATGGCCGGATGTCTTGGTGTGCCGCTGGGCGATGAAGACGGTAGCATCATCGCAAAAACCGGTAAAGCAGTTTTCAAACTCTGCGATTTCCCTAAAGCCCGATAGCTTGGCCGCCATATCGCCCATATACTCCGTGATTTCCTCCAGATGATACCCCAATTCATGCAATATCCCCATCACGCAGTTGACGTAGTGGGAAAATACGCTTTGTGCCCCTAGCATTTGCAGCATCATTCCGGTTTCGCGGGACTCATATAATTCATTCAGGCTGTCGTGCACCCTTGTCACATCCGCGGCGCGTATATGGTCGCACAGCCGCTTTTCGATATCCACGGGAAAGTGGGCCTGAACCTTAATCTGCATGACGGCCTGGGGATAGAATATGGCCTGCCCGCGGCCCATGGAAAAGCGGTAGGCCATAGCGACGCCGGCCTCCCGCATGGAGGTGGGAATTTCCTGAATAGTCTTTTTGAAGGAGCCTATACCCACAGTGATGCTGAAAGGAAAATACTGTTCGATGCTTACACAGGCTTCGCTGCATTGATGGAAGAGCTGTTCAGCCGATTCCTCACGGTCGGGCAGCTCCAACAGATAATACGATTCCGACGGATCAAGCCCGGGAATGTTAGCTCCCGTCCAGCACCAATCCCCCAAAAGCTCCGACAGTATATTTTTGATTACGAATTCGTAGAGGACCTGGTCTTCGGCTGTGAAACGGCCGCAAAAATCCCGGTAGTGGTCTATATGATATCCGACCACGCAGTGGACGGCATTTTCCGGAAAGGTTAGGCCCGCAAGAGTCGTGCGTTCCCTGATTAGCTCTTCGCTTTTCACGCTGCCGAACATAAGGTCGCGGGTGATCTTCTCCAAGACCAAGGGATGGTACTTTTGCGTTTTTGCGCTCAAATCGGCGTTGGTTTGAGCAATTTCATGAAATCGCTCAAAGAGCATGCGAAACTCCTTATACCGAGCGTCATTATCCGCATGGCGGGGCGTTTGCGTGGAGGTTAACAGCCGCTCCACCGGCTGGTAGAGCTGTTTTGCCGTGAAAACCGTCATGAAAACACCCAGCACAAGTACAAGCAGCGTCAGCCACAGGCTGGTGTTGGTAACGCTTTGAGCCCGTTCATAGTATTCGGATATGGGCTGCACCATGATATAAGTGCAGCCGCTGACGGCGGATGCATCCACGGTGACGACCGTCTGTGTACCACCGATGGTGAGCAGTTCGCCCGTTCTTTTTTCGCTCGCGGCCAGCTTGATGATGTTCAGCTGCGCAATATAGGTTTTAGCATATTCGCAGTCGTTATAGCTGATGGGATTGCCTCTGTCATCCAGTATGAGCAGGAAGGTGTTTGTGCCCGTCACCGCACTTTGAATTTGCGAAAGAAAGCTGTTTCTGTCCAAATTTACAGCCAGAAGCGCCGTGCAATGCTTTCTCCCCAAGGGCAGTTTGCGCAAAATGGTGATTCCTTCCGACTCCTGCGTCTTATCGATAAAGCGTATCTTCCGATTGGGAAGCATCAGCGGCCCCTGCTCCGCCTGGTCTAGTTTTTCCATCCATTCCTTATCATGGAAGGTATCGGAGGCATAGACGCCGTAGCTTGTGATCATGTAAGGCGTATCAAGGTAATACAAATACACGGAATGCATGTTTTCGTCCGCTGCCTGCATGACGGAAAGCTTTGTCTGAATCCGGTTAAGGTCCCACAGGTCAAGGGCAGGGTCGGCATTCAGGTATTTGGAAACCAGAGGATCCAGAGCCAGCTGCAGTGAGGAAACGGCCACCCTTTCCAGCGCGTCGTCCACGCGGGTTTTTACCATGGAAAGCAGGGCGGTATTCGATTTCTGTATTTCCTGTTCCATCATGTGGCGGGATGGAAGATAAACCAATGCCATGCCGCCTACGGCGCATACGACAATGGCCATGTAAATAAACATGCAGGCGGCAACCTTGTAGCGATCCAGGATATTCCGCATCCATGCGATGATTCGCTTCAACGGCATCACCTCCTAGGAGAATACAAACGCGGGAACGGTCTTAGCCGCTCTCGCGCATGGATTAATTTGGATGCCAAGTGAAAAAAGTCGGAGAGGCGCACATAAGAATGTGCGCCCTATCCCAAAGCGTTTATGCCTTTACCATGACTTCGATGTATTTTTTTGCTTCCGACAAAGAGGCCATAAAGGCATTATACAATCCGTCGGCATGCTCGCGCAAGGTGCGCTGAGAGTTAGTATACTTGTTCTGGGTGGTGGCATAATCCAGCTGCTTGATCCACTTTTCGGGGATGGAGGCTGCCCCGGTCAGCGCGCCGGAAATGCCGCCGGCCACTGCGGCCACGCAGTCTGTATCCCTACCCATGTTGACACCGGCCACGACAGCTTCCCTGGTATCGCCCTTTACCATCTGGAAAATGCACATGCCCTTGGTGACCACTTCGTTGGCAAAGCTGAAGCAATAGGGGATGCCGATGCCGCTGTACACACTGTCAAAATAGCTGCGCAGTTCCCTGATATCTTTCATACCTTTTGTTTTTTGGAGTTCCCGCTCCAATTCGGGGCGGACCATTGTCTGGTCGCAATTGGTTAGCACATCATGGATTACGCTTTCCACCGTGGCTTCCGGTTTGGTGGCCGAGGCAATGGCGATGCCGGTGACGCAGGCCCACTTGAGCCCTCTGCTGTTGGAAGTTTGATAGAGCTGCCCTACCTCCAACACATCTTCAATGGCATGTTGAATGTGGCCGGCATTAATGAGCGCGACGGCATGGCAGGAGCGGGAGAAGCTGTTCAAACCCGCGTAATCGCAGTATCTGCCCAGGTCCATGGCCGGGAGGCCTGTTTTGGCCATAGCCAGAAGAACGCCTTCAAAAGGTTCTGACACAAGGCCTGCCGCGTTGGGGTTCATATGGTCCAGCCAGGCTTTGCGTACATCCTCGGCGTTTACGCGGCCTTGCTTTTCCATAATGGCGGTGATCATCAGCTTCTGCCGCTCCACACCGTCCTCTGTGGTGCCCGGTTCCCGCATCCAGCCGTTCTTATAATGCATATAAGGCAGAAAATCCTCAATCAACCCATGTTTTTTCTCGATTACCGGCCAAAGAGAGCCTTCCTCCGGGGCACCCATGGCGGAGCCGATATGGCAGCCCGCGATACAGCCGAAAAACTTTTCCTTAAGGGATACATTGCTCATAATTTACACTCCTTGTTATCCGGGAGAATGAGGTGTTTTCACTTCATCCTCCCGGAATTTTTCTTACTTGGCAGCTTTTTCGTTCACTTGCTGCGTCCATTCCCCACCGCCCAGGCGGTTGTATTCCTCTACAAATTGGTCGAAGTAATCTAGATCAGCTTTTCCGGTGATGATCTTGCCGTAGGCTTCTTCCACCAGCAGGTTCAAATCGGCACTGTACTGTTTTTCCGCTTCGGTGACGATGCCGTCTGCTGCGTTGGTGATGATGTTCCAATTGAGGGCATCCCTGCGTGATTGCACCAGGTATGTCTCCATTTGAAGCAGTGGCTGCTCGTTTTCAAAACAGGAATACCACTGAATCCACTTGGCATCCAAGTCAAACTGGGGCAGCGTGTGATAGGTGCCGTCGGCCTGCTTTTCCCAGTGTACACCCTGCACGCCGGAATAGGCTGTCATCATGCCTTCCTCGGTGTGGTACCAGTCAAACAGCTGCATAATTTCCTTGGCATGCTGGGTGGTAGACAAAACCACCACCGGGAAGTTCACAATGCCCACGCCGCGCACGCCGGAAATGCCGTCGGGTCCTACAGGCGGGGCGATCCTGCGCCATTCCACCTTGGGATCGATCTTGCGCATTTCCTTTTCAATCTTGGGTTCCCATGTCCACCAACGGTGGGTGGAGCCGAACTGATTCTTCATGCCGCGCTCATTGAGTTCCGATTCCGCCTTGATGGTGATCCATTCAGGGTGAATAAGCCCTTCCTGGTACCAGTCGCGAAGCAGCGCTAAAGTTTCCTTGGCTTTGGGGTTGATGGCCTGGGGCTTTAAGGTGCCATCTGCATCCTTATAGAAGTAGCCGCGGTGCACGCCCATGACGCCATATGCGCCGAAGATGGGCTCAAACGTCTCCAGGCCGGTGCCCATCAGGCCGTAGGTATCCGCAACGCCATTGCCGTCGGGGTCCTGGGTGACAAATGCTTTGTACACATCATGGAGTTCCTGAAGCGTTGTGGGGTTTTTAAGACCCAGTTTATCCAGCCAGTCGCCACGGATGATGAAGTTGTAGCGGTGCTCGCTGGTCCATACGGGAATGCCGTAAATTTTGCCGTCGGAGCCACGCATGATGTCCCATGCCTTTTCCGGGATGGCGCTTTTCAGGTTTGGGCAATCCTTCAGATAATCATCCAGGGCCAGGAGCATACCCTGCTCGGCATAATCATATAGTTCCGATGTTTTGGAGAGGCGGATGGCGTCTGGCAGGTCTTTGCCTGACAGGATCACGCTTACTTTTTCAGCATAATTGGCTGCGGGGGGCGCGATATGTTCAAATGTGATGCCGGATTTTTCCTCGATTGCCTGGTGAATGGAGTTGTCTTCGCTCAGTGGCTCAAAGCCTCCCTTGGTGAACACCCATGTGACCATTTTGTCTTCCGCCAGGCTGGAGATAGCCGTAAGCAAAAGCACCAGGGTCAAGAGTAAAGCCAGTCCCTTTTTCATGTTCCGTTTCCTCCCTGTAATGTATTATACCTCAAGAGGCCTTGGCCTCTTAGATTTGCTCATCCCTTGACGGAGCCGATGAGGATACCCTTGACGAAGTATTTTTGCAGCATGGGGTAAAGGCAAATGATGGGTAGCATGGTGACGATGATCTCCGTAGCGATCAGCCCCTGGGGCGGCGGCATTACCTCGGCAAAAGCGTTGCTCAGCTCCAGTTCGCTCATGGAAGAGGTAAGCATCGTCTCCCGGAGCAGTATTTGAAGCGGCCAAAGCTTGCGGTCCGTAATGTAGAGTACACCGTCCATGAACGTGTTCCAGTGCCACACGGCATAAAAGAGACCCACGGAAGCGATGGCCGGCAGGGACAGGGGAAGGATGATGCGGAAGAGGATCATGATATCGTGGCAGCCATCGATGCGGGCCGATTCCTCCAGTTCTTCCGGCAGGCTTCGAAGGAAGGTGCGCATGATGATCATGTTGTACACGCTCATGGCGCCTGGAAGCACCAGCGCCCAGATGGTATCCGTCAGTCCCAATGATGTGACCAGCAGGTAGGAGGGGATCATGCCGCCGCTGAAGATCATGGTGATGAAAAAGAAGGTCATGAGCCCCTTGTTTCCCGGCATTTGCCTTTTGGAAAGGGGATAGGCGGTAAGCACTGTTACCAATAGATTGATGGCTATGCCCAGAACTGTGCGCAATATGGTAACGCCGTAGGCACGCCAAAGGATGGGATTGGTGATCACATACTTGTAGTAGTCCAGCGTAATGTGGCGGGGGATGAGACTATTCAGCCCCCCGGAGGAACGCATGACCTCTTCCGGCGGCACAAAGGAACGCTGTATCACGATCAGAAAGGGAACAAGAGTGATAACCAGGATCAATGCGAGAATGAAAAGATTGACTGCGTCAAACACTTTGTCCACCTTTGTTTGGGCAAGGCGGTTCCCGGTATGTTTCATGAACATCTCATCCTTTATTATAACAGCGTTTCCTGACCGGCCTTGTCTGACAGATAATTGAAGATCAACACAAAGGCGCATGCGACAACAGATTTGAACAGACCCACGGCGGTGGAAAAACCATATTTGCGGTCTACCACGCCGATGCGGTACACGTACGTATCCAGAATATCTCCTACGTCGTACACGGCTGAATTGTACATGGAAAATACCTGGTCAAAGCCGGCGTTCAACACACCGCCCAATCTTAAAAGGAACATGACCGCAATGGTGGGCAGAATGCAGGGAATAGCGATGTACAGGATACGCTGGATGCGGTTGGCCCCATCGATCACCGCTGCCTCGTGAATTTCCTGGGGCACGCCGGACAATGCTGCCAGATAGATGACGGCGCTCCAGCCCATCTCTTTCCAGATGTCGGTGATCACCAGGATGCTCCTGAAGTAGCCGGGCTCCGCCATAAAAAAGATGGGCTTTTGTCCCATGGCGATGCGGATGAGGTTAAGCAGTCCGTCCCCCGGAGCGAGAAGGTTCATGACAACCCCCGACATTATGACCCAGGAGATGAAATGGGGGAGGTATACCACCGTCTGCACAGTGCGTTGGAAGGAGCGCTGCCTTACTTCATTGATCAGTATGGCAAGAAGGATGGGTGCCGGAAACCCGAAAAGTATCTTGTATCCACTGATAATGAACGTATTGGACAGCACATTTAAAAACTTGTTGGTCAGAAACAGACGCTCGAAATTGGCAAAGCCTACGAATTTGCTGCCCGTGAGTCCTAAGAAAACTTTGTAATCCTGAAATGCGATTACAAGGCCGCCCATGGGCACATAATGGAACAAAACTGTATAGATGATGCCGGGCGCGAGCATAAGATAGAAGTACCGGAAACGCCAGATGGATTTGCTAAGTGATGACCTATGCACCTTTTTAGTCACCGCATTTGATTGGATCAAATGAATCTTCCCCTTTGGCATGAAGCTCTCGGCTTTCCCGAGTATAGCGGGGGGAACTATCCATGGCAACCATCAATATTGCGCATTCTTCTCAAATTTCATCATTTGGTTGAGCAAAGTTGAACTAGATCGTTGTACCTGATTTGTTCAGCATAATGGAATGAATCGCAAAACAAGGCTCATGAATGTCTTTTTGAAACTGACAGGGTTTGTCAAAAGTGGGTGTTGACTTTCCAAATATGATATGCTATCATCTTTTTAAGAGTTTATTTAAACGTTTAAATTTAATCGATTAAAAGTGAACAATAAGCATCTTTTGCCGTTCTTAAAAGGCAATAATCCTAATGGGTACTATCAGCTCGATTGAATGATCGGCAGGAAGGATTTATATGAAATATCTTGAAGCCTTGCCCTTAAAGTGCGTCAGGTTGACGGATGGTATTCCGCAAAGAATGCAGAAGCTCGTGAAGGAAAAGGTGCTTTCCTACCAATGGGAGGCTCTGCACGACCGTGTGGAGGACGCTGCCAAAAGCCATTGCATTGAGAATTTCCGCATTGCGGCGGGGATTTCTACGGGCGAACACTATGGAATGATCTTTCAGGACAGTGACCTGTACAAATGGCTGGAAGCGGTAGCCTACTGTATTGAGGTGTATGGGGACAGTAAACTGGAAGCGCTGGCGGATGAGGCCTGCGATCTGATTGGCAAGGCGCAGCAAGACGACGGTTATATCAATACCTATTATACGGTCAAGGAACCTGCGTTCAGGTTCACCAATTTGCAAGAGGGGCATGAGTTGTACTGCGCGGGGCACTTTTTTGAAGCTGCGGTGGCCTATTACAAGGCAACGGGAAAACGGCAGATTCTCGATACAGCCTGCAGATTTGCGGATTATTTGGAGCGGGTTTTCGGTATGGGGGAAGGGCAGATTCCAGGCTATCCAGGGCACCAGGAGATTGAGGTTGGGCTTGTGAAGCTGTTTCAAGTGACTGGCAACCGTGTCTATTTGAAGCTTGCGGACTACTTTATTGGCCAGCGGGGCAAAGAACCCCTTTATTTCGCCATGGAGCGCGAAAGGCCTGAATTTAAAGACATCTTTCATCTTCCCGTCATTCAGGAGCGGACCTATGCCCAGACCCATATAGAACCGGTCTATCAGACGGAAGCGGTAGGCCATGCGGTGCGTGCCTTGTACATGTACAGCGCCATGGCGGATTTGGCAAGGCTGTATGAAAATGAGGCGCTTAAGGATGCCTGTGAAGGATTATACCGCAGCGTGACGCAGCGTCGTATGTACATAACCGGCGGCGTGGGCTCCACGGCTTACGGCGAGAGTTTCACTACGGATTTTGATCTGCCCAACGATACCGTCTATAGCGAGAGCTGCGCCTCGGTGGCGTTGATGATGTTTGCTTCGCGCATGGCTACCCTCACCGGGGACGGCGCGTATTACGACACGGTGGAGCGGGCGTTTTTCAACCGTGTGTTGGCAGGAATTTCTCAAAATGGCACTGAGTTCTTCTATGTAGGACCCCTGGCCGTCAATCCTCCGGCATGCCGCTGCAATCCGGGTTTAGACCACGTCAAGCCTGTGCGACAAAAGTGGTTCGATGTGGCCTGTTGCCCCACCAATATTGCACGCACCATTATGAGCATTGGCGGCTATGCCTTCGGCGCTGATCAAGACACTCTGTATATTCATATTCCACTTGCCTGTGAGATCCACACCGGCCGCTTTGAGCTTTCGCTTAGTACGCAGTACCCCTTTGGGGATACGCTTCACATTGAGGTTTTGGGACAGGAACAGAACGTGGCGATCCGGCAGTCAGGGCTTGCGCCCATGAAGGCCGTGCTTGTGAACGGGGAAGCAAGATCCATAACTAAAGTAAACGGATACCTCCATTTATCCGCGTTGAATCGGGGAGATGTTGTTACCGTCACCTATGACCTTCATCCAAGGTACGTGGTATCCCATCCCAAGGTAGTCGACAATGTGGGCAAAGCCGCTGTCATGCGCGGCTCCATTGTCTACTGCGCCGAGCAGGCGGACAACGGAGAGGGCATAGCAAGCCTTAAACTCCCGCACACCGCCGCCTTCACAGAATTGGAGTCCTTTGCCGGTGACGGCTCTGTTATCTTGAAGACCCGCGGTACAAAAGCAGTCTTTGAAGATGATGATGAGCTGTATCAGGACCGGCTGCCTAGGTGGGAGGAGACAGACATCACACTGATTCCCTATTATCTGTGGGCCAACCGCGGCGAAGGGGAAATGCAGGTATATTTGAACGTTTCAGAGGGCGAGGGGATTGGTCCCCGAGCCTGAAGCCCAGTTATGGCACAGCCTTGACTGGGCGGAACACCGGGCATGATTCTCATGCTGGGTGCGAAGGCACTAATACACGGGTGTGTATTGCAATAAAAAAAGGAGGAAGAGAACATGAAAAAGGGAACCAAGCTCCTGGGTCTGGCGATCGTGCTGACCATGATACTGACCTTGGTATCCAGTCTCACCGCACTGGCCGAAGACCGCGTCACCATCACCTACTCGTACTGGGGAACGCCGGAGGAATCCAAATCCACTCAGGATGTACTGGATAAGTACAATGCCGCTCAGGACAAAGTCTTTGTCGAGCTCGTTTGCATCCCAAATGAAGAGTATACCACGAAACTTAACTCCATGGCGACTGCCGGCACCATGCCGGATTGCGGTATCATGAACGAGAATGGCGTACTGGCATTCGCGAACGCCGGTTTGCTGGCCGACATCAGCGATATGTATGCAAATTCTGAATCCAAGCCGCTCGATTGCCTGACTTTCCGCTCCAATGGCAATACTGTTGCCTACTCTGGCTGCAATGAAATCCTGCTTCTGTACTATAACAAGGATATGTTCGACGCCGCCGGCATTGAATATCCCTCCTCCAATCCTGATAAAGCTTATACCTGGGATGAGTTCATCGAGGTTGCGAAGAAGCTGACCATCGACGCCAACGGCAAGCATCCTGGCGAAGACGGCTTCGATTCCGAGAAGATTGTGCAGTATGGTTGCAACGTCGATAACTGGACCTGGCAGCTTGAAGTCTGGGCGCAGTCCAATGGCGGCGCCTGGTTCACAGAAGATGGCAAGACATGCGTCATCAATTCTGCGGAAGCTATCGAATCCATTCAGAAGGTTGCCGATCTATATCTGGTTGAGCATGTCGCTCCCTACTATGATGGGCATGCCGACGAAGGCATCACCCGTTCCATTGCAGCCGGCAATGTGGCCATGGCCACCGGCGGCGCCTGGAACATGGGCACAGCAATGCCTGGTGTGAGCTTCAACTGGGGTATTGGTGTGCTGCCTTACATGAAGGAAAAGGTCACCGCCTGCACCTCCGGCCCGCAGGTTGTCTTTGCCCAGTCTAAGCATCTGCGTGAAGCGATGGACTTCATTGCTTGGTATACCAAGGAAGAAAACAGCTGGAACCTGATCGAAACCGGCATCTGGATGCCGCTGCTGGAAAAGTACTACGTAGCGGGCGAAGCTATGGATTCCTGGCTGAAGGATGAAAGCTTCCCGATTAAGGATTATGAAATGGCCAAGGCTGTACTGGTAGATTACACCAAAGCATATGCCAAGTCTGCCTGCTGGTACTATACGCCCAATACCAGCGATTTCATCGATATGCTCCGCAGCGTGCTTGGCCCTGTCTGGACCGGTGAAAAGACGGCTAAAGAAGTTATCACCGCCAACTATGATGCCTTGGCTTCTACAATCGGTGAATTCTGATTATCAACCTGTCAAGGGGAAGCGTTCGCGCTGGCGTGCGCTTCCCCTTCTTCTTTAAATGCGGAGGAAAATGAAAGCTATGCGAAAGCCCTTTAACAGGATGCGCCGAGCCGAGGCTGTGACTGCTTACGCCTGCCTGTTTCCCTCTTTGATGGGATTGGTGTTCATCACCTATTTGCCGCTGCTGACTGTGTTTGTCCTCAGTCTGACAGACTGGAAGGGCATTACGGAACCAAATTACATTGGTCTGGCTAACTATATAAGGTTATTCACCAAGGATCCATATTTCTTTGATTCCATCAAGGTGACCGTGTACTATGCTTTCTTAAGCGTTATGGGCGGAATGCTCTTTTCGCTGATCGTGGCAATGCTGCTGAACCGTAAAATTCCCGCCCGCGGCTTTTTCCGCGCGGTGTTCTATCTTCCTTATGTCCTGCCGGCGATGGCGGTATACCTGGGCTGGTCATGGCTGTATGACTATAATAACGGCTTTTTCAATTATGTTCTGAACCTGATGGGGATTCACAAGGTCATGTTTTTGAATGACTCCGGCCTGGCGATTCCTTCGCTATCGCTCATCTCCGTATGGCTGAGTGGGAATCTGATCGTGATCTTTCTGGCAGGCCTGCAGAATGTGCCGCGTGTTTACCACGAAGCTGCTGAAATTGACGGCGCAAACGCCTTCCAGCGCTTCTTTAGCGTTACACTACCCTGCATGACGCCTATCATCTTTTATAATCTGCTCATGTCCCTGGTTACCAACATGCAAGTTGTCACGCCCGCGCTGGCACTGACTCAGGGAGGACCGGGCAACACAACCTGCTTTATGTCCTTTATTCTTTACCGCTATGCCTTCAAGAGCACACCGAGCAAATTTGGTTATTCCTGCGCCATTTCCGCCGTGTTCTTCGTGCTGATTGGCGTTTTCACGATGATATTGTTTGCCACCAGCAAGAGCTGGATCTTTTACGAAGGAGATGATAGCAGATGAGTATGCGTATTCCATTCCTGCGGGAAAGAAGCACATTCAAATGCCGCGCGCGCAATGAAAGAATCGGCAATGTGTTTAGCATGGTGCTGCTTCTGCTTTTGACATTTATCGTGCTGCTTCCTATATGGTGGATTTTCCGTTCAAGCTTAATGACCAACAATGAGCTGTACGCCTATCCTCCGGTCTTTTTTCCCTACGTCTGGCGGTTTAATGACTATCTGGATACGCTGAATTATTTTCCATTCTTTGATTATCTGAAAAATACACTGACCATCATTGTGCCCTCTGTACTTGGCGCGACGGTCACGGCTACACTGGGTGGGTACGCATTTGCACGCTTGCGGTTCAAAGGAAAGAAACTGTTGTTTGGGCTGTGCATTGCCTCCATGCTTCTTCCTAATATTGTCACGCTGGTACCGCTTTACATCGGTTGGAATCGTCTGCTGAATTTGACCAACTCCTATTGGCCGCTCATCATCCCTCACTTCTGCTGCGGCGGCGCATTCAGCATATTTCTGATCCGTCAATTCATCAAAACCGTTCCTCGCGAGCTGGATGAGGCGGCCACCATTGACGGCTGCGGCTTTTTCCGCATCCTGGTGTTTATCATTGTTCCTGCAATCAAGTCCGCGATGATTGTGGTTGCACTGCTAAAATTTATCGAGTTGTGGAACGACTTACTCCAACAGGTCATCTATATCAATTATCAGAAGGACTTTACTATCGCACTGGGTCTGAGCCTGTTTAAGGGCTCGCTCAAATCCGACTGGTCCAAGATCATGTGCGCCACCTGCATGGCATTCGTTCCAGGCGTTGTCTTCTACTTACTTGGGCAGCGGTATTTCGTTGAAGGCATTGTCATGACGGGCATGAAAAATTAGAATTGCTGTACCATTAGAGGATATCGCCATGACCAACAAAATACATGAAATACCCCTATGTAATGTCAGGGTGACAAATGCTTTCTGGTCTTCGCGCCAGCATCTGATAGCAGATGTAACCGTGCCCTACATGGGAAAAATACTTCGGGATGAGGGCTATGCCTTCGGCTCGGATGAGGATACACTGTAGATCCGAAAAAAGGGAGGAACGTAGAATGAAGAAAAACTGGATTGTAAGGCATTGCTGTTGTACTGATTTTGACCATAATGACTGCGCCGGCCCTCGCTGTCTTTGCGAGATATTGTCCATCTTGTGGTACGTCCATGGTTAGAAATGATTCTATAAGCACAGGTTACTATATGAAGGAGCTTCCTCACGGCAACCATAACGATTTATATTCATTTACTACTTGGAAGGATTAATGGAGTTGTCCATTATGCTATCACCGAGAAACATCTGAACGGACAGTACAAAAACTTGAGGCATGCCCTTCGGGTAAATAGGGAATAGGGGGGGCCTCCCAATTAAAATAATATGGGGGGCCCTTTTATGTTGGCTCTTGAGTCTGGTGCTGACTATGATACTGATCATGGTAACCGGTCTCACCGGGCAGGCCGATGATCCTGCCGTACTTAACAAGCGGCGGGGCGTTCAATATCTTCCTGATCCGCCGGTTCATCATGACCGTGCCCAGGGAGCTGGACGAGGCTGCGAAAATCGACGGCGCCGGCAGGATGCGTGTTCTTTTGCAGATATTGGTGCCGTCCATCCGGCCGGCCATCATCGTGGTGGCGCCGTTCATATTTATTGGCATTTGGAACGACGTGCTTTTGAAGACGGTATATATCTCCGATTCCAGCATGTACACCATCGCTTTAGGACTGAAAAAATTCTCGGGCTCCTACGGCACCGACTGGAAGCTGGCTATGGCCTCCACCTGCCTTTCCATACTGCCCGGCATCATTGTTTACCTTGCCTGCCAAAAGTACTTTGTGGAAGGAATCGTCATGACGGGAATGAAGAACTGAGATGGTATACTTCCACCTAAAGGAAGAATGGGAAGGAAAAGGCGATACTGTATCGAAATTTTGAACATAGGCGTGCCGCATCCCGTAATGAGGGTGCGGCGCGTCTATATATATTGTTTTACGCAGCCATCGTGCTGGTGATCCTAGGCAGTGCACTGATGCTGATAGAGCAGAAAAGGGCGGTACAGCCGTGTGTTTTTGCATACGCGGCCGCATCACTTTTCTCATTTTCATTTCATTTTTCCATGCTATAATAAGCAAAATGGGAAAAGGAAGGGCCACTATGCGCATATTGGTGGTGGAAGACGATGATTCGCTCCGCAGCATACTTGTAAAACGCTTAAAAACGGAAGGCTATGCGGTGGACGATTGCAATAACGGATTGGATGGGCTCAGTTTTGCGCAGGCAGTGGAATATGACGGAATCGTGCTTGATATCATGATGCCCGGAATCAGCGGGCTGGAGATGTTATCAAGGCTGCGAAAGGAAAAATGCAAAAGCGGCATATTGATGCTTACGGCCAAAGACAGCATAGATGACCGGGTGCGTGGACTGGATATGGGCGCGGACGATTACCTTGTCAAACCTTTTGCGTTTGAGGAATTGTTGGCGAGGTTGCGTGCGCTCATGCGAAAGCATGAGGAAAACCGCTCCGCCGTGCTTTCTTATGACGGCCTTGTCTTGAATACTGTGACGCACACCGTGAAGCGCGGCGAAAGGGATGTTTCCCTCACAGCCAAGGAATTTACTATGCTGGAATACTTTTTGCGCAACGCTGAATGCGTTTTGACGCGGGACCAGATCGGCGCCCACGTATGGGATTATGCGTGCAGCTTTGAAAGCAATCTTGTGGATGTGTACGTCCGGTATCTGCGCGGAAAGATCGACAGGGATGAGCCGGTCAAGCTTCTTCACACAGTGCGGGGGTTTGGCTATGTGCTGAAGGCAGGGGAGGGGCAGCTGTAATGCAGAAGCAGCGTTCCTTCCCGCTGCGGTATAAAATGACGCTCTGGTATACCGCGCTGACACTCCTTATCATTATAGTGTTTTTTTCGTCTTTGTATTTGGTGATGCGGCAATCGCTATTGGCAAAGCTGACAAACGATATGCAGTTGGCCCTCACCCAATTGACCTCACAGGTGGAGAACGAAAACGGAACATTCAAGTATGAAAATGAGGTGCCCCTATCCTCCAACATGTCCTATTTGATCCTGGATGAAATCGGGAATGCGCTTGTCTCTTCAGAAGAGCAGCATTCATTGCTTTTGGAAGCGCCGTGGGAGGAAGAAAAGCTTCGGGAAACATCATTGAACCGCCGGCATTTTATGCTACTGGATTCCAATACGGTAAGTGTTGACGGCTTCAGGCTCCATGTCCGTATCATGGCGTCCATGCAGGATATCGATGATACATTACGCACAATAAGTTATATATGCCTTGCAAGCGCTCCACTGCTTTTAGTCCTGGCAGTGGCGGGAGGGCTTTTGATCTCAAAGAAAACCCTGATGCCGATCTGCCAGATCATAAGCAGCGCCGGGGTGATCGCCAAGGGTGACCTGTCCGAGCGCATTCCGGTCGCGGCAAGCAGGGATGAGGTTGGAGAACTTATCGAAACGATCAACAACATGCTTGCTTCCGTGGAATCGTCCTTCCTGCGCGAAAAAAGGTTTACATCGGACGCTTCCCATGAACTAAGAACGCCCGTATCTATCGTTATGGCATACGCCGAATCATTGCTTGCAGACAATAAGCTTACCGCTGAGGATGCGCAGGCCGTGACGACAATCCTTGCGGAAAGCAGGCGCATGCAGCATATCATTGCCCAGCTTCTTACCATTACGCGCGGTCAGGAAGGGCGGTACCCCGTATTCATGGAGGAATTTCCTTTGGGGGATATCGTGGAACATATTGGGGAACAGTTTTCGGATCAATTGCATGAGCAGGATATGAAATTTGAGCAGGATATTCCTAAAGGCATGGCTATAAAAGGGGATTTGAGCCTGATATCCCAAATGCTGCTGAACCTTGTTGAAAATGGGATCAAGTATGGGAAGCCGGGCGGCTGTATCCGCATAGCAGCGAAAACTGCGGAAAATAAAGCATATATAACGGTCAGCGACAATGGCCTGGGCATTCCTCCCGACAGCCTTCCGCACATTTTTGAACGCTTTTACCGCGCGGATCCGGCCCGCGACCGTAGCGGCACAGGCTTGGGGTTATCGATCGTGCAGTGGATCGTGCAAGCGCACAACGGCGATATTCAGGTGGAAAGCAAGGTGGGTCAGGGCACACTGTTTACGATTCAAATTCCGAATTAATTTGGCAGCGCCCCTATTCCCGCGTCCTGTCCCTTATGATCATGATGATGGCGCCAAGAGCGGCTGTAACGCAAAAGATTACCAGCAGCCATTTGGAAAGGGAGCTTGTTAAAAATCCCATGGCTGGGTTATAGCTGTCCAGTATGTTCAGTACGGTAAACATGACCGCCATGATAAACAAGGCGTGCGGCAGCAGTTTTTTGATCATTCAAGTCACTCTCCAATGGCGACAATGTCGCTGACGTTGCGCCCGCCATTATAAGGTTGGTTCACGGTATTGCCCATGAAAACCATCTGGGCGGTCTGTCCGCCATCCAGGTTATAGGCATCTACGCAGCCCAGATTGTAGAAAAGCTGCGAAAGCTCTTTCATTGTCATGCCCTTGGAATATCCTTCCTGGCGTCCGTCCACAACCACCATGATGTAATGCCCGGGTGCGAAATATCCGATGGCGGCGCGTGGATTGGCCGGAGCCACGCTGGTATTGAATTCCGTCATGGGCTGGCCGCCATTTAAGAGCTTGGGGCCGAAGGACCATGCCTGATAAACTCCCTTTGCAATGGCGTCCTCAACAGCGAAGGTTTCAGGGCTGTACGTTTTCATAGTTCCGTCATTATACAGGACGCAAACATCATCGCTTACCGATTTTCGATAGACCTGGCCATTGCGGATAACGACCCCCCGCTGCTGGTTGCCGTAATAATCACCGGACATGGCTAAAATGGCATTGCTTACCTTCGCCATATCACCTACGCTCTGGCGATAGCCGGTGCCGTATGTATCATTTGCGAAATAGGTGCGAAGGTGTTGTAAATCGCGAATGTATATATCTGCGGCAAAGTATGTGACTCCATTTTCCTGTACTTTATTGATGGAGATGTTGATATTCGCATTTTTGTAGCTTGAATCTGTCTTTACTACATCGCCGGAAGTGTACTTTTCAGGAAACCAGCCTGAAGTATCCGAAGACGGCTGTGATGGCTGAGCAGGAGGAGCCTCTGTAGCTGTCTGGCCAGATGGTTGGGAAATGCCGGAGGCCGGCTGCGGTATGTTTTTGCTCACCGCTTCTATTGGAGCAGGAGGCTGCAGGGTTATATCCGCAGCCCCTTCCGCCTTTAGCGGACGCGGGAAAATAAATAAGTAGGCGCAAAACAGGAAAAGGCATACTGCCGCGATGCCAGTATCCATAGCAAACACCATATAAAGCGGCAATTGCTTTTTCCGTTTTATACCCCTGTGGTCCATTGAATTTGCCCTTGGCGTATATGTAAATGTCCGGTCAGATCTGTATTGATCCGAACCATATCTGTTGGAATAATAACGGTCGGATTTCCTCAACATGAACTCCTCATTTCAATGCTTTCAAGGCGGCTGCCCGCCATAATCTCATTATGTCATAGAAAAATGAGAAACAGATGAAAACAGTTTAACAATGCGCTTGTACAAAAAATGCGTTTGATCCGGCATGGTTAGGAATGGGGAGCGGCGGATGCCGCTCCCCTTGCGGAAGCCGTGGTCTTGTTCCCCGTGCTGTTTTTGTTATGCGTTGACATCTTTCTGTTCATGGTCATTTTTGCGCATTATCCTGCGGCGGAAGAATTTAACAATTTCATACCAAAACACCGATGCGGCTGCAATGATGGCAGTCAGCAGCAGCTTAAGACCGGGGATCGGCGCCAGCTTCAGAAAAGGTGCCAAAGGCGTATACAGGATCAACGCGAGGCTTGAAAGCGTGCAAGCGATGACCAGCCACATGACTTTATCCTTTATAAGACGCCTGATGGAATGCAGCACTGAATCATGATCGGAGCTGTTTACAAAAACCAGCAAGAGGTTTGCCAGCATGACAATCGCCAGACCTATTGCCCGCGCAAGCGGCGCACTGCCGGGATTTGACAGCAGCGTCACATAATACGTGCCAAAGGATGCGGCAAAAACAACAAGGCCCTGCAGTACGCTCGTAAGTAGCACCTTGCTTGTCAGTATCTTCTCTATGGCGTTTCTAGGCATGCGGTCCATGATATTTTCCTCGGCAGGCTGGCGCTCCAGCACAATGGAGCAGGTGGGGTCTATAATCAGCTCCAGCAGTACCACGTGGAGCGGAAGCAGGAACAGGTTGGCGGGGTTAATGCCCAACATGGGCGCAAGGAGCGAGCTGAACGCGATCGGGATATGAATGGTGAATACATAGCTGATCGCTTTGCGGATGTTGTCGTAGATCCGGCGGCCGTCCTTGACGGTGTCCACAATGGTGGAAAAGTTATCATCCATCAGGATAAGATCGGCGGCTTCACGGCTGACTTCGCTGCCGCGCTTGCCCATCGCCACGCCGATATCCGCATACTTAAGGGCTGGCGCGTCGTTTACACCGTCACCCGTCATGGCGACGATTTCTCCATTTTCCTTGAATGCCTTTACGATGCGCATTTTGTGCTCCGGGATCACCCGGCTGAAAATGCTAACAGATTTGACAGCATCCCGCAGTTCGGCATCGCTCATTTTATCCAGCTTGTCGCCGGTGATGATCTGATCAGCGTTTCGCATTCCGATTTTTTTCGCTATGGAGGAGGCTGTTATACCGTTGTCGCCGGTGATCATGACAACGCGGATTCCGGCGCGGTTGCATATGGCAATGTCATTTTGGACAGTTTCCCGCGGCGGATCGGCAAGGCCGATCAAACCTAAGAATGTGAGGTGGCAATCAGTCAATTGCGCGGGTATTTCGCTTTCGCTTTCAGGCCTCATGATTCCGATGGCTATGACGCGGAGCCCTTCCTTGCCCATTTCAAGAAGCTTGTGTTCGTAAGCCTCACGCTGCTCACCATTTAATCCACATAGCGGCAAAAGCCGCTCGGGCGATCCTTTTGCGGCCAGGATCAGATTATCGTTTCTTCGCCAGACGTGCCCCATCATTTTCAGCTCGTTTGTAAAGGCATACTCCGACACAAGTTCGCCGGAGAATAAACGCTCCTTCGTAATGCCCATGGTGCCGCAAAATTCCAGCATCGCCTTTTCCATGGGATCGTACGCATCCGTTTCGCAGCCCAGGCCCATGGCCTCAAACAGTGCATGATCGTCGCCGTTTATCGCCCATGTGTCCTGTACGGTCATCTGATTCTTGGTTATGGTTCCCGTTTTATCCACGCACAGCACAGAAACGGACCCAAGCGTCTCCACCGAGGAAAGCTTTCTAACCAGAGAGTTTTTCTTGGCCAGGCGCCAGGCGCCCATGGAGAGGAATACCGTGAGGATCACGGGAAATTCCTCCGGAATCATGGCCATGGCCAGCGTGATGCCGGAGAGAATGCTTTCCACGATGCGATCTTTGAAAGCGTGATCGGGAATATTCAGATAGGTGATTGCGGATACCAGTGCAAAAAGCACCGCAGCAATCCCGGCACAAAGCTTGATAAGGCTCCCGGTCTGCTTTTGAAGCGGGGATTTTTCTTCTGGCGCGGCTGCGACGTTTATACCTATTTTGCCATACTCGGTCGATACGCCGATTTTATCCACCTGAACGGTTGCGGTACCTTGCGTCACCAGCGTGCCTGCGTAGCAATAGTCTTTGCGCCAATAGTCGCTGCCGGCGATAAGTATGCCGTCAGGGCATTTCCATACGCCCTCCGCTTCGCCGGTCAATGTGCTTTCATCCACGCACAGGTCATTGCATCTGACAATGATGCCGTCGGCTGGGATTTTCACGCCTTCATACAAGAGCATCATATCGCCCGGCACCAGGTCAACGCTCAAAATTTCATGCTCAGCTCCGTCACGGATGACGCGCACGCGCGGCGCGGACAGGTCTTTGAGCGCGCTGAGCGTTTTGTCGGTCTTCCATTCCTGGATCACGTCGATGGAGATGATTCCTACTACGAAGACAAGCATGATCATGCCGTCACGTGGCTCACCCAGCACAAAATAGATGAGCGCCGCGATGAGAAGAAGAAGAAACATTGGCTCCGCAATAATGTGTATCACTTTTTTCAGGAAGCTGTCCTTCTTTTGCGGGGTCAGTTCGTTTTTTCCATACTTTCTTTGGAGTACCTGGGCCTGCTCATGTGTAAGCCCTGTGATCGGGGTGTTTGTCATAGATAGAACCTCTTTTAAGCCGCATGGGCTGTTTAGTTCTCTATGGCACTCCATTCAGTTTTGCCCCGCGGTGAGTGAAAAAAAACACACCTGCGGAACAACCACTGTCCCGCAGATGTGATGTACGATCCATCTGCTGCCGCAAAGCGGCCCAGCCCCACGAACCCCCTGCCACGGTGGTTCATCGCCTGCTCAGTTTGTACTGTAGATTGTTCATACTCCCAATGAAGGGAGAATGATGCAGTGCAAAGAGATGATTCATTATATGCAGCCAAGGGAAGAGAAGTCAAGACTAACATCAAAAATATCAGATGTAATTTTACTGCAAAACTTAAGCTGCTAATCCTTGTAATAACAGAATGGGAAGATGATAAAGGCAGGGGCTGCTGCTTAAGTTTTACACTTTGGCAGCAGCCCCTTTTGCAGCCGGAAATCAATAGGTTGATCCGCTTTGCCAGTAATTTGATCCTCCCATGCATCCGCAGTTATTCTTTGATGTTTCCTGCCTTGCGCCCATATAGGAAGATGCGTTTTGGTAATCGCATTTAGGCGGGCACAGGCTTTGAGCCTGAAGCATGGCTGTCCAGATCCTTGCGTGCGCATATTCGTCGCCCAGGATGGAGGTCAGTAAATAGCGGACTTCAAGGTTTGGCGCGCACATAGCCAGCCCTGCATAACGCGCAATGGCGCCCAGTTCGCCCTGTATCGCAGTTTCCACGTCCACCTTGAAATCCCCGGTGGCCGGCGGGCAATCAGGGGGAGTAGATACTGGCGGGGGGCAAATCCCTAATAAGGATGCCTGCAGCCTGGCATGGCCATATTCGTCGCCTACAATGCTTGTGATGAGTTCGCGGAGTATATTGGTGGGTGCTTCATTGGCTATTTGGGCATAAAAGCCGGCATCGCAAATCTCATCCAGGATGGATTCCTCTAGTTGCTCCCGAAAGTTGGCACACATGTTTGTGCTCATAAGTTCACCTGTATCCTTTTGTTTTTTCGGAAGGTAATATATGTCCAGCATAGATGTGGCCATTACCCTTCCCCTTCATCATATACCGGCGGGGCGAAATGTTGTAAAGCCTAACAGTCCGTTATGAAAAATGTCGCAGGCAAAAGGAGCGCTTGCTCAAACCTGGACATAAAAAGGGAGCAGCGAATGCCGCTCCCCGAATAAATAATGATATGATATATGCCCATGGATCATAGGCAGTGCAAAGGAGGCAAACCTTTGCTGATTCCCCCCTACAGCAAGAGGAATCAGTAACATGCTATGCATTATGCTGGAATTGGTTCGTTCTTTTTAAAAATACTTATTCTATTGACGAATGGCATTGCCCACGATAAGCTATAATCAACCGCGCCTGTATCACAAGCAGGCATATGAATGGGAGGAAGCTCCATGCAAATGACGATGCGGTGGTTCGGAAATGGTTTTGACAGTGTAACTCTCAAGCAGATCCGCCAGGTTGGCTATGTGGAAGGTATCATCACCACGTTGTATGGCTCAAAGCCGGGCGAGGTATGGGATGCGGGAAAAATCCGTGCGGTTAAGGACGATGTTGAGGCACACGGGCTGAAGCTTTCTGGCATAGAGAGCGTTAACATCCATGACGACATCAAGACTGCCGCCCGGGACCGCGATCTGTATATTGAAAACTACATGGAAACGCTGCGCCGCCTGGGTGAAAACGATATTCCTATGGTATGCTACAACTTCATGCCGGTGTTCGATTGGACGCGGACGGATCTTGCCAAAATGCGGCCAGACGGCAGCACGGTTCTGGCCTATGACCAGCGCATCATCGACACCATCAAACCGGATGAAATGTTTCAAAGCATGGATAAAAAGAGCAACGGCTTTGTGCTGCCCGGCTGGGAGCCGGAGCGCATGGCCCGCGTCAAGGAACTGTTTGCCGTGTATAGGGATATAGATGAGGCAAAGTTGTTTGAAAACCTTGTCTACTTCCTCAAAGCCATCATGCCGGTGTGCGATCAATACGGCATCAACATGGCCATCCATCCGGACGACCCAGCCTGGCCGGTATTTGGCCTGCCGCGTATCGTAACAAATGGCGATAAGCTGCAAAAGATCCTTAAGGCGGTTGATAATCCCCACAACGGCGTCACACTTTGCACCGGTTCTCTGGGGTCCAATCCAGAAAACGACATCCCGGCCATCATCCGCTCGCTCAAGGGCCGTATCCACTTTGCGCATGTCCGTAATATAAGGCATGAATCCCGCGGCGTGTTTGAGGAGGCCGCACACCTGACCCGCGACGGCTCGCTGAACATGCTGGCTATCATGAAGGCGCTGTATGAAGCAGGTTTTGACGGGCCCATCCGTTCCGATCATGGCCGGGCCATATGGGGCGAAACCGCCATGCCTGGCTATGGCCTGTACGACAGGGCGCTGGGCTCGGCTTACTTGTGCGGGTTGTGGGAGGCCGTCAGCGCTAAGGCGTAACGGTCTATGTATTGTGTCCGTAGCATTCTCGTGAAATGATACTCCTATCCATTTCGATAAGAAAATATGCCTGCAAACTATTTTGTTGTATTTACAACAGACTGTTCTGCTTGACCGTATTACAATAAGCCGTAAAAACTTTTACGCATCAATACGGGGAGGAACGTAAATGAGCATGTTTTGTTATCAGTGTCAGGAAGCGGCCAAGGGCATAGGGTGTAACGTGCACGGTGTCTGCGGCAAGAACGAGGAAGTTTCCAATCTGCAGGATCTATTGGTCTATGTATTAAAGGGCATAGCTCATATCGTTGTGAAGGAAAAGCAGGATGAAAAAGCGCTTGCCGAATTAAGCCGGCAAGTGGTTAATAGCCTGTTTATTACCATTACCAACGCCAACTTCGACGAAAAAGCGATAGAAGACCAAATCACAAAAATGCTTTCCCTGCGGGACGGATTGAAAAAACCATCAAGCGCTGGATTGCACGATGCGGCCACGTTCACTGTCAGCGGCAGGGAAGAAATGCTTCAAAAGGCCGCTAAGGTCGGGGTGCTGGCTACAAGGAATGAGGATGTGCGTTCCCTTCGGGAATTGATTATCTATGGCGTCAAAGGCATGACCGCGTATCTTGAGCATGCGCTGAACCTAAACAAAGAAAACAATGAGATATGCGCCTTTATGTATGAAGCCCTTGCGGCAACACTGAATGATTCCCTCACAGCGGACGACCTTGTTGCCCTTACCTTAAAGACCGGTGAATACGGCGTTAAGGCTATGGCGCTTTTAGATGAGGCCAACACGTCTGCGTTTGGCCACCCGGAGATCACGAAAGTGAACATTGGCGTCAGAAAAAATCCAGCCATACTGGTTTCCGGCCATGACTTAAGCGACCTTGCACAACTGCTGGAACAAACCAAGGGCACCGGGGTGGACGTTTACACCCACAGCGAAATGCTGCCCGCCCATTACTATCCCGTATTCAAGAAGTACGATAATTTTGTGGGTAACTACGGCAACGCCTGGTGGAAGCAGACAGAGGAGTTTGAATCCTTCCACGGCCCCATTCTGTTCACCACCAACTGTATCGTCCCGCCGAAAAATCCGGAAGTAAAGTCCCGCGTCTTTACCACCAACGCGGCGGGATATCCCGGCTGCGTACACATTCCGGTCGGGGAAGACGGAAAGAAGGACTTTTCGGAGATTATTCAATTGGCCAGGCTGCTGCCTCCGCCGGAAGAGATCGAGACCGGCAGCATCGTAGGCGGCTTCGCCCACAATCAGGTATTGGCCCTGGCCGACAAGGTGGTGGATGCGGTCAAGAGCGGCGCAATCCGCAAGTTCTTTGTCATGGCCGGCTGCGACGGCCGCATGAAGTCCAGGGATTATTATACGGAGTTTGCGAAAAGCTTGCCCAAGGACACAGTGATTTTAACCGCCGGCTGCGCCAAGTACCGCTACAACAAGCTGGATCTGGGCGATATCGGGGGCATCCCCCGTGTGTTGGACGCCGGGCAGTGCAACGATTCCTACTCCCTGGCTGTGATTGCCCTCACGCTCAAGGAGGTCTTCGGGCTTGACGACATCAACAAGCTGCCCATCGCTTTCAACATTGCCTGGTACGAGCAAAAGGCCGTGATCGTGCTGTTGGCGCTGTTGTATCTTGGCGTCAAAAACATTCACCTGGGGCCGACGCTGCCCAGTTTCCTGTCGCCCAATGTGGCAAAGGTGCTGGTGGAGAATTTCGGCATCGCCGGCATAGGTACGGTGGAGGAAGACATCGAACTGTTTTTGAAGTAAAACTGAAAATCAAATGCGATACATCCCGCTGAGGCTGTTTGCTTCAGCGGGATGTTTTTTGCAGGTGAAGTGTTTTACTAAACCAAAACTTTAATGATTCGTTAGCATCGTTTTGTGTTAATGGTTCTATCTTCACATGGCGAGGGTATGGCAGGGGCCGAAGTTCGCTGTCTGTAACAGTATCCATTTATATTTGGAACAGTATTAAGCTGAAATTTTCTCATAACAGGAGTTTTTATCACCATATGGAATTATTTAGTAATATATCCATATAATTTGGAATTCAAAAAGCATGGGAGGGAATTATGTGAAATTGCTGGTGTTCGCGGATTCCCATACTGATGTTGCTACTATGCTAGCCATAACGAAAGCCGAATGCCCAGATACAATCCTGCATCTGGGAGATCACATCATGGATGGTGTAGAACTAAAGAGTAACTGTGATGTGCCAGTATATCTTGTCAAGGGGAATACGGACAAAGAAGGCGATGACATATTCGAGTTGTTTCTGACCTTCGAAAATACCGCTGTTTTCATGACACATGGGCACTTATTCAACGGATATGAGGAACTGTCCGCCAAGGGGGTCGAAACCGGTGCGAAAATCGTTTTATTTGGCCATACGCATCAGCCATATCTGTGTTTTGAAAATGGCGTTTGGTTAATGAACCCGGGGAGAGTTGGCTGCATAAGCAGCAAAAGAATCCATCCAACTTATGGTATCATTCAAATCATTAATGGCAGGGTGAGATGCGAAATAGTTGAAGTGGTCTATGCCGAGTCTTTGCAGCAATGACCGTGGGTAGTTTTGCATTTCCATTTTGACACAGTCTGACGATTCTTTGTCTCCTTGCCAGGAACAAAAATGAACTCTCATATACCATTACTTCTGCAGTGGATGATCCTCTAAGCCCATACAGCCGTAGGGGCAATTATCAATCGTCCGCTGGCGAGGCCAGGCTGTTCTACGCAATCTGACTCTGAGTAAACATTTCCATAGGCTAACGGTAGACTATTTTTCTTTTCCCCCTTGACAAGCGTTATTGGAAGTGCTATCCTTCATTACGGATGGGTTGTCATAACAACATAAGGATATTACAAGTTTCAAACATGGTATATATAATCAAGCAGAGGGATGAGAAGCATGAACGGTGATTTGCAAACCATGATGCCGGTAGGGAAAAGCCGCTATACGCTTCGCCGTAAGGAAGCTTTAACAGGCTGGCTGTTTGTTATGCCGGCGCTTTTAGGGTTTGCCGTATTCACCTTCGGCTCAATTCTCTACTCCTTCTACATTTCTTTGACCAAATGGGAGCTTCTCACTCCGCCGGAATTTATAGGCTTCCGCAATTACGTCAAGCTCTTTGCAGACCCAAAGTTTTTCAAATTTACAGGGAACACGCTCTATTTTGTGGTCTGGCTGGTACCGTTGGTACTCGTCTTTTCCATGGCGCTGGCGATACTGATCAACAGAAAAACGAAACTGCTTACCAACATCTACCGCTCTTCGTTGTTTTTGCCCTGTATCACTTCCACTGTAGCCATCAGCCTGGTGTGGATGTGGATTTTGAATCCCGATACGGGCATCATCAACAATATCCTGCGGGCATTTGGTGTAACCGATCCGCCCAGGTGGCTGGAAAGCACCATATGGGCCAAGCCTGCCTTGGTGGTCATGCGGGTGTGGCAGATGTCGGGATACTATATGATCATGTTCCTGGCAGGGCTGCAGGTGATACCGGAAAACCTGTATGAGGCCGCGGAGGTGGATGGGGCTACACGTTGGCAAAAGACCATTAAAATTACGATTCCCATGCTGGCTAATACCACGTTCGTGGTGACCATCATGCTGGTGATAGAGGCGTTCAACATATTCGAAGCCATTTTTGTCATGACGGAAGGCGGGCCTATCGGCTCTACCACCACGTTGATGTATTACATTTATGATCTGGGCTTCAAACGGTACAACATGGGCTATGCCAGCGCGGTGGCCTGGGTATTCTTTGCCATGATCCTTTTGGTAACCTTGATTCAGTATGCCGGGCGCAAAGAGCAAAAAATGTGACGGGGAGGGATGAATATGATACGGCAAATGGAAAAGGCGCAGCCGCACAGCCTACTTAGCTATTACCGCGCCCGTAAAGCCGGCCGTGTGGTCTATCATGTTTTCATGCTGGCCCTGACCTTCATCATGGTTTACCCATTTCTTTGGGCCGTTTGTTCTTCTTTTAAAACTTCGGCGCAGATGTTTGGAAGTACGCCGCTGACTTTGATCCCAAGGCCGTTTACATTGATCAATTACGAGCGCACGCTGGAGATACTTCCCTTTGGCATGTTTTTGCGTAACTCACTTTTCCTTTCCATTTCCATACCGCTGCTCATGATCGTGGTAGCATCCTTGTGCGCCTACGCCTTGGCCAGGCTTGAATTTAAGAGCAGGAACATCATTTTTCTTCTCTTTCTATCTACCATGATGATTCCCGGCCATGTGACGCTTATTCCCAACTATTCCATCATCAGCAAACTAAACTGGGTCGACAAATACATCGCACTGTTTGTGAATTCTCTGTTTACGGGTGCCAACGCCTTCAACATCTTCTTTTTCCGCCAGTATTTCATGTCCATTCCCAAGGATTTGGAGAATGCCGCCATCATCGACGGCTGCAGCCACGCGGGCGTGTATTTCAGGATCATCCTTCCAAATTCCAAGCCCGCCATTGCTACGGTAGCCATCCTTTCCTTCCGTTCTGTGTGGAATTCCTTCCTGTGGCCAATGTTGGTCATCAATTCCTATGACAAGATGACAATCACCGTAGGGCTGCAGTATTACAAGGGCGCGGTGGACAACGCTGCAACGGTACTGGCCGGTGTAACCATCGCCATCATACCTGTGATCGTTGTGTTTTTGATCTTCCAGAAATACTTCATGAACGCTACCATGAATTCTGGCTTCGGGGGGACATGAGCGTGATACTCGCTCTTGCAATACATCCCATTGAAAACAAGGAGGAAAAAAACATGAGCAACCGTTCCCTGCGCAAGGTCACTGTATGGCTGGCTGTTGCTTTGCTGCTGGCCGCCATGGTTCCCTCTGCCGTAATGGCGGAAGGACGCACCAAGGTTCAGGTGATGTCCTGGTGGGATATCACCAAGTCCGAGCCGCTCAAGCAGCTGGAAGCTGGCTTTGAAGCTGCGAATCCTGATATCGACCTGGAGTTCCCCATGATCGGCAGCAAGTATGGCGACAAGATCACCACCGTTATCGCCGGCGGCGGTGACAGCGTGCCGGATGTGATCATGCTGGCCATGGACCTGGTGCCCAAGTTTGCCCTGACCGGCTCCATCCTGCCCCTGGATGAATACATGACAAAGGAATACAAGGACAGCCTGTATCCCTTGGTGTTGAACGCCCTCACCGTGGACGGCAAGGTCTATGCCGCTGCCAGGGACGTATCGCCCATGGCCATGTATTGCAATGTGGCGCTGTTCAAGGAAGCAGGGATCGAAATCCCCACCGCTGACTGGACGGTTGATGATTTCCTGAATATCGCCCAGAAGCTGACCCGTGTGGACGCTTCCGGTGCTCCCACCCAATGGGGCTACTACTTCGCTAAGTATCCCGATACCATGTATGACTGGATCATTGCCGAGGGTGGCCGCTATGTTTCCACGGATGGCACCACCAGCTTGATGAGTACACCGGAAACCAAAGCTGGCCTGCAGTTTATGTATGACCTGATCTACAAGTATAAGGTATGCCCTACCGAAGCCCAGCACAAGCAGTATGGAGATGGCAACTCTGCCGCCTTCCTGGCCGGCAAGGTGGCCATGCAGATTGCTGCTCTGTCCAACTCCTCCAGCTTAAACAGCGCGACGCCGCCCATTGAATACGCCGTTGTGCCCCTGCCCAAGAAAGGCGGCAAGCAGTTCACCCACGCATTTGTGAACACCTGGGCGATCCCCAAGGGCGCCAAGAACCCGGAACTGAGCTGGCGCGTGATTGAGTGGCTGTCTGGAAAGGGCGGCCAGCAGATCGCCCTGGACTATGGCATGGGCCTGCCGGCCAGCAAAGAAGTGGACGCCACAGCGTTCCTTGGCAAGAGGGAAGACAACAAGGTGTTCCTGGATGCGCTCACCTATGCCGTTCCCTTCGAAACCTACCGTTACGGCGCCGAATTCAATGTGGAGCTTCGGGAACAGCTGGATGTGCTGTGGCTGAACGAAACCACGGTGGATAATGCTGCTGCGGCTATCGACGAGGCTGCTGTATCCATCCTCTCCGGCGATAAGTAACTTACGCTCCCAACCATTTATAATGATTCTCTGGGGGCTTTGCCCCCAGAGAATCCGTATCAAATGAGGTTGTAACATGATCTATCTGAGCAGCTTGATGGCACTGTCAGAAGAATCTGCCTTTGAAGAAACGCTTCATGCCTTTGGAAACAAGGTAGGCGTGGAGGTGTTTTCCTTTACCTATTCCAAAGAAGAGTTGCCCGGTTTGGCAAAACGCATGGAAAGCTGGAAGGGTCACCCTCTTTCCTTCCACGGACCCATGCGGGACGTGGAGGTGACGTCCGTAAGCGAAAGCCCGGAGGGACGGCTTCTTTTTGAAAACTACGCCAGGGCTTTTGCTTTTGCCGGCCGTTTCGGGGGTACTTCGATGGTGGTGCATACCCATGAAAGGCATCTTACGAAAGCAGAAAAGCCCGCCTTGCAGGCTCAGTGCCTCAAAAACCTTCAAGTTCTTGCGGCTATGGCATCAAAGGAGGGCATTGAACTACGCGTGGAGAATGTATCGTTGCCTCATAAGGGGGAGCCTCTATTTGACGAAGACGAGTATATCCGTTTGTTTGGTTTCTTGCCTCAAATACAGGCTTTAATTGACATCGGGCATGTGCATGTGACAAACTGGTCTCTGATGAATCTTCTGGAAAAGCTGAATGGCCGGATCGGTGGGTTCCATTTGCACAACAACAACGGCCTGGAAGACAGTCATGATTGGCTTTCCGATGGAACAATGGATATGGATCATGCTCTTTCCTTGATAAGGGATCATGCGGAATTTCGTGATATGGTGCTGGAGTACGGCAGCATGCATGGGAAAACATCACGGGATCTTATGCAGGATGTGAGCCGTGTCCTTATGTATCATCAATGATAGATTGTTTTTCTGAATTATCATAGAGGAGTTGCAAACATGCAAAAGACCGGCGCGCGTTACAGCCAGATTGCCACGTACTACCAGGAGCTTGTAGATAAACAGCAGCTGGTGGAAGGCGACAGGATGCCTACCGAGGAAGAAATCTGCCGCCTGTTCAACGTGAGCCGAATCACCGTGCGCCAGGCCATGAACGACCTGGCCCAGGCGGGCTATATTGTGAGAATGCAGGGGAAAGGTTCCTTTGTGCGCATGAAGAAAACCGATATGCAGCTAAACCGCCTGCAGGGGTTTTCCGAGGAGATGCGCGCAAAGGGAATGGTGCCTTCCACAAAGACGCTGGAGGCAAAGTCGGTGGCCTGCGACCGGAAAGTGGGGGAAAGGCTGAAGCTGGAGCCGGGAACACAGGTCATTTCCATGATCCGCGTACGTTTTGCCGACGATATTCCCATGGCTGTGGAGCATGTGCATATCCCGTTCTTTCTTTGCCCGGGGCTTTTGTCCATGGATCTTTCCGGTTCTTTGTACCAGCTGCTTTCTAACAAATATCACCTGGAGCCCGTGCGCGCCAGCCAGGATATAGAGGCGGGCCATGCCGGAAAGCCGATGGCGGAGCTTTTACAAATGAAGCAGAACAGCCCCGCGTTGATCATTGAGCGGGTAAGCTTCCTGGAAAACGATATGCCGCTGGAATATGTGGTTTCCGTGTACCGGGGCGACCGGTATTCCTTCCATGTAGATATGCACCGCAAGGATCGTTGAGGAGGAAAATCCTATGTGTGACCGGCTGTTTCTCGCGCTGGACGGCGGCGGGACAAAGACGGTGGCTTTGCTGTGCGATGAAGCGGGCCATGTGCTGGGATTTGGCTTAAGTGGCCCCGGCAATCCCTTGTCGGCGGGGGATGAGCAGGCAGCAAGCAATGCGGAGGAAGCTGTTCGTAAGGCTTTGGGAACGCATGGGATAGATAATGTTGTCCATTGCCGCCTGTATGTTCCGGGCTTTTCGCGCTGTCTTCCCCTCTTTTTACAGAAGTTTCCCGGTCTGGATGCTGACGTTTGTTCCGATGCCATGTCTGCCTATTACAGCTGTATAGGAATACCGGGCGGGATTGTGGTGCTGTCCGGGACCGGGTCTTTTGCCCTGGGGCTTGACGCGTCTTTGATGCAATTTACCGCTGGGGGATGGGGCCATCTTCTGGGGGATGAGGGAAGTGGTTACCACATCGGCAGGATGGCTTTACAGGCCTTGCTGCGCAACCAGGAGGAAGGCGTTCCTCCTACGGGCCTTGACAGGGAGATTATGCAAGCCTTTGAAGTTCATAAGCCGCGGGATGTGATCAGGGTCGTTTACGGCCCCGGTTTTGAAAGGTCACAAATGGCTTCACTCTGTCCATTGGTGGGCCGGGCCGCCGGCCGCGGTGAAAAGGACGCCATGCAAATGCTTGATCAGGCTGCGGAAGCGCTGTGCCTTCTTGTGCAAGCCGTTCAAAAGCGGATGAATCTTTTGAACGGGCCTGTCGGGCTGACGGGTGGCGTGGCCAGGTTGGGGAATTTGATCGCCGTTCCCTTTGAAAGCAAACTGAAAAGTAACTGCCCTGGGCTTACTTATGTGAAACAGCGTTATTCCCCTGTGGTGGGCGGGATGCTGCATCTTATGGCCGAATATGGGCATAAAGACTGGGAGCTTGGGAAAGCCATGGAAAAAGAACTGAAGGAGAAGCACGCTTATGCTGATGGACCGATATTTTGAGGAATTGAAAAAGGTTCTTGCCAAAATCGAAACTACCCAGCGGGAGCCGCTTCAAAAAGCTGCGAAAATGATCGCTGATGCCCTTGTACATGGGGGGCTTTGGCACATTCTGGACACCGGCCATATGCTCATGCACGAAGGGGTCGGACGCACAGGCGGCATGATGGCTTTGAGGCCCATACGCATCACCTGCGAGGTGGATAATCCCACCCGTACGCGTTCTGTACCCGGCAAGCCCAAGGTTTACTATACCCAGGTAGAAGGATTTGCGGAGTTTGTGTTAAAAAGGGCCAACGTGGAGGCCGGGGATGTGCTGATGATCGGCTCGGTATCGGGCTATGAAGCATTTCCGGTACAAGCGGCTCAGGTGGCAAAGGAAATGGGTGTTCACACCATCGCCATTACCGCGGTTGCCTATTCCAGCCAGCTTGCAAGCAAACATCCCTCCGGAAAACGGCTGTTTGAGATGTGCGACCTTAAGCTGGACAATTGTGCACCCATGGGGGATGCTCTTGTGAATGTGGATGCATTGGGCATCCCGATGGGTCCCGCTTCGGGCATCGGCGCGGCATATGTGCTCTGGGCGCTGGAGTGCTGCGTTGTGGAAGAACTGATATCCCGGGGTAAGAATCCCAGCGTATACATCAGCAATCATATGCCCGGCGCCGGAAAGTACAACGCTCAGGCTCTGGAAACTTACGAGCATTTGGGCTATTGACGGGAGGTGAGCAGCCGTGCTGTATTCAGCAGGACAGTTATCTGTAGAGCTGCGGGAAGAGACGGGGGGATGGGTCTCCCTCCGCTTCCGGGGTGAGGAATGGATAAAAGCCCCAGGGGTATCGCCATTTTTCCACATCATGGCTCTTGATGAAAAGAATGAAAAACATGAATTTGTTCCCGCAGGCGGCTGCGCTCGAGACAACAGGCTGTGCTATGCGTCGCTTTCAGAGCAGGAGAATATCGCGGATATTCATGTGGAAGCACAGTTTGTCAAAGAGGAAGACGACTGCCTTTCCATTACGCTGAAGGTTGATAATCGCGATCCCCGCTATACTGTAACGGAAATCATCGGCATGCAGCTGGAGGGGCTTCATTTGGGTGGTCCGGACGGGGAGCTTGCGCTGTTGTACCCACATCACGCCGGGGAGAAGATATCAAACCCCATTCATACGCTGCGCAGCCAAAAGTATCAGGAGTTCTGGCGGGCAGAATCCCGGCTGCTAAACGGTATTTACCATAGGGAATGCAACTACTGCGGCCTGATGAGCATGACTTGGATGTATTTGCAAACCAAGGGCAAAGGGCTGTATGCGGCTTCCCATGACAGCCGGTTTCCTGTAACGGGGATGATAACTACCACCGGCGGAGAAGCGCAGGGCTGGATGGGCTTTGGATACCGGGTCTACCACAGGATCCCGGCGGGGGAAAGCTATACATCGGGCAAATTCGTGCTGGCCGCAAGCGAAGAAGATTGGCATAAGGGGGCCAAACGCTACAGGGCCTGGATCAATCCGTACCTAGCGGTCCATGAAAATCCCGCCTATTTGAGCGAGGAGGCGGCGCTGCACCAGTGCTACCAGTTTAAGCGGGCGGATGGTGTGCACAACCGTTTTTCGGATATTCCCAGGTTGTTTGACGCGGGAATGCAGGAAAACATACGCCATATGTTCATCGCCAGCTGGAACCGCACCGGCTTTGACAGCAACTATCCCGAATATTACCCGGATATGGAGTTGGGAACAGCCCTGGACTTCAGGCGGGGGCTTGCTTATGTCAAAGAGCATGGCGGTTTTGCCACGCTGTATGTGAACGCGCGGCTGTTTGACATGAAGTCGGACTTTTTCAAATCCTACGGCAGCCGTATGGCCATCACCAACGAAAAGGGAAAGCACAAGGCAGAATCTTATTTTCCCAATACCTTTACGCTGAACTGCCCCGGCGATGAAACATGGCAGCACGACCTCACAGATATTTGCGATTTTGCGGCGGAGGCTTATGGCGCCAAGGGGATTTATTTGGATCAATTGGGTTCCGCGGAGCCCTTCCCCTGCTATCAAAGGGAGCACACCCATGGGGATATAGGTGATTTCAACCAAGGATATTTGAAAATTTTAAACGACCTACGAAGCCGCCTTCGCGCACGTGACCCAGACAGCTACCTGATGACGGAAAACTGCGGCGACATCTACAGCGCCTACACCTGGGGCAATCTCACCTGGAACGGTACTGATTATGATGAGTTTTACAATTTATTCCGCTACACCTTCCCCGAGTATGTACAGGTGAACATGGTCAACCCCAGGTCCTGGGAAAAGGAAGATGAGCGGCGCGAGGAGCTGTTCTATACCGACATCGAGCGCTGCGTGCTCATGGGCAATATTTTGTGGATCGGTCTTTGCAGCCGGTTTGACAATCCCAAACTGAAGAAAGAACGGGATTATGTGCTAAAGGCGGCGGCCTTCCGCAAAAGGATCGCGCATTGGGTGGCCGCGGGAACGTATATGGATGATCTGTACGTGAAAGAAAATCTATCCGGGCTCGCGGCTTCAGCCTTTGCGGTGGGGGATAACGGCGCGCTTTTGCTTGTGGGAAACGCCGTCCAAAAAGAGGGCGCGGCCGTCACGTTCGAACTGCCCTTTGTTCCTCATAAGGCGGAAGGCTTTACGGAAGACGGCCTTGCGGAAGGCCTGTGCCGTTTGGACGGAGACCGTGTAACTGTAAAGGCGGCGGGCCGGCTGACAGCCGTTTATGTAAAACGATAGTATAAGCCGTACATTCGGAGGTTGGTTGCAATGAAGGCAATGGAGCATTACATACAAGGCATCCGTAGTATTTTGGACCAGGTGGAAACAACGCAGTGGGCTACCATCGACAAGGCTGCAACGATGTTGGCTGAAGCCACGCTCAGCGGCAATAATATTTTTGTTTTCGGCAGTAACCATGCCGGCCTTCTGGCGCTGGAAATGTATTACCGCACCGGCGGCATGGCCAACATCAACCCTATTCAGGCGCCGGGCCTGAGCCTGGACATAAAGCCCCCGACATTGACCAGCCGTATGGAAAGGCTTCCGGAATACGGCAGGATCATACTGGATGCATACCCCATCCAAAAAGGGGATGTGCTGATCATTCATTCCGTATCCGGCCGGAACCATGTGTCCATCGATGCCGCAGTAAGGGCAAGGGAGCTTGGCGCCAGAATCATTGTTCTGACCAATATGAATACCACCAAAGCGGTCTCTTCCCGCCATCCATCCGGGAAGAACCTGTATGAATTGGCGGATCTCGTGCTGGACAACTGCGGTTGCGTGGGCGATGCTTCGCTTTTAATTACCGGTGTCCCACAAAAGGTGGGGCCCACATCCACGGCGGTAGGCGCTGTCATCTTAAATGCCGTCATGGTGCAGGCGGTGGAATATGTGATTGAGAGGGGTGGCATCCCGCCGGTATTCGTTTCGGCCAATATGGACGGCGGCGACGAATACAATGACAACGTGCTTAAGGCTTACCGTGACCACATTTTTTATCTGTAAGATTGAGCTCCTGATCCCTAGTGTTTTAACAAAAGATGAACATGTAGGTTAGTTTTGTATAGGGTGCTGACCACCGGCTTATCTTTTTCCTATCCTGCGCTCTTGACATCGCTCCCTGCCCATTGTATAATTCCCCCATATCCGGCGATGATGGGAAGAGTAGACCGTTCCCGGCAACAAGAGAGAGGGGCCGCAGGCTGAAAGCTCCTTTGCCAAGGGACGTGGGAAAGACACCCCGGAGCTTCCTGAGAGATCAGGCGCGTATCCCGCGATACCGGGATTTTAAGTGGAAGGGGCGCAAGCCTTTTCAAGCGGGGTGGCACCACGAAGATGTGAAATTCGTTCCATGCAAAGGCATGGGGCTTTTTTATATCTTCTCAGCCGGGAAAGGGGGCTCAGGTTTTTCTATGGAAGGCAATTATGAAATCAGATATGCTGCCATGGAAGATATCCACGGCATGGGAATTGTGTATGTGGACACCTGGAAGGCCGCCTATCAGGGCATTATCCCTCAGGAATTTCTGGATGGGCTTACAGCTTCCCGGTGGGAGGACCGTTACCGTCAAACATTGGGTAAAGAGGGATTGTCCAATGCCGCAGTATTATTGTTGGACGGGCAGGTCATAGGCGTATCCAGCTTCATGAAAACCAGGGATGCGGATCTGGCTGATGAATATGGGGAGATCATTTCCATCTATGTACTGCCGGAATATTGGCATATGGGCTTCGGAAGACTGATGTTGGACTGGGTTACGCGCGAACTGAAAAAGCTTGGCTTCACCGACTGCGCACTGTGGACGCTGGAAGACAACCTGCGGGCGCAAAGGGCCTACGAACGCTTCGGGTTTGCTCGCGACGGCGCAAGGAAGAGCCAGGAGTTTTGCGGAAAAAATGTATGGGAAATCCGCTACCGTAAGAAAATTTGACACCTTTTTGATATCGCAGGGGAGGAAAATGTATGCTGACACAGGCACCACGGGGCACCAAGGATGTGCTGCCCAAGGAGAGCGGCCGCTGGCAGGCGTTGGAGCAGATTATGCGGGATAACGCTGCCCGGGCGGGCTACCGGGAGGTACGTACACCGGTTTTTGAGCACACGGAGCTGTTTTTGCGCGGGGTTGGCGATACCACCGATATAGTGCAAAAGGAAATGTACACCTTTAAGGACAAGGGCGACCGATCTATTACCTTAAAGCCCGAGGGAACGGCCGGTGCGGTGCGGGCGCTGATCGAGCACAGCCTGTATGCCGATGTGCTTCCCTGCAAAATGTACTATCTGAACGCGCCAATCTTCAGGTACGAGGCGCCGCAGTCCGGCCGGCTTCGGGAGCACCATCAGTTCGGCTTGGAATGCTTCGGGGCACAAAGCCCTTCGGTAGACGCGGAAATCATTGCGTTGGCGTTCCGCATGCTGGAAGGTTTTGGTGTTACCAACCTTACCGTGAACATCAACAGCATCGGCTGTCCCAAGTGCCGGCCAGCCTATCACGCCAAGTTGAAAGAGTTTTTAGGCGAGCGTCTTGCAGGCCTTTGCAAAACCTGCCAGGAGCGGTTTGACAGGAACCCTTTGCGGGCTCTGGACTGCAAGGAGGAAAGCTGCCAGGCGCTTGTGAAGGATGCACCCAGCATGCTGGATATGCTATGCGATGAGTGCGCAGATCACTTTGAAAAGCTCAAGTCTTATCTTGGGGCTGCTGGTATTCCCTATGCTGTCGACAGCCGCATTGTGCGCGGACTGGATTACTACACCAAGACGGTGTTTGAGCTTATTACAAAAACACCCCAAGGCAACCTTACAGTTTGCGGCGGTGGGCGGTACGACCGGCTGGTAGAGGAACTGGGCGGTCCGGAAATGCCGGGTGTGGGCTTTGGTATGGGCATTGAGCGTATTTTGATGTTGCTGGAAAGCCAGGGAATAGAGATCGATAAATCCCGGCAGATGGATGTATTTGTGGCAAGTTTGGGGGATGAGGCCAGAATCCCGGCCTTTACGCTCGTGCAATCTCTTCGGCTATCGGGGATCAAGGCGGACTGCGACCACATGGGGAAGAGCCTGAAAGCCCAGTTCAAGTATGCCGATAAGCTAAATGTTCCTTTGATCGCCATATTGGGCGGGGATGAACTGCAGAAGGGCGTTGTGAAGGTCAGGAATATGAGCACCAGGGAAGAGATGGAAATTCCTGTGGTTAACGCGGCGGCGGCCATTGCCGGATTGTTGAAAGAATAAGGAGGATAAATTCTATGGCGGAATTTTTGGGCGGCTGGAAGCGCAGCCATATGTGCGGCGATGTAAGGGAAGCCATGGTCAATCAGGAAGTAACCTTGATGGGTTGGGTGCAGCGGGCCAGGAACCTGGGCGGAATCTTGTTTGTATGGCTCCGCGACCGGGCCGGCATCGTACAGGCGGTTTTCGACGTAAACACTTGCGATCAAAGTACGTTTGCCCTGGCGGAAGAGCTGCGGGGCGAATTCGTGGCGGCAGTGAAGGGCACCGTATCCCTGCGGGCACCAGATGCGGTGAACGATAAGCTGCCCACCGGCAAAGTGGAAGTAATGGTGCGGGAGCTGAAAATCCTCAACCGTGCCGACACACCGCCCATTTATATTGAGGACGACAGCAAGGAATCAGAAGCGCTGCGGCTGAAATACAGGTATCTCGACCTTCGCCGCCCCTCCATGCAGGATATGCTGCGTTTCAGGCATAAAGTGGTGTCTACTCTCCGGAAACACATGGATGGGGAGGGATTTGTGGAGATCGAGACACCGATTCTCACGAAATCCACCCCTGAAGGGGCGAGGGACTACCTTGTGCCTGCCCGTGTGAAGCCTGGCACCTTCTATGCGCTGCCACAAAGCCCGCAAATTTACAAACAACTCTTGATGCTGGCTGGCATGGACAGGTATTATCAGGTGGCCCGCTGCTTCCGGGATGAGGACGGCCGGGCCGACAGGCAGCCGGAGTTTACGCAATTTGACATGGAAATGTCCTTCATAGAGCCGGAGGATATCCAGGGTGTGGTGGAACGTGCCTACAAGACGGTGTTCCATGATGTAATGGGCATTGATATTACTTTGCCTCTGCCCCGCATGACCTGGAAATACGCCATGGAAACCTATGGCTCCGACAAGCCCGACACGCGCTTTGAAATGCCCATTTCCGACGTTGGCGATTTGGTTGCGGGCTGCGGCTTTACCGTTTTTGAAAGTGCCCTTGCAGAAGGGAAAAACATTGTTGCCATCTGCGCCAAAGGCGCGGCGGACAAGCTGTCCCGCAAGGAGATGGATGCTCTTTCGGAATTCGTGAAAACCTATCATGTGAAGGGTCTTGCCTGGGCGGCACTCCAAAGCGACGGCACGCTGCGCTCCTCCTTTGCAAAAGCCATGTTGGGCGACAGCATGCAAAAGCTGATGGACAAAATGGGCATGGAAAAGGGCGACGCGTTGTTCGTAATCGCCGACAAGAAGTTCGTGGCGCTTACCGCCCTGGGTCAATTGCGCTTAAAGCTTGGCGCGCAGCTTAACCTTATCGACCGCTCAAAGTACAACCTGTTCTGGGTCACGGAGTTCCCCCTCCTTGAGTGGAATGAGGAAGACAACCGCTTCATGGCCATGCACCACCCCTTCACCAGCCCCATGGATGAGGACTTTGAGTACATGGAGACCGATCCCGGCCGGGTGAGGGCCAAGGCGTACGACCTGGTCATGAACGGCATTGAGATGGGCTCGGGCAGCATACGCATCCACGCCAGCGATCTGCAGGAGCGCATGTTCAGCCTGCTGGGCTTTACAAAAGAGGAGGCCTGGACACGTTTCGGGTTCCTGCTGGAGGCCTTCAAGTATGGCACGCCGCCCCATGGCGGGTTCGCTTTCGGCATCGACCGGCTGGTGATGATTTTGAAGGGCGCCGAAAGCTTGCGGGATGTGCTGGCCTTCCCCAAGATACAAAACGGCGCGTGCCTGATGATGGATACACCGGCACCGGTGCAGGAAGAACAGCTGAAACTTCTAAAAATTAGAACTGAAGCTTAAACAACTGTTGCCAAAGTTTTAGAAAAGCGTTGCATAAAAAGGTGTCGCGCCTGCGGAAGCGACCAAAGGGCTTTCCTCCCATCTGGCTCTATAGTCGCACTACTTCGCTGCTGCTTGTATTGCTCCTTGCCGCCAGCCTCCTCCACACCCCCCTGTTTCCGCCACAGGCGGGGAGGGTGTTTCGGAGCCCTTTGGAAATCTTGGGATTCCATTTACTTGATTATTTGCTATGTGCCACAGTTTGTTTGATAAACCTTCTGAATGCTAAAGATATGCATCCCTTTGGAAATCCTGTTGGGAGTACTATAAGCAAATGCTTTGTGTTTTCCCCAATAAGGGATTCCAAAGGGGCTTTGTCCCTTTGGCGGGGTCCAGGGGTAGAACCCCTGGTTGTTATTTTGCTGGAAATCTGTTATACTGTTGTTTAACCGCAAGGAGGTGCGTTTGGTATGCCTTCAAAGAAAGACAATCTTCCCCTGAACGTGGAGAAAGATATTGAGAGCACCGGTACCATTACATACGCCAACGAGGTCATCGCCATCATCGCCGGTGTAGCCACCAGCGAGGTGGAAGGCATTGCCGGCATGGTCACCAGCGGCGGGCTGACTGATATACTTGGCCGGAACAGGAACATTACAAGAGGGGTTAAGGTGGAACTGGGCACCGAGGAGACCTCTGTAGACCTATATGTGATCATCGAGTACGGCACGCCCATACAGAAGGCTGCCCATGACGCGCAGGAGAATGTGCGCAAGGCGATTGAGACCATGACCGGGCTGCGCGTGGTGCGCGTAGACGTGCATGTGCAGGGCGTAAGCTTTGAAAAGGAAAACAAGGCGCTGGAAAAAGGCATGCAAAGCGCGGCGCTGGCCAGCGGCGAATCGTTCAAGCAAATCCCGGAAAAGAAGGATACCGTCAAGGTAGATGTACCTGTGCCCCCCGCCACCGTGGAACTTACGGAGGATGAAGCAGAGGAGGAGCACGATATCGAGGAGCCGGAGGAAGAGGCGGAAGACACTGAGGAAATGGAAGACGCCGAATTAGAGGAAGAGGCAGAGGTAGAAGCAGGGGCTGTCCTTGACGGCGTACCTAAGGCGGAAGATCAGGAAGAAGAGGATGAAAAGAAGGAATAGCGATTAAGCTCCCGGCAGGTTGCGCCTGCCGGTGGCTTTTGTTTTCCGTCCAGAGGGCTTACGTTGGAGGAGGTGTACCGCGTGAAGGTTCGTTTTTGGGACCGTCTTCTGACGGCACTGGCAGGATTGCTGCTGTTTGCTACGGGGTTGGTCTTTTTTCTTTGGGCTTTCAGGGGTATTCCGGCTGAATGGCTGAACTCTTTGACCGTGAAGGAGATTGGCCGCCTTCCCATCTTTGTGGCGTTGGGCATCGGCGCGGTAATGGTGCTGCTGGGCATACACAGCATATCCCTCTTGTTTCGCCGCCGGGGGAAAAAGGGCTTTGTAGTACAGAAAACGGAGCATGGCGAACTAAGCATCTCCATACACGCCATGGAAAACCTGGTTCAAAAGTGTATCGACAAGCATGAAGAACTGACGGTGATCAGCAACCACATTGAAAATACACGCGATGGCGTGGTTGTGGACCTTCGCATAGGCCTGGCCAACGGTGTGAGCATCCCATTGGTGGTAAGCACGCTGCAAAAGCAGATCAAGCAGTACATTACCTCTTGCTCCGGTATTGACGTAAAGGAAGTCAAGGTAGAAGTGGAAGCAGCCAGCATCAAGGCGGAAAAGAGCCCCTACTCCGTGCCCGATTCGCTTTTGCAGACTCCGGTAAAAACCGCTCCCGCGGAAGCGCCAAGGCAGGCCCAGGCCATTGAAAGAAATGTAAAGCAGATGGAAAGGCCCGCACAGCCGCAAGATAGATCCGATCGGCCTGAAAGGCCCAATCGATCCGAAAGGGCTGAAAGATCTGAGCGGCCCGAACGGATCGAGCGTGTCGAGCGGGTGGTGACGCCGCCTGTAAGCGGCATTCAGCCTGCCGTAAACCCTGTACAGCAGCCGGCTCCTCAGGTGATGCAAAGAATGCAGCCGGACTTGAAGGGACCATCCTTTCCTGAACCACCGGCACCTGCTGAGAATAATGAGGAAAAAAAGCGTCCGCTGCATCAAAGGCTTTTTGGCCATAAGGAGCAGCCGGCCATCGTGCCCATGCCGCCGGAGATGGAAAGAAAGGCCGAGTTTACGGATGAACCGATGATGTTTGACATGCAGGAAGACGCCGATTCCGCCCATGAAGCGCTTGCCACGCAGGAGGGGGAAGACCATGAAGAACATTGAGGAAATTCTCAAGGAGCTTTTCAAGCCTGGAACACCGCAATTCGGCCTTATATGGGGCATCGGCTTTGTGGTGCTGGCTTTCTTGCTGCTTTTTATCGGCTTCTGGAAAACGCTTTTTGTGGTATTCTTGTTCACCATCGGGCTGTTCATCGGTGCGGTGAAGGATAAGCAGGCATTTATCAAAAATATTATCAATAAATGGTTCCCGCCTCGTCAGGATAACTAAAAAGAAACACAAGGAACGGAGTGCTTATTATATGGCGCGTACGACCGCACGGGCGGCGGCTATGCAATTGGTTTACGAGCGGCTGCTGGGAGGCCAGGGCGGCGGTGAAACGCTGGAATTGGTGTACGAGCATCTGGGCGAAGGCGATAACGAGCCTTCTCCTGATGATCAGGCTTATATAGAGGATGTTCTGAACGGCATTGAAGCGCACCAGGAGGAAATAGACGAGAGCATCCAGGAGTTCAGCGTGGATTGGACGCTGGACCGCATGGCCAAGGTGGATCTGACCATCTTGCGTTTGGCCACCTATGAAATTCTCTTTAGGGAAGATGTGCCTGGCAGCGTGGCCATCAACGAAGCGGTGGAATTGGCGGGCAAGTATTCCGATCCTGCAGGCGGGCGTTTTATCAACGGCGTGCTAGGTTCCATCCTGCGCAAGAAAGAGGCAGAAAAGCACAAGTGAAGGCCGTTATCGGGCTGGATACAAGCTGTTACACCACCTCCGTGGCGGCAGTGGACGAATCGGGGCGCGTGATCGCAAGCCTGCGCAAACTGCTTCCGGTGCCTATGGGCAGCCGGGGGCTGAGGCAGAGCGATGCGGTGTTTGAGCACGTGCGGCAGCTGCCGGGGCTTTTGGAGGAACTGGGCGAGGCAGCCGCAAACTATGAAATCGCAGCCGTTTGCTTTTCGAAAAAGCCCAGGGACGGGGAAGAATCCTATATGCCTGTGTTTTTAGCAGGGGATGCGCAAGGGCGCGGCTTGGCCGCTCTTTTACACATCCCCTGTTTTGCCGCCACCCACCAGGCGGGGCATGTGCGGGCCGCCATGCTGGATTCGGGGCTAGAGATATCGGAATTTCTGGCGGTGCATTTGTCCGGCGGCACCACGGAAGTGCTGCATGTAAATGGGACAGGCATTGCATGTATAGGCGGGACATTGGACCTTCACGCGGGACAATTGGTGGACCGGGTGGGCGTTATGCTTAAACTGCCTTTTCCCTGCGGACCGCACTTGGAAAAACTCGCGCTAAAGGGGCAATCTCAAAGCCTGCTGCCCGTGAGCATGGCGGATGAGGATCTTCATTGTCACCTGTCCGGCGCGGAGACGAAGGTGACAAATTGGCTCAAAAGCGGGGAAAAAAAGCCTGAGGACGCGGCGGCAGAGGTGTACGACTTCCTGGCCCGCACCGTAGCAAGGCTGATTGCCGGGGCGAGAAGGATGTCGACGCTTACATCCGCGCTGGTGGCGGGCGGCGTGGCATCGTCGCCGCTTTTCAGAGAGTTGCTTGTAAAGCGGATGCGTAAGCTGGATGAAACTATCAATCTTTATTTTGGCCATCCCGACTATTCCGGCGACAATGCTGTGGGCGTGGCACTGATAGGGCTGGACCAATTGCGTACGAAAGGATGAGGATTATGGCGGCACAACTGATTGACGGAAAGGTGCTATCGGCAGCTGTCAAGGAAAAGCTAAGGCTTCAAACGGAGGAACTGAAGGCTGCGGGCGTTACCCCTGGCCTTGCGGTGATCCTGGTAGGGGAAGACCCAGCCAGCCAGATTTACGTGCGAAACAAGGAAAAGGCCTGCGAGCAGATAGGTATCCATTCCATTGTGCTGCGCCTTCCTGAAACCACCACCCAGCAGGAACTGGAGGAGCACATCCGCCGCTTCAATAAGGATGAAACGGTCGACGGCATCCTGGTCCAGGTGCCCCTGCCCAAGCATATGGATGAGGCCGCTGCCTTATCCCTGATCCGCCCGGACAAGGATGTGGACGGCTTCCATGTGGTCAGCATGGGCCGGTTGTTTTCGGGTCAGGATACGCTGGTCGCCTGTACGCCCAAGGGCGTTATGGAAATGATTCATTCCACAGGCGTTGTATTAAGCGGCAAGGAAGCCGTGGTGGTGGGCCGCAGCAATAATGTGGGCAAGCCCATTGCCATGCTGCTTCTGCAGGAGAACGCCACGGTGACCATGTGCCATTCCCGCACCAAGGATCTGAAAGCCCATACGAAAAGGGCTGACATCCTTATAGCGGCGGTGGGCAAGCCGAAGTTCATCACCGGCGATATGGTGAAGCCCGGTGCTGTAGTGATCGACGTTGGCATCAACCGGGTGGACGGCAAGGTGATCGGCGATGTGGACTTTGAAAGCGCGTCGCAGGTGGCGGATTACATCACTCCCGTGCCGGGCGGCGTTGGGCTCATGACGGTAGCGATGCTGATGGCCAACACGCTTAAGATTGCGAGCGCCCGCCATGCAGCGAAAAAAGCATGAAAGCGTTTGACGGCGTTCTTTCCGTAGGCGAGCTGAACGAGTATGTGCGCAGGTCTCTGGCGGCGGACCCCATGCTATCGCATACGCGGCTGAAGGGCGAAATCAGCAACTTCAAGCGCCACACCTCCGGCCATTGGTACTTTTCTCTGAAGGATGATACCGCCCGCATCGACTGCGCCATGTTCCGCCAGAACAACATTTCCGTCCGCCTTGCTCCCAGGGATGGAATGCAGGTGGTATTAACCGGCAGTGTGGGCCTGTATCCCAAGGAAGGAAAATACCAGTTTTACGCTGAGGCTATGAAGGAAGACGGTCTGGGGGATTTGTTTCTGCGCTTTGAGCAATTAAAGGCTAAGCTGCAGAAGGAAGGGCTGTTCGATGCGTCCCGCAAGAGGCCCCTTCCGCTTCTTCCTAACAAAGTCGGCATCGTCACTTCCCGTACCGGCGCGGTGATCCGGGACATATGCCATGTCACCTGGCGGCGTCATCCCGGTATGAACCTTACGCTGTTCCCAGCTCAGGTGCAGGGTGAGGGCGCTGCGGAGGATATTGTACGGGGCATTGAGGAACTGGGAAGGCTGCCCGGCATTTCGGTGATCATTGTTGGACGTGGCGGCGGTTCCATGGAGGACCTATGGGCCTTCAATGAGGAAATCGTAGCAAGAGCCATCGCAGCCTGCCCCGTTCCGGTGGTATCCGCCGTGGGCCATGAGACGGATTTCACAATTGCCGATTTTGTAGCTGATGTTCGGGCTTCCACCCCTTCCGCTGCTGCGGAAATGACGGTGCCGGTCCTGGACGATCTCATTTTTACAGTGGAGGAACTGATTCGAAGGCTGCTTGGCGGCGCGGAAAAAACGCTGCTGCAAAGCAGGCAGCGGTTACTAACGGCGGTCGGCAGGCTGCAAACCTTGCACCCCAGGGCGCAGGTGCTGGCAGCATTAGGCCGCGCCGATCTGCTCACCACCCGTATGAAAAACGCGGCAATGGCAGGCCTTGCGCTCCGGGAATCGCGGTTTAATGCCGCACAGGCCAAGCTTACAGCCCTTGGCCCCATGCAAGTTTTAAAACGGGGCTATTCAATTACGTTAAAAGACGGCGCGCCGGTGACGGGTGTAAAGGCTATCGCTCCTGGCGACAAACTTCGGGTGCTGTTTTCAGACGGACAGGTGTTTGCCGATGCCCTTGAAACAAAGGAGGGGAATCCTTTTGAGTGAAATAAATCATGCCGAATCCTTCGAGCAGACGCTGGAAAGGTTCGAGAAGCTTGTAAAGACCATGGAGGCGGGGGGCCAGCCGCTGGAGGAAATGCTTCGCCTGTATGAGGAAGGTATTGCCACTTCCCAAAATCTTAAGGACCTGCTGCAAAAAGCCCAGGGAAAGCTTACGGAACTGAGCCTGCAGGGAGAAACACCTGTGGAGGGGACTGCGGAGATTACGCTGTGAAAGAAACGTATGTAACCTATCAGACCCTGGTGGAAGATGCGCTTGACGCATCCATCCGGCCTGGCGGCACGGTACCCAATGAAAATGAGATTCCCGGCCTTTTGGGCGGAGCCATGCGCTACAGCTTGATGGCAGGCGGCAAGCGGCTGCGGCCCGTGATGCTTCTTGGCGCTTATGCCTTAAAGAGGGAAGATGTTACCCCGGCACTGCCCTATGCTGTGGCGATGGAAATGATACACACCTATTCCCTCATTCATGATGATTTGCCCGCCATGGATGATGATGACTTAAGGCGCGGCATGCCCACCTGCCACAAGGCTTACGGGGAGGCCGCGGCTATTCTGGCGGGGGACGGGCTTCTCAATATGGCTTATGAGATCATGCTGAAGGCGGCTTTGAAGCTGAACACGCGGGAAGCTGTGTCAGCCGCGGCAGCCGTCGCCAGGCGTGCCGGCGTTACGGGCATGGTGGCCGGCCAGTCCCTGGACGTGTCTATGGAGGGGCATAAGCCGGAGATGAAGTTGGTGGCCTACATCCACCGCCACAAAACGGCGGATATGTTCGTTGGCGCTGCGGAGGCGGGGCTCATGCTTGCCGGTGGCACGGAAGCGGAACTGCAGGCTGCCCGGGACTATGGTGTTCATATGGGCGTGGCCTTTCAGATCGTGGATGACCTATTGGATGTAAGCGGCGAAGAAAAGCTGATGGGCAAAAAGACGGGCATGGATGAAAAACACGGAAAACTCACCTGGCCGGCTTGCGTGGGGATGGATCGGGCACGAGAGGATGCCAGCCTTCACGTGGATGCGGCTGTCCGCGCGCTATCCCTTTTTGATCAAAGGGGAAACTTTCTTGTATATCTTGCGCAAAGCATGCTTCACCGGGTACAATAAGTGCGGTTCCAAATGCAAAATAAGAGGCGGTTGTTTCATTGCACAGCATTGTGGAAATAGTACGGAACCAGATACTGATCTGCGCCATGACAGCCTGGTTTGTAGCCCAGGCGCTGAAGGTGCCCATTTACTATCTGCTGGAGCATGAGTTCAACTGGCGCAGATGGCTGGGCTCAGGGGGCATGCCCAGTTCCCACAGTGCGCTGGTGGTTGCTTTGACCGCCATGGTAGGGGCAAGAATGGGGTTTGACACGGCGGAGTTTGCCATATCCTTTGCCCTTTCCATCATTGTGATGTATGATGCCGCCGGTGTGCGGAGGGAAACGGGTACCCAGGCCGCGGTCATCAATAAAATACTCCACGACATGCTGGTGGACGGGAAGCGTATTACCGAAGAAGAATTGAAGGAACTTGTGGGCCATACACCCTTGGAGGTTTTTGCCGGCGCGCTGCTGGGGCTGATCATCACCGGACTGTTTCTTATATGAACAACATTAGGAGGAAGAACAAATGGATCACTTTATGGAAGAGATTGTGGTCAAGAAAAACAGAGGGCTGGACGAGGTGCTGTATTTCGTTTCCGTGGTGGTGATGGTGATCATGGCGCTGCTTGCCGTGATTCAGCTTCAATTGCTGCTGACATCGTTCAATCTTTTTTCTGTGATCACCGTAGTCATCTGCGGCGGAAGCGCGGTTCTATTGTTTTTGCGCCGTGACAGGCTGCGCACGGAGTTTGAGTATACCTTCACCAACGGGGAAATGGATTTTGCAAAGGTGTTCAACAACCAAAAGCGCAAGAGCCTGGGCACCATGCGGGTCAAGAACGTGGAAGCCTTCGGGCCCGTATCCTCTCCCTCCTTCCAGCGGTACATTTCCATGCCGGGCGTCAAAAGAGAGCACTGGTTCTTGAACCGCGGCGCGGAACTGTATTACTTCTATTTCGTGAAGGATGCCAACAAGCGCGTCATCATTTTGGAGCCTTCCGTAGAAATGGTGGAAATGATCAAAAAATACCTGCAAAGGGGCGCCTATCAGGCATAATGGAAGCATATCTGGACAACAGCGCCACCACAAGGCCGTCGCAGCCGGTGATCGATGCAGTTACGGCAGCCATGCGGGATGGCTATTTCAACCCCTCCTCCCCCTATGGCCCTGCCCTTCAAGCGGAGAAGCGCATGGATGACTGCCGTGCGCTGCTCGTGAAGCTGACACAGGCCGGTGCGGGGGAGGTGATTTTTACCTCCGGGGGTACCGAGGCCGACAACCTGGCGATACTGGGGTACTTGTCTGCCGTCAAAAGGCCGGGAAAAGTACTGTATACGGCGGTGGAGCATCCCGCTGTGAAGCAAAGCTGCCTTGCGGCGGAGCGAATGGGGCACACGGCTGTTGCCATACCGGTTTTGAAGGACAGCACTGTGGACTTGGAAGCCCTGGCTGCGCTGCTGGATGAATGCGTGCACTTGATCTGCGTGATGCAGGTGAACAATGAAACGGGAGCCATACAGCCGCTCATGGAAATCGTTTCGCTCAGGGACAAGCTGTGCCCCAAAGCTGCGATCCATGTGGACGGCGTGCAGGGCTTTTTGCGCGTGCCCTTTTCCATGCAGTCCTTGAACATACAGTCTTATGCGCTTAGCTCCCACAAGCTGCACGGCCCCAAAGGCGCAGGCGCGCTGATTCTTCAAAAGGGTCACAAGGTGTCCCCGCGGGAGTTTGGCGGCGGCCAGGAAAAGGGCTTGCGTTCCGGTACGGAGAACACACCGGGCGTTGCCGGGCTCATGGCCGCGGTGGAAACGTACCCGGAAAACTCGGCGAAAAAAATGATGTTGCTTAAGCGGCGGCTGTATGAGCTTCTTTCAGAAAACCTTCCAGGCGTCAATATCAACGGACCGGATTTGGACAGCGCCGCTTGCGGCCCGCATGTATTGAACGTATCCTTCCGCCCCGTGCGCTCGGAGACCATGCTGTATGCCCTGGCTGGGGACAATATTTATGTCAGCATGGGCTCCGCATGCTCCTCCCGAAAACAAAAGGTATCGGAGACTTTAAAAGCCATGGCTGTTCCGCAATGGGACGCGGAATGCGCCATCCGTTTCAGCTTCTCTCCTTATACAACGGAGGCAGAGATCGATTATGCGGCGTTACGGGTAAAGGAGCATTACCAGACGTTATCAAAGTTTGTGAGGAGATAGAACATAAGGCCGGATCTATTGGAAAAGCCAATTTGTGCTTATGTCAAGGTAAGGCTTATTTTCTTATAAACATGCTTCCGAAGGTTTCCAAAAGGCGATCGAAGAGCCCTTTGGTTGCGTCCGCAGACGCGAAACCCTTAAAGAGCTTGGCAGCAGCCATCTGATGAAGGAAATAATCATTTCAAAGGAGTTTTGTTCATGCGTGATGTCCTCCTTGTCCGCTTTGGCGAAATTTATCTGAAAGGCCAGAATAGGCCTTATTTTCTGCGCATGCTGGTGGAAAGGGTCAAGGCTTCCGTTAAGGAGGCAGGCGGAAACGTGTGGCTGAACGACAGCCGAGTGTTTGTAAGCAGCGCCGACATGAACGAATGCATCCGCAGGGTTGTAAAGGTTTTCGGCGTGCATTCTGTGTGCCCTGCAGTGGAAATGGAGAAGGCTGATTTTAACGCGCTGTGCGAAGCCGTCGTAGAGATGATGAAGGATGTGAAGGGCACCTTCAAGGTATCCGCACGCCGCTCCGACAAGCGCTATTTCCTTGATTCCCCGGAAATCAACAGCCGTATGGGCGAATACATTCTTAACAAATTACCCGATCTTACGGTGGATGTGCATACCCCCGATCATGTGCTGAACGTGGAAATACGGGACATGGCCTACCTGTATTGCAAGACCATCATGGGCGCCGGCGGCATGCCGGTGGGAACCAATGGCCGGGCTACGCTGCTATTATCCGGCGGAATTGACAGCCCCGTAGCTGGGTACATGATTGCCAAACGGGGTGTCCAGGTTTCCGCAGTCCACTTCCATTCCTTCCCCTACACCAGCGATCGTGCAAAGGAAAAGGTGCTCTCCCTTGCCCGTATTCTTTCCGAAAGCCTGTGCGGCGTACGGGTGTATGTGGTGCCCTTCACCCGCATCCAGATGGAAATCCATGAAAAGTGCGCGGAAGAGTACACTACCCTCATTATGCGCAGGTACATGATGCGCATTGCCGAGCGCGTGGCCAATTTGGAGCATTCCAATGGCCTGGTCACCGGCGAAAGCATCGGCCAGGTGGCCAGCCAGACCATGCAGGCATTGCAATGTACCAACGAGGTGGTATCTCTGCCCGTGTACCGGCCTCTGATTGGGTTTGACAAGCAGGAGATCATCGACGTGGCAAGGAAAATCGGCACGTTTGAAACATCATCCCTGCCTTATGAGGATTGCTGCACGGTGTTTACCCCCCGCCATCCCGCCACCAAACCCAAAATGGAAAAAATCCTGGAAGGGGAGGCGCTGTTGGATAGCGAGACTCTCATCCAGGATGCGATGGATAATATTGAGATTGTGGATGTTTGATAGGGTAATTCTATTTATTTGCTAGAGTCAAAGAGATGGGTTTTCAATAGCTGGCTCTTTATATACAAGGAAGGATACCGCACCTGCAAGTGTGACCAAAGGGCTTTCCGGTCGATCCGGCCGACTCAATAGTCGCATTGCTTCATTGCTTTTGCGCTGCTCCTTTTCGTCGGCCTCCTCCACCCCTCCCATTTCCGCCACAGGCGGGGTCGGGGTTTCGGAGCCTTTGGAAACCTTCGGACGCCATACTTTGGGTTTATTTATTTGATAGCATTCCTAATATGGGGATTGCAAAGGGGCTGTGTCCCTTAGCCGGGGTCCAGGGGCGGAGCCCCTGGCTACATCAAACGCAGTACCAGAAGCAGCCCCAGCCCCGGTGCGCCAAGCATGCCGGTCACCAGCGCTGTCAAGGGGTTCAGGCCTATGTTTAGTTCAAAAGGCGCGGCCAGCAGGTTCCATACAAGCAGGATACCGATGCCGAACAGCCCCCGCTCCAGCAGCTTCCAGGCGGGTTTATACGGCTCCACATGGACGCCTGCTATATAAATGAGCAGCAATAATCCTGCGTAAAGTGCAATCAGTGTAATTTTCTCCATAGCGGCTCCCCCTTTGGCACATTATATGCGCCGCATAAGGGAAGAAAGTAATAATAAATGGCAAATTCTTTTGCGGGATTGCTATCATCCCGTCTGCCGTGATTTTTGGTATAAAAAGAAAACATGCTTGTTAGCAAACAAATTCCTAACCGGGGGCTTGCGGTTTCTTCTCGGCTGATGTATACTTGCGTGGGACGGAAATTGTCAAGTGGGACATTTTGAGCCCGCCGGAGGAATGGAATGCAGGAGGATTTTCTGGGGCTGATGCAGCAGCTTGCACCCGATCTGGCCCGGGAAATGGGCCTTCGGGCGCTGGTGTTGGAGCGCATCGCCGTCCTCCAGCCGGTGGGGCGCAGGCAGCTGGCTGCGCGGCTGAACCTGCCGGAGCGGGAGATCCGCACGGTTGCCACGGTGCTCAAGGAGGAAGGTTTCATTGACCTGGACGCGGCGGGGATGACGCTTACCAAGTCCGCGGAAGCAGTTTTGCCCGGCGCCCGGGAATTCAGCCGGGCCATGCGGGGCTTAACCTCCCTGGAGACCACCCTGTCCGGCCTTTTGAATGTGCCCCGCGTCTTTGTGGCGGCGGGGAACGCCGATGAGGAACCTCATGTGCTCCACGATGTGGGCCGCATGGCGGCGCAGCGGCTGCGGGGGATATTGCAAAGCGGCGATACTCTGGCGGTGACCGGGGGCGGAACCATGGCCGAGGTAGCCAGGAACATGCAGCCATCTTCGCCCATGAACGTAATGGTGGTCCCGGCGCGGGGCGGCATGGGCCGTGCGGTGGAAACTCAGGCCAACACCCTGGCGGCGGAAATCGCAAGAAAGCTTGGCGGCCATCACCGGCTGATTCACCTGCCTGATCATATGGACGCCGCGGCCATGCAGGAAATGCTCAAGCTACCGGAAATTCGGGAAACCATCGAGCTTCTCCAACGGGCGGATGTGATTCTCCACGGCATCGGCCGGGCTGACGAAATGGCCAAACACCGGCACTTGCTGGTAGGCCTTACTAAAAAGCTGCTGTCCGAAGGTGCGGTGGCGGAAGCATTTGGATATTACTTCGACCGCGAGGGAAAATGTTTATATACGGCTTCCAGCGTGGGGGTCGATCTGGGCCGTTTAAAGCCCAACTGCCTGATGATCGCCGTTGCGGCGGGCGAAAAAAAGGCCGAGGCTATGATCGCGGTGCTGCGCCACTACCGTCATGAAATGCTGGTTACCGACGAAGGTGCCGCCAGGAAAATCATTGCGCTGCTGTCTTAATTTGATTGCAAACCCTTATAGGGATAGCAATACAACAATCCGATTACCAAATTTTTTGCATAAGGAGTGTGTACCATGGCAAAGAAGACGATCGAGGACATCCAGGTCTCCGGAAAGAAGGTGCTCGTCCGCTGCGACTTCAACGTTCCTTTCGATGAAAACAACATGATATCCGACGAAACGCGCATCCGCGGCGCGCTGCCCACCATCAAGTATCTTCTGCAGCATGGCGCCCGGGTCATTCTTTGTTCTCATTTGGGGCGTCCAAAGGGCGGCTTTGACATGAAGTACTCCTTAAAGCCCGTTGCGGAGCGGCTGAGCCAGCTTTTAAACAAAGATGTCAAGCTGGCGGCTGACGTTATCGGCCCCTCTGCAAAGGAACTGGCCGCCGCCCTTAAAGACGGCGATGTCATGATGCTGGAAAACGTCCGCTTCCACAAGGAAGAGGAAAAGAATGATCCCGAGTTTGCCAAAGCTTTGGCATCCCTGGCTGAAGTCTACGTGAACGATGCTTTTGGCACCGCGCACCGCGCCCATGCTTCTACCGAGGGTGTGGCCCATTACCTGCCTGCTGTAGCCGGTTACCTGATCGGCAAGGAATTATCCGTGATGGGTGAGGCTCTGGAAAACCCGGAGCGGCCCTTTGTGGCGATCCTGGGTGGCGCCAAGGTTTCTGATAAGATCGGTGTCATCAACAACCTGCTGGAAAAGGTGGATGTATTAATCATCGGCGGCGGTATGTCTTATACCTTCCAAAAGGCGCTGGGCGGCCACATCGGCAAGTCCCTGCTGGAGGAGGACAAGATTGAACTTGCCAAGGAATTGATGGAAAAGGCCAGGAAAAAGGGCGTCAAGTTCCTGCTGCCCGTGGACAATGAGGCTGGCGACAGCTTCTCCAACAATGCTCTTCGTATCACCGTCCACTCCAAGGAAATTCCCGACGGCTTTGAAGGCATGGATATCGGCCCCAAGACGCAGGTCATCTTCGCCAACGAAATCGCCCAGGCCAAGACTGTTATCTGGAACGGACCAGTAGGTGTATCTGAGTTTGAAAACTTTGCCACCGGCACAAGGGAAATTGCCCGGGCTATGGCTGATTGCAATGGCGTGACCATTATCGGCGGCGGTGACAGCGTTGCGGCTGTGGAAAAAATGGGCTATGCCAGCAAAATGACTCATGTGTCCACCGGCGGCGGCGCCTCCCTGGAATTCCTGGAGGGCAAGGAGCTGCCCGGCGTGGCCGCGTTGAACGACAAATAATAGTCAGGGGTTCCGCCCCTGGACCCCACCCAAGGCTCCGAAGCCGAAGCGCCGCCATTGGCGGATGAAGCGAAAGGTAGGAGGCTGGCAAAACGAGTAGTGCTAGCGGCAGCGAAGCAATGCGATGATTGAGCCAGATGGAATACATCCCTTGGGAGTCCCATTTTAGGGTATATGTAAGGCAGGGGGTATATACCCTCTGCCTGTATCTATGAGATAGGGTATATCCAAGCGGAGAAATTGATTTCAAACATCGCCTCCGAAGGATACCAAAGAGCGATCGAAAAGCCCTTTGGTCGTGCCCGCAGGTATGAAATCCCTTAACTCGATCAAAATTCGTGTTTGATATGAGAAGAAAAGAGGAAGTCTGATCTATGCGTACACCCATCATTGCCGGCAATTGGAAAATGAACAAAACCCCTGCTGAAGCGGCGCAGCTTGTTACGGAACTGAAACCTCTGGTCAAGGATGCCGCCTGCGACGTTGTTATCTGCGTTCCCGCGGTGGACTTTGCCGCAGCGAAGGAAGCCGCAGAAGGCTCCAACATCCGTCTTGGCGCTCAGAACGTGCATTGGAAGGAATCCGGCGCCTATACCGGTGAACTATCCGCCCAGATGCTCAAGGCTGCCGGCGTGGAGTACGTCATCATCGGCCACAGCGAGCGCCGCCAGTATTTCGGTGAGACCGATGCCACCGTGAACCTGCGTGTGAAGGCTGCCGTCGCCGCCGGGCTTATCGTGATCCTGTGTGTGGGCGAAATGAAGGAGCAGCGGGAAGCCGGTTATACCGACGCGCTGGTGGAATACCAAACGCTGATCGCATTGACCGGTTTAACAGACGAGCAGGTTAAAGACATCGTCATCGCCTATGAGCCGGTATGGGCCATTGGCACCGGCCTCACCGCAACTGACGAGCAGGCTGACGAAACCATCGGCGTTATCCGCAAAGCCCTTAAGCGCAAGTATGGCAAGAATGTGTCCGACGCTGTTCGCATCCAGTATGGTGGCAGCATGAACCCCGGCAACGTCAAGGGCCTCATGGCCCAGCCCGAGATCGATGGCGGCCTTATCGGCGGCGCATCCTTAAAAGCTCCCGACTTTGCCAAGGTGGTCAATTTCGATAAGTAATACTGCCAAAGGAAAGGACAATATCCTATGAGCAAAACCATGACCGCCCTCATCATTATGGACGGGTTCGGCCTGAATCCCAGCCATGAGGGTAACGCCATTTTTAGGCAGGGCACGCCCAACCTGGACAAGCTTTTTGCAGCATATCCCCACACCCAGCTTGGCGCCAGCGGTATGAACGTAGGCCTTCCTGATGGGCAGATGGGCAACAGCGAGGTGGGGCATCTGAATATCGGTGCTGGGCGCATCGTGTATCAGGAACTGACCCGCATCACCAAGGATATTAAGGACGGCGTGTTCTTTGAAAAGGAAGCGCTGATATGGGCCATGGACAGCGCCAAAAAGGCAGGAAAAGCCCTGCACCTGATGGGCCTGCTCTCCGATGGCGGCGTACACAGCCATAATACCCATCTGTATGCGCTGCTGGAAATGGCCAAAAAGCGCGGGCTTCAAAAGGTGTATGTCCATTGCTTCCTGGATGGCCGCGATGTGCCGCCCACCAGTGGCTTAGGCTTTGTGAAGGAACTGCAGGACAAGCTTCATGAAATCGGCGTAGGTGAGATCGCCACCGTCATGGGCCGTTATTGGGCCATGGATCGCGATAACTTGTGGGACCGGGTGAAGAAATCCTATGACGCCATGGTGCTGGGCGAAGGCCAGGCTACCGCAGAAACAGGAGCCCTGGCCGTGGAACAAAGCTATGCCGTCAATGAAACTGATGAATTCGTCAAGCCTACAGTGGTGTTGAATGCCGGTAAACCCACAGCAGTCATCTCAGAAAATGATTCTGTGATTTTCTTCAACTTCCGGCCCGATCGGGCGCGGCAATTAACCCGCACTTTCATTCAGCCGGATTTCGATGGATTCAAGCGGGAAAAGGGCTGGTTCTCTGTTCAGTTCGTAAGCATGACGCAGTACGATGAAACGTTCACGGGCCTCAAGATCGTGAACCCTCCCGCCTCCATGGACAACACTATGGGGGAATACCTTAAGTCCCTTGGCAAAACGCAATTGCGCATTGCAGAAACGCAAAAGTATGCTCATGTGACCTTCTTCTTCAACGGCGGCGTGGAAAAGCCCAACGAGGGTGAGGACCGGGAGCTGATCCCCTCCTCTAAGGTGGCCACGTTCGATTTGAAGCCCGAGATGTCGGCTTATGAAGTCACGGAAAAGGCCGTGGAACTGATCAATGAGCAAAAGTATGACGTGATGATCCTGAACTTTGCCAATTGCGATATGGTGGGCCATACCGGTATCATGGAAGCAGCCATGAAAGCAGTGGAGACGGTGGATATCTGCGTAGGCCGCGTGGTGGAAGCTATTCTCAAAAACGGAGGCCGTGCCTTCGTGACTGCCGATCATGGCAACGCGGACCAGATGGTCGATCCCGTCACAGGCGAACCGTTCACCGCTCATACCACTTTCCCAGTGCCCTTCATCGCCATCGGGCATGAGTTTGTGGGCAAATCCCTGCGTGAGGGCGGCCGCCTGGCGGATATTGCTCCCACTATGCTCAAGAGCATGGGCATCCCCGTTCCCAAGGAAATGACCGGGGAGGCACTCATATAAGAGATGGGATATTAACATAACTTTTACTCCTTTGGCCGAAGCGGCTGAGGAAGTAAAGAAACCGCTATTTCCATCCCTTGAGATGAACCATGCATCATAGGTGTCATTTGCTTCATGAATCTATGTATCAAAATACAAGAGGCTGCCTCCTATCGATCCAATCGTGACGAGGCAGCCTTTTTCTATTACATTCATAACCATGCGTTGTCAGCCGGCCCGGATAGCGCTTAGGTCACCCCTGCGGCAGGTAACTGCTACAAAATCCGCATTCACCTACTTTTTTCTTATGGAGTTTTGCTTTTATGCTTAGCTGACAGCCCACTAATCATCGCCTTGGGTCAGATTGTTGGCGTAGGTTTTGAGGGAGGCGAAGGAATTGATATTGTCTGCCCGCTTGCGGATGGCATCCTTCACATAGGCGGGCAGGTTTTCAAAGTAGGCGTTTGCTTCCTTATTGTCTCGCAAAAGGTCGTTCAGGCCGGAATATTTGTACATGGTGTTCGCTCCTTTATTTTATTGATCTTCTCACTATATTTTTTGAGTTTGCCCGCACATTATACGGAAGGCAGGAATCATGTTTTAGTCTTCCCAAAATGGAGTTTTCATGGTGAATCGGTGGGCTTCCTTTTACATAAGGAGGCCTCTGCGGCTGCTTGTCCGCTGCTTTTGTTTCCAGTATAATGGGGAGCGTGATACCAAGGTTGAGGGGGCACGAAGACGGATGCCTGTGATGGCTTATTGCAAAAAATGCAAACAGGAAGTATGGCCGGATGCAGTATGCCCCATATGCGGGCAAAAGCTTCCGGCAAATGGCCTGCGGCTGAGCTGGTCGTTTGGGATAACCCCTGTGCGGGACTTTTTAAGCTGGAACAGTATATTCAGGGTGGCACTGCCTGTTTTGTTGCTGCTCTTGCTGGTGATCACCGGTGTGGAATTTGGCCGCAAGGGGATACTGGGCGTACAAGCGCTGATGGCTCAGGGATTCTGGAGCCTGCTTTTGATGCTAACGGCTGCCATGATGGCTGTGTCGTTTGCGGCGCTTGCATTGCGCGGCCGGGAGGAAGTGCGCTATATTCTGGACAGCAAGGGCGTACATATGCAGGTATGGCAGGTGAAGCCTTCCTTGATCAAGCGCATATTCGGCATGATCCCGCCGGAAGCGCAACATGGTTCCATGGGGCAGCTTGAATGGATGCTTGAGGAAAAGCACATTCCCTGGACGAAGCTTAGCCGGGTGGGATTCTGGCCCGACAGAGACAAGATTCTCTTATATAGCCCCAAGTTTTATCTGGCTTTAGCGCTGCACGCGTTGCCTGAAACGTATGACGACGCGGTCAGATTCATCTATGAGCATGTGAAAAAGCGGCCAGGCGTGATGAGGATGCCTCCCGCCTCCGGAGAAATACCTTCGTCTCAACTGTAAATATTACGCAATTATTAAGAAATTCCCTTGACATTGGAATAGAAGTGTCATAAAATGGGTAGGCCAAAGGATATACGTAAGTTGGAGGGTTGCCCATGAGCAGGACACGGGGAAAGAATACATTAAGGCAAAGGTTCTCTTTTTTCCTTGCCCTCCTGCTGATGCTGAGCGTTTTCACGCCCATTGCCCAGGCGGCTAACTATCCATACACTACCACCACCAATGACAAGGTAAACATGCGCCGGAGCGCCAATGGCAGCTCTGTTGTGCTGGAACGGTTGGAGGCGGGCGTGCAAGTTACGGTGCTGGGGGAGTCCGGCAACTATTTCAAGGTTTCCTACAACGACCGCACCGGCTACATCATGAAGCAATATGTAGGCGACAAAACGGCTGCGGCGGCTACTGCCACGCCCAAGCCAAGTAATTCCACCGGTACCGTATCCGGATTTCCATACCAGACAACCACGCGGGACAGCGTGAACATGCGCAAGTCTGCCTCTTCTGATGCAGTCGTTCTGGAAAAGCTGTTAATGGGTGCTGAATTGACGGTGGAAGGGGAAAGCGGTAAATTCCTGAAAGTGCGCTATAACGGATTAAGTGGCTATGTGATGGCCGAATACATCTATGTAAGAACGATAGCGACTTCCACCCCGCCGCCAAGCTCCGGTGCGAGCAGTGACTATAAGATTCTTGAAAAAGGCAATGCTGGCAAAGAGATCAAGGCGTTGCAGCAAGTATTAATAGAACTGAAATATCTTTCCGGCACGGCGGACGGCAAGTTCGGCAGCCAGACGGAAACAGCGGTAAAAAACTGTCAGGAAAAGAACAGGCTGCCGGTAACAGGCAAGGCGGACGCCATGCTGCAGGCCCTATTATATGAAGACAGGCCTCGCAACGCTGATGGCGATACGGTCAAGGCGATGACCCTTCCGCCCATTGACGGTGTGACCATCCGAGAGGGCAGCATAGGCGATGCCGTGGAAAAGATGCAGGAACGGCTTTCGGAGCTCCGGTACTACACAGGCGCTGTCAGCGGCGTATGTTCCAGGGATACCGTTTTAGCAGTGACATCCTTTCAGGAGAAGAACGGTCTGAAGGCGGACGGCCTGGCTGGCGGCGCTACCCAAACGAAGCTGTACAGCGACGATGCTTTGCCCAAGGGCGCCATATCTGTTACGCCCTCGCCAACGACTTCCTCTCCGATTGCCACCCCGCCAGGCGTTACGGTGCGCCAGGGGGATGAGAGTGCCGCCGCCAAGGCGGTGCAAAAGCGGTTGAAGGAACTGGGGTACTTAAGCGGTACGGCGGATGGGAAGTTTGGCAAAGCCAGCGTGACGGCTTTGATTGCATTCCAAAGCAGGCACGGACTTACGCAGGACGGTGTGGCGGGCACGGCCACTCAAAATCTACTGTTCAGCAGCGCGGCTTTGCCTGCCGCGGGCGAGGTGACGCCCATCCCCACCAGCACGCCGCTTACGGAACAAAACGTAATCGTGATCCAGCGCGGCACCAGAGGTGTGCAGGTGTTGAACCTTCAAAAGCGGCTTACGGAACTGGGCTATTATACCGCAAAGATGGACAGCGACTATGAAGCCGCAGATATTGCAGCCGTCAAGGAGTTCCAAAAAAACAACGGCTTGAAGGCCGATGGCATAGCGGGCTATGAAACGCAGAAAATTCTCTACAGCGGCAGCGCGGTGCCAGGTTCTGCCTTTACACCGTCGCCGTCGCCGGCACCGACGCCCACGCCTGACTTAAGTACGCTCAGGCAAGGAAACACAGGCAACGAAGTCAAGGCGCTGCAGCAGCGTTTGTACCAATTGGGTTATCTTGCGGGGAAAGCCGACGGCAACTTCGGCAGCGGCACGGCCATGGCAGTGCTGGCCTTCCAAAAGGCCAACGGATTAAATCAAGATGGTGTAGCCGGCCCTACAACACTTAGCAAATTGTACTCCACCGGGGCAATGCCCAACCCGACTGCTTCGCCTTCCCCTTCGCCATCGCTGCTTAGGCAGGGCGATAAAAGTGATACCGTAAAATCGATGCAGATGACGTTAATCGACCTGGGATACTTAACCGGCAAGGCGGACGGCGTGTTCGGCGTCCAGACCTTCCTGGCCCTGAAAGCGTTCCAGAGCAACAACGGCCTGCCATCGGACGGTGTTGCGGGGGAGAAGACGCTCAATATTCTGGGAAGTTCCACTGCCAAGCCGGCGCCCACCGTGCCAGGTGCGACGGCTACGCCTAAGCCTTCAGCACCACCGGTGAACACTGCTCCCACGGCTTCGCAGGTGCGCTACGCCAACTGGTATACGGAAATTCGAGCCCGCGCCCGCACGTACCCTTACGCCACGATCTATGATTTTAACACGGGTTTAAGCTGGAAGGTGCATATGTTCAGCCTTGGCGCCCATGCTGACTCGGAACCTATGACCGCGGCGGATACGGCCATTATGGTGCAGGCATTCGGCGGAAAATACACCTGGACGCCCAAGCCTGTATGGGTGGTTATGAGCGATGGCCGTGTGTACATGGCTTCCACCCACGATAATCCCCACGGTGTTGACCACAATACAAGCAACAATTTTCCGGGCCACCTATGCATCCATTTCCCGCGAACCCAGGCTGAGGTGACGGCCATAGGAGACTATGCCACATCCCATCAGGCAGCCATCGATCTTGGCTGGCGGACAACACAGAATAAGATCAAATAGTTGAAAATATTTAACAATGCCCATGCCGAGTGCGGCATGGGCATTGTGTATCCCATACCAAATTATTGATACGCCAATGAGCAATAACACATAAAAGACAAGCAAGCACCGCACAACGTCATCCTGAGAAGCGCAGTGAAGAAGGATCTTTAAGTTGCGTGAATCCTAGATATTTCACGCAGTGAGGGATGACAGGGTGCTGAATTGTTCTCACTTTCAGTGTTATGCTCGTAGTTGCAGTAGTTTCTTGTTATGTTTGGAAGTCAAAAAAGGCCTATGCCGCATATAGCATAGACCTTTCCTATAGCCAATAAACCCTGGGGAGCAACGAGGGGGAAACCGCAGTTTCCCCCTCGTTTGAAAACGTCTCGGCTGGTTCCGCAAGCCGGGCGGGGCGTTTGCGGAGCAAACCTTCCGTACACCTTTCGCCGGCTATGCGTCAAACGCATAGGTGAAAAGTCGGAGTTCGAGAAAATGACGCAGCCATTTTCTCAAAACATCGTTAGATGTTGAACAACAGATCTCCATACGTGGGGAAAGGCCAGAAATCCTTGGATACGATAGTTTCCAGCTCATCGGCCACTGCCCTTAATTCCACCATGGCTGGCACCAGCTTGTCGCGGCTGTGGGTGGCGTGTGTGTTAAGGTCCGGAGCGCCGTTGTCGGCCATGGCGTCTGCCAGCGCTTCGATCTTCTGGGAAAGGGAATCGGTCAATACGGAGAGCTTTAAGAGCAATGCTTCCTCGCAGTTTAGACTCAGTGAGGGAATCAGCGCTTTCTTACTCAGTGCCGTGTCGGCTACAGACTTTGAGTAGGCAAGCACCGCAGGCAGTATATCCTTTCGGGCGATATCCAGCATGGTGAAGGCTTCAATGCTGATGACCTTCACATAGCCTTCCATCAGGATTTCGTAGCGGCTGTGCATTTCGGACTCGCTGAATACCTTGTGGGCGGTAAAGAGTTTGATGTTCTTTTCCTTCACAAAGTAGGGCAGCGCCGCCACCGTGGAGGTTAAATTCAGCAATCCGCGCTTTTCGGCTTCCGCCACCCATTCGGCGGCATAGTTGTTGCCGTTGAAGATGATGCGTTTGTGATCCGTAAGTTCCTTCACGATCAGCTCATTCAAAGCGGCGGTAAAGTCCTTGGCGCCTTCCAGCGCTTGCGCAAACTGTCTGAGGGACTCGGCCACGATGGTATTCAAAACGATGTTCGGACCGCTGACGGAGAAAGAGGAGCCCAGCATGCGAAACTCAAACTTGTTGCCGGTGAAAGCAAAAGGCGAGGTGCGGTTTCGATCGGTGGTATCTTTGGGCAGCGGGGGGAGTATGTCAACCCCGATGGTCATTTCCGTCTTTTTACGGCAATTATAGGCCTTGCCTGTGGTCAAGGATTCCACGATTTCGGTGAGCTCCTCGCCCAGGAACACGGATACAATGGCCGGCGGCGCTTCGTTGGCGCCCAGGCGGTGGTCATTGCCGGCGCTGGCTACGGAGACCCTGAGCATATCCTGATGCTCATCCACAGCCTTGATGATTGCTGCCAGGAAGAGCAGAAACTGTGCGTTTTCATAGGGTGTCTGACCCGGTTCCAGCAAGTTTATGCCGGTGTTTGTGGACATGGACCAGTTGTTGTGCTTACCTGAGCCGTTGACACCGGCAAAGGGCTTTTCATGGAGCAGGCAGGTGAGGCCGTAACGGGCGGCGATCCTCTTCATCATTTCCATGGTGAGCTGGTTGTGGTCGGAAGCCACGTTGGTAAAGGAAAAGATGGGGGCCAGCTCGTGCTGCGCGGGCGCCACCTCGTTATGCTCCGTCTTCGCCAGCACGCCCAGCTTCCAGAGTTCTTCGTTCAAGGCGTCCATAAAGGCCTGAATGCGGGGCTTGATAGCGCCAAAATAATGGTCTTCCAGTTCCTGACCCTTAGGCGGCTTGGCTCCAAACAGCGTGCGTCCGGTATAAATGAGGTCGCGGCGCTTTTCATACAGCGCCTTGTCGATAAGGAAATATTCCTGCTCAGGTCCCACGGTAGGGAACACGTGGGTCACATCCTCGTTGCCGAAGAGTTTCAAAATGCGGACTGCCTGCTTGGAAAGCGCCTCCATGGAGCGTAGAAGCGGAGTCTTCTTGTCCAGAGCTTCGCCGCCGTAGGAGCAGAACGCGGTAGGAATGCATAAAATCTTATCTTTAATGAAGGCGTAAGAAGTGGGGTCCCATGCGGTATAGCCACGCGCTTCGAAGGTTGCGCGTAAGCCTCCGGAGGGGAAGGAGGATGCGTCGGGCTCGCCCTTGATCAGTTCTTTGCCGCTGAACTCCAGGATCACGCTACCGCCCTTGACAGGGGAAATGAAGCTGTCGTGCTTCTCTGCGGTGATGCCGGTCATAGGCTGGAACCAGTGTGTATAATGTGTGGCGCCTTTTTCCACAGCCCAATCCTTCATGGCGTTGGCAACAATGTTGGCCACGTGCGGGTCCAGGGGCTTGCCTTCATCAATCGTATTCTGCAAGGCGCGGTACGTTTCTTTGGGCAGGCGTGCTCGCATGGTAGCATCATTGAAAACCATGCTACCAAAAAGCTCTGTAACATTCGCCATTTTGAATGCCTCCTACATTTCTTGTTCCGCCTCGGCGGCTGATTGCCTCCCAAAGGAAGCCCGGAATCACCGGATGGTAATTCCATAAAAAATGAGACAAGGGTGCTGCGAGTTTCCTCACAGCGCCCTTGCTGTATGAGGAGCAGTATAGTCTTTTTCCCGTTGGTTGTCAATCCTTTTTTTTTCTTGTATGCAAATGATTTTTAGGGTTTGCCATATTTTACGGCAGGAATCATAAATGAATCTGTGGAACGGATTACTGCATATCTAAATGATATGCCGGGAATCGAATATGCTAAAACGACACGGGAAATGTTGAGGAAAAGCAAGCTGGCATAGCGATATTTTGTGAAATTATGCATGATACAGTATAGTGAATTGCAAAATTGAAAATTGGCATAATTGCGGCGTGTACGGGACGAGAGCTCTTCCCGTCATACGGCTGCATCAAAAAGATTTGTGGGGCGGAGTAGAAATATACGGCGTGCGTATGCTATAATACGGGCCATCCAAATTCATTTCTTAAGACTACCGGTGAAGGAGGCACGAGTCATGAATATTACCCAGCAGGAAGTTTTGCGCTTTGTAGAGGAGAACGATGTTAAATTCATTCGCCTGGCTTTTTGCGATCTGTACGGCCGGCTGAAGAACATATCCATTCAGCCTGGGGAACTGAGCCGTGCCTTTACTGGAGGCATTCCCTTTGACGCCTCGGCGGTGAGGGGCCTTTCAGACGTTCAGGGCGACCTCCATTTGGTGCCTGATCCTGTAACACTGTCGGTTTTGCCCTGGCGGCCCCAGTCAAGCCGTGTGATACGCATGTTCTGCGATCTTACGTATCCCGACGGAAGCCCTTATGAAAGCTATGGCCGGGCGGTGCTTCGCAAGGCGGTTGAGAAAGCGGCGGCACAAGGCTTAACCATGCATGTAGCGCCCAAGTGTGAGTTTTATCTATTTGAGGCCGACGAGAAGGGTCTTATAACCTTAACGCCTCAGGACAGGGCGGGATATATGGACGTGGCCCCCTATGACAAGGGCGAAAATGTTCGCAGGGAGATATGCCTTGCTCTGGAAGCCATGCACATCCAGCCCGAATCCTCCCACCACGAGCAGGGCCCGGGCCAGAATGAGATCGACTTCAAAGACGCGGACGCATTAACGGCTGCCGATCAGTTGGTGGCGTTCAAGGATGTGGTTCGCTCCATTGCCGCGCAGAATGGGCTGCGGGCTTCCTTCCTGCCCAAGCCCCTGCTGGATAAGAATGGCAACGGCCAGCATGTAAACCTTTTTCTGTTCAAAGATGGGGAGAACATTTTCAGCCGTGCGGCAAACTGCCTTGGCAGAGAGGCGCTTTGGGCAGTGGGCGGCATCTTGCGCCGCGTGAAAGAGATCACCCTGTTCTGCAACCCCCTGCCCAACAGCTATCTCCGTCTGGGTGCTTTCGGCGCTCCGGGGTTCATAAGCTGGTCATACGGCAATCGTTCCCACCTGATTCGCATACCCGACGCCTGGGGGCAGGAAGCCCGTATGGAACTGCGCTCTCCCGACCCGGCCGCCAATCCCTATCTGCTCTTCACACTGCTCCTGGAGGCGGCGGTGGAGGGTATCCAAAATAAGACGGAGCCTGGCCAGGCCTTATCTGGCGACATCGACAGGAAAAACCCGAATCCTTCTCTTGTGCGCTTGCCTATGGATTTGGGAGAAGCTATTGCGTTGGCCAGGGAAAGCGCGTTTTTGAAAGCGGTTCTGCCTAAAGCAACTCTGGAAAGCTATATCAGGGAAAAGGAACGCATCTTCAAAAACTGGCAGGAGGACCCTCAGCAGGTATTCCAAAGTCACTTTGATACCATCTGAAACGCTTCGGTGGGAAAGAGGGGATGACGTTGGAAGGATTGACGCTGCTGGTAGGAAGTTCTGAAAAAAGCCAGGCGCTTTTGCAGTCGCTGCTGAACGGAACGGGATTTCAAAAGTGCGTTCTGGCCTCAAACGGTGCGGAGGCGCGGCGGATGCAGGCCCAGGGCGAATACGCCCTGACCATCATCAATACGCCGCTTACAGATGAGCCGGGGATAGATTTGGCTGTCGAGATGGCACAAAGCACGTTATCAGGCGTAGTTTTGCTCGTGAAGGCCGAGATGGCTGATGTTGTCAGCCAGAAGGTGGAGGAAAGCGGCGTGCTGGTGGTGGCAAAGCCGGTGTCCAGACAGCTGTTTGACCAGGCGCTCAGGCTTTCTATGACAGCCAGGAACCGCATGATGATGCTGCAGAACCAGAACGAAAAGCTGCAAAAGAAGATAGAGGAAATGCGCATGGTGGACAGGGCCAAGTGCGCCCTGATCCAGTACTTGCGTATGACGGAACAGCAGGCACACCGCCACATCGAAAAACAGGCCATGGACACCAGGCAGACGAAAATGCAAGTGGCGAGGGATATCGTAAATACATATGAAATGCTATAGCATTTCACAAAAGTGGCTGCGCTACTATTGCGAGGTTGCACTTTTCGCCTATGCGTTTCACGCATGACCGGTGAAAAGTGTAAGGAAAGCTTGTTACGCAAGCGCCCCGCCCTTGTTGCTCCCTAAGGCTTACTTTTTATTGTTGTAGTATGAATTGTCTCATCTTGGATACACAAAGGAGGATTTGTATGAACTTCGCCGGAGTCTGCCTCATTGCAGAGAACACCCCCACATTGGCCGACTTCTACCAGGCGCTTCTTGAGGAGGAAGGAAATTGGGAAGGGGAAGACCACGTGGATTTCCCAGGTACTGGTATCGCCATATTCTCCGTAAAGGGCATGGAGGATATGGCCCCCGGAAGCATGGCACGAACCGGCAGCGGCAAGGCTGTGCTCTCTTTTGACGTTCCGGATGTGGATTCGCTGCTTGATAAACTTAAAAGCCTGGGAGCCCAAATCGTAAAGCCGCCGCAAACACATCCCTGGGGACTTCGCAGCGTTTGGATCAAAGACCCGGAGGGGAACATTCTCAGCTTGCGCTGCCCGGCGAAGTAATCAGGCTTCCGGCGCCTTTAGAACCTTGCACATCAAAAGACATGGGTTCCACTCGTCCCACAGTGTTGGGAAAACCTCCAACGGCAAAAAGCCCATAGCCTTGTAAAAGGCCCGGGTTGCCTCATACTCCGCATTCCCCGCAGGCGCCGCAACCGATTTAACCGTCATAAAGGTAAATCCTTTTTTTGCATAATGGCATGCGGCCTGCTTAACCAACTCCCGGCCGACGCCTTTTCGGTGAAATTCCTGAAGGATGCCCATCACATGGATTTCGCAGGTGCAGGAAAAATGCTCATGTATGGCAAGAAAGCCTACCGGCTCATCATTTGAAAAGGCGCATAGAAAGTACATGCCGGCCACCTCCAACACATAGCTGACAAGGGATTCCTCAATGCCAAACCAGTCGGGCAGCCCGCGCAGAATGGTTTCCGCAATGGCGCTCTTTACTATGGGTGAGGGTACTTCACGGACTTCAAACATAAAAAATCCTCTTTTCATTTGTTGCGTTATACCTGTTGTTGCCAGATATATTTTCAGCTACGGGAGTAACATAATTCCATGAATTGTTATGGCTCTGCCATTTTGTCATAATAAAAATAGCCCGCTTGCAGTGCAAGCGGGCATGTTTTGCATATATAAGCTGGAATCAGGCTTCGCCGGATTTGGACGGCAGTGCGCGGGCTACATTACCGCTGCGAAGGCAACGGGTGCACACGTTCAGCCGCTGGGGAACACCTTTGACCAGCACGCGAACTTTCTGCACGTTGGGAGCCCAAAGGCGGCTGCTTTTCCGGTTGGAATGGCTGACGTTGTTGCCATTCATCGCGCCCTTTTCACATACTTCACAAAACTTGCCCATTCAAAACACCTCCTTTGGGTATTACACACGACAACGAACCTATTCTATCACCATTGCAATTCATTTGCAAGCGCTATTTTTCCTGCACTGGCTGTTTTTCGGTAAGGTTGACCAGGAAGATACTGGCGACGATCAGAAGCCCACCCGCCATTTGCAAAATCGTGACTGTTTCTTTGAGGAATGCGACACCGCAAAGAATGGTCACCAGGGGGATCAGGTTGATGAATATGGAGACAGCCACCGGGCTTAAGTGACTCAATGCATCTCCGTACAAGAAATAGCACAGCGCACTGCAGATGAGCGCCAGACCCAAAACAGCCAGCCAGCCGCTTAAGGGGATCGGTTTCCAATCGCCTTTTTCCATCAGGGCAAGTGGGAGGATGGTTGGCAGCGAAAACACAGCCTGCCAGGCGTTCATGGATAGGCTGGTGTGCCGGCCGCGAAGCTTTCGGCTGACGAAGATGTATCCCACCCACACAAGACTCGCTCCCATCACAAGCAGGTCGCCAGTAAGCGATGTTTCTCCCTGCCCCCCACCGTAGCGCACCACCATGTATACGCCAAGCAGCGACATAACCGCACCCAAAGCCTGCCGCGGCTTAAGCCCTGTTTTCGTAGCCGCAGTATCCACGATAAGCGTGAGGATGGGAATGGCGGCCAGGATCAGCGAGGCGTTCACAGTGCTGGTTAATTTGATGCCTTGATACTCAAAGAAATAGTACAGCGTGATGCCAAAAAGACTGGATAGTATGAAGGGCACGATGTCCTGCTTTGTCAAGCGCATGCGTTTTTCCTTCATGAAAACGGCGGGCACCAGCACCGCAGCAGCCAGGATGTATCGCCAAAGGGCCAGCTGCATGGGGGTGAAGCCCACGTTCAGGGCATGCTTGCTGGCAATGAAGGAAAGCCCCCACATAGTGTTGATAAAAACCATGCTGATGTAATACGGCGTAAGGGACATGATAAGCAGCCTCTCTTTCGCACTAAACAGAGGGCATCATATCATTTTTTTGATTTAAGCGCAAGGTGAAGGCTTTTACCCTGGACCTTCGGATAAACCTTGCAGCAAACGGCAATCCGGGGTAAAATAAAGACTGTAAAATGAGAAAAGGGTAGTGGATCATGCACATTGTACTGGTAGCCCCGGAGATTCCTCAAAACACGGGAAATATCGCAAGAACCTGCGCGGCCACGGGAGCCATGCTACATCTTGTAAAGCCGCTGGGCTTTTCTCTGGATGACAGGTATATGCGCAGGGCGGGGCTGGATTACTGGCACATGATGGATTATCGGGTCTGGGAAGACCTTAATCACTTTTTGAAAGAGCATCATGGCGCGCGCATGCATTTTGCCACCACCAAGGCGCCTAAATCCTACGCGGAAGCTGCGTATGAACCAGATGATTATCTGGTATTCGGCTGCGAGACCAGGGGTTTGCCGGAAACACTGCTCACGGGGGTGTATGATAAGTGCATCCGCATTCCCATGAGGCCGGGGGCCAGATCGCTGAACCTTAGCAACTCCGTGGCGGTCGTTTTGTACGAGGCGTTGCGACAGCATAACTTTGCGGGACTGAAAGAAGCCGGCGAGCTTACCGGCCGTGAGGAAGAGCCTGCGCCATGGATGGATTATCTGTAAGCAAGCAGATGGCCTTTTCATCCGTTGTATGTTTGATAAAGGCCGAAGGAGGAGTTGCATGAAACGTTATCAGGACGATTACGATAATGAATACGACTATGAAGACGAAGTGGATTTTCTGGAGGATGATCCGGAGGAAAAACGGCTATTGCATATGGGGCGGATTCGGGTGGCCGCTGGCGTGATGGATTTTTTGAGCGTGATTGCCGGGATGGCTGTGGTGCTGGTCATGGTGGCGGCGCTCATCAGTCTGATCAATTTTCTGGTGGGCGATATCGGCCAGATGTTTACGCTTCTTCAAAGAAGAATTCAATAGTTTGATTCTCATCCTGGCATCAGATTGCGGGAAGGCAGTCGGGACATACTAAAGCGGAGGCAGGATATGATCACCATTTCCTGGGAAGAGCTGCATAGGCAGATTGAGGGGTGCGTTAGGTGTGATCTTCACGCCGGCTGTACCCATAAAGTGCCTGGCCAAGGTGATCACAATGCGCCGCTTATGTTGATCGGCGAAGGCCCGGGCGAAAAGGAAGACCAGGAAGGCCTGGCCTTTGTGGGCCCGGCCGGCCAGCTGCTGACGCGTATGCTTGCGGCCATCAGCTTGCCCCGGGAACGGGTGTACATCTGCAATGTGGTTAAGTGCCGCCCTCCCAAGAACCGCGTTCCGCTGCCAAATGAGGCAGAAGCCTGCCTGCCTTATTTGCGCATGCAGGCAGCTTTGGTCCGCCCCCAAGTCATACTCCTGCTGGGTTCAACGGCCGCAAGAACGATTCTTGGGGACGAAATCCGCATCACCCGCGACCGGGGCAAGTGGTTTGAACGAAAAGGCGTTCTGATGATGCCAACATACCACCCTTCTGCTCTTTTAAGGGATGTGGAAAAGAAAAAGGATGCGTGGAAAGACCTGCAGGCAGTCCGGCAAAAGCTGATGGAGCTTCATCTTTATGACGATCTTATGGAGGATAATCAGAAATGAACGATGCGATGAAGGCGTTCCGGGCAAGGTGCGCTTCTTTTTTTCAGCCGCTGTGGCCGGGAGAGGACAAGGTAATCGTCTTTGGCGAGGGTAATACGGAAAAGCCGCGTCTAATGCTCATCGGGGAAGCCCCCGGCGAACAGGAAGTGATGCAGGGGAAGCCGTTTGTGGGCAAAGCCGGCAAGAACCTGGACGCTTTTTTGGAGTCCGTTCATTTAAAGCGTGAGGATATCTATATTTCCAATGTGGTCAAGATCCGTCCCACCAAGGTGAGCGAAAAGGGGCGGGTAAGCAACCGCCCCCCATCCAAGGAGGAGATTGGTCTTTTCATGCCCTGGCTGAAGGAGGAGATTGCGTTGGTTTCGCCTGACCTGCTTGTCACGCTGGGCAATGTGGCCCTAAAGAGCCTGCTGGGAAAAGGAACCATAGGCGATGCCCATGGACGCTTCCATCATGCCCTGGTATCCATATCGGAGGGCAGGGAGCTTGCATTTCCGCTTTTCGCGCTGTATCATCCTGCTTCCGTCATCTATAACCATGCTTTGAGTGAGGTTTACGCCAGGGATTTGAACGCCTTGGATGAGGCGCTGAAAGACGGACCCACAGCGTTTATCGTTCAAACGGACAGTTGAGGCAGCCTTACGTATAATTGACGCTCATTTCTGTTCCTGAAAAGAAAAAAGTGATATACTGTCAGCATCAGGACAGGAGGAGATCGTATGTTGGATTTTATTCTGACAAATCTTCCCATTATTATATGTTTTCTGGTTGGTATAGGCCTCTTGGTAGCAGAAGTATTTCTACCGGGTTTCGGATTGCCTGGGATATCCGGCATTATCCTGGAGATTGTCACCGTCTGGCTGATCTGGGCGGATTACGGGCCTGTGGCAGCGCTGGGCATGACCATTGTGATCCTGGCGGTAATCGCCATCGCTATATCCGTTTCGCTAAAGTCTGCTGCCAGGGGACGGCTGTCTAAATCCAGCCTTATTTTAAATCATCAGGAAAGCGCGGCTGCAGGTTATACAGCCACGGCGGATATGGACGTTTTCCTGGGCAAGGAGGGTACAACCACCACGGTGCTCCGGCCTGCGGGGATTGCCGATTTTGACGGCGTACGATTAAACGTGGTGTCGGAAGGTGAGTTCGTGGCTGCCAATACCAAGGTGCGCATCGAGCAGGTGGATGGCGCCAAGATCATGGTGCGCCCAGTGTAGCGTCTTTAGCCTGCCGGATGGGCCGGTGGGTAATCACATGTGATGATAGGGAGGAGAACCGGTCATGGATGCTTACGTATGGCTGATCTTTATTGTAATCGTTGCGCTGATTGCGCTCACCGTCCTGTTCCGCTTCGTGCCCCTGGGGCTGTGGGTCAGCGCCCTGGCTTCTGGCGTGCGTATTTCCATCAGTACTCTGATAGGCATGCGTATCCGTCGTATTCAGCCCAGCCGTCTGGTGCTTCCGCTGATAAAAGCGAACAAGGCAGGCCTGGACCTTACCATCTCCAAACTGGAGACCCACTACCTGGCCGGCGGCAATGTGGATAAGGTCATCAACGCGTTGATCGCCGCCCAGCGCGCCAACATTCAAATGGCGTTTGAAAAGGCCTGCGCCATTGATCTGGCCGGCCGCGATGTGTTCCACGCAGTGCAGATGAGCGTTACGCCAAAGGTCATTGAAACTCCGGTGGTGGCCGCCATTGCCAAGGACGGTATCGAGCTCCGTGCCAAGGCCCGGGTCACTGTTCGCACCAACATCGAGCGCCTGGTTGGCGGCGCCGGGGAAGAAACGGTCATCGCCCGCGTAGGCGAAGGTATTGTTACCACCGTCGGTTCCGCGGAAACGCACAAGCAAGTGTTGGAGAATCCCGACCTCATCAGCCGTACGGTACTGAACAAGGGTTTGGACGCAGGCACCGCCTTTGAGATTCTCTCTATCGATATTGCTGACGTAGACGTGGGCCGCAACATCGGCGCGCAATTGCAGATGGACCAGGCCGAAGCTGACAGGCGTATCGCCCAGGCCAAGGCTGAGGAACGCCGGGCCATGGCAGTTGCACATGAGCAGGAAATGAAGGCCGCCGTACAGGAGATGCGCGCCAAGGTGGTGGAAGCCGAAGCCGATGTGCCAAAGGCCATGGCAACCGCCCTTAGGGAAGGCAAGTTGGGCGTGATGGACTACTATCAGATGCAGAACGTGATCGCCGATACCACCATGCGGGATGGTATTGCCAAGGCCAGCACACCCGTCGCACCTACCGAGGATGTTCAAAAGAAGTAAGGCGCTTTGACTTTCAGCCGCTCGTTTTGCCCGGCGCATATTTCGCGCCGGGCTTTGCAGAAAGGAGGCGGCATCATGGACGGCTTTATTACTTTTCTCATCATCATAGGCATCGTAAATGCCATCATCAAATGGGCTAGAAAGCAGGTCGCCGATAACCAAAAGAGCGGAGGCGCTTCACCTGAAAAGCCCTGGCAGCGCATGATAGGCGACATGGCTAAAACCATGGAGGCAACCATGGCAGGCAAACAGCCTGTGAGTGCCGCGCCGGCTGCGCCTGTATTTAAGACGCTGAAAACTCCTATATATAACGGAGAGGGCACGGGCGGCGGCGAGGGGGGAACATTCTCCACCAGCATGAACTATCAGCGGCCTGCCACCATATCGGACGCTCAGCTTGCCTCAAGCTCTTACTCTCTGTTAGCTGAAGGAACTTCCTTACCCCAGGAGCCTGCTCCCCAGTGGCATGGCAGCCTTCCAGGTACGGAAGGGTCCGTGGCCCTAGCCTCGACTTTGAAGTATACACCCGATACTTTGAATGTGCAGGAAACTTATCCCACTTTGAGTTTGCAATTTAATCGGAGTTCGCTTGTGCAGGCGGTTGTCATGCAGGAGATTCTTACAAGGCCACAAGACAGAAGAAGGCGGTGGATACCCCATTGAGCGATATCCGCGTTGTGATTGCCGATGATGACAGTGGCATGCGAACGGTCATGCGCCACATGATTGCTAAGGTGGAAGGATTCACTTTGGCCGGCGAGGCGGAAAGCGGCCTTGCTCTTATGGAGCTTGTGGAAAAGCAGCATCCTCAGGTGGTGTTTGTGGATGTGGAAATGCCAGGCATGAGCGGCGTGGAATGCGCACGCCTTATACAGGATATGGACCCGGCCACCGTGATCATTTTCGCCACTGCCCATGACCAATACATGGGCGATGCTTTTGAGGTGTACGCGTTTGACTACCTGCTCAAACCCTTCAAGGTAGAGCGGGTGATGAAAACGTTGGAAAGGGCCCGTGACCGCATCAATCGGCGGGAGGAAAAGCCTCTTCCGGCTTTAAAGCCCCGCAACCAAGTGGTGGCCGGCCGCCTGATGCTGCACCACCGGGACGGGGTCAGCTTTCTAAATATGCAGGATATACTGCTTGTGCAGCGGGAGGAGCGAGCCACTGTAATCTATACCATGAACGACGGCCGCTACGTCACCAGCGATTCCCTGGGTGATACCGAAGATAGGCTGGACCCCAATGTATTCTTCCGGTGCCACAAGTCCTATATCATTAATCTGAATCACATCAAGGCCATCACTCCCTACGGCCGCTGGACATATGTGGTGCAATTGAACGGAACCCAGCACGACGCGCTGATCACCCACGAGAAGTACGAGGAATTGGAGAAATTGTTTTCTTAGATTTGTATGGAATGCTGCCTATCGGATATATATGAGCGCGGGGCGGAGTGATATCTTCCGTTCCGCTTTGCTTAGTCTATGGAAATTCTCCTTTATTCTTGCTAAAAAAATATCAGAATGATATAATAACATTCAATAGATTAATAAAAGGTATTATTTTCCTTTATGTGAATGTCTATGGAAGATACTGAAAGGGGGAGTGCATGTGGCGGGCTATGTGTCGGATGCCGTAATCCGCAGGCTGCCCGGTTATTATCGGCATCTGCGGGAACTTGAGGCGGCTGGCGTACATCAGATTTCATCCCAGGAGCTGGGAAGGCGGATGCAGCTCACCGCGTCTCAGATCAGGCAGGATATCAACTGCTTTGGCGGGTTTGGCCGCCAAGGTTACGGCTATGAGGTAACGGCGCTCAAGGGGCATATCGCCGAGATTCTGGGGCTTGATAATAAGCACAGGATGATTATCATCGGAGCGGGGAACATTGGCCGCGCTGTAGCGAATTATCCATCCTTCGGTAGGGAAGGCTTTCAGACGGTGGCCATTTTTGATGCTGATCCCAGCAAGATCGGTACCGAAGTAGCCGGCCTGCATGTGCTTGCTACCGATACCCTGGAAGCGTTTCTTAATGAAAACCCGGTGGATATCGGTGTTCTGGCAATGCCGGCGAAGGGCGCTCAGCAGGTTTTGAACCAATTGGTGGCGAAGGGAATCAAGGGCATTTGGAACTTCGCACCTACGGACTTAAGCCATCCCGACAATGTGACGGTAGTCAATGTGCATTTGAGCGACAGCCTGCAGATACTGTCCTTCAGGATGCTCCGGGAAGAGTATTAAAATCATTTTTTGCGGCATGGAAATGGGCTTTCCTGCCGTTCTTTTAGCATAAAGTATTTTATTTTAAGGAGCGTATACCATGGATCAGACCCCATCCAGGAGGAATTCTCAGGGCCGGGATCAGGTTTCCCAGCCCCGGGTTGTCCGCGCAAGGAATGTGGCAAACCGCTCCTTTGAGGAATCCTTCCCTCCCATATCCGCAGCCAATCCTGGCCGTGCGCCGGTGCAGGAAGCTATGGGGCGTCAAAGCACAGGCAGCCGGTCGGCACGCTATAACAGGGATGCATCGCGAACTTCAGGCAGAGGCGGCTCAGACTACCGGGAAGACTATTCCGGCCCAGCCAAGCGAAGGAACACCCATCCTATCCTCTACGCCACGGTCATCATGGTCGCAACCCTGGGGCTTGTCGCCCTGGGCCTTGTAATGGCGCCACAGCTATTCGGGATTTTTTGGAAGGACATGCCTAACTATGGGTTCATGAACGGACAGTTGATTGCCTGGGATGCAAACCGCATGAACGATTATAGAAGCAAGCGCAGCTTTATGGATCGGGATACCATTTTCCCCGGCGTGTATGTGGACAGCGTCCATGTGGGAAATATGACCGTAGACCAGGCCAGGAGCGCTTTGCAGCAGAACCCCGTGCAGTCTGACAGCGGCTTTTCGCTGACGGTGAATATAGGCAACCGTTCCTTCCCCATCAACAGTCAGCTGATTCCGCTTAGCCGTAACGTGGATCAGGTGCTGGAGCAGGCGTATACTCTAGGCAGGCAGAATAGAAAAAGCGATGCGTCTGCTACGCCTTTTGAGCAGCGTTTGGCCTCCACCCAAGAGCTGTATAACAATAACGTATTCCTTATATCCCATACGTCGTATGACAAGACGGCAGTGCGAACGCTGACCGATGAGATGGTGAACCGCATTAACAGGAATCCTATGGATGCCACGGTCCAGTCGTTTGATTTCAATACAAAAAAGTTCACCTTCACCGACGAGGCAGTGGGTGTAAAAGTGGATGGAGAAGCGCTTTATCAGCAGGTGATCGCCAAACTGGATGCCAAAGAGTATGGACAGACCCTTACCTTCACACCGGAGGTTATAAGTCCCCAGGTGACCAAGGTGGCGTTGATGAACAACTTCAAGCGCGTCTCCTGGTATACCACCGAGACCACAAGCAACGCCAACCGCAATACCAATGTGGAACTGTCCTCCCAGGCTATCAATGGGCATACTGTGATGCCGGGGGAAACGTTCTCCTTCAATCAAACAACCGGCAAGCGCACTGTGGAAAAAGGGTACAAGGAAGCCATCGCCATATCCGGCGGTCAGTCCGTGCCTGATATCGGCGGCGGCGTTTGCCAAACCTCCGGCACGCTGTTCAACGCGGTGGCCAGGGCTGACCTGGAGATTGTGTACCGCAGCCCCCATGCATGGCCCAGCACCTACGTGCAAAAGGGGATGGATGCCACTGTTAACTGGCCGGACCTGGATTTCAAGTTCCGCAACAATAAAGATACGCCCATCTTCATCATCAGCTATTACAACGACCGCAAGATAACGGTGGAGATATACGGCATGAGCGTGGGTGAAGGCGTATCCATCGACTTGCAATCTGAAGTGGTAAAGACTATTCAGCCCCCGTCCGATGTGAAGTACGTGCAAAATCCCAATCTGGCGCCTGGAACCAGCAAGGAGACCATAAAGGCCAGAACGGGTTATGTGGTGGATACCTACAAGGTTTGGTATAAGAACGGCCAGGAGTTCAAGCGGGAAAAGATGTATACGTCCAATTACAAGGCATACCAGAGAACTGTGGAATACAACTGATGATTCCGCGAAGATGATTTGTCATCTTCGCGGATTTTTACTTTTTGCTTGCACACTTTGCGTGCAGCCAGCAAAAAACGCAAGGAAGGGATTTCTTCGAAATCCTTCCGAAACCACCGCGCATGTCACTGGTTTCGGATTACAAACGGGGGCGCTGCGCCCCTCGTTGCTCCCCATAAATTTGTGAATGATGTCGCATTCTACGCTCAGATACATGGAGATTAGCATGAAAGCCTAAGGTTTTAAATCGAGTTTTTCTTAGATGGCCTTGGTGTAAATGCGTGTCAATTTGCGCAAGCTATCGCATGCAAATAATAATAAGTTTTTGGGAATGGGGTGCGGGGAAGGGGACTTTTTTAAAAAATCCCTTCTCCGCCTATCTTCTTCTTCCCCTCCCTGCGTTACTTGACGGAGCTATATGCGTGGGATATACTGAACTGGAAAAGGGGTGGAAGCGTGCGCCGGGGGGATGAAAAAAAGCAGGCCATACTTGATGTGGCGGAGAGGTTGTTTTACCTGAAAGGGTATGAGCAAACCTCCGTGCAGGACTTGCTTGATGTTTTGAAAACAAGCAAGGGCAGCTTCTACCACCATTTTGAAAGCAAATATGCTCTGTTGGAAACGCTGTGCACCGAAAAGGCTGAAAAAGCGCTGGCCTTGGCGGAGGAAGCCTTGGGCAAAGGGACGGAGAGCTTAAGCCGCCTGAACGCAGCACTTCACTTTGCGATGCCCATCCGCGAAGGGGAGGAGCAATTTTTAACGCTGCTTCTGCCCATGATCTTTTCTGAAAACGGGCGCATGCTGTACACCCAGTATGGCCAGGCGTTGTTGCAATCTTTCCAGCCGGTGATAAGTGCGCTGCTCACGCAGGCTTCGGCGGAGGGGATGGTGCATCTATATTATCCGGAGCATACGGCTGATATGCTGATGGCACTCCTCAATCAATGCTGGTTTGACGCAGCGAAGCATATAATGGATGCGCGCCGGAAAAACAGCGCCGCGGATCCGGCGGAACTGATGGAAGTTTTGCAGGCCTACCGCTTTGCCATGGAGCGCATTCTGGACGCGCCCTTCGGCAGTTTGGAGCTTGTAGGTTTGACCGAGCTTGCAAAGGTCGTATCAAGGGTGCTTACGGAACTAAGACTGAATTGACGGCACGGTGGTGCACATATGAAGATGTTGGAAACGGAAAGGCTCATATTACGGCCTTTTGAGGATAAGGACCTTCATGATTTTCACTTCTATTCCAAGGACCCAGCGGTAGGCCTCAACGCGGGCTGGCCGCCCCATGAGACCATGGCCCAGACTAAGGAAGTCCTGCTCCGTTTTATATCTGAGGATAGCGTATGGGCCATGGAAGAAAAAAAGTCCTGCAAGGTCATTGGTTCGGTGGGTTTGCACCGGGATGAGCGGCGGGACAGGAGCGAATCCATTCGCATGATAGGTTATGCCTTGGGCAAAAACTGGTGGGGCCAAGGATATATGACTGAGGCGGTAAAAAGGGTCATAAAGCACTTGTTTGAGGAAAAGGGGCTGGACCTTATTACGGTGTATCACTTTTCCCAAAACCTGCGCTCGCAAAGGGTGATTGAAAAGTGCGGCTTCCGCTATGAGGGCACGCTGCGCATGGCCAGCAGGCTGTATGACGGCCAGGTGCTGGATGACAAGTGCTATTCCATGACCAAAGAGGAGTATTTTGCGGGTTTGCATGGCCGGTAGCGCTTGACTTCAGAATGCTGGTTTTTGTTAATCATCGCCTGTACATTTTATTAAGCTTTATTCTTTATGGAGGATGAATATTTGATGGTGAAGGCTTCCCGCTAAAAGGGGAAGCCTTCACCACAATAGGCATTATTTTATATACGATACTTATCCATGACAGCAAAATTTGGCAGGGATAGAACAGCGGTCAGCCTCTGTTCATCAGATCGTACATCATGATTCCGGCCGCCACTGCGGCGTTCAGCGACTCTGCGCCGCCACGCATAGGCAGCGTCAAGTGATGGGTGCAAAGGTCGCAGACAGCCTTCGATATACCGTTGCCCTCGCTGCCAATCACAAGGCAAAGGCGGCTGCCCACACCTGTCCTTTCATAAAAAGGTGTGCCGTTCAGCTCTCCGGAAAGAAGATCGTATCCTGTTTCTTTCAGCTTCACCAGCGTTTCCGGGAGGGAAGGAGTCATAAGAGCCCTTAACCGGAAAATGCTGCCCATGGTAGCGCGCAAGCATTTGGGTGAATAGAGGTCCGCGCATTCCTCCGACAATAGCACTCCGGAAAATCCGGCTGCATCCGCCGTACGCAGTATGGTGCCCACGTTGCCGGGGTCCTGTACGCCATCCAGCGCTACGATGTGAGGGCCCAGGTCTTCAAGCTTTGCCGCGTCCGGCAGTTTGACAAGCGCTGCCACACCCTGGGGCGTTTTGGTGTCACAGACTGACGCCAGGATATGTGCTGATACGGCGAACACTTCGCAGGAAGCAGAATCTATTAAGCCCTGATATTCAGGCAGCTTGTCCATGTCAATAAGCAGTGATTTGGCAAGGTTTAGTTGCAGGGCTTCATTCACCATTTTTAGCCCTTCCACGATATATAAGCTGGCTTCCAGCCTTGCAGCTCTTGTTTTCAAGCCACGCCAGAAGGAGACTTTTGGGTTTTGCATGCTGGTAATGGTCTGCACGCTGTCCTCCTTACTTGCCGATGACGCCCTTTTTCAGAATCACGTTGGCATACAGCGCGCTATCCCCAGTCTGGATGGTGGCATACGCCTTTCTGCTGCGCTCGTAAAAAGCAAAACGTTCCTCAAACCCTATTTTTGTTCCGGGCTGGTGCTTTTCTACAATGCTTCGGAACTCGGCCCAAATAGGCGGGTCATCCTTCATGGCGCCAGGGACCACCTGCATCAGCGTTACCGGCGCCTCCACAAACATGTCCAGCGGGAAAAGCTGCAGTATGGCATCCAGAAGTGCGGGCACGGCATGGCCGTCGCAGCGGATGCAGCGCTTGCCCATAGAGGCAGCGGGGAAGTTTCCGTCGCCGATCACGATTTCGTCGCCGTGGCCCATTTCCGCCAGCGTTTTTAGTAGTTCGGGTGAAATCAGCGGTGAAATGCCTTTCAGCATGATAAGACTCCTCTCATTCATGGGCAATGCCCTATGTATCTTGTAGTATAGCAAAGGTGCTCGGAATTGGAAAGCTTTTGATGTTTGGCTGCGTAATATTTTGTTACGAACTGGAAGGAAAACGTATTGCATGCTTTGAACATTATAAGCAATTGAAAGGACTGGAAAGGACGAGTACAATGTCAACTTATCAGTTTCCCCGCACCGAAGCGGGCGGCATATCTCTTCCGCGCATGATCATCGGTTCCAATTGGATATTGGGCTACAGCCATACCAGCGCCGCCGCCGATATGCAGATTAAAAACTGCTTTGCCGCAAAGGAAACGGTGGCGGATATATTGGAAGCTTATCTTGCGTACGGCATCGACGCTATGATGTGCCCTTTGGCAGGCAGCGATATCCTGCTAGATGGCATTCGTCTTGCGCAGGAGCGGACCGGTAAAAAACTGATCATTATTGATACACCCATACTGAACGTAGACGATAGCCCTTCGGCCAGGGCGGAAGCAAGGCAGACTGTGGAAACATCCAAACGGCTGGGGGCCACCTTTTGTATGCCCCACCATGTCTGCGCCGAACAGCTGGTAAATAAGAACAAGCGCACCATGGACCGCCTGCCGGACTATTTGAACATGGTCAGGGAGGCGGGCATGATCCCTGGCCTGTCCGCGCACATGCCCGAGCTGATTGTGTATTCCGACCTGAACGGATATGACGTGGAAACATACATCCAAATCTATAACTGTATGGGCTTTTTGATGCAGGTGGAAATCGAGTATATCCATAAGGTGATCTGGCAGGCAAAAAAGCCCGTGATGACCATCAAATCTATGGCGGCCGGCCGTGTTTCACCTTTCGTTGGGCTGACGTTCTCCTATGCCACGCTGCGCCCCTGCGATATGGTGACGGTGGGATGCTACACTAGAGAGGAAGTCGCGGAGGATGTCGAAATCGCCCTGGCGGCAATGGAGCGCAGGCCGCCGGATTTGGAGGGCCGGAGCAGTCCCAAGAAGAGCGATATCATGCCCTCGGACAAGTGAATGCCTGTTCGAATAGAAGTGTGTGGATTCTTTAACAATCCTTCCTTCATTTTGCGGAAGCTATTATGCTTTGTGTAAGGCTTTCAATCGTAAATTGTAAGTTTCTGCATAAGTACAATTAAAAAACAATCCATGACTTGACAAAGCTCTCGTCCTGTGATAACTTTATAAAAACTTTTTTCAGCAGGAGACGCTTATGAACCACTTGTCCCTGAACCTTCTCGTCCTTGTACTCGTTGTCGTCCTTGTACGAATTAACGTACTGGTCGCCAGCGGGCTTTTGTGTATGCGCAGGGACAGGAGAATGGTGGAGGCATAAACAAACAAAGATATGCTGAACCCCCTGAACCGTGTATACACGGTTCAGGGGGTTTTTACATGAGGGAGGATAAGCAATGAAGCTGAGCGGTGCACAGATCCTGATGGAAATCTTTAAGGAGGAGAAAGTTGACACGGTGTTCGGCTATCCGGGCGGCTTTGTGCTGAATATTTATGACGAACTATACAAAGCCTCCGGCTGGCTCCGCCATGTGATCACCTGCCATGAGCAGGGTGCCGCCCATGCCGCGGACGGGTATGCCCGTGCTACCGGGCGCACCGGTGTGGTGATTGCCACATCCGGTCCTGGCGCCACGAACCTGACTACCGGCATCGCCACCGCGTACCTGGATTCAACGCCCATGGTGGCCATCACCGGGAATGTGCCCTGTAATTTTATCGGCCGGGACAGTTTTCAGGAAGTGGATATTACAGGGGTTACCATGTCCATCACCAAGCACAATTTCATGGTGAAGGATGTGTCGCGCCTGGCGGATACGCTTCGCAATGCCTTCCGCATTGCATCGTCGGGAAGGCCGGGGCCTGTGTTGGTGGATATCCCCAAGGATGTGCAGATTGCGGAATGTGAGTTTATCCCCGGGGCCAAGGGGGAGGATAGACAGGCAAATTCGCCTGACAGCCAGGCGCTTAACCGGGCTGCGGAATTGATTGCTTCCTCCCAAAGGCCCTTTTTGTATGCCGGCGGGGGAGTGGTGGCAGCCGGGGCTGGGGAGGAACTGATAAAGCTTGCGGAGACCATCGGCGCACCAATCGGCGCCAGCATGATGGGCCTTAGTGCCGTGGACCACAACCATCCTCTGTTTCTAGGCATGACGGGCATGCATGGCAGGTACGCCGCCACTCAGGTGATGGACAAATCCGATCTGATCATTGCGGTCGGCTCCCGCTTTTCCGACCGGGCGACGGGGAATAAGATCGAGTTTTCCAAAAACCGTAAGGTGCTGCACATTGATATCGATCCCGCGGAGATTGGCAAGAACATTCCTGCCTATGTAGCGCTGGTGGCAGATGTGAAGGAAGCGCTTGTTGCCCTGAACGGCTGCGGTTTGAAAAGATCCGATCCCGCCTGGCTGAACGAGGTGGAAACGCTAAATAGCGCGCCGGACAATCACCTCACCATGGATGAAAGCCGGCTGAATCCCGAAATGATCATCAAGGCGGTGAACAAGCGCCTGGCGGCCGACAGCCCCGTGGCCACCGACGTGGGCCAGCATCAGATGTGGACGGCTCAGTACTACAGCTTTCACAAGCCCCGCACCTTCATCACCTCCGGCGGTCTTGGCACCATGGGCTTTGGCATGGGCGCGGCCATAGGGGCCTGCATCGGTACAGGCATGAAAAAAACGGTACTTTTTACAGGCGACGGCAGCTTCCACATGAACATGAACGAGCTGGCAACGGCGGTAACCAATCATCTGCCCCTTGTGGTGGTGGTGCTCAACAATAGCGTACTGGGCCTTGTCCGCCAGTGGCAGACCATGTTCTTCAGCCGCCGCTATTCCAATACGACACTCAACCGGGCTACCGATTTTGTACTGCTGGCCCAGGCCTTCGGGGCCAAGGGGCTGCGCCTGGATTCTCGCGACAAGCTGGATTCCGTCCTGGATAAAGCCTTCCAGCTGACCGGCCCTGTGGTGATCGACGCCCGCATCCATAGGGATGAAAAGGTGCTGCCCATGATCCCGCCCAACGGAACCGTACGGGATATGATCGTAAGGGGGTAAAGCCATGGATAGCCAAAAGTTCATTCTATCGCTGTTGGTCAACAATGAATCAGGCGTCTTGACCCGCATTTCCGGGCTGTTTGCGCGCCGGGGCTTCAATATCGACAGCCTCTCCGTCGGGGAAACGCAAAGCCCGATCATCTCCCGCATCACCATTCTGGCAACCGGCGACGGCTATGTGAGGGAGCAGATCGTGCTCCAATTGCAAAAGCTTCATGATGTAAAAGTGGTGGAGCTGATGGACCTTGACAGGACCGTGGTCCGGGAGCTGCTTCTGGTAAAGGTGCGCGCCGCGCCGGATTTAAGGAGCCAGGCGCTGGATGCGGTGACGGTATTCCGCGCCAAGGTCATCGACCTGGCTCCCGATACCATGACCATGGAACTGACGGGTGAAAAGGCCAAGCTGGACGCGTTCATTACCTTTCTTACGCCCTTTGGTATCATTGAGCTATGCCGCACAGGCGTGACCGCCATTGGCAGGAACGGCTATGTGCTGACACAAAAAGAGGAGGAGTGACTTTTTATGGCTAGGATGTATTATCAACAGGATTGTGACATGGGTTACCTCAAGGGAAAGAAGATTGCCGTTATCGGTTACGGCAGCCAAGGCCACGCCCACGCGTTGAACCTTCGTGACAGCGGATGCGACGTGGTGGTAGGCTTGTACAAGGGCTCCAAGTCCGCAACGGCGGCAAGGGAAGCGGGCCTTGAAGTGATGCTCACCTGTGACGCCGTTGCGGCAGCGGACGTGATCATGATCCTTGTGAACGATGAAAAGCAGGCTGCGCTGTACAAAAACGACATTGCTCCCGCTTTGAAGCCTGGCAAGACGTTGGCCTTTGCCCACGGCTTCAACATCCACTTCGGGCAGATCGTCGTCCCGCAGGATGTGGCTGTCATCATGATCGCGCCAAAGGGCCCCGGCCATACCGTGCGCAGCCAGTACCTGGAGGGCAAAGGCGTGCCCGACCTGATCGCCGTGTACCAGGATCCCAACGGGGACGCAAAGGGCATCGCTCTGGCTTATGCTGCGGGCATCGGCGGCGCCAGGGCCGGTATACTGGAGACCACCTTCCGCGAGGAAACGGAGACCGACCTTTTCGGTGAGCAGGCGGTGCTCTGCGGCGGTGTAACGGCCCTGATGAAAGCGGGCTTCGATACGCTTGTGGAGGCTGGCTATCAGCCGGAAAGTGCATACTTTGAGTGCGTGCATGAGATGAAGCTCATTATCGACCTGGTGGTGGCCGGCGGCATGAACTTCATGCGCTATTCCATTTCTGATACAGCGGAGTATGGTGATTACACCACCGGCCCCCGCATCATTACAGAGGAAACGCGCAAGGAAATGAAAAAGGTGCTTGCTGAAATCCAAAACGGTGTCTTTGCCCGCAATTGGATTCTGGAGAACCAGGCGAACCGCCCCTCCTTCAACGCCATGCGTTATGCCGCCCAGAACAGCTTGTTGGAGAAGACCGGCGCGGAGCTGCGCGCCAAAATGAGCTGGCAAAAGCCCAAGGAGGAAAATAAATGAGCCGGTCCGACGCTGTCAAAAAAGGTCCGGAGCGAACACCCCACCGGTCCTTGCTGAAGGCTTGCGGGCTTACCGACGGCCAAATGAAAAAGCCCTTTGTCGGCATCGTCAATTCCTTCAATGAAATCGTGCCCGGCCATATTCATTTACAGCAAATTGCCAGGGCCGTGAAGGACGGGGTGCTGATGGCCGGCGGCACGCCCTTCGAGTTTAACACCATTGCCGTGTGCGATGGGATTGCCATGGGCCACGAGGGCATGCGCTATTCCCTGTGCACCCGAGAGCTGATTGCGGACACCATCGAATGCATGGCGCGTGCCCATGCTTTTGACGCGCTGGTATTCATTCCTAACTGTGACAAGGTGGTGCCGGGGATGCTCATGGCAGCGGCAAGGCTGAACTTGCCCAGCATCTTCGTATCCGGCGGTCCGATGCTTTCATTGAGCGGCAAGGATTTGAATACATCCTTTGAGGCGGTGGGGTCGTTTATGGCCGGCAACATCGGCGAGGAAGAGCTTGCCGCCATTGAAAACGAAGTTTGCCCCGGTTGCGGTTCCTGCTCCGGCATGTTCACCGCTAACTCCATGAACTGCCTGACGGAGGTCATTGGCTTGGCCTTGCCGGGAAATGGTACCATCCCGGCGGTATATGCCGCCAGGACACGCCTGGCCAAGGAAACTGGCGTGAAGGTGATGGAACTGCTGGAGAAGAACATATGCGTCCGTGATATCCTCAATGAAAAGTCCATTGAAAACGCACTGGTGGTGGATATGGCCCTCGGCTGCTCCACCAATACCGTGCTGCATTTGACCGCCATCGCCCGGGAAGCTGGCGCACCCTTCCCGCTTACCAAGATCAATGAAATCAGCCAAAAGACGCCGAACCTTTGCAAGCTGGCACCGGCAGGCAAGCACCATGTACAAGACCTTCACCAGGCAGGGGGCATCCCGGCGGTGATGGGGGAACTGCGGCAAATGGGGCTCTTAAACGGCAACAGCATGACCGTGACCGGTAAAACCGTGGAAGAAAACCTGATCGGCGCAAAGGTTCTGGATGCCCAGGTGATCAGACCTTGGGAAAGCCCCTACGCCCCGGCTGGCGGGCTGGCCATCGTCTTTGGCAACCTGTGTCCCGGCGGCGCCGTGGTGAAACAAAGCGCCGTCGCGCCGGAAATGCTGCGCCATACCGGTCCTGCCCGCGTATTTGACGGGGAGGCTGATGCTATTGCCGCCATCTATGCGGGGAAAATCAAGGAAGGCGATATCGTGGTCATCCGCTACGAAGGCCCTTCCGGCGGCCCCGGCATGCGGGAAATGCTGGGCCCCACCTCCGCTATTGCCGGTATGGGGCTGGATACAAGCGTGGCACTCATTACCGATGGCCGGTTTTCCGGCGCGACCCGCGGCGCTGCCATCGGCCATATTTCCCCGGAGGCAGCCTCGGGCGGACTCATTGCCCTTATTCAGGAGGGCGACCTGATCGACATTGATATCCCGGCCAAGCATTTGAACCTTATGGTGCCCGAAGCGGAAATCGCTTTAAGGCGGGCTTCCTTTGAGGCTCCCAAGCGTGCTCCGCTCTCGGGCTACCTAAAGCGCTATGCGGCCATGGTATCATCGGCGGATCAGGGCGCCGTTTTGAAAGAAGGAGCGGAATTCAATGAAGCAGGTGAAGATATTTGATACAACGCTGCGGGATGGGGAGCAGGCTCCCGGCTGCAGCATGGATCTGGCGGAGAAAATAGAAATTGCCCAGGCGCTGGAGCGCATGAAGGTGGATGTGATCGAGGCAGGCTTTGCCATCGCCTCCCAGGGCGACTTTGAATCGGTGCAAGCCATTGCAAAAACGCTCAAAAACTGTACCGTGGCCAGCCTTTCCCGTGCTACGAAAAAGGATATCGACGCGGCATGGAATGCTGTGAAGGAGGCAAGATCGCCCCTCATCCATACCTTCCTGGCAACGTCGCCCACCCATATGCAGTATAAGCTGAAGATGGCGGAGCAGGAGGTTCTGGACACAATCGCGTCCATGGTGGCCTATGCCCGGAACCTTTGTCCTCAGGTGGAGTTTTCCGCCGAGGATGCCATGCGTTCCGACCCTGCCTTTCTGGCAAAGGCGGTGGATACCGCTATCCGTGCCGGCGCCTGCGTCATCAACATACCCGATACCGTGGGCTACGCCATGCCCAATGAAATGGCAGCGATGATTGATTATCTTCAAAAAAATGTGGAGAATATCGACACGGTCACCCTATCTGTCCACTGTCACAATGACCTGGGGCTGGCTGCAGCTAACTCCCTGGCGGCGGTGAAGGCAGGGGCAACCCAAGTGGAGTGCACCGTCAACGGCATCGGCGAGCGCGCCGGCAACGCCGCGCTGGAAGAGATCGTGATGGCCATGCATACCCGAAAGGATCTGTATCCCTTCGAGTGCAGCTTGGATACTTCCCGTATTTCTCCCTTGAGCCGCCTGGTGTACAGCATCCTGGGTGTGAATGCCCCTATGAACAAAGCGGTGGTGGGCCAAAACGCTTTTGCTCATGAGGCGGGCATCCACCAGCACGGCGTAATGGCCAACCGTGCCACATATGAGATCATGACACCCGAATCTATCGGCCTCATGCAAAACCGCATGGTGCTGGGCAAGCACAGCGGCCGACATGCCATGGAGGAGCGTCTGAGTGCGCTGGGTTATCAACTTGGCAAAGAGGAGCTGGACCAGCTTTTTGCCCGCTTCAAGGATTTGTGCGACCGCAAGAAGGTCATCACCGATTACGATTTGGAGGCGCTTGCGGTGCATAGGCTCTCCGAAACGGGCACCGGCACCGGCTACCGCCTGGAGCGCTTTACCGTCAACAGCGGCAATTATGTCACCTCCAATGCGGTGGTAAGCGTTCTGCACGACGGGGAGCGCTATGAAGAGGTGGCAATCGGCGATGGCCCCATCGACGCAGCCTTCAACGCAGTAGATAAATTGATTCCGGCTTCACCCCACTCTTTGGAGGATTACGCCATCCAGACCATATCTGAAGGCAAGGACGCCCAGGGCGAAGCCATCGTGAAAATCCGCTGCGGAGACCGGGTGGTCACGGGCCGCGGACTCTCCACCGACATTGTGGAAGCAAGTATCCTGGCCTATATCAATGGCATGAACAAGCTATGAATCACGAGGTGGCCACATGCGGAAACTCGAGATCTTTGACAGTACCTTAAGGGACGGCGCTCAAGGGGAGGGCATCTCCTTCTCTGTCAGCGATAAACTCAGCATCGTCAAAGCCCTGGATGAATTCGGGGTGGATTATATCGAGGCTGGCAACCCCGGCTCCAACCCCAAGGACATTGAATTCTTTCAGCGGGTGAAGGAGCTGTCTTTCAAAAGCGCACGCTTGTGCGCCTTCGGCAGCACCTGCCGTAAGGAGACGAGGGCAGAGGAAGACAAAAACCTTCTCTCTCTTTTAAGCGCCGAAACACCCTCCGTGTCTATCTTCGGAAAATCCTGGGATATACACGTCTTGCAGGTGTTAAATACCACCCTGGAGGAAAATCTGCGCCTTGTATCCGACAGTGTGAAATTTTTCAATGATCATGACAAAGAGGTGATCTTCGATGCGGAGCACTTTTTTGACGGCTACCGGGAAAATTCTGCCTATGCTCTGGATGTTCTCACTGCTGCGCATAAAGCGGGGGCAGATGTGCTGTGCCTGTGTGATACAAACGGCGGCATGCTGCCGGACGCCATACAGGATATAGTAACAAAAGTTTGTTCCCTCTTCCCCGGTACCCGTATAGGTATCCACTGCCATAACGACGCAGGCTGCGCCGTGGCTTCCTCTATTCTGGCTGTTAATGCAGGGGCCGTGCAGGTGCAGGGCACCTTTACCGGCATCGGCGAGCGGTGTGGGAATGCGGACTTGAGCGCCATCATACCGGGCCTTAAGCTGAAGATGGGCTATGACTGCAAGGGGGATCTGTTGAACCTTCGCCATACTGCCATCCGGCTTTCGGAAATGTGCAACATGTCCTTGTATACCGGCAAGCCTTATGTAGGGGCCAGCGCCTTCGCCCATAAGGGGGGCATGCATATCGATGGAGTAAGCAAGCTGACCCGCTCCTTCGAACATGTGTCCCCGGAAGCCGTGGGCAACGAGCGCAGGTTTTTGATGAGCGAGGTCTCCGGCCGCACCACGGTGCTGGCAAAGTTATCCGCCATGGCCCCCAGCCTTAACAAGGAATCGCCCGAAGTGGCGGAAATCGTGGCAAAGATCAAGGAGTTGGAGCACGAGGGCTTCCAGTTTGAGGCGGCAGACGCCAGCTTCGAACTGATGGTCACCCGCATTCTCCAGCGTTTTACACCGCACTTCACATTGGGCATGTACCGCATCAGCGGCGAATATCCTTCCCCCGACGGGGACAAGAGCGCTTCCGCCATGCTTTCCATCCAGGTGGATGGCCAGCAGGAGACCACCGCTGCCATGGGGAACGGCCCCGTGCACGCATTGGACACGGCGCTGCGCAAGGCGCTGTCCGTGTTCTATCCGGAACTTACCAAGGTCCGCCTCATCGACTACAAGGTGCGTGTGCTGACTGGGCGGGCGGCCACCGCATCCCGCGTGCGGGTCCTGATCGAATCCAGCGACGGGGAAACCACCTGGACCACCGTAGGCGTATCTACCGACATCATTGCCGCCAGCTGGCAGGCGCTGTCGGATTCCATTGAATATATTCTGCACAAAAAGGAGGCTGCCGCTGTATGTCCATGACCATGACCCAGAAGATACTGGCCGCCCACTGCGGGAAAGATACTTTAAAGCCGGGAGATATGATCCTGGCTAATACCGACCTTGTGCTAGGCAACGATATCACCTCTCCCGTGGCCATCAACGAATTTCAAAAGGCTGGGTGCGATTGCGTGTTCGATTGTGACAAGATCGCCCTGGTGCTGGATCACTTTACCCCCAACAAGGATATCAAGGCGGCAGAACAGTCCAAACAGATTCGAGAATTCGCAAATGATAAGAAGATAACCCATTTCTTCGACGTGGGGGAAATGGGCGTGGAACATGCTTTGCTTCCGGAAAAGGGCATGGTCACCGCAGGAGACCTTGTCATCGGCGCCGACAGCCACACCTGTACCTACGGCGCACTGGGCGCCTTTTCCACCGGCGTAGGCTCCACCGATATGGCGGCAGCCATGGCCTATGGCAAGGTATGGCTCAGGGTGCCCGCCGCGATTTCCGTAGTGCTTACGGGTAAGCTTCGCAAGTATGTTTCCGGCAAGGATGTGGTTTTGCACCTGATCCATGAAATCGGCGTGGACGGGGCGCTGTATGAATCGCTGGAATTCTCGGGGGATGGCGTAGCCGCTCTTTCCATGGATGACCGGCTTTGCATTTGCAATATGGCTATTGAGGCCGGCGCCAAGAACGGTATCTTCCCTGTGGATGAAAAGACGCTTGCTTATTTAAAAGAGCATGGAGCCAAGGAGCCCAAGGTGTACATAGCCGACGAGGACGCCGCGTATGAACGGACGGTCCATATTGATCTGTCGAAATTAACATCCGTGGTAGCCTTCCCGCACCTGCCGGAAAACGGCAGGACATTCGATGATATCGGGGACGTGCCTATACACCAGGTAGTGGTGGGTTCCTGCACCAACGGCCGGCTGTCGGATTTGCGGGAGGCTGCGCAGATCCTGAAGGGACGTAGGGTAGCAAAGGGCGTGCGCGCGCTGATCATCCCCGCTACCCAGCAGATCTGGCTGGATGCCATGAAGGAAGGGCTTCTGGAGATATTTGTGAACGCAGGCTGCGCCGTGTCCACGCCCACCTGCGGCCCATGCCTGGGCGGCCATATGGGCATCCTGGCGAAGGGTGAGCGCTGTGTGGCCACCACCAACCGCAACTTCGTGGGCCGCATGGGTGACCCGCAAAGCGAAGTGTACCTGGCCAGCCCGGCGGTAGCGGCCGCTTCCGCGGTAACGGGAAAGCTGACATCGCCGGAAGCGTTGGCGTGATGATGGTCGGGAAGGGGACTTTTTGAAAAAAGGTCCCTTTCCGGACCCATCCCTGAAAAACTTCATCATTATCATAAAGATATCAGATAGGTAGATGCTTGTATAAAGCATCAATGGAAATCATTTTTTGTAAACACGGTAATTAAATGAAGTATGGCACCCGAGGGTCCAAGGCGATCGGAAAGCCCTGGTCGTGCCCGCAGGCGCGAAACTTCTCCTTGTTGCTTATAAGGGAACATGCTGGTTATAAAAGGAGAAGATACTCTAAAAAATAGTTCGACATCCGAAGGTTCCCAAAGGGCGGCCGGAAAGCCCTTTGGTCGCGCCCGCAGGCGCGAAACTACTCCTAAATGCTTGTGAGGGAACAAGCTGTCTATAAAAGGAGAAGATACTCTAAAAAATAGTGCGACATCCGAAGGTTTCCAAAGGGCAACCGGAAAGCCCTTTGGTCGTGCCCGAAGGCGTGAAACTACTCCTAAATGCTTGTGAGGGAACATGCTGGTTATAAAAGGAGAAGATACTCTAAAAAATAGTTCGACATCCGAAGGTTCCCAAAGGGCGACCGGAAAGCCCTTTGGTCGCGCCCGCAGGCGCGAAATCTCTTTCTGAATTGCTTTGAAATGGAAGGAGCATCAAGATGAATTTAAACGGCAATGCCCTTTGTTACGGCGACAACGTAGATACCGATGTCATCATCCCCGCTAGGTATTTGAACACCTCCAATCCCAAGGAGCTGGCCGCCCACTGCATGGAGGATATCGACCGGGATTTTTTGATAAAGGTGAAGCCCGGCGACATCATCGCATCGGGGCTGAACTTTGGCTGCGGTTCCTCCCGGGAGCATGCGCCGCTTGCCATCAAAACGGCGGGCATCTCCTGCGTGGTCGCCAAGAGCTTTGCCCGCATCTTCTACCGCAATGCCATCAACATCGGTCTGCCCATCATCGTCTGCGATGGGGATTTCCAAAACGGCGACGCGCTGGAAGTGGACCTGAATGAGGGCAAAATCCTAAACAAAACTACAGGAGATACATACTCCTTCCCGCCCTTCCCAGCCTTTTTGCAAAAGATCATCGAGGCTGGCGGCCTTATGAATGCCATGGCGGGAGGGGAGATCGCATGACGTACAACATCGTTTTGGTGCCCGGCGACGGCATCGGGCCTGAGATTGTGGACGGAGCCGTTGCGGTTTTGAGGGCTGTCGGAGCAAAGTTGGGCCATACCTTCCGGTTTGAAACCGTTTTGGCCGGCGGCGCAGCGCTGGACAAGTTCGGCGTGCCCCTGCCGGAGGAAACGCTGGAGAAATGCCAGCAAAGCGACAGCGTGCTCTTAGGCGCCGTGGGCGGCCCCAAGTGGGATACGCTGCCCGGCCACCTACGGCCGGAGCGGGCGCTGCTGGGTATACGCAAAGGGCTTAACCTGTTTGCCAACTTGCGCCCGGCAAAGCTGATGCCCATGCTGGCTGCCGCCTCCCCCCTCCGGTCGGATATCGCGGCGCGCGGCGTAGACCTTCTCATAGTTCGGGAATTAACTGGCGGCATGTACTTTGGCCCCCGGGGCCGCGGGCTGGGTGATATGGGCGAAAACGCCTATGACACCGAGATCTATAGCCGGGGCGAAATCCAGCGCATTGGCCGCGTAGCCTTTGAGGCCGCCCGCAAGCGGGGCAAAAAGGTGTGCAGCATCGATAAAGCCAACGTGCTGGAAAGCTCCAGGCTCTGGCGCGAAACCATGCATGAGCTGAAAAACGAATACCTGGATGTTGCCTATTCCGATATGCTGGTGGACAACGCCGCCATGCAGCTGATCCAGAATCCCGCCCAGTTCGACGTAATCGTCACCAGCAACCTGTTCGGTGATATATTGTCGGACGAGGCATCGCAATTGACCGGTTCCATCGGCCTTCTGGCTTCCGCCTCGCTGGGGGAGGGAACGCTGGGCATGTATGAGCCCATCCACGGTTCCGCACCTGATATCGCGGGCCAGGGTGTCGCCAATCCCATCGCTACCATCTTATCCGCTGCTATGATGCTGAATCTTTCCTTCGGCCTTTCGGAGGAAGCAAAAGCAGTTGAAACAGCCGTTGAAATGGTGCTGCAAAAGGGCGCCCGCACCAGGGATATCGCGGCCGGCGGTGAATATATTTCGGGTGCGGAGATGACAAAAAGGATTACGGCGGAGATTTGATAGAAAATGCACCGGAAATTACCGGCGTACAGAAATCAAATAGACCCTGCACGCTGTCATCCTGAGGAACGCATTGACGAAGGATCTTAAAGCTGTATACACGATCTAGCTCTTTCACATGATGTGAGATGACAGCCTGCGCGAGCTAACCTGCTTTCAGCACCTATGGTCATGATACGTCAGCAGATATATGCAGGCTGATCATCATTCCGTAGAAAATCTTACGATTTTCCCTCTTTACAACCTATTTGTTTTGTGTTATGATTGTGTTCGTTCGCGGGGCATTAGCGCAGTTGGTAGCGCACAACACTGGCAGTGTTGGGGTCAGGAGTTCGAGTCTCCTATGCTCCACCAGCGAAGATAACCGCAAGCTTCTGATGCATCGAAGCTTGCGGTTTTTACATTATATAAAGCATAATATGGGAGTGAAATCGGGCGTTTCAAAAAACAGATATACAATCAGGGTTTGCTCCATGGGGGGACTGACTTATTGAAAATAATTCGGACAAATTGCGAAAAAGGCCCCTCTGAAAGCTGATTGGCTTTTCAACGGAAAACATAGTGCCCAATCAAATTCCCTATGGTTTTGATATCCGTCTGGCCTGTAAACTCCAATTTTACCTTGCCAAGTCCGCTGAACCAAAGTTCCAGTTCACTGTCTAGATCCAATACGCCGGCTGTTTCCACGGAGAATGCCTGGATTTTGTTGTAGGGGAGAGAGGAAAAGTCTTTCTTTTTTCCCGTTAAGCCCTGCACATTGATTACAATCAGGCGCATGTTGGTAAATACAACGCCGTCCCGTATGCCTTTATACGAGGCAATGATTTGCTCGTTTGAAACCAGCAATGGAGCTAACATTTCCTGAAACTCACCGTTTGAGACGTGACGAAGCTTTAGAAAACTTGCATTTTGAAAGTCGATCATTTGTATACCACCTTATATATTCTAGACAGCCGGAAACCCTTTCTCAACAGAAAATAAATCGCATCTGTGCTATATCATTTTCTATTTCTTCTTCGCATTTTCGCTGTACAAAAGTGTTAACGTCTTTTCCCCTGCGACGCCGTCGGCCTTCAGGCCATTTTTTTCCTGGAATGCTTCAACAGCCTTTTCGGTGCCGCGGCCATAAACGCCGTCGGCCTGCCCGTTCTTTAAATATCCAAGCGCTATCAGCTTCTCCTGCAAGGCCTTCACCTCATCGCTTTTGACGCCCCGCCCAAGCACCGTTACGGGTGCTGCGGTAGCGGAGGGTGCAAAAGACGGCGTAGCAGCTTTGGGCGGAGGGGTGATAGGAGACTGCGTGATCATTGCTTTGGATGGTGTTGGTATCGTATTGGTTGGTGGGGTATCAACCGAATGGCTGTTTGTGGGGGCTGATACGGGGATTGTATTGTTGCGGGGGAGCGCATTTGCCAGCAAAAGAATGATAACAAAGCTGAAAAGGATCCATGGCCATATGGGTCGTTTCCTTTTTGGCTCCTGCCGCTTCACATAAGTCATGCCCGTACTTGAATTTATATTGCTGCTTTGCTGACGCCGCGAGCCGCGGCTTGTCGGCCTTTGTGAATAGCCGCCTTGCATTTTGTGAATTGGACTCGCATTAAAATTTGTTCCATTTGCTGTAAAGTTAAAGCGTGCGGCTTTTAAACCCCAGCCTATGCCCGAACTGCACAAACATGGATGTCCCGTGCCAAAGGAGTTATTAAACTGTAAACCCATAGCGATACCCTCCGGTATGTAGGTGTCGTATGACTGCGCTCGTGTGATAAATGTATTGCTAAGAATCATGGTACCGTACAGATCAAGGACGATTCCCGGTGTACGGTTTCGCTTCACTTTGTACTAAAGGACGCTCGCTTCATCAGTCAGGTTAATGGTCTGTGCAAACATCTCATTTCACTTAAAATTATTACATTTTGTCTATACATTATTATAGCCTAAATGGAGGAAGTTGGCAATATATATCTGTTTTATTCAAACTGTTCAATGGTGTTTGAACTATATGATTTCTACGTTTTTATTTATATCTCGACTAAAAATAATCGCTAAATTCAATAATTCCCTAATGAAAACTGCATATGCGGTATTAGCTGAAAACAATGATAATGAAATGGCCGGCCCTTTTACCCTCATCAGCCATATGATGGACTAATGGATAAAGTGGCCGGCCTATTTGCTTACATTACCAATGACTGGGGGAGGGTAACAGTTTTCCTTTGCCGATTGACCATACTTTATCTGTGTGAAATGCTCCACCGCAGCATTTCACAGATTTCTCGCACTGTTTCCTCCTTATCGCGTATGGCGTCGCGAACTTCCCTGGATGGTAATATCACCTGTTTTCCTGCATACCGCGGTTTGAACAGGCTGCGCAGCATGTCGCGCACCCGAGTTATTTTGCCAAAGCCTGCCTTGGCCTTTGCAAGTTGAAGAGATTCTTTAGCAAGCATTCATTACGCACCTCCTTTTGGTGCAATGTGAGAAGCATGGTTGTATTACAAGAGTCGGAATTCCGCTGCGTTGATGGCTTGGATATCCGGATCGGTAAGCTGATCATCATTCAATATGTCATTGAGCAGGCTAACCTCAACGGTGTCGGAGCCGATTATCTCCACTATTGACCTCTGTTCCGGAGAGCAGGAAACATTCACGCAGTCTTTGATCATCAGCCTTTCCTCGATCCATTCAGGAGGAATATCCTTATCCAGTTTCACGTTGACACAGCCCAAAAGGGTGATTCCTTCCGGATGCCTTTCCAGCAGGCCCTTGTCCAGCTTAAAGGAAACCTTGTCCCGAATAACCAGACCTTTTACCGGCTCCAGCGTTTTGTATTCGGAACTTATGGCACAGAAAGAATTGATGAGTTTTTCAGGAAGCTGAATGCTGCCCAGCACTTTCAGGTACTCAAGCTGTCCAATAAGCGGCTCGCTATCCATATCCAGCATAAGATCACCGGTGATATACAGCTTCGTTCCATATCTTTTCAAAAGCGCTTCGTTCAGCGCGATGTCGCCGCCCACATAGGCGCAGCCGTCGGGCACGATATGGATTTCCGTGTTTTCATTGAACAGGGGGAGTGCTGCTTCTGCCAGAGATTCCGCAAGAACTGCGGTTTTAGTCAGAAAGCGAACGCCTTTGTTTTGCAGGGCTGCCACATCGGCATTGCCGCTTAATATCGCGACGCGGCGTTTGGCGTAATACCGCCCGGCCTTGGCCCTTAAACGGAAGGTTTTATCCACCAGAAAGGAGTTGTCCAGCCGTACAACGTCGGCAGGATAGCAATCGGTGCTGCCATTGACCCTGAGCATGCTCAGCTCTCCCGATAGGCTGTCGGGATAGGTGACGCTGCCATTAACCTGGATGAAGGCGTAATGGCGCAGGATCTCCTCCGTATCCTTCCCGATTTCCAAGGAGCCGTTGACAAGAAGTGCCACAGGTTGATTGGGAGCGCCGCCCGGCATGATTTCGCACTTGCCGTTTACTACCTTGAGTTCGGCATTGTCTGGCTTTACAAGCACCGTGGCGGCGTCCACGACGACGTGATATTTGGGCATAAGTTCTTGTGTTTTTGCCGAGGTCAGAACCAGTGCCGCCTTTACGAAGATGCTTTCGTAAGCCGCTAAAGTGGATTCGGCAACATTGCTCATGTCGCACAGCGCGCAGTTGATGCGCATGCTCTTTTTCTGTTCCATGAAAACTACTCCTTTTTATTCTTCTTTCAAAAGCTTTTGAAGGTTCTTTCTTGCCGAGAGAAGCCGCGCCCGCACGGTGGAAGACGGCAGATCGAACATTTCGCCAAGCTCCGTTGCGTTGTACCCGTGGAAATACCGCAGTGAAAAAAGGGCTCTTTCACTTTCCGGCAGCCGTCCTAGCATCTGGGCCACATGCACCGTGCTCAGGTCCGCCTCAAACATGATTTCGGGCTCGTCTTTGGGCGCATGCGTCAAGCGCCGGACCTGATCGATGAACAGATTGCGAGCCGTTCTATAAAGCCAGCTTAGGCACTTAGCATCAGGTAATTCTGCAAGAAGATCGGCATGGGCCAACGCGCGCATGAAGGCGTCCTGCACGATATCCTCGGCGAAGGCAGGGTTTTTTGTCAGGGAGATGCAAAACCTGAGCAACTGCTGGTAGTGCTGCCTGTAAAGTTGCTCGATCATGGTACTCCTCCTTTCCTGTGCCTTCATATGAATAACGAACGGCAGATATCAAGTGTTGATAATGTTCACGAAACATTTTGATTTTCCTCCCAAGTGACGAAGCACCCACATCGAGTGAAGTGGCAGAAAATTCCATAAAACGCCAGGTTTCTTCGTTGCCAGATTCCTGGATTTGGCTATACTGAACATAGCTTAGTTACGGACAAGCAGATTTCTTGCACAAGGGAATGCTAAATGGGTACAGGGAGTGAAAATATGCAGGAACTGACGATCAAGGATATTCTGAAAATCCTCAAAAAGCGATGGTGGTTGATCGTTGTTTTCTGCATACTTGTGACGGCGGCTGCGGGAGAGTATTTCTAGAATCAGCTGGATAAATATACAGCCCAGGCTATGCTGTATGTGCTGACGGATTAGGCGGATGACATAGGCCAAACCAGATAAGAAACTGATAAGCATGGGGACCGTTCGGTTATTCGGGATGTGGTGGGACAGCTAAAAAGGCTGAAGCAAACATCCTGAGCATTGCCATTACCTTTGTGGGGCATCCAAGATACTGCAGGCATTACTACGGGAAAGCATACGGTTACATCGACGAGATGGGAATCGGCCATCCCCTGTTAAAAAGCAGATATAGAATACTTGATGGATTCTGGAAAGGGTGGTCCTATGTTGGATATTCATTCGCACATCCTCCCAGGGGTGGATGACGGTGCAAAATCCCACAGGCAAGCGCTTCAGATGCTGGCGGCTGCCCACGATGCCGGCATTGATATCCTTGTGGCCACACCGCACCTTAAGTATTTGAATACGGACGCAAGCCGAATTTTGGAAGCCTACTTCTGGCTGAAGCCCTACGCTCAGGCATCCGGCATCCGCCTTCTTAGGGGGTATGAGGTCTCGTATCAGGTGCTTTTGGAGCTGCCTTTCTCGGAGCTTGGCCGCTATTGCATTTCCGGAACGAATCTCCTTCTGCTGGAGCTGGGCAGCCTCCATCTCTTCCCGAAATGGAACCGCGTCCTTGGCAGTCTTGCACGGGCAGGGTATGAATTGGTGATAGCACATCCGGAACGATATGTGTATATTCAGGAACATCCGGAGATAATCGGGAAAATAAGGAGATATGGGTGTAAAATCCAGATTGATGCTAATGCTTATCTTAAGCCACCCTGGAATATGGAGAGGCGCACTGCTGAGAAGCTGATTCGTAAAGGCTGGATGGACTATATTGCCTCAGATGCTCACCACCCGCAGGATTACAGGCGGATGAAGGCGGTTCTTAAAAAGCTTCGGGGCCGTATTCCAAGTGATTGCATCTCCCAGGGAAACAACTTCGTATTATCGTCTTCCTTATAATACAAACGCCATAACGGGCCGGCCAGTACGGTTTGTCTGACGGCAACGGCGGCGCACATCGTTTCTCTTTCTGTCTTCCCCCTCAAGGGGGCAAGAAGGGCGAAGCTGTGTGCTTTTTTGTTCCTATAAAAAACGAATAAACATAGTGCTAAAAAAGAAGGCATCCGAAGGTTTCCAAAGGGCGACCGGAAAGCCCTTTGGTTGAGCTTGTGGGTGAAAAATCCTTCTTCGCAAATGGCTTCATAATACGTTTGGAGCGAAAGCTCCTTATTCATCCGCAAGGAGGCTGCCAGATGGATGACACATCCCAAAGCTATTGCCTGCAATGCGCCGCCGGAAGGGAGGCGGGCGTAGCGCGCCAGATCCAGCAGGAAACGGGCCTCACCGCGCTGGCGCCCACTCTTGTTCGTGTGGAATGGAAGGGCAAGGTGGCTTCCCGCAATGAGCAGACAATGTTTCCCGGCTATGTGTTCCTGTATACCGGGAACGATGCCCCTCCCAAGCTTTATGGCGTGCATCATATGCGCAGGTTATTGACCTATGGCGCGGATCAGCGTCAATTGTACGGGCGTGACGCGGAAATTGCAAGGTGGCTCTTGCAATACGGCGGCGTGATTTGTGAGTCGAAAGCGCTTCGGGAAGGCGATCACATTGTTGTGGTGGACGGACCTATGAAAGACATGGGCGGCGTCCTCAAAAGCGTCAACAAGCAGCGGCAACGGGCAAACATTGAGTTCACATTCGAAGGCGTTACCCGCAATGTATGGATGGCCTTTGAGTGGGTCACCTCTGCCGATGAAGATGCATACCGCATGCCGGGGTAAAGCATAGCTATGAGCATTTTAAGAAGCATATACAAGAAAGGAACCATGAGAACAAGCATGACAACCACTTCCCTCAAGACCGGGGCATGGCTGCGAAAAGCCGTATTGGCCGCTCTGGATGGTTTGCTGGTTCTATTTTCCATAGGACTTGGTGTTTTGCTACGATATGAGAGCGACATAAGCGTCATGCGGACCGTGCTGATGCCGGACCGCCTTTTTTTGATCATGGCGCTGTACCTAATAGGTTTCGCGGCCGGCGGTATCTATCAAACCATGTGGCGTTATGCGGGCTTTTTGGAAATGTTCCGGCTGGCCCTGATCGCGGCGTTGGCCACATTTTTATCGCTGGTATTCAATGAGGTTCTTGACTGGCACCTGTCCAGGGCCGTTTTGCTGCTTACGGGACTCATGACATTGATGCTTTCGGGCGGCATGCGTTACTTCTGGCGCAGATGGTACTTTGGCAGGGAAAAAAGGAAGGGCAACAAGCAAGAGCAAGGCGCCGTGATGATCGTAGGCGCAGGTTTTGCGGGTTCCTATGCATTGACGCTTTTACGCCGCAGCGGTATGAAGACACAACCTATGTTCTTTGTGGATGATGACGAGGCTAAACAAAACCTTCGCATTCAGAACGTACCCGTCCGGGGAACGACAGAGGATATTCCGCGGCTGGTAAAAGAGCACAGCGTAAGGGAGATCATCATTGCCATCCCCTCCCTGGAAGGAGAAGCGCGGGCCAACCTGATTGCCTTATGCAACAGCACCAAATGCAAGGTGCGAATCATGACCTATCCCCAGCATGTATCCCGGGCAGAAGAGCGTCTTCAGGTTCGTGAATTGAACATCTCCGATTTCTTGTCCAGAAAAGAAGTGGCGCTTGATATGGATAACATCAGTGCCTATCTTACGGACAAGACGGTGCTTGTTACCGGCGGGGGCGGTTCCATCGGCTCGGAGATATGCCGCCAGGTGATGCGCTTTGCCCCCAGGCAGCTTGTGATATTCGATATTTACGAAAATTGCGCTTACGAGCTTTTGAATGAACTCAAGCATAAGTACGGCCCGGATGCGCCGGTGGTTGTGCTGATCGGCTCCATACGGGAACGCCACCGTCTGGATGAGGTGTTCGAGCGCTATCACCCGCAGGTGGTTTTCCATGCTGCTGCCCACAAGCATGTGCCTTTGATGGAAGACAGCCCGGCGGAAGCCGTCAAGAACAATGTGATCGGCACACTGAATGTGCTGGAATCCGCCGGCAGCCACGGTGCGGAACGGTTTGTGCTTCTCTCCACCGACAAGGCGGTCAACCCCACCAATGTGATGGGGGCCACCAAGCGGATCTGCGAAATGCTAATCCAATCCTATGCGGGCAAGACGGATATGAAGTGCATGGCTGTGCGCTTTGGCAATGTGCTGGGCTCCCATGGCAGTGTGATCCCCCTGTTCGAGGCGCAGATCAAAAAGGGAGGCCCGGTGAACGTCACCCATCCGGACATCACGCGGTATTTCATGACCATTCCAGAGGCGGCGCAGCTGGTGCTCCAGGCAGGCGGGATAGCCAACAGCGGCGCCATCTATGTGCTGGACATGGGCGAGCCGGTGAAGATCATGGACCTGGCGGAAAAGCTGATCCGCTTTTACGGGTATGAACCCAATGTGGACATCAAAGTTGAGGTTACGGGGCTGCGGCCTGGGGAAAAGATGTATGAGGAGCTTTTGATGGATGAGGAAAGGGACGGGATGCAGCATACCGCACACAATAAAATATTTATCGCCCCGCCTATCTCTATGGATGATGAAACGCTGTACGGACATATAGATTCATTGCGCCTTGCAGCTGAACACAATGATGATTATGTAAAAGAGACGCTATTGCAGGTGCTGCCAACCTACCATCCGGAGGAGACGGCCATGCCGCAGCAGGTTGCGGTCGGGGCTTAACGTGTTCATTTGCCTAGGCAGTAAGAGACACATAAATCCAAGGCGAAAGAAGGAGATTAGTACATGGGATTTCGCATTTTTCTGTCCCCCCCAAACATGGGCGGAAAAGAATTGGAGTATATCGAGGAAGCGTTTGCAAATAACTGGATAGCACCGTATGGCCCATCTATAAACGCTTTCGAAGAAGAAATGGCACATTATGTAGGTGTAGAATCTGCATTAGCATTGACATCCGGAACGGCAGCCATTCATCTTGCGCTGCGCTGGTACGGTGTGGAGCCGGATGATTATATTTTTTGTTCCGACTTTACCTTTATCGGTTCATGTGCCGCTATCTTGTACGAACGTTGTATACCGATCTTTATCGACAGTGAACCTGACAGTTGGAACATGTCGCCAAAAGTTTTAGAAACGGCACTTTAATGGGCGGACGCGAAAGGTAAACTGCCTAAGTCTATCATAATTGTCGATCTGTATGGAGAGAGCGCAGACTGGGATGAGCTATTGCCCATATGCCGAAAATTTGGTGTACCTGTCATAGAGGATGCAGCAGAGGCGTTGAAACTGCCTATAAAGGTAAAAGGTGCGGCTCCTTTGGCGATATTTCTGTAATATCATTTCATGAGGACAAGTTTTATACAGGGCATTATGAGGCGAAAACGGCTTGAAAAGGGCTGATATAAGGGTTTGTCGGCTTGATTATGTGGCTCGATTGATACATAAATCAAAATTGTATACTGTTCGGATATTTACGAGAATAAGTTTATCACGAACGGACGATTGCGTTATGTAATTATCTTATTTACATCAGGACGTGCGTGTTGTAATTCAACCAATATTTACCGCGAGGTTTGGGATATATGAACAAAGCGATTTTTAAACGGTTGCTGGATATAGTTTTTTCATTATGCGGCATTGTTGTGCTATCGCCGGTATTTCTTATAATTGCAGTTGCAATTGTCATAGACGACCCAGGTTCCATTTTTTTTAAGCAAAAGCGTGTCGGGAAGAACAAGAAGCTGTTTACGATCTTGAAATTTCGCAGTATGAAGATGAGTACACCGCATGATACACCGACTCATATGCTTGAAAATCCGGAGCAATACATAACGAGAGTCGGTAAATTTCTGCGTAAAACTTCGCTTGATGAGTTGCCGCAGATATTCAATATTTTTACAGGTCAGATGAGCATCATCGGTCCCCGTCCGGCTCTTTGGAATCAGGACGACTTGATCGCCGAGCGTGACAAATACGAGGCTAACGATATTACACCCGGACTCACCGGTTGGGCGCAGGTAAACGGTCGTGATGAGCTAATCATAGAAGATAAAGCCCGGCTCGATGGTGAATATACGCGAAACATATCCATAAAGATGGACTGGGTTTGTTTTTGGATGACAGTCGGAAATGTTCTGAAAAGAAAAGGTGTCGTCGAAGGCGGAACGGGTGTTATGGTTAAGCAGATCGTCAAAAGGCAAAACGAGATTAATAAAGATATTGACAATACAAATATTGATGTTGAAAAAGAGGCGATCACTAAATGAAAATACTTGTGATTTGTCAATACTATTATCCAGAACCATTTCGCATTAATGATATTTGCGAGGAACTAGTAAAAAAAGGTCACAAGGTTACGGTTGTAACTGGAACACCTAATTATCCGATGGGTGAGACTTATGAAGGATACGAGTCTGGAAAAAAACAAGACGAGATAATTAGCGGCGTTAATGTTCACAGATGTAAGATCCACCCCAGAAAAACGGGTTCGGTGCATAGATTATGGAATTACTTCAGTTATCCGATACAGTCAAGCAAATATATAAAAAAGCTGGATGGTTCCTTTGATGTTGTCTTTATTTATCAACTCTCTCCGGTGTTGATGGCAAAAGCAGGAATTTGCTACGCAAAGAAATGGCATAAGAAATCTATTCTATACTGCCTTGACTTGTGGCCTGCTAGCCTAACAGCCGGGGGTGTCAATGGAGGAATGGTATATAAGTGGTTTCATCGCAAATCAAAAAGGATATACAGCTCTGTGGACAAGATTATTGCGACATCCAAATCCTTTAAGGATTATTTTAGCGAGCAGTTCGACATAAATAAGGTTGACTATCTTCCGCAGTATGGCGAAGATTTGTTTACACCGGAACAGTGCCACAAAATTCCAAATGAATATATTGATTTGATGTTTGCAGGAAATGTTGGTACGGCACAAAGCGTGAGTACAATAATAAAAGCAGCAGCACTTTGTAAAGATATTGAGAACTTAAGATGGCACATTGTCGGTGATGGTAAAGAACTTTATAATTGCAAAATTCTGGCGAAAGAACTTTCAGCACCCGTCACATTCCATGGAAGAAAAAATATCGATGAAATGCCGAAGTATTATTCAATGGCAGATGCAATGCTTGTCACTTTGCAGAAAGATCCGGTATTAAGTCTTACACTACCTGGTAAGGTGCAGACCTATATGGCAGCGGGTAAGCCAATAATCGGAGCAATTGACGGGGAAACACCAGAGGTAATTCGTGATGCGGAGTGTGGTTTAGTTAGTGATGCCGAAAACAGCACCTATCTCGCAGAAAGTGTACGAAAATATATGAACTTATCTACAAAGGACCGCGAAAGATACGATGATAATGCTAAAAAGTATTATGAGTTACACTTTAGCAGGCACGCATTTATCGAAAACTTATCGGAGGAATCCATTATTCTTTGATTTGAGGGCAGCCACATGAAGATACTTATGGTAAATTCCGTCTGCGGAATTCGTAGTACTGGACGCATTTGTACTGATTTAGCTTCTGCTTTAGAGGAGCAAGGTCATGAAGTGAAAATTGCATACGGCAGAGAGAATGTGCCGGATCGATTTCAAAAATACGCCGTGCGTATCGGAACTGATTGGGATGTCAAACTGCACGGACTAAAAGCAAGGTTGTTTGACGCATCGGGATTCGGAAGCAAAAGAGCGACGGAGAAGTTTATAGAATGGGTCAAGCAGTACGATCCGGATATTATTCATCTGCACAACATCCACGGGTATTACATTAATATCGAAGTGCTGTTTCAGTATTTAAAAACCTGCGGGAAGAAGATTATTTGGACGCTGCATGATTGTTGGGCATTTACAGGGCATTGCGTTTATTTCGATTACGCTGGTTGTGAGAAATGGAAGGAACAATGCGATTGTTGCCCGGAAAAGCGGGAATATCCTGCATGTATAGGCATTTCTAAATCTAAGCAAAACTTTCAAAACAAAAAGTCGTTATTCACCGGAGTACCTAATCTGACAATCATTACTCCGTCGGTATGGCTCAAGAAATATGTAGAATGCTCTTTTGTAAAAAAATATCCAGTACAAGTTATCAATAATGGCATTGATACATGTATGTTTAAACCTACAAAAAGCAACATAAAGCAACGTTTTCATTTAGAAAACAAAATAATAGTGTTAGGCGTTGCTTCAATATGGGATAGGCGAAAAGGCTTGAGTTATTTGATTGAATTGGCAAAGAAGCTCGATGATTCTTATAAGGTTGTGGTAATAGGTTTAAATGAAAAGCAAGTAAAGCAGCTTCCAGATTATATGTTGGGAATTCACCACACAAGCAATGTTCAAGAGTTGGTGGAATGGTACTCGGCAGCGGATGTGTATGTTAATCCAACGTTAGAGGACAATTATCCTACGACCAATTTGGAGGCCATTTCATGCGGAACTCCATGCATTACTTTTCAAACTGGCGGTAGTCCTGAAAGTGCAATGCTTTTTGGAAAGGTAGTGGATGAAATTGATGGGGAAAGTATTCACTCAATGTTACCAAAGTCTAAGCCGCAGTTGGACATTGATACAATTTCCATTCGTAGGATGATAGACGCATTCATAAGCGTGTATGAGGTAGGGTAATGAAGGATAAAAGGACTTTCATTTATGCTTACATGGCTGTAGTTATATCTTCTGTTGTGTTATTAATCAAAGCATTATTTGCAGATATGGAAGACATATATTGTATTAATATGGTTATTGATATTATTTGTTTATCACTTTGCGTTTTGCTCTTAGTTAATTATACTAATAGGCATGGGTTTGATATCTTTGATCCCATTTATTTCATTTCCATTATTTATCTGTTTCTATATTTCGTTGCACCTTTGCACGATATTGCCATGGGCAATTATTTGTGGTTCGGATATAATCTATTTTCATATGGTCCCAAAGCGTCTTTGATATCTTTTGCTGGTTATTTAAGCTTTTACTTGGTATATAGAAGTAGAGTTATTTTTCGGAAGCAAGTGGTAATGCAATCTGATACAACAGACTTAACCAGAAAACAAGCTAATACAACAAAGTTGATAGCTGCATATTTTATGTATGCAATTACCTTCGCTGCAAACGTTTATTATTTAATTAATAGCGGTTTTAGCAACTTGACATATATTTTAACGCTAGGAACTTTTGGCTCTGGCACCTCGTCTTCTGTGGCGTCAAGTATTGGCTATATTTCCATGCTTTCGTATTCTTTGCCAACTATAGTTCTAATTATTTGGGAGTACAATAACGATAGATTAATGAAAGTAATCCTATTTATTCCGATGCTATTACTGCAAGTTGCAAGAGGTTATAGATTCTTTGTAATACAAATCGCAATAACATTTGTAACATATGTCTTTCTTCGAAAGAAAAAAAGACCTAAACTTAAGAACATATTATTATGTTTGTTGATTCTGTTTTTCTTTGTACTTGTGATGACTATTTTTAGGGATGCCATTCGCAAAGGGGCAGGAGTTGATTTTACACAAGTCTCATCGGAAAGGATTGTTGAAGCGTTTGACGAAGCTTTTTGGGGGGATCTAAGAATATATCAAAACTTTTATGGGATGGTCCGCGTCATTCCCTTGTATTATCCGTATGTGTTCTTGAGACAAATCTTCATTGGAACACTAATAATGGCTGTCCCAAGAGCATTGTGGCTTGGGAAAATATCATCGTATGGCGGAGAAGGATTACGAGAATTGATTGGTTCTAATATTGCTGCTGGTCAAGCTTATCCAACAATTGGTGAATATTATTATGCTTTTGGTGTGGTTGGTGTAATTGCTTTTATGGCGATCTTTGGAGCATGGGCAAAAGGATTAAATTTAAGGTATCAACAAGATGGTAATCCTTTGAGTATTATGTACTTTTCCGTAATGCTTGGTTGTTGCCTTCAATTGATGATTAGAGGTTATTTCCCGAGTAATTTCTGGTATTTATTATTTGCAGTATTGCCCATATGGATAGTTCAAAGAATCAAGTCGCAGGGTTAATATATTTTTATGATTACAAAAGAAAAAATTACAGTAATGCATTTTGTATATACGCTATACGGTGGGGTGGCAAATGTTGCCACGGGATTGATCAATTATCAGCATTCAATTGGTTTGAAAACTGTGTTAGTGTATTGTGAATATGATCAGGCAATAGAAAGTCAGCTGGAGTTTAAATGTGAGAAGATTTGTGTTCGTATGAGCAAGTTGCCTGGTTCCAGTATGATGTTTGGTATGCACATAAACAAAATCTATAACGAATACAAGCATAATCATATTGATGAATTCGTTGTTGTACATGTTCACAACATTCAAACTGTTGGAGCGTTCACTAACCTCAAAGGTATTCCAATAATATGCACTTTACATGGGTTTAATTGTGTAAACAAATCATGGAGAAAGCCGTTTTCTGATTGGCTATATAGAAAAGCATTGTCAAATCTGATAAGTCATGGCAATAAGGTCACTGCTGTAAGCAAGGCAATAACTGATGCTAAGGAATGCCAAAAAGTTAAAGGAAATGCACAAATACATGTTATTCATAATTGTGCCGATGTAAACCTGCTCGATAAGAAAATACATAAGGGGTTTAATGTTGGTCAGGTTGGTGATTTGAGTTACGAAAAGGGGTGGGATACATTTATTAAAGGATATAAGCTACTACCCGAAGAATATAAAAAAGACATTCGTCTTTGTAGTGCTGGTAATGAAGCTGATTTCACCGCTGAATGGATTGATAATGAAATCAAATCCGGTTGCCTTGGAGATAATGTATATTATGCAGGATATGTTGATAATGCAAAAAAAGATTTTATTTCAGAAATGGATGTTTTGGTTATTGCTTCCCGAAACGAGGGGTTGGGACTCGTACAGATTGAGGCAATGGGATACGGAATTCCAGTCTTAGGAAGAAACGTAGGTGGAATATGTGAGGTTCTTAAAAATAAGTTTAATGGGTATGTAATAAATGATGAGATGGATTTAAGCCGCAGAATTGTCGAATTATACGAGGATAAGGAGTTATATTCAAAATTCTGCAGGAATGCAATTAATACATACAAAGCTAAGTTTACACGCGAAATAATAATGTACAAATATTTGACCATTTATAATGAATTGCTAAATGAACATGGTGTACAGAAGATTGTTGAGTGAGGAAGACATAATGAGTTATAGAATAATCGTTGCCCATCCGGAAAGGCAACATTCATTCAAGTTAGCATCTGCGTTAAAGAGAAATGGCATACTATTCAAATATATTACTACTGTTTATGACAAGGATTCGTCTTTATTAATGAGATTAATAAAGCCGTTCTTGTCAAAAGAAAATTTGCAAAGAGCAACTGGAAGAAAAAACCCCGATTTACTAGAAGAAGATGTGATCCAATTTTACGAATTGAGAGGGCTTATTCAGATAGCCTTATACAGATATAATAAATCAAAACGTTTTTACAATTGGTGGCACAAAATAACAGCACATAGATTTGGAAAAAAAGTAGCTCTTTTTGCAATTAGAAATAAAGCTGATGCGGTAATCATGTACGATGCTAACGCAACAACGTGTTTTAGAGTTTTAGAAAGGAAAGCTCCAAATATTATAAGAATACTGGACACAAGTGCAGCCAATAGACTTTTCATGAAAGAAATATATGAGACTGATATGGAAAAGTGCCCCATATTTGCCCACAAGCTAAAGACTGAGCGCGATTTCCTGTGGAGAGGTGATTATTGTGCTCTGTTGGAAGAAGAACTCCGTAAAACACAATATTTTTTAGTTCCTTCAAATTTCGTAAAAAAATCACTGACATATAGCAAGATCGAAGATAATCAGATTAAGCTATGTCCATATGGAACTAACTTTGATGTTCAAGAAATCACGAAAGAGAAAGCTAATAAAAAAGGCAGCGCTCAAAAGGCTGTTTATGTCGGTAATGTTACTGAAATGAAAGGTGTCTTCTATTTGTTAGAAGCTATCATGAGATTTCCAAAGGAGAAGCTTGAACTCGCACTTGTCGGTGCTTTTGACAACAGCGATCATGTGTTTGATAAGTATATTGGACGAGTTGATTTTCTAGGCAGAGTAACTCACGAAAGAGTTCAAGAAATACTAAAAGAAACAGACTTTTTCGTTTTTCCATCTCTTGGGGAAGGTATGAGCTTAGCTGTTTTAGAAGCGATGTCATGTGGTTTACCATGTATAGTGACTGAAAACAGCGGCGTGAGTGATATCGTTGTTGACGGTAAAAGTGGCTTTATTGTTAGAGCACAAGACGAAAACGAATTATTTGACAAGATGCTTTGGTTCGTTAATAATAGTGACTTGATTCCGCAAATGGGAAGAAATGCTTTTGAACGGTCAAAGGTTTATTCTTGGGAAAATTACGATCATAGATTACTTGAGATAATAAACGAGCTGATGTAGTATAGTGTATCAATCTCAATGGCATAGCGGAGGCCAAATGAAAAGCAACTATAAATATTTATTAAAAAACGTAGGTATATTGGCAGTTGGGAACTTCACGTCAAAATTATTGAGTTTCTTCTTAATTCCGCTATATACCGCCGTTTTAACAACAGCAGAATACGGTAGCTATGACTTGCTGAATACAACAATAGGATTAGTAGTACCAATATTTACGCTTAATGTATTAGAAGGTATCTTTAGGTTTGCCTTAGATAAGGAAAATGACAAATCTGATCTTGTTAAAATTGGGCTTAAGCACTATGCGCTAAGTTTTTTGCCATTATTTTTGTTAGCTCTGATTAGTTTTTGCTTTAATCTTTCCCCGAATTTTAATAGGTATTTGGTTTTCTTTGTGCTAATGTATTCTTTTAATGCTTTATCTGGAATATTGTCCAGTATAGCTAAAGGCTTGAAAAAACTGAGAGTTATTGCAATTGCTGGAGCTATTTCATCAGCAATAATGATCGTATTAAATTTATTGTTTTTATTAGTCTTCAAGTGGGGGTTAAACGGTTATTTTATCGCCAATATTGCAGGCTCTGCCGTTCAGTGCTTATACATAATGTTTGCAATAAGCATTTGGAAATACATAAAGATTACAGCAGAGAAAAACGAGAGCGCAAAAACGCTTGAGAAAAGTGTTCTGAATTACAGCAAACCGCTTATAGCTAATAGTGTCAGCTGGTGGATCAACAATGTGTCAGATAGGTATGTTGTGATTCTATTCTGTGGCATTGCAGTGAATGGCATTTATTCAATAGCATATAAATTACCAACTTTTTTAAATGTAATAGTATCTATATTTAATCAAGCTTGGGGACTATCAGCAATCAACGAATTTGATGATAAAGATAAAAACCATTTTTTTTCAAAAACATATGCTATTTACAATTGCTTAATTGTATTAATTTCTTCAGCAATGATTGTAACAAACAAGATGATTGCAAGGCTCTTATATGCTAACGATTTTTACGCAGCATGGCAGTACGTTCCCTTTTTACTTATTGCGTTTATGTTTGGTGCATTATCTGGGTATATCGGTGGTATATTTGCAGCGGTAAAACGGAGTAAAATATATGCAAAATCGACAGTCGCTGGTGCGATTGTTAATATTGTGTTAAACATTGTGTTGGTTCTATGGTTGGGTGCTATGGGCGCAGCGATTGCAACAACAATATCTTACATTGTTGTATGGGTAATCCGCTTATATCATATGCGGAAGTTTATTGCTATGGAAATTGACTTCCGGTGTCATATTTCTGTTTATTTAATTATGTTAATACAAGCATTGCTTATGCTTATCATTAACAGCACTGTGTATATGTATTTAGTGGAATTTCTCCTGTTTGGGATGATAGTGTTTTTGTTAAGAAAAGATATTGTAATGTTATATTTCTCGATTTTTAGTAAGGTAAGGAGATAGCAATGAAAGCGGTTGGCTTAGTAACTTTTTGGGATTATAATTTTGGTTCTTCTTTACAATGTTATGCAACAAAAAAAGTAATCGACTCATTTGGATTAAGATGTGATTTACTTGAAGAATGCCCAAATTCAAAAGCAAATTACTACTTTAGAAAGATCAAAAAGGCGTTTTTCATTACCATTAAAACAATAAGATATCCTAATTTTTTTAAAGCATATGTTTCCATGAGAAAAAGTGCAAAAATCGCAACTAATTCAATATCAAGTAAAACTAAAGAGGAAATTCATTTTTTGGGGAAAACAGTTTTGCAACCAAAAAGATTAACACGTAAATCTCTAATAAAGTTAGGAAATAGTGATGAATATATAGGATTTATTACTGGAAGTGATCAAGTTTGGGGCGGACATTTTGTTGAGCCGACATACGGAAATTTTCTTGAGTTTGCACCAAGAGAAAAACGTATATCATATGCCGCTAGTTTTGGAAGTGGTGATATAGCCAATTACAATATTTCACACTATAAAAAAGGTATAATGGGCTTTGATGTTTTAAGCGTCAGAGAAGATAAAGGGATCAATATTGTAAAAAAATTAACCGGCTTGAATGCAGTAAAAATGCCTGATCCCACGGTGCTGTTATCAACTGATGAGTGGATACAATTTGCAGAAGATACTGATGCGGGAAGTGAACCATATATACTGATCCATTTTCTTGATAAGCTAAGTAAAATAGCAGTAAATACAATTAATCAAATTCAAAAAGAAACCACTTTTAGGATAATTTGTATTGGTTGGAAACATGATGAAATTGATGCATTGGATAGAGTGTTTTTTAAAGATGGCGGTCCAAAAGATTATATGTCGCTCATTTCAAAAGCATCTTATGTTTGTACAGACTCGTTTCATACCACATTATTTTCGTTGCGTTTTGGTAGACAATTTTATACATTTGATAGGCAATACATAGCGCATAATATATCTCAATCAAGTAGATTACAATCGCTTCTAAATGACTGTAATTGTTCTGAAAGATTAATTGGTAAAGAATGTTGCGATTTTTCATTACTCCCACGAGAAGAAATAAAATGCGATGACTATTTTGCTTCGGAACGAGAGAAAGGGATAAGTTTTTTAAAGCTTGCATTAAATATAAATAATGAGGTAAACAGAACTATATCACACCCCGTCTTAAAAGAAGATAATGAATGTTGTGGATGCGGTGTTTGTGCAGAAAGATGTCCTAAGCATGCAATTGAAATGGTTAATTCTAATTTCTTTGGCTATAAGATACCGAAAGTGAACGTAGATTCATGTATTCATTGTGGTCTGTGTGAAATATATTGTAGTAAGGTTATCGATTATCGTTCATTAAGCAAGAAATCCTATATAGCATATAGCAGTAATAATGATTTGCTGCGCAAGGCATCATCTGGTGGTGTTTTTGCTACAATTGCTAGTGATTTTATAAAAAAAGGCGGAATTGTTTATGGCGTAACTTTGGATTTTGTTGACGGAGAGCCAAAGGTTTATCATCGATCGGCAAAAACATTAAATGAACTCGACTTGTTGCTTCAATCGAAGTATATCCAGAGTAATGCCGTTTGTGTGTTTGAAGAAATCAAAGAAAAGCTATCCGAATCATCTCCTATGTTATTCTCGGGAACATCGTGCCAAGTGGATGCATTGTTTAGATATCTGGGGGAAAAAAAGGAGAACCTTTATACGATTGATTTAATTTGCCATGGGGTTCCTGGCTCAAAACTGTTTTTTGATTATGTTGCCTTTTTATCAAAGAAAGAATCTTCACATGTAAAATCATTCTCATTTCGCGAAAAGCAGAATGGAAAAATTAAATATATTGAAAAGGTGCTTTTTGAAAATGGAACGCAAAAGGTTTTGAATCCCAATAAGTCGGATTACTACTCAATGTTTTTTAATCGAGACAGCTATCGCGAAGGATGTTACAGTTGTCAGTTTTCAAGTATAACTAAGCCTGCTGATATTACAATTGGTGACTATTTCGAATGTAAATTAGATTATCCCAAATTATTTGAATCCGGCGGGCTACTTACTAATACAAATGGAATATCATGCATGATTGTCCACAATGAGCGAGGGAAACGTCTTCTTGAGTCCTTTGGAAACGGTTTAAACATTATTGAGGCTGATTTAAGAAAAATACAAAATAGTCATGAGCAGCTCTGTTTCCCGAGTGTATATACTGACATGAGGGAGAAAATGATAAGTTTATATACTAATGGTGGGTTTACAATAATCCATAAGTTTAATGTGAAAAAAAGGATAATTACTTTCATTCCTCATGTGATTAAACTGGCTATCAAAAAAACACTTCAAATATAAAAGCATAGCGTCGTTACTGACTATGCTGATCGGACATCAAATTGTATGCTAAACCATGATGAAACAGGACAAGAACAATACTATTTGAAAGATATGATTTTATCTTGCAATATTACATCTGGCTAATATGTGGGTAAGTTATCTTGAGCGTGTGAGAATGGCATATATTATGGAGGTAGGAAATGTCACTCTTTAACAACAAAATATTGATGATCACTGGAGGTACCGGTTCCTTCGGTAACGCAGTCTTGAATCGTTTTCTTTCCACTAACATTGACGAAATCCGCATATTTTCCCGTGATGAAAAAAAACAGGATGATATGCGGCACGAATTTCAAGCGAAGTTGCCGGAGGTTGCTGATAAAATCAAATTCTACATCGGTGATGTACGGGACATTGCTTCTGTCAGAAACGCAATGTGCGGCGTAGATTACATATTCCATGCTGCTGCGTTAAAGCAGGTGCCTTCCTGTGAGTTTTTCCCGCTGGAGGCGGTAAAAACCAATGTGTTGGGCACCGACAATGTGCTAACGGCAGCCATAGAAGCGGGGGTCAAAAAGGTCATCTGCCTCTCCACCGACAAGGCCGCCTATCCGGTGAACGCTATGGGCACATCTAAAGCCATGATGGAAAAGGTGGTAGTAGCCAAGGCCCGAACGGTTGATCCTGAAAAAACGCTGATATGCGGTACGCGATATGGAAACGTAATGTGTTCAAGGGGATCGGTGATCCCCCTTTTTATTGAGCAAATCAAATCCGGGAAGCCGCTGACCGTTACGGAGCCGATGATGACCCGCTTTATTATGAGCTTGGAGGAAGCGGTGGACCTGGTACTGTTTGCTTTTGAAAATGCCCAGTCTGGGGATATCCTGGTGCAGAAGGCCCCGGCATGCACCATCGGAGTACTGGCACAGGCTGTGAAGGAACTTTTCCGGGCAGACAACGAAGTGAAGATCATCGGCATCCGCCATGGGGAAAAGATATACGAAACGCTGCTGACCAATGAGGAATGCGCCCATGCCATCGACATGGGCGATTTTTATCGCGTGCCGGCGGACAAGCGCGATCTTAATTATGACAAATACTTCATTCAGGGGAATCAGGACCGCCGGGTGCTGACTGAATTTAACAGCAACAATACGCAATTGCTTAGCGTAGATCAGGTGAAGGATAAATTGCTGTCACTGCAATACATACAGAATGAATTGACCGCATGGGGGATTACAAATGAAAGTACTGATTACCGGCGCAAAAGGCTTCATAGGGAAAAATCTCGCAGCCACCCTGACAAAACCGGAAGTTACGGAAACGTATCTGTATGATGTGGATACGGTGCCTGAACTTCTGGACGAGTACACAAAAGAATGCGATTTTGTATTCCATTTGGCAGGGGTAAACCGGCCACAGAAGACGGAAGAGTTCATGGAGGGGAATTTCGGCTTTACATCAAAACTTCTGGATTCCCTGAAACGCCATGGAAATAAAGCACCAGTTCTCATTACATCGTCCATACAGGCGGAATTGGACAACCCTTACGGCCAAAGTAAAAAGGCCGGGGAAGAGGTTGTTTTTTTGTATAGAGAAGAACAGGGCGTACCCGTTTATGTATACCGGCTTCCCAATGTGTTTGGCAAGTGGTGCCGCCCCAATTACAACAGTGTGGTGGCCACATTCTGCCACAATATAGCGCATGACCAGCCCATTGCAGTGAATGATCCTGCGGTACAAATGCAGCTGGTGTATATTGATGATGTGGTGGCGGAACTGATCCGCGCCGTGAAAGGGGAGGCCAACCGAAAGGACCGGTTTTGTTATGTGGAGCCTGTGTATCAAACTGCTTTGGGGCACATTGCGGAGCTGATCCAATCCTTCAAGGCCAGCCGCGGGACGCTGTCTATTCCTGATATGAGCGACGCGTTTACAAAAAAGCTGTATGCCACCTATTTGTCCTATTTGCCGGAGAATCAGTTCCATTATCCATTGAAGATGAATGTGGACCTGCGGGGTTCTTTTACAGAAATATTCCGTACCCCGGAGCGGGGCCAGATATCTGTGAACATTTCCAAGCCTGGCATCACAAAGGGCAATCATTGGCATCACAGCAAGAATGAAAAGTTTGTGGTGGTTTCGGGAAGGGGAGTGATACGATTCCGCAAGGTTGGCGAAGAAAAGGTATTGGAATATTTTGTGGATGAGAGTAAGATCGAAGTAGTGGATATACCCACAGGATATACGCACAATTTAGAAAACCTTGGTGATACCGATCTTGTAACCATCATGTGGGCCAGTGAATGCTTTGATTCCAATAAGCCTGATACATATTATCTGGAGGTATAACGTGGCACAAAAGCTGAAGCTTATGACCATCATCGGCACCAGGCCGGAAATCATACGCCTGTCGGCGGTGATGAAGTGCGCTGACAAGTATTTTGACCATATCATTGTTCATACCGGGCAGAATTGGGATTATTCCTTGAATCAGGTCTTCTTTGAGGATTTGGAGCTTCGTGTGCCGAATTTCTATCTTAATGCCGCCGGAACTCACCTGGGTGAAACCATGGGGAACATCATCGCCAAATCATATGATGTGATGCAAAAAGAGCAGCCGGACGCGGTGCTGATTCTTGGCGATACGAACTCTGCTTTATCGGCCATTTCCGCAAAGCGGCTCAAGATCCCGATTTTCCATATGGAGGCCGGCAACCGGTGCTGGGATTGGAATGTGAGCGAAATGATCAACAGAAAAATCGTGGATCATATCGCGGATATCAATCTGCCTTATACAGAACACAGCCGGCGTTATCTGTTGTCGGAAGGGATCGACGGAAAGACGGTCTTTGTTACCGGTTCCCCTATGCCGGAGGTACTGGAGGCCAATCGGGAGAAAATTGAAAAAAGCGACGTTTTGAAGCGCTTGGGGTTGGAGGCGGGACAGTATTTTGTGGTGTCGGCACACCGGGAAGAAAACATTGATAATGAAGAGAATTTTATGGCCTTGATGAATGCCATCAACCATATTGCTGAACGGTTTCAAATGCCGGTGATCTATTCCACCCATCCCAGGTCCAAAAAGTTTATTGAAGCCAGGGGCTTCCAATTTCACCCGCTGGTAAAGAATATGATACCGTTTGGCTTTACGGATTACAACAAGCTTCAAATGGGAAGCTTTTGCGTTTTGTCGGATAGCGGTACGCTTTCGGAGGAAAGCGCCATCCTGCATTTTGCCGGGGTGCTGATACGAACTTCCACAGAGCGGCCGGAGGTGCTGGATAAAGGAACACTGGTGATTGGAGGCTTAAAGGCTAAGGATGTGGAACAGGCGGTTGAATTGGCTGCAGCCATGAAGGATGAGCCGGTTGTAGCTGCGGAGGATTATGCTGATAGGAATGTGTCAGTAAAGGTCGTCAAGCTGATTCAAAGCTATACACATATTGTGAACAAGGCAATTTGGCTGAAATAATGGAGAACGGAGTTTTCTTTCATGTACAGAAGAAGATGGTATATTGGCATATGCATCATTGTAATCACGTTGCTATATATTTGGAACAATTCCCTTCAATCCGCAATTGTGTCAAACGGGCAAAGTAAAAGAGTGTTGGAAGTTATTGAGGAAGTATTCCGCACGCCGCCTCTTGATACGGAAGAAGCGCAGCATATTGTGCGCAAGGTGGCACACATATCGGAATTTGCGCTGCTGGGCATGGAGATGGTACTGCTGCTATACCTTACTGGAAAGATGCGCAGGCAGAACCTTGCAGCTGTTTTGTTCATCGGTCTGGCTTCTGCCGTTATGGATGAAACGATTCAAATTTTTTCGCAGCGCGGTTCACAGGTGATGGATATTTGGATCGATTTTGCGGGCTTTGTTGCCGGTATTGGAATCGCACTGATTGCTTATGCGCTTATAAGCAGAGTAATAATTCATATATGTAAACACAAGCATACAGCTATAGACGGCAAAAGTATGTAACAATCTAATAATGCGCGAGGCACTTGATATTTGAATAAAAAATTGTTGGAAGGGATTGGATTGGAATGATCAAAATAAAAACAGCTTTCGTTGCTATATCTATAATTGTACTCTTGTTTATATCAGCAGCCGCGGAAACAACGGAATATCATAACCCCCTGATTGATCCCAGACCGATAGAAACATATATTACCCCTGAACAGAATATCAAAAATATTCTGCTGTTGGGCATAGATAAAAGTGATGCGTCCGCGGCAAGGGGAAGCGACTATCATACTGACGCAATCATGGTGCTTGCCGTAAATTTTGATAAAAAAAGGGTGGATATGATATCCCTCCCGCGGGATTCGCTCACCTATGTGCCTGGCATCAAGGGTATCTATAAGCTGAATGCCGCCATCAATTGCGGTGGCGGAAAAACGGAGGAAGGCTTTCAAAAGGTATGCGAGGCCGCGTCCTGGCTGCTTGGCGGCATCAAGATTGACAGTTATTGCGCCGTAGACATGTTGGCCATGAAAGCAATCGGCGATGCCATCGGCGGCGTTGATTTTTACGTGGGGATGAGCTATAACGGAGGTGGGGGAAAGTATAATAAAGGCTATCAGCACCTGAATGGTACTGGTATTATGGATTACCTACGGGCGCGAAGAAACGCTACCGTAAATAGCAACGACCTGGGCCGCACAGGACGGCAGCGGGATCTGATGCAGGTTATTTTTGAAAGGGTGATGAGTGACAGTAAGTACTTTACAAGCATTTTAGCTGCGGTAGAAAAGCTGGATCATGCCCTTTTTACCAATATGAGCCTAGTGGACATGGCGGATTATTTTCGATTTGCAGCTAATCTCGATACCAGGAATATTGGCTCTTATGTGTTAAAGGGGAAATACCGTACAGCCTTGAATGGCTGGAATTTCACCTTTACCGACCAGGCAAACCGTAGGGAAGTCATAAATAAGGTGTTCGACATAGAAGTACCGGAGCTTAAGTACGTATCTTACCCATATACCAAGTGGCTTGTGGATAATGGATTTGTCATTGTGCGGTATCTTTCCATAGCCAGGCAATTGCGGAAGGAAATTGGAGGGATGGATGCATCAAGCATGAACGCGGAGCAGGCTGAAGCACTTGGCACCTTTGATTCAGCCTATGTAAAGGCGCAGGATACTTTTGATGCTGCGGCCGACTCCATGTCTGATATTGATACGCAAGCGATGACCGCTGCCGGGAAAGAGCTTCGTAAATGCGGAGATGCACTGTATTCACTGTTTTCCGGCGTGGATAAACCTGTTTGGGCCAATGGGCAAAACTGGTATGCTGACCGGATGATAAACGAAATTGACGTTAATTTCCGCTGAAAGGCGACCTGTTAAGCTCGATATCAATTAACTGCACAATTTTCTGGGATAAGGATTGCTGTCTCCATTCGAATGGTGTGTGTTGCAACCACATTCCACAAGAGACATGCATTCCTTGTCCTTTTTTCTCTTAAAAATCTGAACAATTATTGTACCTTATCTATTTTCTATATGGCTAAATTGCTATGTTTGTCAACCAATGAAACAATTCGTCCATTTACAGAATATGTGTGTGTACATATATCAAGTATACTCGGGCGGTGAGTAGCAATAATTACTGCCTTATGCTTGTAATGCTGATTTATGTTTTGCAATATGCACTTCTCTTTGGCCATATCAAGAGCTGATGTTGCTTCATCAAGAAGCAGAATGGGTGCATCACTCAAGAGAGCACGTGCTATCGAAATACGCTGATTTTGCCCTTCAGAAAATCCATATCCACGTTCGCCGATTCTGCTGTTTAGACCGTCCGGAAGACTAAGTACCTCATCATCGATACATGCATCCTTTAGTGCATTGATTAGGTCTTTATCTGTTGCATCTAAGCGGCCCAGACGCAGATTCTCGGCCACTGTGCCGGAGAATAATACATTTCCCTGCGGCACATAGGCAAATAGACTGCGCGTGTTTGGGTTGACAGGCAGGGCTGATGAATGATCCCCTTCCGGGCATACCGATACGCTGCCTTCCTTCGGATTTATTAGCCCAAGCAGCAAACGAAATATTGTTGTTTTACCCTGGCCGGAAGGACCGACCAAGCCAATGATTTCACCGGATGACGCATGTAAATTGACGTTGGCTAGCACATTTCGGCCATCCTTATAAGAAAAACTTACATTTTCGATGTTTATCTCAGTGCCATTATTCTTTGTCTTCTCCTTCAGCGCCTTTACGCTTTCATCCTCATAGCTGCGCTCATTCGGCAGCTCAGCAATATCCATTACACGCCGGGCAGATGTACCGGCTGACAACATTTGAGGCACGGAACTGACTAGTGATCCAAACGATCCGGATAATGATCCGGCCAGCTGCAGAAAAAGCGTCATGGTACCATATGTGATATCACCATGCCAAAGACGGTATATGCTCCAGCCATAACACGCAAAGGAAATAAGTCTGCCCAAAAGTGCCATTAAGGATGTTGCACCAATGGTAAGCATGTTATAACGCATATTCAGGGTATAGCTCTTCTCTTGAAGCGCACGCATTTTCCTTACAAAGCTGTCCAGTAATCCGAATGACTTGATAAACTGCAGGTTCTGGAAAGCTTCTTCATTGAATGACATGATTTCGCTGGATATTTTCTTGGATTCAACCTGATATGTACGTATCTTCCGCAAAAGAAATTGCGAGCAAAAAACGATAACAGGTGCGCCTCCCAGTGCGATGAGTGCCATCACCTGATCATAATACAAAATGATCAAAAGTGCGCCAGCAAACTTAATTGTATTGGTGATCAGCTCGGGAACAAAGCCTAGAATAGCAGCAGATACTGTGCTTGTATCACTAGACGTTCGATTTAGCAAGTCTCCTGAGTGGAAATCCGCTATCGATTCCCAATCTGTAATCATGATATGATGAAATACTTCAGCTCTAATCTCCTGTTGAACTCTCGTCTGGATACGGGTTGAAATGCGATTTACGACTGCGCTGACGGCAATGCCTAAAAAGCCCATTCCAAGATATAAGATGGCAATCATGCCTGCAGAAGCAGTATTAACCCCTGTTACAGCATCAATGAGGTATTTCGATACTACACTGCCGGCAAGCCCCAACACAATACCGATGATTCCGAGCAAGGTGTAAAGAGCAATCTGCAATGTATATTTCCTCATGTACCGGCCGATCCACTGCCATTCTTCAATCAGCTTGTTCAGCTTTCCATTTTTGATTGCCTTAACGACTTTCAGCTCGGATATCAAGTTTCTTCCAACTCCTTAGCCGTGATATCATTGCTCTTCTCACCATAGTTGCCATAATGGCTATAGCTGCCGTAGTCATAATGAGATCCATAATAATGTGAGCCGTAACCGTAGCCATAACCACTGCCATACCCTCGCAAGCCTGCCTTTGCGTCATTCAGCACACATCCGGCCAACTTTATGCCACTGTAGCCAATTCCCTGGATGCCTTCGATGATCTTTCCTACCTTGGCGTAGTCTTGCTTTACCACATATAACACGCTGTCGCATATGCTAGCTAGCACAGATGCATCAGCCAGCATACCGCAAGGCGGTGAATCTATGATGATATAGTCCATCCTGCTTTTTAACTCATCAATGGCACATTTGAATCTGGAAGAGGATAATATTTCCATTGAATGGTCTGGGTCATTCCCACATGCCAAAAAGTTGAAGTCTTTTGTTACCGTTTCCAATACAGCCAGGTTAAGCGAGGCACTGCCATCCATTACATCCAGGAATGTGACTGGCTTGCCTTTTATGTTCAGAAGGCTTTGAATTTGCTGGCGCTTCAGATCGGCATCAATAAGCAAAACTCGAGATCCTTTTTGAGCTATGGATAGTGCAAGGTTCAAGGCAATAACGCTTTTCCCTTCATTAGGCATTGTGCTGGTTACAAGAAGAACCTTCATACCGCCGGTATCCATGATTTTGAGAATACGCGTTCTAAGCGCCCGGATTGCTTCCTGAAATGAATTGCTTACAAAGCGGTTCATTATCACAAGACGCTGTTGTTTTTCGCTGCTGCGCCGCTTGAATCTGACATGAGGAATGATGCCAAGGCTTTTCTGATTCAGCTTTGTTTCTATATCATCTACTTTTCGTATTGTTGTACGGAAAAAGGCATACGCAAATATAAATGCAAAACCACAAAGCGCTCCTAATAAAAAGCCCATGAAGGTCGTTCGTTTATAGGAAATGCCATTGATTGGCTGTGCTGATACCGATGGCGTGACAATATAGTCCATCTTTGTATCGCCAATGATGTACTCAGCCATTTTGGGGTAATTTTTTATGGCTGATAACAATATGTCATAAGCATCCTTGGCGTCAGAACTGGTTACTTCCAAAGTGAATAAATTCGAATATTCTACTCCCGTCGCATTAATGCTGCCATTCAGGTAATCTGTACCCAGGTCTTCAAGGATTCTTTGCTGAAGAATATTGTTATTTAGGATATACGGGAATGTATCCATCATTATTGTCACGCAACCATTATAGGAGTAACTGTAATTTGCAGTGCCATAATTCGTTGATGATCGAGGTGATACAGCGAACGTAGCACTTGCCTTATAATAAGGTACGTAGCTTTTTATTGATGTATAAAGATATATGCCACTTGCCAGCAGCCCCCAAATAAGAACAAGCCACCAAAATTTCATGCTGCTTTTAAAAATATCAATGAGTAGAGTGGACAGATCAATTTCGAAAGACTGCCCTTCATTTAACTTCTGATTTGAGGGGGCTTGCTTAATCTCTTCGCTCATACAGATTTCCTTTCAAGCATTTATCCCACTTTTTTGTAATATTTGCTGTACATTCTTTCATAACTGTCTGTAACATGAAAGTCAATTTCCCTGGCATTGTTGTAGATGCAACCTAAAAAATCGCTCGATTCATGCAATTTATCAATCGTGTCGTTTATCACTTTCACAAAAGCATAATCTTGCCTGACAACTAGCAGCGATGCATCACAATAGCTAACAAGCACTTCGGTATCGGAAATAACGGACATAGGGGGCGAGTCGATGATGATATAGTCCATTTGATTTCTGAAGTAATTCAATATTCTTTCCATTTGCATTGATGAAAGCAGATCAGCGGAATTATGGCAGCTATTCCTGTTGGCCAGCAGATAAAGACCGGTTTTGCTGTCTTGCATGACTACTTCATCGATAGAAGCTCTCTTCCCTAAGCACTTGCTAAACTCCGCCTGCGGCTCTGGATTTATATCAAACAACTTGTACTGTGCTGGTTTGCGAAGGTCACAATCCATGAGCAGCACCTTATAGCCGCATCTTGCAAGCCCAAGCGCCAGATTCGCTGAAATGGTTGACTTTCCCTCGTTTTCACATGCGCTGGTAACAAGAAAGACTACATGCTTTCGAAGGCTTTTGATATGCTCCAATTTTGTACATAATCGTTTTATTGATTCTGAAAATGAGAACCCGATGACCGGATTTGTAATCAGCAAGGATCGGTTTATTTTTTTTAACCTGGATTTGATTGTTTTGTTTTTCGTCTCATGCCGAATAGTGATCAGCAGCCTGGCGTCAAGGCAATATTTGAGTGATTCCTCTGTTTTAATGGTATCGCGCAAAATGCCAAAAGCTGCAATCAGTATAATGGCCAGCAGCGCGCCAATCATGGCAGCCTGCTTTTTTGCCACGGATGTGGATATATGATTGGATGGAAATTCCGGTACCGTGGGACGATCAAGAATATCGATGACAACATTGTCAAATACAAAATCTGATACTTTTCTATGATTTTCCATGATGGCGGTAACAGTCTTGAATGCCAGTTCCGGGGAACTGCATTTCGCCTCCAGACGCAATAGATTGGTGTTCTCAGGCACATTGGCCGATATCGTTCCAGGAAGCGCTGACAGTTCCATTTTTTCTGCAGCCTTTTCTGCCATAGGTTTGCTTTCAAACACTTTGCATAGGGCTAAGGCCATGTCATAAGCTGTACTCAAATTGTAATATGGAGAATTTGTACTATCTTTTGGGCTGACATAATAAGTTGCCGAGCTTACGTACAATGGCTGATATAGGTTTTCCAAAACTATCTCTGTTCCCATCATTGCTATGAGTGAACATAGCACAATGATCCACAGGTGATAGAACAAATCTTTCAATATGCAAAACAGATTGATGTCTCGCAGCCTGATTTCACGCATTTTTTACTCCTCTACAACGACGATAAGCGATGCTTTCGCAGTTATCCCGTTTTTATCCGTTACATAATAGTCCACCTGGTAATCTCCGGCCTTAAGGGTATTTACATGCGATTCGTTTCTTACGTTAAGCCCCTCCAATACGGTATCATTGCGTATTACCTTATCAATATAGTATTCTGCAATAAACGGATCGCCAACATTCATGTATACCAAATACTTCTTCAATACGATTTCGGGCGCATTGGGGACTGCTTCATAAATTGTGACATTGAAATTTAGGTATCTGAAATCGCCTTTGCTATTGGTAACTTCCGCCCGCATATGGTATACACCGGCTTGATTCGCCGAGAGATCGGAGCTGGTAAGCTTAATCTTTTTCGTCAGGTCACCATCGATCTTATCTATGGCCTTAATGTTATCCAGCACATTGAAATATGTGCGAAGTTCAAAGCGCATCTCCTTTGAAAAGGTGAAGCGCGGAGACTCATAATCGGTATATCGTATGAGGCGCTTTTTCTTGGCAACGTGATTGTCATTGTCAACAACGGCATACGTTATATTCGACACGCCTTTATCAACGAAATTGGATATTTGTTCTATGATTACCCGGGCAGTCAAATTTCCATCCTTTTCATCGTATGCTGTGACATCCTTCAGCAGTGCTTCTTCATCATCTGTAACAGATACATCCAGTACATCAGCCGCATAGGAAATGACAGGGTTTGTAAGATCAGTTCTGGATCTGTTATAGAAGTATAAATAACCATACAAGACTGCCGTAACAACGAAGACAAATATGACAATTGATCGAAAAATTCTCATGGGTACCTCACTCATAGATTGTTGATGATCATTTCCGGTATGTTCTTCAAAAGATCGTCGGCATACTCGCGGGAATAATGATCACTAACATATTCGTAAATATCAAAAAGGTCAGGTGTGCGCTGGTAAGGGCTGTGACCATCGCTAGCAATAACATGAGCAAGATTCATGCGCAGCATGTTGCAGGCTGTTCTCCTGATTCGCGAACCGAAGGATCCTTGTATACTTCCCTTGTTTAGTTGAATGATGTATCCTTTGGTCTTCCAGTAAAATGCATTCTCCATCTCATGCTGCATAAATGCATAACGCTCAGGGTGTGCAATTACTGGTACCAGGCCAAGGTGTGCGATCTGATCCAGCAAACCGTTCACATGCAGGGGGTGATCATTCATATCGAATTCAATTAAGATGTATCTTGAATCATTAAGCATTACTATTTCTCCGCTGCCGATTTTGTTTGCTATATCATCTGTGGCAAAGACCTCCATACCCAGCATTACTCTTATCGGATTTTTGCTGTTTTGAATGCTGTCGCATAGTTTGCTAAACTGGTTTTTTAGGTGAGTGCCGGAAATGTTTTGAAAGCTGCCAGGTACATTGTAGTGTGGTGTTGCAACCAAAGTGCTTGTCCCACTCTCATAGGCGATCCGGGCCATGGCGCACGCTTCCTCAAGGCTTTGAGCGCCGTCATCAACCTCAGGTATGAGATGACAGTGAATATCAAACACAATCGATCACTTCCTATCAAAGCATATAGGCATTAATTCTCATGCGTTATTGATGAATGCAATCCGTTGTCGGCCTCAAACAAACAAAATGTGCTATATAGCCGATCTCTCTGCTTTGCACTGTACATTATCTTCCCCGGTGAATGTTTCGGACGTTTTCCAATTGCCATTCGCACCATGTATCTTAAGGGTAAGAAAACCCACATGACAGGCAGCAATACCGGTATTTTCTGGAGGATTGGAAAGTGAATCATAGCATTCTTGTTCAGGCTTTTTACAAATATCAGCAGTTTCGGCCTTCGCTTTTCTTCCTCAGCATAATCCGTTATAAGGATGCTGCTTGCACCCCGAACCGTATCTTTCCTTCCAAAGTTACCGCTTTTCAGAAAATCCTGCATCAAGGCAAAGCAGATATCATCGGTGTCCTGCAAGCCTTGAGGGCATATATTCGAAGGAAAGCCAAGATATAATACACAGGCTTTAGTCAATATTTCCGCGAACCGAAGTAACCCACAGTGATCCAGCACAGCTTGTATATTCTTTGTCCATTGTTCTGGATGAACCTTTCTTAGGAACACTGCCCAATCGCATAATTGTCTTAAGCCAAGGCCGCTTGATGTGATATGCTTTTGCATATGCAACAAAAGGGATACTGCCTGATGTGTATCAGTTAGGATGGGGAATACGTGCTTTTCAATATTTATTGAGCATGCCATTGGAATGGCAGTCTGCATCAGCCTGGTGATGAAATCGCCTGCTTTATTTGGGGGCACTGGGGTACATGCGTGGTGAAGCTCTATGCGTGCGTTATCTTTCAAGAAGGTTTTATGAAAGCCATGCTCATGACTGCTATTTTGGTACCCTGCTCTTTCCATCGCAATTACTGCACGGTCTATATTCGCCTTATCGACCATGATATCAATGTCGCCCTGCATCCGTAATTCGGGATTCGGATAATATACCGCAACGCTTGTCCCCTTTAAAATGGCACACGGTATATCCTCAGCCTTTAGAACCGCTAAAAGTTCATCCTGTACTGCCAGTAAGTGATCATTGGATAGCACGGAGTTAATCGTTTCCAACTTTAAATAAGAAACGATAGATTTGGGCGGTTTTTGATCATCTGGAAGCTGCATGATTGCATCATTAATAATTGGTAAAACCGTTTGCAAGCGGGCTTGCTCTATCAATTGTTCCCAGGCGGAAAAATGAACAGAATACTGCTCTACCGTTTCGAATCGTAGACCAATTCGAAGAAGTGCCAGTAAACATTCATCCAATTCGTTGAATTGTTGGTACTCTTTTGACATCGCTTTATATCTCGCTTGCTTCTATTTACTCTTCGCTCTCAGTTTACACATTATTGTTAATAGTTTTAAAAGTGATCCTCTGAACGGGAAGCAATGGCGCCATAGCGTAAACAAAATGCGCCAGACAGCATGATTGCAATCAATTACAATCGGACCCCGGTATATGATCTCCACCCTTCCAACAATCTGTTTTCTATCTATTATGCCATCCGTGATTGTGCAGTTATCTCCTGCAGTTTCAAGCATATTTTTACCGTGTATGCGGACTACTCGGTGCAATATGTATTTTGTTTTATCGCCCTCCAAGCGGGCCAGCACGATATCCCCTAACCTGGCCGGGCGGCTGAGCGCTTTCAGCAATACTGAATCCTGATTATGCCGTATGAGGGGCCACATGCTGCTGCCTGTTACAGTGAAGCGGATTCCGCATCCTTTTTGCATTATTTGTTCGGCAACCGGGAATACATCAGCGCAAGGCAAGACAAGGCTCCGTGCCTGTATTTCCATACATACCCCCTTCCGGCCGTTGCTCCCTTTGCAGGTTATCCAAAGCGGATTTTAGTGTCAATACCGCATCCATATCAGGGCGGCACCGCAAATGAAATATTGGCACAGCTGGTATGATCTCATTCAGCCGGTCAAGCATCTTGTTATAAAGTACTGGCTCCCATTGGGGCGCAAACGTGTTAGGAAGAAGCTTTGTCAGCGCTTCCAATGGCTCAAGTTGCTTGACAATATTCTCGCTATGCTGCTCCAGAACAACGATTGCAGAAATTGGCACTTGGCGGTTTTCAGAAATACAGGATGTTCCGCACCAGGGCATGCCAAAAACCGTCCAAGTATCGTTAACATATCGGCATAGGGATCGGTCTCCATTAATGATTGTACTAAGCCCTAGGTCACGCCATTTGTTTGAATGCGTGGATTTACCTGTCCCGGAGGGTGCGGATAAAATCACACCACAGTCTTGATAATCCATTACAACACCATGAAAAACAATGCCTCCAAGTGTTAATACTGAGTACGAGAAAATGTCTGCAAAGTAATCAAATGCGCAAGTGCCTTCAGAGTTTGTATTGTCAACAAGAAGGGAAAACGTCTTCCAATTTGAATCTATTGAATAAGCGAGGTATGTAAAATTTTTTTGATTTGACAACGTCCAGATATATCCACATAGTTTCTGCGGATATACATTAATTTTTAGTGATCCAAATTTATACTCATAAATTGGATCAGCATTTAAAAGTTCTACCGAATCACATTTGTGGAAAAAAAGGCATAAGTCAGTAGGTTGCGTTGAATTAATAAAATAGTGACCAAGCTCCTTAGAAAATTTAAGCCCTGCTTGATTTTTTAGAGTATCATTTAATCTGAGTATCAATCCGCCTAATTGAAAATACATATTCGAGTTAAGCATAGATTTATTTGCTTCCTGGGCACAAAAAGGTTGCTATAGTAGACGGCTGACCAGCATTTCCTTTTAGATATTCTTCTATCTGAGGATCACTAATTCCAATCAAATCGACATGACCACAATTGCTTCCAGTAACACTAATTCTACCTACACCATCTACATCGAAACCCAAAGGCTGAGTATACTTAGAATTAGACGTATATGCCCAGCATGGATTAGCAATTTTCTCAAGAAGGAGTATGCTTTCAAAGCGGACAGATGGGCTCAGGTATTGTTTTTTCATTGTTATTCTCCCTTTCTACGTTCATGAATTTAGCTAATCTCTTGGTGTTATTACATGCGTACTCGGAACGGCCAACCGGGTTCCCTGTTTCTGCATACCGCATTGCGCAGCATGATAAGCAGAATCCTTGAATCTCACATTCCAAACATTGAACATCAATTATCCTTTGTGTCACTTTTTCTGGGAATTTTTCCCATGCCGTTTGGAACCCAGTTAAGTATGGTTCAGTGTAGCATACCCCCATAACTTGGCATCCTAACATTTTCCCATCCCATGAAATCGCATAAGCACGCATTCCAGCATCGCATCCAAATAGAGATATATTTGAGGCTCCCACTGAGGATGATGCGTTCTTTCGTACAGATAACCTTATTCTTTGAGAATCGAACCGTTCATGGCCAATGGTTTTTTCAATCAGTCGAATATGTCGGTTGAGTAAAAGTTGAATATTCTCTTCAGGGTCGAGTCTGCATGATAAAGCATCTGAGCATCCCCCCCTAACCGGTTTGATTACCATATTTGTGTGCGTAATCATATGATCTTCGCTACTATTTTGCCTGACCCACTCCTCCATTTCATCTATGTCATCCAGGTTATCCTTGATGATGGTGGTTCGAAAATCCAGTATAGACGGCAATGTGCTAAGCCGGCTTATCCCCTCCATAGCCAGGCGGTAAGCATCTCCATTTCCGCATACTTTTTCATATGTGCTTTCGGATGCTCCATAGATGGAAATACCTATCCTATGCGGAGGGTACTTCCGAAGCAGCGCAAGTATTTCAGGCGTCACCAATGTTGCATTTGTATACAGCTGGATTTGAAAACCGATGCGGTATATCCCCTCCCAAATCTGCTCAAAATCTTTCCGAAACATGGGCTCGCCGCCTGTAATCAGCAAGCCCACTGTACCTGCTTTCGCTACCTGCCTCGCCATGTCAATCCATTCATCCGCTGTTCGCTCTTGCGAAATAATCGTTTGGTTTTCTGAGTCGTCATGCCTGAATAAGCACATGCGGCAATGTAAATTGCAGCGGACTGTCAGTTCAAAAGTCCCGTTCATAGGAGTACGATTTGGAATCAGTTCCATAGTCATTCCTCTATCAATAGTTCATGTTCACGAAGCAATACCAGAAAATCGTCAATGTCCTTGCCTGCCTGATTCTCATCAACCTCAAATTCGTTCAAAAGAGAGGAAATAAGCTCCTCGCGCGAAACTTGGGTTTGTATTTTTTTCCAGAGATAAAACGCTGTTTCGTTAAGCGAAATGATGCCGTTAAATGTGGCAACATTATCGCCAATGGGAATTACCACATGTTCTCCGGCGATACAGCGCAGGATTAGGTCTGATTTCAGCTTCATATCTGTTACCTTTCATATTTATAGATAATCACATCTAGTACGTTACATTGGTCTCCTTATCACAGGAGCACAAAGCTCATTGTGGAAATACTCTTTTCTAAGCAGAATTATATACTAAACAATTGATTTGATGTGATTTATTGCAAAGCTTATCATTATATTTTATGTTCGTGTTTTATTTGACAGGATGTTAAGAATATGACAAATTCCATAAAAAATTGAGTACATTTAATTGTATAAGTTCAAAAGAAGACAATAAAGGACAAAGAAAGCAGTCTTTGATAGAGTGAGGTTGCGACACACTCCATTCAAAAGGAGACATCCCTATATAAGTATTATAAGACATAGAGAAAAGAACCTAACGAAGGAGACTATGTATGCAGCCTTTCTATATTGTTATTGGCTCTATTTGTACAGAACATGCTGCTAATGGAATTACTTTCTTATGCGTTTTGCGCCTGATCCGTTTGCGACGTGCTCTCCACTTGCCCCAGCTTCATCTGATACATCATCTGATCCAGCAGTTTTACAAAGTCTTCCGCCTTGGGCTGGGCTACGGTATCGTAAACGGCGCAGCCAGCGCTGAAACCGATGGCAAAAGGCTGGCCGCCGCTCTTGTTGAATACATCAACGGCGCTGTTGATCCTATGCAGCACCGTTTCCAGTTCTTGTTTATTGGCGGTATCTAGGAGGATTACGAACTCGTCGCCGCCAAACCGGGCGATAAAATCGGTGGAGCGGATGCTATCCTTAATTAGCTCTACGGATTTTTGCAGAGCCCTGTCACCCATTTCATGGCCGTGTGTATCGTTGATGTTTTTGAAGTGGTCCAGGTCCAGCAGGATCGCCGAGAATGTTTTGCCGTAAGCGCTTGTCCTGATTCTTTCCTTCAGTTGTATGTCAAGACCTTCCCGATTGTACACGCCCGTCAGGTAATCTGTGATCAGGTTTTTGTTCTGTACATTCAAAAAGACAATGAGTATGGACAAGACAACGCCGTCCAGCACGATGGATATGCCGTAAGTGGAGACATGCAGAAGCATCGTCGCAATTGGCGGGATCACAAAGAAAAGAAGGGAAATATATTGACTCTTTTCCATCCGTCTGCGGTTGCGCACAATCATGATCTCGGCAGCCAGCAAATAGACAAATGTTAATGCAGGGGAAACCATGTACAGCGGTCCACGGTGATACACATTTTGTGAGTCGATAGTATAAAACCAGCCTGTAAACTGCGTAATGATCACAAGTAAAGTATGTACTGCCAAAAGCATTATACATGGAATCAGAAGCTGCATATCCGGTTTTTCATCCTGATGTATCCGGGCGTGTGCATATACCACCCACAATGCTGTGGGAACGGGACTCAGAGTAAATACACAAAAGTTGCCAATGCGGTTGAGCAGCGGATAGATGGTGCCGGGCCTGCCGTCAAATCGCCCCATAGTATCTGTGATAAGCAATAGGGTAGTGACATATATGATGTAAAAAAAGAGCTTGTCGGCCAGCATTTTGCGCCCTGTCTTTTTCCGCGCCTGTATAAACAGAATCAGCAGAATTGCGACTGAGTAGAGGTTGATGGTTATATTCCCTGCAAGACCCATAATATAGGCTCCTTTGTCTTAAGTAGGGTGGGTCGGGTTATTTACGGCCGCATTTTTATAATGCGATTTCTTATGTATTATACTATCGTATCATTATAATGTTACTTCTTTGCAAGGTCAACTGGCCGTGCGGTTCTGTGATAATCTTATACATGTTTTAAAATATAACCGAATAAAGCCTTGGCATCCATGCCATGCTAAAGAAAGATTTACATGGAAGGGAGAACGAAATATGACGAGAGATCAATATAAGCAAATGCGGGAGACAGAGGTGGAAAAGCATAAGCATGAGTTCGATCATAAACGGAATGACCCGAATCTTTCCGATAAGGAACGGACGCAGAGCGAAAACGAATTCCAGTCCATGTGCCGCCAGCAGGAGGATTGGGTGCGTGCTGGATTCTGGACGCCAAATGAGGAGACTGCCTATAGGCTGAATTATGAACAATACCACGATGCCAAAGGCAGTTATCGGCGCTCTTCCGTGTAGCATGTGGCGCGGAACGATGGTCCTTCTGCTGACCTTCATAATTCGACAGCCCCAATCTGAAAGATTGGGGCTGTCCCATATAATTATATGATTAACCATATGAACTTGTGAAAGAAAAACTTTGCCCGGTTACTTAATGCTCCTTCTTTCCGGCATAAGCTGCGATCAATGCCAACGCCAGCACTGCGCCTTTCACGGCAGGCAGCATATAGTAGGGAACAGCGCAAATGGTAAGGCCGTTTTCAAGCGTCGAAACCAGCATTGCGCCAACCAATGTGCCAAGCGCGTTGGGCTTTTCAGCACCGCCTACGGAACGGCCGACAAATACGGCCGCCAGAGACTGCATCAGGTAATTGTCGGCGCCCATCACCTGCGCGGAGCTGCCGCGGGAGGCAACCAGGATGCCGCCGATGGCGATAAATACTGCGGTGATCATGCCGGCCAGATACCGGTAGCCCTTCACGTTGATGCCGGAGAGCTTCGCGGCTTGCCGGTTGCCGCCCATGGCGTAAATAAACCGGCCGTGCTTTGTGTATTCCAGAAAGATGTATGCCGCCACCACGCAGGCCAGCATGATGATGATGATCATCGGCGCGCGGCCGATGGCGGAGAAGGAATCCTCCAATGCCGTACGAACAGGCGATGCGCCGCTTGGCAGCCGCATTCCGGTGGAAACCGCGCCGCCGCCGATGTACCATTGGCCCAGGCCCTGGTGTACGAACATCAGCGCGCAGGTCGCCAGCATATCCGGGACCTTGCACACCAGAATCAGGAACATGGTCAGCTGGTACATAACCAATGTCACCAGGATGGTCACAATAATGCATGTCCACAGAGGCAGGCCGTACCACAGGTAGGAGCTCACAAACACGTAGGAGGAGCAGCTGGCCAGCGTACAAGCCGACATATCAAAGCCGTCCGGGGCCATGGTAACCGTAGCCGCGATCCCGAAAACAGTGGTGATGGACATGGCGCGCAGTATGTTGATCATGTTGTTTTGGGACATGAAGCTGCTGCCCTTGATCAGTGTAAAGATGATAAAGCACAGGGCTAGCGTGATGATGGCCGCCCAGTCCAACAGGAACCGGAACACTCTTCTGCTGTTCCCCATCCCCGCTGGAGTATTCCTCAACGAAACTTGCATGGCGAATCTCCTCCCGTTGTATCAATCTTTTACATCAGGCGTACATCGTTTCACTGCCAACCGCGTAGTGCATGATCTCGTCTTCGCTTGTTTTCGCGGTTTCCAGTTCAGCCATCGTGTGCCCGTCATACAAAACATAAATGCGGTCCGTAATGGAAAGGAGCTCCGCGTTTTCGCAGGATGCGTAAATGACGCTGTTACCCTGCTTGGTGATGTCGTTGATCAGGCGGAAGATATCCTGTTTTGCGCCAACATCGACGCCTTTGGTAGGCTCGTCAAAGATGTATACGTCGCAGTCTGCGGCCAGCCATTTTCCCACGGCAACCTTCTGCTGGTTGCCGCCGGAAAGGTTTTTCACATACTGCTTTGTGGAGGGCGTTGCAATGCCCAGACTCTTTACATAATTCCTTGCGTTTTCATCTGTCTTCCGCCTGTTGATGAACGACAGGGTACAGTACTTTTTCAGGCATGCGGCTGACAGGTTAAAGCTTACGTTCTCATTGACCAGAACGCCTTCCTTGCGCCTCTCCTCCGGTACAAGGGCGATCCGGTGTTTTACTGCTTGGGTGGGAATATTTATTCTCAATTCCTGCCCTTTTAGGGTAATTACGCCGGCCGTTTTTTTGTATGCGCCGAAAATCGTCTTGCACAGCTCGGATTTGCCTGCGCCGACAAGGCCTGCGATGCCGACGATCTCGCCTTTCCTGACATAGATGGATACGTCGTCCACCTTGCCGTCCGCGCCGGACAGGTGGTTTACTTCAAAGACTTTTTCGCCGATTTCTACCTTTTCCTTAGAGAAGATCTCCTCGAATGTGCGGCCAAGCATCTTTTCCACGATCTCTTTGGTCGTGGTGGTTTTGGTGATGGGGGTCGTATCCACAATCTCACCGTTGCGCATAACGGTGTATTTTTCACAAATCTGAATGACTTCGTTAATGCGGTGGGAGATGAAAATGATAGCGATGTTTTCAGTCTCCTGCAAATGCTTCACCAATTTGAACAGTTCAGCCGTTTCTGTATCGCTCAGCGGTGCGGTGGGCTCATCCAGGATTAGAAAGCTGCACTTGGCAGCAATGGCTTTGGCAATCAGTACCATCTGCTTCTGTGCAAGCGTCAGGTTTTGAACAAGCCTGCGGACGTTTACGTTGATGTTCAGCCGCGTAAGGATTTCACGCGCTTGCCGGCGGGTCCGGTTCCAGTGGATCATCGGGTCCCGGGAGTCCATGACCATGTTGTTCAACATCACGTTTTCCGCCACGGACAGCGTGGGAACGAGTGCCGTATCGACTTCCTGGTATACAATCTGGATGCCGTGCTTTTGGGCAGCCATGGTGGTGCGCAGGTCTATTGCCTTGTCGTTTAAGTATACTTCACCTGTATAGTCGGGGTTTGCGCCCGCAAGGATCTTCATTAGTGTGGATTTCCCGGCTCCGTTGGCACCGACAACTGCGTGGATCTCGCCGGTGCTGACCGTAAAATTCACGTCTGTCAGCGCTTTTACGCCGGGAAATTCTATGGAGACATTCCTTGTACCAAGCGTAAGCTTATCCATGGATTTCCCTCTTCTCTGTCTTCAAACAGTTCCTTAAGAAGGAAGCGCCGGAGCAAAGGCTCCGGCGCCTCCCTGCCAAGAAACATTACTGGGTGTTTGGGAATCAGTGAATCAGTTCAGCGGGCATCCAGTCGGCAACGGACAGGTAAGAGAGGTTGCCGTAGGTGTCGGGCGCCACAGCGCCAAGGTTCTCTACGGTGGAGTCGGCTTTCAGGCTGGTAGCCAGGATGGCGGTGCCGGGCACTTCAACCACGTCCACGCCGGTCTTGCCGGTAGCGGGATCGAGGATCTTGTCATACTGGTTGGCCAATTCCAGGAGCAGCAGGCGCATCGCGATTTCGCCGTTGAGCGTCCAGTCGGTGGTGCCGGCCGCGGTCCAGATGTCCGGGCGGGTCTTCATGTTGGTGATGTCAACGGGGTCGATGTCCACGGAACCCATCGGCAGCGCGGCGCCGGTCTTGCCGTTGAAGTTGTCATTTTCGACGATCGCGTTGTATACGCCCTGGCCATAGCAGTCGTAGTACACAACAGCGGCGTCCACATCAGCGCGGTTGATGCCTTGCAGGTAAGCAGCGGCTACAGCGTTGGCGGAGTCCACGGTATCCTGCAGGGGCTGGATTTCGCCGACGGTCTTGATCTTGCCGGCAGCTTCGTATTCCTGCCAGCCGACTTCGCGGCGGTCAAAGGGGCTGTTGTAGTTCGGGCCGCGCCATACTTTGATCAAACGCACGCCTTCGCCAAACTGCTTGATGAGGTTGTCGAGCAGAACGGTCACAAGGCTCTTGTCCTGCTGGAACAGCTGGGTGACGCCGGGCAGCTTCTGATACTGGCCGTCCGCATAGAACTGGGTATCAAAGGCCACGATCTTGAGGTTGGGATACTGTTCGGTGATTCCCTTCAGGAAAACATAGGAGCCGTCTTTGTTGCCGTGGCTGATGAGCAATCCGTCATAGCCAGCGGCGGCGCATTGAGAAATGGTATCCTGCCACTTGTTCATGTCGTTGTCGCAGAAGAAGAAGTCAAACTGAACACCGAGCTTTGCGCATAGGTCTGCGCAGGAGTCTTTCCACATCTGGAAAATGGTGGCGGAAGTCAGCTGCATAATATAGGCAACCTTCTTGCCTGAGACGGGATTTGTGGTTTCGCCAAGAGCTGAAGTGGCCAATGCGAATACCAACAGGAGAGCCAGGGCCAAGGATACAACCTTTTTCATGGTGAACCTCCTTATATAATTTTGGGGGTTTCAGTTGTCGTTCACCCCGTGTTAAGGCCAGTATAGCACCATTTTGAGATAAAGGCAAGCGGTTGTTCAATATTTTTTAGTATTTTTTAAAGATTTCGATAAGTTGGGAAAATATAATAATTAGATAGTTTTATTCGGATTTTTGCATTATAATGTTTAATAATCCACCTTTGCAGCTATTTACTTTTGAAAGATTCTGTTGACAACGATCTATATTGCAACTATAATGGGAACGAAAAGATAAACAAGTTAACAACTAAACAAAACTAAACAAGCTCTAATTATTGTTCGAGTATGGAAAGTGTATAGGTGATTCATATGCCTAACGACCGCAAATATCCCACGGATAGCGAAGCAAAGAAATTGATTGTGGAAATCGGCAAACGCATGTACTTAAAGAACTTTGTGGCTGCAAATGATGGCAATATCAGCTGCAAGGTGGATGACGACATCATCTGGACGACACCCACGGGCGTATCCAAGGGGTTTATGAGCGAGGACCAGATGGTGAAGATGCGTTTGGACGGCACGGTGCTTTCCCAGGGGGAGCGTGGCCCCTCCAGCGAAGTCAAAATGCACCTTCGTATATATAATGAAAATCCGCAAGCGATGGGCGTATGCCATGCCCATCCGCCCATCAGCACTTCGTTTGCCATTGCCGGCATCGGCCTGGACAAGGCGATTTACCCCGAGGCGCTGGTAAACCTGGGCACTGTGCCCTGCGTGCATTATGAAGCGCCGGGTTCGCAGGGCATACCGGATTCCATCGCTCCATATGCAAGGGATTATAATGCGCTGCTGCTTGCCAACCATGGCGCGGTGGCGTGGGGGCCTTCGCTGATGGACGCCTGGTACCGCCTGGAGTCCACCGAGCATTACGCCATGGTGATCATGTACACGGGTAACATAATAGGAAAGGCGAATGTGCTAAGCTGCGAGCAGGTAACCGAACTGATCGAAATACGCAATAAGCTTGGCATTACCTCAGGTGGCATTCCGCCCTGCTCCGCCCGCCCGACAAACACGCAGGACGTGATCGCGGGTCATTCCCCGGTTGGTTCCTCGCCGCTTTTGGACAAGAGCTGCGGCTGTGCGGTAAATAAAGCGCAAAGCGATATCGATGTGCAGGCGATCACACAGGCGGTGCTTGAACGCCTGAAAAGCCTGAACAGGTGAAAAGCGACCTTCGGGGGGAGAGAGCGATGAAGGCAATTGTACTGGGCGGTGTCGCAGCTGGGATGAGCGCGGCTTCCAAGCTGAAAAGGGAGCGGCCGGAGGCGGAAATCACCGTTTACGAACGGGGTAACTTCCTGTCTTATGGTGCGTGCGGCCTGCCGTACTTTATCGGCGGGTTCAACAGCGATGCCGGCAAGCTGATCGCCCGTACCCGCGAGCAATACGACAAGATGGGTATCCGCACCTATTTGCGGCATGAAGCCCTCAAGGTGGACGCCGTTTTAAAGCGTGTTGAGATCAAAAATCACGATACCGGTGAGACCTTCTTTGATAACTACGATGTGCTGATGATTGCCGTTGGCTGCCAAAGCGTGATGCCCTCGGTAGAGGGTGCGGATCTTCCTTCTGTGTTCTATGTCAAAACCATGGAAGACGGACTCCTGTTTGAGAAGATCGGTAAGTTGCAGGGTGTTAACGAAGTGGTGATCGTCGGCGGCGGGTATATAGGCGTAGAAATGGCCGAGGCGATGCTGCACCTAAATAAGAAGGTTACCATTGTCGAGGCGGCCGAGAGGCTGCTGGCTCCGTTTGAACCGGAATTTTCCGAGCTTGCCGCTCAGGAACTTACGCGCAAGGGCGTTGTGCTCCGGCTCAAGGAGCGTGTCACCTCCTTTACCGAGGAAAAGGAGTACCGGATGGTGCATACCGACCGCGGCGAGTACCGCGCGGATGTCGTTCTGGTCGCCATCGGCGTAGTGCCGGCTACAGGCTTCCTGAAGGATACCGGCATCGACATGGCCAGAAACGGCTCGCTGATTGTTGACCGCGAGCAGCGAACAAGCCTTCCGGATGTGTTTTCGGCGGGGGATTGCGCTGTTTGCTGGCACCGTGTCGCGCAGGAGAATTACTTCCTGCCTCTTGGAACTGTAGCCAATAAGTGCGGCCGCATTGCCGGGGCTAACATGGCCGGTGCGCATGAAACGTTCGAAGGTGCTTTGGGCACGGCAGCCATCAAGGTGTGCGATCTGGAAATGGCGCGTACGGGGCTCAGCGAGGCAGACGCAAAGCGCAAGGGTATCGATTACGATATGAAGATTGTGGTGGCCAACGACCATCCGGCCTACTACCCCAACCCCACAAAGCTTACCATCAAGCTTCTGTACGAGAAACGCACCCTCCGGCTGCTGGGGGCAAATATCGCAGGGGCGAAAGGTGCGGTTTTGAGAGGAGATATCATCGCCACCGCCATCCACGCCGGTATGTCCACTGCCGAATTGGGCATGGTCGATCTGGCTTACGCACCGCCCTTTGCCACCGTGTGGGATGCGGTGAACATTGCCGCCAATGCCGCCAAGTGATTCCCTCGAGGGAGGGACTGCCGCGAAACCTTCTTGGAAAGCGAGGTGACATCCATGAACAAGCTGACCGGTCTTAACCAAGCTATTGCATTAGTTCCTGACGGAGCGTTGCTGGGCCTTGGCGGCAACACCTTAAACCGCGCGCCAATGGCGGCTGTCATGGAGCTGGCGCTTCAAAAGAAACGCGGCCTCCGGCTTGTGAAAACCGCGGGTGGCATGGATGTGGATCTGCTTTGCCTTGCTGGCTGCGTTTTGAGTGTGGACGCGGGCTTTATAAGCTTCGAAACAGAGTACTCCCTCTGCCAAAATTACCGCAAAGCCGTGCAGGAAGGCACGGTCAAGGCCAACGAGCACGCCTGCTACACGGTCATCAGCGCGCTTAGGGCCGCCAGCTACGGCATACCTTTCATGCCTGTGCGCGGGCTGCAAATCAGCGATCTGATCGTGGAAAACGATTATTTCGCAACTGTAACTGATCCGTTTACCGGTGAAACGCTGAGTGCCGTGAAGGCCATCCGGCCTGATGTATGTATCGTCCACGCCCAGCTGGCAGATGAGCTGGGCAACGCGCTCATCGAAGGCCCGAAGTATGAGGATGTGCTTTTGTCCCGTGCGTCCAAGACGGTGATCGTGACTGCCGAGCGCATTGTGGGCGGGGACTATTTTGCAAAGTCGGATGTAAAGGCCAACATCCCGCATTTTCTGGTGAGCGCGGTTACACACGCGCCTCGGGGCGCAGCTCCTGGGGCTTGTCATGGCGCTTACGGCGTAAGGGATGAGGACATCCGTTCCTTCCTGAATCTCAAAGATGCTGGTGATCTTGCTGCCTGGCTGCAAAGGAGGCCGTGACATGCCAAGGCCCTGTGATATCATGACGGTCAGTATGGCGCGCCTCTTAAAGGATGGGGAAACGGTTTTCCACGGTGTCAGCTCCCACATGCCGCTGATTGCCGTGCTGCTTGCAAAAGCGACCCACGCTAAAAACGCCGTTCACCTGAACATTCCCGGCGGCGTTGATCCGCAAAAACCCCGCCTGCAAAGCTTTACCAGCGCAGGGAATGATCTGTGGGAGCCGGCTTGCGCGGAATTCCCCCTTCAGGAGGTATTCGACCTGAGTATGCGGGGCGGGCTGGATGTGGCATTTTTAAGCGGCGTTCAGTTTGACAACCACGGCGGTGTCAACGCCTCGGTGATCGGGGATTACAGAAAGCCGAAGGTACGCCTGCCAGGCGGCGCTGGCAGCGCCGTGCTCATCCCCACCGCCAGGCGAGCTATCATATGGCGTACAAAGCATGACAGGCGTACCTTTTGTGACAAGCTTGATTTTGTGACGGCGCGCGGCAATGTGAGTGACATCGTGACACCGCTTTGCATCTTTACCATGTATGGCGGTGAGCTGATCCTAAAGAGCATCCACCCAACCTCCAGCATTGAGGAGGTCGCCGATAATACCGGGTTCCCCATCCGCTACATTACGCTGGAGACTACACCACCTCCAACGGATGAGGAGCTTAGCAAGCTCAAGGAGATCGATTCCAATGATTTGCGAAGCTTGGAATTCCGTTAGAGCGCTCCATCCCTAACTTGAAAGCAGAAATGAGTATGTTCAACTATTTATAAAGGAAGGAAGTCTTGACCATGTCCCGCTTCGATACCTATTTCCTGATGAAAACGCCCGATGTGCTGGAGTACACGAAGGAAAAGGGTTATATGCCCAATGATTCGGAACTTAATGCCAAGGAAATCGGTGACGGTAATCTGAATTACGTTTTCCGTGTGGTAGACTCAAAAAGCGGAAAGAGCGTGATCGTTAAGCAGGCGGGCGAATCGCTTCGTATTTCGGCCGAGATGAAGGTCTCCACCGACCGCAACCGCATCGAGAGCGAGATCCTTAAGATCCAGTGGAAGTACGCGCCGGGCCTGGTGCCCAAGATATTTGGGTACGACACAGTAATGAGTGCTTGCGTGATGGAGGACCTATCCGACCATGCCCTCATGCGCTACGCGTTGATGCGCCACGAAACCTTCCCGCGATTTGCGGAGGATATTTCCACCTATATGGTCAACACCCTGTTAAAGACAACCGACGTCGCCATGGAACACAAGGCCAAGAAGGACATGGTCAAACGCTTCATCAACCCCGAGCTGTGCGAGATTACGGAAGATCTGGTTCTTACCGAGCCGTATAACGACTGCAACCACCGCAACCTTGTATTCCCCCAAAACGCCGCGTTTGTAAAGCGTGAGCTGTATGACGATGAAAAACTACACCTGGAAATCGCCAAGATCAAGTTCGATTTCATGAACAACGCCCAGGCGCTGATCCATGGAGACCTGCACACAGGATCTATTTTTGTGAAGCAGGACAGCACCCGTGTTTTCGATCCCGAGTTCGCTTTCTATGGCCCTATGGGTTACGACATCGGCAACGTGGTTGCCAACCTGATCTTTGCTTATGACAACGGCGTGGCTGCGGGCGAAACCGCCTTCTGCGAATGGACACTTCAGGCTATTGAAGAGAGCCTTGATCTGTTCCGTGAGAAGTTCCTCAAGAGCTTTGATGAGTGTGCCACGGACCGTATGGCCAAAACGCCGGGCTTCAAGGAGTGGTATCTTTCCACCATCATGGCGGATACTGCAGCGTATGCAGGAACCGAGCTTATCCGCCGCACGGTTGGCATGGCACAGGTCAAAGACGTTACAACCATCGCAGACGGGGACAAGCGCGCCTATACCGAGCGTGTGAATATCCTCTGTGCGAAGGAGTACATCATGAACCGCGCATCCTTCCAAAAGGGCTGCGATTTCGTAACCGCCGTAAAGAGAGCCTCTGAAAAAGCCAGGTGACACGCGGCTTCTTTTGCGAAGGCCAAACAATACAGGCAAAGGGTGATTGAAATGTCGGAAAAGAACATTATGAGCTATGAAACCGTGTCGCTGGACGACGAAAAAAGCGCGTTGGTCATTCTCAATCAGACCAAGCTGCCCTATGAGGTTGAAATTATGAACCTCACTGAGCAAAAGGATATCTGGAATGCCATTTATCTGTTGCAGGTGCGGGGCGCTCCAGCCATCGGTGTTGCCGCAGGTTTCGGTGTGTACCTGGCCGCTAAACGAATTCAGGCAGATACGTATGAGGATTTCTATAAGCAGTTCAAGGCCGCCAAGGAATACCTGGATTCTGCCCGGCCCACCGCCGTGAATCTCTCCTGGGCGCTAAACCGCATGGAACAGGTAGTGCTTGCCAATCAAGATAAGTCAGTGGCGCAGCTCAAGGAGCTTTTGCACAAGGAATGCGTTGCCATCAAGGATGAGGATGTGTGGATGTGCCGCCAAATCGGCGAGTATGGCCTGAGCCTCATCAAGGATGGTTACGGCATCCTGACCCACTGCAACGCCGGCCAGCTGGCTACCTCCAAGTATGGCACAGCACTGGCTCCCATCCACCTGGGCCGGGAGCGCGGCATGAACTTCAAGGTCTTTACGGATGAGACACGTCCGCTTCTTCAGGGCGCGCGCCTTTCCGCCTTCGAGCTTCATGCGGACGGCGTGGATACAACCGTCATCTGTGACAACATGGCCTCCCAGGTTATGAAAAATGGCTGGGTGCAGGCAATATTCGTAGGGTGTGACCGCGTGGCCGCCAATGGTGACGCCTGCAATAAAATCGGCACATCCGGCGTGGCGATCCTGGCCAAGTACTACGGCATCCCCTTCTATGTCTGCGGACCTACTTCCACCATCGATATGAGCATCGCCCGCGGTGAGGATATCACTATTGAGCAGCGTCCCGCCGAGGAAGTCACCGAGATGTGGTACAAAAAGCGCATGGCTCCCGAAGGCGTGGGCGTTTATAACCCTGCCTTCGACTTTGCGGATAATGAACTGATTACAGCCATCATCACCGAGTACGGTATCGCACGGCCCCCGTACACCGAAAGCCTGAAGGAAATCTTCTTAAAAAAACAGGAAGAACAAAAAAAGTAACATGAACGAGACAGAGCTGAAAGGCGTGGTACTCCGTATCTTGCTTACGGAGCTGGCAAAAGCGGGTGAACTCTTTGTGCCGGTATCGTCCTCCAACCGCCATGTGCATTTAAGCCAGGCGGATGTGGAGCGGTTGTTCGGCCCTGGCTATCAGCTGACCAGGATGCGAGATCTTGAGCAGCCCGGCCAGTATGCCTGCAACGAAAGCGTAACCATGGAATGCGAAAAGGGAAAGATTTCCCTTCGCGTGGTTGGCCCTGCCCGCAAGGAAACGCAGATCGAGCTGAGCTTAAGCGATTGCTATAAGCTGGGGGTCAAGCCTATGCTGCGCATGTCCGGCGAAACAGCGGGTACACCCGGCTGTACGCTTATAAATGGCGACAGGCGCATCACCATTGATCATGGTGTCATCGTTGCGGCACGCCATCTGCATATGTCCCCCTATGAAGCGGCGGGCTTCGGGCTGAAGGATGGCGATGTGGTCGCTCTCCAGGTGGAGGGTGAGCGCGCTGCTGTACTCAATAACCTCGTGGTCCGCAGTGGAAAAGCACACAGCCTGGAAGCACATATTGACAAGGATGAGGCCAATGCATGCGGAATCAAGGACGGGCAATTGTGCCATATCCTGTGCAATCCTAGGGCCGAAAAACCCGCCATGACGCCCCTGCCCGCGCATACCGCGGAAGGGATCCCGGAGGTCAGGACCTATGTGCCCAAAGCGCCGCAGGTGAATGATGTTCAGGCTGCGGCCGCCTTACAGACCTACGTGCCGGGAAAGACGCCCGAAATCAAGACCACCATGCTGGATCTTTCCCTGGAGCCCCGCCGGTTCATCTCCGAGGAGGAAGTCTTAAGCGCCTCCCAAGCAGGGCATAAGATCATCCGCCACGGAAAGGACGCGATTATTACCCCACTAGCTCGGGACGCGGCTTCCGCCAGGGGTGTTGAGCTGATTGAACTCTCATAAGGAGCCTGATTGTATGGCATTGACTGAACAGGAAATCCGTCAAATCACTGATGAGATCGTGCGCAGCCTGACCGGCGCTATCAAAGAGGCTTCGCAGAATCCTGCCCCTGCGGCAAACGGCGGCTGCACCGGCCGCTGGCTTTGCGATACGGCAGGGGAGGCCATTTTGAACGCAAAGAGCGCGCAGGAAAAGCTTGCGGAATCCACGCTGGAAAAGCGGGGTGAGTTGATTGAGGCTATGCGCAAGGCCGCGATAGAAAACGCGGATTACCTTGCCAAACTGGCCAACGAGGAAACCGGCTATGGCCGTGTGGCGGACAAGATTCAAAAGAACCTCCTTGTTGCGCGCCGTACACCTGGTATTGAGGACCTTACCACCTATTGCAAAACAGGAGACAACGGCATGATGCTTATTGAGCAGGCGCCCTTTGGTGTCATTGGCTCCATCACGCCCTCCACCAACCCCACTTCCACGGTCATCAATAACTCCATCAGCATGATCGCGGCCGGCAATTCCGTTGTATTCAACCCCCATCCTGCGGCCAAGCGTGCTTCCCAGGAAGCAATGCGTATCCTGGTGGAAGCCATCGTAAAGGCCGGGGGGCCGGAAACGTTGATCACTACCGTGAAGGAACCGACGATGGAAAGCGGGCAAATGATCATGACCCACCCCGATATCGCTATGCTCTCCATCACGGGCGGCGAGGCAGTGGTGGCCGTGGCCATGAAGACCGGCAAAAAGGTAATCGCTGCAGGCCCCGGCAACCCGCCGGTCATCGTGGATGATACAGCAGACATCGAAAAGGCCGGCAGGGATATTGTGAACGGCTCCAGTTTCGACAACAACGTGCTGTGCATTGCAGAAAAGGAAGTCTTTGTGCTGGAAGGCGTGGCCGACCGCCTGATGGCTGCCATGGAGCGAAACGGAGCATACCGCATCTCCGGGGCGGATATAGACAAAATTGTTAAGACCGTGCTTATTCCCAAGGATGGGAAGCATGTGATCAACCGCAAGTATGTGGGCCGCGACGCGGCGGTCATCCTTCGCGATTCTGGCGTAAGTTTTACCGGCAACCCGCGGCTTGTAATCGCCGAGGTGGACAAAAATCACCCCTTTGTAATGACAGAAATGCTGATGCCGGTACTTGCCATCGTACGCGTGAGCAGCATTGATGAAGCCATTGAGGAAGCATTCCGCGCTGAGCAGGGCTGCAAGCACTCTGCCATGATTCACTCGACCAACGTGCACAACATGAGTAAGGCTGCGCGCAGGATGAACACCACCATCTTTGTAAAAAACGCACCCAGTTATTCGGGCCTGGGTTTCGATGGTGAGGGCTACACCACCATGACCATCGCCACGCCGACCGGCGAGGGCGTCACCAGCGCCAGAACCTTTACACGTCTGCGCCGCTGCGTGCTTTACGGAGATTTCCGCATCAGTTAAGGAGACGGATAATGGATGTGATTGAAGCCATCCGCAATGCTGGCGTCGTGGGCGCGGGGGGAGCCGGCTTTCCTACCCATGTGAAGCTTAATGTCAATGCCGAGCGCGTGATCCTGAACGGCGCCGAATGTGAGCCGCTGCTCAGGGTGGATCAGCTGGCAATGCAGCATCAGGCGGAAAAGGTTGTGCACGGGTTGGAGCTTGCAATGGAGGCGGCACATGCAGCGCAGGGCGTGATTGCCACCAAGGAGCATTATGAAGAAGCTGTCAAAGCACTTCGATGCGCGATCGCCGGAAAACCGAACTTGTCCCTTCACCTGATGGAAAGCTACTATCCCTCCGGGGATGAAAAGTCCGTGGTTTTTGAGATCACGGGCAAGGTGGTGCCCACTGGCAAACTGCCTATTGACTTAGGCTGTGTGGTGATCAATGTCGGTACTGCCCTGAATATTGCCGATGCTTTGGATAACAGGCCTGTGACCGATAAGTGCGTAACCGTCTGTGGCGATGTGCCAGAACCGATGACCATGACAGTACCCATAGGCGTAAGCATGCGGCAGGTGCTGGCATTAAGCGGCTTTACCGGCAATGAACGGGATTACGCGCTGATCGTTGGCGGGCCGTGCATGGGAGCCCTTAACGAAAACTGGGATGAGCCGGTCACAAAGACTACAGGCGGGCTGCTGGTACTTAAGCGTTCGCACCAGCAGATCACAAGGCGCGTAATCAGCATGGAGCATCAGGCTCGGCTGGCGCGGTCCATCTGCTGCCAATGCAGCCGCTGCACACAGCTTTGCCCAAGGCACGCAATGGGTCTGCCTGTGGAGCCACATAAGGCGATGCGAGCCATCTCAACAGGAAACGCGGAACATCTGGGCAGCAGCGCGGGCGTTCTTGCCTGTTCCAGCTGCGGGCTTTGCACCAACTTCGCCTGCGAGATGGGCTTGACGCCATCCATTGTCATGACTATGCTCAAGACGGAGCTTTCAAAAGCCGGCGTGCGCCCTGCGCCGGAGTCGGAAATCATCCCCGATCCGTGGATCGCGCTCAAGAATGTTCCGGTAAAGCGTCTGATCGCGCGGATGAACCTGGCGGCGTTTGATAAGCCTGCGCCCCTGAGCGGTGAAACCATTACACCAAAGTACGTGCATTTGATGCTCAGGCAGCATGTGGGCAGGCCTTCCGAGCCGGTGGTAAAGGTCGGCGATATGGTGAAAAAAGGGCAGTTGATTGCCCGCGTTCCCGACAAGGCTCTGGGCGCCGCGCTGCATGCATCCATCAGCGGCAGGGTAACGGAAATCAGCGATCAAATGATCGTCCTGGCGGGCGAATAAGCGGGAGGTAGCATCCATGACAGCAATCGGTGTGGTGGAAGTAAACAGCATCCCGCTTGGCGTGCTTGCGGGGGACGCGATGGTCAAGACCGCCGCGGTGGACCTTGTAACCGCGCAGACGACCTGCCCGGGCAAGTACATCGTGATCGTGAGCGGCGAGGTGTCGGCCGTCAGGGCAGCGGTGGCAGCCGGGGTGGAAAACGCAGGCTCAGCGCTGATAGACAGCCTGATCATCCCCAACGTGGACGAACGGGTGATCATCGCCATGGCAGGCGCGCCTACCGTGGAAAATGCCCAGGCGGTGGGCGTGATCGAGACGTTCTCTCTCGCCAGCACCATCAGCGCAGCCGATACGGCGGTCAAGACAGCCGCAGTGGAATTGATAGAAGTCCGTTTGGGACGCGGCATGGGCGGCAAATCCTTTCTGGTATTTACCGGGGAAGTGGCAGCCGTGGAGGCTGCCGGAAAAGCAATCATAGCAAGCGAAGGTTCCAAGGGGTTGATAGGTTCCAGCGTCGTAATTCCGTCACCCCATATGGATATGGTCAAGGCATTACTCTAATCAAAATATAGCAAGGAGCAATCATTATGCAGGAAGCTTTGGGAATGATCGAAACCCGGGGTCTGGTAAGCGCGATCGAGGCGGCGGACGCGATGGTCAAGGCGGCCAACGTCCACCTGATCGGCAAGGAAC
>JAEZHM010000060.1 GCA_023416585.1 Bacillota bacterium
CATTCCGAACACAGAAGTTAAGCCCTTCAGCGCCGATGGTACTTGGCTGGACACGGCCCGGGAGAGTAGGACGTCGCCGGATTCCATAAAGAGCATCTGAGAAATCAGATGCTCTTTTTTTGTTCATGAGTAGGAAGGTTTCAACAGGAAGCACGGATATACATTCCTTCTCCGTGGGGAGCGTAATTGCTTGCCAAAGCCATTCATCCTGGCCCTGCGGCATTGATTGCTTATTGGATTAACTTCCACAAGCCGGCCAGCTCCACGCTTTTGATGGCTATGGCGAAGGGAACCGCTGTTTCCATTCCGAACACTGAAGTTAAACCCTTCAGCGCCGACGGTACTCAGCTTACCACGGCCTGAGAGAGTAGAACTTCGCCGGATTCCATGTAGAGCATCTGACAAATCAGGCGCTCTTTTTTTGCATATATACGATGTGCGCGTTATGTTAACCAAAAATGAAAATGCAAAGTAACTCCCAAATAATAACCCCGGATATAAAGTCATAGGATAGAAGCGATGTAATTGCTACCAGAGAACTCACTTTGATTTTGCAAAGTCAAGAAGTCGACTCGAAAAAATCAAAGAGTAAGTTAGGGAGGCAGCGTGTAGAGAATGGTCAGCGACACGATAGAAGAACGGGGGCGGCAATGACTTGAGCGGATTATCCCATATAACCAAACTGGACAGGTGCACCCTGATCTTTTGGTGTAATAAGCGGGTCTGAATCGATTATTACGCAAACGTTTGCCATATAAAATATCATCAAATAATCAAGAAAAATAATATTGACAAATTACAAGAGAGAAGGTACACTTTATATACTAAAGCCATAATATGTAAGGAGGAAAGTTCATGAAAAAAGCCATTGCTCTGGTACTGGTAATGCTGCTCGCACTGGGTATGATCCAGGTCGCGTCGGCTGAATCGGGTGTCACTGTAACCATGTTCCAATTGAAGGTAGAAATTGATTCCGCTCTGCAGGCATTTGCCAAGGCATATAACGACTCGCATCCTGGTGTTACTGTCAAAATCGAAACGCTGGGCGGCGGTGCAGATTATCACGGTGCGCTGAAGGCCAAGCTGCAAGCTGGCCAGATGCCTACCCTGTTTAACATCGAAGGCAAAGGCGGCTATAACGTATGGAAAGACAACATGGCCGACATGTCTTCCTGCGCGTGGGTCAAGGACACAGACTTCGCCTATGTTGGCGATGATGGCAAAGTCGTTGGCTTCCCGGTAGCCGTTGAAGGCTTCGGCCTGGGCTACAATGCCGATATCCTGGCTAAGGCTGGCATTGATCCCGCAACGCTGACCACCTTCTCCGCGGTCAAGGCGGCGTTTGAAAAGCTTGATTCCATGAAAGCTGATCTGGGCCTGGATGCAGTGGTTTCCACAGCAGCTTCCATCGCTGGCGGCATGTGGTGGGTTAACGGCAACCATAATTTCAATGCGTACTTGGCTGGTGGCCTGGCATATGACGATACCTCCGTGCTGGATAAGCTCTTAAAGGGCGAAGTCGACACCGATCGTCTGACCGACTACTGCAACTATGTAAAACTTCTGTTCGACTATGCGGATCAGAACATTCTGACCAACGGAAACTATGATGCGCAGGTTTCTTCCTTCGCGCAGCAAAAGACCGCTTTTATCCACCAAGGCAACTGGGTGGATCCGAACATGAAGCAGTTGGGAGTCACCTTCAAGATGAGCTACATCTCCCACTGCTTCACCGATAAGCAGGAGACCAAGGGCTTGTTCATGGCCGCTCCCAGCTGGTATTGCCTGAACGGCGGAGCTTCCGAAGCTGAGCAGAAGGCTGCCATGGACTTCCTTGATTACATGGCCACCTCGCCCGAAGGCGCTGAATACATGGTAAACCAGGCTGGCATGGTACCGGCATTCAAGAGCGTTACACTGAAGCCTACCGGCCAATTCTCTGCGGCGCTTGTGGAAGCCAGTGCTGTTGGCGGCAACTACAACTGGCGCTTTGGCACGATGCCCGACGGTACCGCTCAGAACGTGCTGGGCCCCGTGTTCGATTTGTTTGCTCAGGATCATTCCGATGTCAACGTACTGATCAAGGATCTCACAGACGCGATCGCTAAAGTCCCCACCCTGTAAATTTCAATAAGGCGGGGGGAGCCGCAAACGGTTCCCCCCTTTTTTCCATATCATGCGCAACCCGGCCGGGCCTGCCCGAGCCGCAAAGGGGGAGCGACCGATTGAAGCGTAAATTGTGGATCGACATTGCCTTCATGTTTCCCTGCATCTTCGCGTTTGTCATGGTCATCATCTGCCCGTTTTTCCTGGGCATATACTACTCGATGACCGATTGGAACGGTGTCCGTGAAACGATCACGTTCATAGGCTTTGAAAATTTCCGGGGTATGTTTCAGCAACCCCAGTTTTTGTATTCGTTTCTTATAACGGTAGAATACACGCTGATCAATGTAGTCATTGTGAACGTGGTCAGCTTTTTCCTGTCGCTCCTGGTAACTGGCCAATCAAGGCTGCGCAATCTCTACCGCGCAGGTTTTTTTGTACCGAACTTAATCGGGGGCATTGTGCTGGGTTATATCTGGCAGTTCATTTTCAACAATGTTTTGACACTTGCCGGGCAAACGCTTCCCTTTTTGGCCAAGTCAATGATCGCACGCTCCGATACCGTGATCTGGTCGATGAGCTTTGTAAATACATGGCAATATGCCGGTTACATCATGATCATTTATGTGGCATCCATTCAGTCGGTTCCCGCCAGCATCATGGAGGCCGCGTCTGTCGATGGCGCAAGCTACTTCAAGAGGCTTAGGCGCATCCTCATCCCAATGATGGCCAACGCCTTCACGGTATCCCTGTTCCTGACGCTAACCACTTCCTTCAAACAGTTTGATATGAACTTTACGCTTACCAATGGCGGGCCCAGCGCGCGCTTTGCCGGGAATATCGTGAAGGCAAGCCAGCTGCTGGCTATGGATATCTACAACACCGCCAACGCTGCAAACAAGATGGCTGAGGCGCAGGCCAAAGCTGTCGTGCTCTTTGTGGTATTGGTTGTGTTTTCATTGGTGCAGGTGTACTTCAACAAGCGCAAGGAGGTGGAGATGTAATGACCGTCAAAGCAAGCCCCATGCGGTTGGAAATAGCCGGCGCAAAAGGCGGTTCCTCGCGCAGAACCAAAAGGATCCTTGTGGAAGCGGCTGGCATACTGCTTTTCCTGCTGTTCATGATGCCATTCTGGATGGTGGTCATGAATGCTGCAAAGACCGCCAAAGAGATCATATACAGTGCAGTGTCATGGCCGTCAAGTTGGGGGCAGATGCTCACGAATATTGTCACTATCTTCAACAACCCCACCACCGATTATTTCGGTGCATTTATTGATTCAGTTATCATCACGGTTTCCTCCCTGGTGGTGATACTTCTGTGTTCGTCGATGTGTGCATGGGTATTGGTTCGCAACAAAACACGATGGTCAACGCTGATATTCATGGGATTTGTGGCGGCCATGGTCATACCCTTCCAGGTTGTCATGTTCCCGCTGATTAGGTGGCTGCGCATCATCAGCACCGTCAGCGGACTGCAGCTGTTAGGCACTTACCAGGGAATCGTATTTGCGTATCTGGGCTTCGGCTGCTCCATGTCTATCTTTATCCTGCATGGCTTCATCAAAGGTGTGCCCATGGAACTGGAGGAGGCCGCCACCATTGACGGCTGCGGCCAGGCCGGCGTTTTTTTTCGAATCGTTATGCCGTTATTGCAGCCGGTGGCTGTATCTGTTTTGATCCTGAATGGCATCTGGATCTGGAACGACTATTTGCTGCCGCTTCTTGTGCTGGGCTCCCATGGTGAGGTTCAGACCATCCCGCTAGCAGTCACATCCTTCGTAGGCTCATATCTCAAGCAGTGGGATCTGATCCTGACAAGTGCCATGCTTGCCATGCTGCCCATCATTGTTCTGTTTTTGTTTGCCCAGAAGTATATCATAAAAGGCATGGTCGAAGGTTCTATCAAGTAAGCTGCATGCAGTCAGGCAATCATTGCATTCAGCAGAATATTATCTGTGCAATAGCAAATCGCCTAATAGAATAATGATATGCCGCATTTTGGCATGCCGTATTAAAATGCACTTTAGGAGAGTTTCAAATGTTTTTGTTCGGCAAGGAAATGACAAAGCGCGAGTTTTTTAAGCTCTTCGGTGATGTGTCCCAGGTGGGCGGAGTTAAAAGCTTCACACTAAATTCAGGGAAGGCCAAAGGAATCGACGCTTATGAAATAAACACCGGAGCCGGCCTGCGCTTTACCGTGCTTGCCGACCGCTGCATGGATATTGCATGGGTTGATTATAAGTCTGCGCCCATTGGGTTCATCTCCAAGGCAGGCATATCAAGCTCGCTGTACTTTGAGCATAAGGGGGATGAATTGCACCGCGTGTTTGGGCCAGGCTTGCTTACCACCTGCGGCCTTCGGAATGTGGGATCGCCCTGCACGGTGGATGGCGAAGAATTTGCGCAGCACGGCAGAATCCACAACGCCCCTGCTGAAAATGTAAGCATCAACGCGGATTGGGATGGGGATGAGTATAAGATCAGCCTGAAGGGGGTCATGCGGGAAGCGGTTCTTTATAAGGAGAATCTGCGCCTCACTCGCAACATAGAAACATCCCTTGGCTCAAACACTTTCAAAATCACCGACACGATTGTGAACCTTGCGCTGCGGGATGAGTATGTTTGCATCCTGTATCATTTCAACTTCGGCTTTCCGGTCATTGATGAAGGCACAAAGCTGATCATACCCCCGGCAGATATCGTAAACGAGCAGCAGAACGGCCAGCCCGGCAGATGGAATGAGAGCTTCTCCCTGGTGGATGCACCGTTGGAGAAGGCGAAAAGTACACTGTTCATGCGCTTTGATGATGAGGATATCAGGGTTAGCCTCCGCAATGAAAAGCTGGAGGGGTTCAATGGCATCTACATGAAATACAAGAAGAGCCAGCTTCCCTGCTTTACCGCATGGCGGAACTATCTGCAGGGCGATTATGTATTGGGACTTGAACCAGGCACCGTACATCCCGAAAACAGGGAGAAATTCCTTGCCAAAAACAAAATGGTGAAATTAGCGCCGATGGAGGAATTGAAACTGGAGATTGAGTTTGGCATTGAGGAATAATGCTCTGGAAAAGTGTTCACAACTGAGCGGCATAATCGTTTCCGTATACTGTATGAAGCATCTGAGCAATCAGATGTTTTTACTATACTTTCATAATCCTTTCTCCTGAAATGAATCCTGGACAGCGCTCATGGTAATCAATTTGGATGGTCCTATTCTTCAGCAACGGAATCAGAGCCGGCAATTCACACAATGCTGCTCTGAAGCATACGTTGCATCCAGAAGGAGGGATTGCCATGAAAAAGGGAATAGTCCTGCTGCTTACTGCAATGCTCATGCTGACGCCGCTTGGTCTTGCGCAAGAGAAGCTTGATAAGCTCACGCTCAATGAGGTGACGCACTCTGTTTTCTACGCGCCGCAATACGTGGCCATCGAGCTGGGATTCTTCAAGGAAGAAGGCATCGAGATCGATCTTGTAAACGGCGGCGGGTCGGACAAAAGCATGACGGCCATACTGGCGTCGGAAGCAGACATAGGACTGATGGGGCCGGAGACAGCGGTATACGTATATAACCAGGGCAAGGAAGACCACGCCATGATCATCGGCCAGCTCACCAATACGGACGGTTCCTTCCTGGTGGGCCGGGTGAACAACGATGCTTTTGACTGGCAGGAGCTGAAGGGTAAAACCATCATCGGCGGGCGGCCGGGCGGCATGCCTTTGATGACGCTGCTGTATGTGCTCAAGCAAAAGGGACTTGTGCCCGGAACCGACGTCAATGTACGCACTGACATACAGTTCAACCTTATGGCCGGCGCGTTTGAAGGCAGCGACGCCGACTATGTCACGCTGTTTGAGCCAACGGCCAGCCTTTGTGAAAAAGAGGGGAAAGGGTTTATTGTTGCTTCCGTTGGCGCGGAAAGCGGACCTGTATCGTATACGGGGTACATGGTAAGAAAGAGCAAGCTCCATGAAAAGAGCGATCTTTACTACCGTTTTATCAAGGCCGTTGCCAAGGGACAGCAGTGGGTGGCTGACCATACTCCGGAGGAAATTGCAAATGCAATCGCGCCCCAATTCCCCGATGCGGATGTTGGGCTGTTGACGGCTGTGGCCAAGAACTATCGCTCTATCGGCGCATGGTGTCAGACGCCTGTGATGAACGAAGAGGCCTTTACAAGGATGCAGGATATTATTGAAGGGGCTGGAGAGCTGTCGTCCCGCGTTCCTTTTGAGGCAATTGTGGACAATACCATTGCCCAGGCTGCTATCGGCAAATAATGTTTAGTAAGGCAGGCGTGTTTTCACGCCTGCCTGGCCCGGCATTTCTTCAAAGGGAATGTAAAATCAAAAGCAGCCGCAAGGGAGCGTTAGATCATGGAACCAATATTGAGCATGGATAACGTATCGCTTACCTATAACAGTGAAAACGCAGAGACGCAGGCTTTATCCAATTTAAACCTTCATGTGGCTGAAGGGGAGTTCCTGGCGATCGTCGGGCCTTCCGGCTGCGGAAAATCGTCGATCCTTTCCCTGATCGCCGGGCTTTTAAAACCCACCGGCGGTTCCGTGCGACTGATGGGCAAGGACGTGACGGGTCCTAACAGCGATATTGGCTACATGTTTCAAAGGGATCATCTCTTTGAGTGGAGAACGGTCTGGCAAAATGTGATACTTGGGCTTGCAGTGCGGGGAAAAGTCAAGCAGGGGAGCAGCCGCGCCGTGCAACTGCTAAAGACGTACGGCCTTTATGATTTCAGGAACCAATACCCCTCCGAGCTGTCTGGGGGCATGCGCCAGCGGGCCGCACTCATACGAACGCTGGCGGTGGACCCCAAGCTTTTGCTGCTGGATGAACCATTTTCGGCGCTGGATTATCAAACACGCCTGGCTCTTGGCGATGAAATAAGCGCCATCATACGCAGCGAAAAAAAGACGGCGCTTTTTGTGACCCACGATATTGCAGAAGCCATCAGCATAGCTGACCGCGTGATTTTGCTATCGAAACGGCCTGCAGTTGTAAAACACAGCCTGATGATTGACATGGATGGCATATCGCCGCTCAGGCGCCGCAGCCAGCCCGCTTTTCAGGAATACTTTCATACCATATGGAGGGAGATGGATGTGAATGTCTGATAACAAGTATCCCTCCAAGGAACGAATTGCATATCTGAAGCGGCTGAAGCGTGATAGGATTCTTATTAGGGTCTTTAGGCTGCTGATCCTTGTTTTGATTCTGGTTTTGTGGGAAGTATGCACGCGCAATGAAATGATGGATCCGTTTATATTCAGCTCGCCCAGCCGCATCGCGCGGACTGTGATATCGCTGTTTCAGACAGGGAATCTGCTTCACCATATTTTATATACACTGTGGGAGACTGTTTTGGGGTTCGTTCTGGGTACTGGCCTTGGGGTGCTGGTCGCCGTCATACTCTGGTGGTGCCCGCGCGTGGCGAAGGTGCTGGATCCATATATGGTCATATTGAATGCTTTGCCGAAAATCGCCTTGGGCCCCGTGCTGATCGTATGGATCGGAACAGGCATATCCGCCATTGTGACCATTGCGGTGCTGGTAAGCATCATCGTATCCATCACCAGCGTATCTACCGGGTTTTCCGGCGTTTCCGATGAAAAGCTTCTGCTGATGCGCGCGTTTGGGGCTACCAAGCTGCAAATGCTGCGTATGGTTGTATTGCCGGCCAATGTGCCCACCATCGTTTCCACGCTGAAGTTGTCTGTGGGGCTAAGCTGGGTAGGCGTGATCGTCGGGGAATTTTTGATCTCCCGGGCGGGCCTTGGCTATTTGATTGTGTATGGCGGGCAGGTATTTAAGCTGGACATCGTTATGAGCAGCGTGGTGATTTTGTGCACGCTGGCAGGCGTCATGTATTATGCGGTGGCGCTGCTTGAAAAGTATGTAACCCGTAGAAGAATCCATGAAGCCTGATATATAGGACGGTTTTTCATTTGGCGGGCGCATTGTTGAAATGCGCCTTTTTTACAGCCATAAAATCTGTGAAAAATCGTGCTCCAGCTTGTCGTTTTCCAGACAGGCGATCCGGGACAGGAGCTGCGCCTGCCTTTGCTCATCCGGCTCCTCTGGTGCGGCATCCATTGCATCCAGCATCTTTTGAATGTTCTCAATGTTGTATTGGCATACGGTCACGGTGCGCTCGTTCTCCCGCTGCTTCAGGCGAAGCCGCTTGATTACGGCCTCCCGGTTTAAATGCGCGGATACCATATCCTTGATTTCCTTAAGGGAGAACCCTACCTTTTTGAAGCTTAAGATGGTGTTGATCGTTTGCATCTGATCGGGAAGATAATACCGGTAGCCGGATTCGGCATCGACATACGAGGGCCTTAAAAGACCCATGCGGTCATATAAACGAAGCGCACGGATGGAGATATCGCTGAATGCTGCGAATTCGCCGATTTTCATTTTCATAGTTAAGACTTCCTTTGCCGCATTTCATACCTTCATTATATAGCATTTTCCGGATGAAAAAAAGATGCTCTTGACTCTGCACCTGCGTCAGGGTTTATGCTGTTTTTGCGGCGGTAAGCCAAAGCAAGGAGCATGAATCTTGGCGTTTTACAGCATTCTGTTTCCCACCCTGGAGGATGAAATATGTTCCGGGGACCAACCCTGGCTCACATTCCGGCCGGACGATAAGAAGTGTGAAAAGTATACCGTTCGCGGCAACAAGATCGTACTTGCCTCAAAACAGAACATACCGGATGCGCCTATGCGCCCCGGTCTCTATCTGGACATTAATCTGGATCAAATCATGGATGAAGTGCTGTGTCATGAAACGGATGAAGAGCTGCGGGAAATATTCTACCGCCTCTGCAAAGACGCAGACGTTGTGCTTTACCGCCAGGAAGTGATGCAGGCGCTGGAGGATAGAAAGACAGGCGCAGTGTTCAAAGCATTTCTTCAGTCCATGGCAAAAGCGGAACGGCTGTTTTCATATGGCAGGCAGGCGCATAATGAGGCGCAGAGGGACAAGTATACGCTGGATGGCGCTGCACTATATTGCGATGCCATCCGGCAGCTGCTTGTAGAAACATCCGAAATGCGCCTTATGTCCCGGGGAATTAAGAGCTTTCTTGATATGGTCCGGGCTTATGTGAATGAACCGCGGTTTATAGAGCTTATGGAGCAAACCTTTAAAGCGAAGGACACTCTGGAGCAAATCACCTATGGTCTGCGCATAAATGACGGTTTGTTGTATGTGGATTTTGAGGCGAACGCAACGGATTGCGTGCAGGAAATTCTTCGGGATTTTGACGCAAAGGCAAGGTGGGGCGTGGAAGTGGACGATAGCCGGCTGGAAATACTGCCGTTCCGGCAGGTGGAACTATCCCCGCTGGAAGTGCTGATTATGAAGGCGGTGGAAGAGCGGTATCCCAAAGTGTTCCGAGATGCTCACGTGGCTGCAGAAAAAGCTCAAATGCTCCAGAAATCGTTCATTGGACGCTTCGTAAAGGAAGTCCGCTTTTATTTTCTGTATCTTGACCTGATGGTGAAGCTGAACGGGAAAGGCTGCCCTTTTGCATACCCGGATATTGTGGAGGAAGGCAGCATTGAAATCCGTGGCGCGTACGATTTGGCTCTTGCCATAAGCGCCGAAGCGGTGGTGCCCAACGATTTTAAGTTATCGCAGGAGGAAAGATGCGTCATCATTACAGGTGCGAACCAGGGCGGCAAAACAACATACGCCCGGAGCATCGGTCAGGTTGCGGTGCTTGCGGCGCTGGGCCTGCCTGTTCCGTGCGAAAGTGTCAGGCTGCCGCTGTATAGCGCCATCTTCTCGCAGTTTACCAAGGCGGAGGATGCCACTGTGGATAATGGAAAACTCAAGGAAGAACTGCTCCAGTTAAAGCCTATTCTTATGGGCGCAGGGCAAAACAGCCTGGTGATCCTCAATGAACTTTTTTCCTCCGCCACCCAACAGGATGCGCTGGATATGGCGGATCTTACGATCAGGGAACTTACGGATTCGGGCGCGCACATTGTATTCGTAACGCATATTGAGGGGCTGCGCATACAGCACGCTGTGAGTATGGTGGCGCAGGTGATAAAGGCAAGCGGGCAGCGCCTGTACAGGATCATACGTGCGGAAGCCGATGGCCGGGCTTACGCCGGCGAAATCGCCTTAAAGCACAACCTTGCATTTCATCAAATCAAGGAGCGGATTGCACATGGATTTTGATCTTTTGTATATGGAGTCCAAGATTTTGGAGCAAACGCCTTATGCCAGGGATCTCATACGGGATTTGAAGCTGGATCTTCTCCTTGGCACAATGTCTGAAGGCGACAAGACCGTATATGAAGCGTGCGCATCTGTCCTTACAAATCCGCTTATTACGGCGCAATCCATACGCCTTCGCAATGAGGTCATGCGGGACGCGGTGAAGAATGGGGAAGCCTTTGAATCGCTATGCACTGTTGTCAGGGAATTACTTTCGCGCACGCGCAAGTACGCAGAATATGTAAAACCCAAATACGACAAGGTGATATCCAATGGCAACAAGACCGTCAATGAAACGGAGATTGCCCAAATCTTTGTGGAAGGTTTGAAAGGCTTGAATGCGCTATTAAGCAGGCATAAGCATAGCTTTCAGGCGGAAGGTTTGCTCCGCTTATGCGGTGAGGTAAATGATACACTTTCCGGCGAATATATCTCCCGAATTCAAGCGCGGATAGAGGAACTGTCAGCGCTCAAACAGGGAAGCAGCGTCATGGTCAGCGGACATATCGGAGAAGGGCTCAAGCAAGCGGATATTGTGCTGGATAGATATGTGTCACAGGAGAAAAGGACCCGCCTGTCCATATCCTTCCGCAGCGTTGCGATTCCCCTTAACAGCATCACGCTGATTCAAAACGCCCAGGAGATCACAGAAAAGGCGCTGGCTCCTTTACTTACAATCATTACCGGGTTCAACAGGGCTGTACAGAGCTTTTTTAACAAGCTGGATTTTCAATTGAAATTCTTTGTGGGCTGTGTAAGGCTTCACCGGAAGCTTACAGAGCTTAAGGTACCTGTTTGCTATCCGGAATTAAGCGATAACGGGCAGCATTATGAATCAGCCTTGCTGGTGGATGCTGGGCTTGCTTTAAAAGATGGGAACGTACCGGTAGGCAACGATATTTGCTTCTCGAAAAGGCGCCTGGCCCTGATCACCGGGCCCAACCAGGGCGGGAAGACCACATTTCTGCGAAGTGTTGGCCTTGCCCAGCTGATGGCTCAATGCGGCCTGTTCGTTACGGCAAGGCAATACGCTTGCCCCGTCTTCACAGGCATATTCACCCACTTTCCCAACGGGGAGGATGATGGCATGCGGATGGGCTTGTTGGAGGTGGAACTTAACAAGCTGAGCAAACTTGTGGATGCGTTGAAACCGGGCGCGCTTCTCCTGATGAACGAAACCTTCCAGACGACCACACCAGGCGACGCAAAACTCCTTGCACATGAGATTGTGCCGGCGCTTATGGAAGCCGGTGTCATCGTGCTGTTTGTGACCCATCTGTACGGCTATGCGATGGACGTATATGAACAGAAAGCTGAGAATACGCTATTCCTTCTGGCCCAACGAAGCGGCGAGGGAAATAATACCTATTGCATGCTGGAAGGCCCTCCTTTTAAAACCGCCTATGGCCAAAACCTTTATAAGGAGGTCATGAAGGGGACAACCTGATCCGGATGCATCCATGCTGAAAAGCATGTGTATGCATTTTTGAAAAGGTGATCCTGCATTTGCGAAAGACGCAGCCATGTTTATATTCATGTGCCGGCAGATTTCGACCAAGGATTAAACATGCGTAAGAGGTGAATAAAGTTGCCTTATTATGCATAGGCATAAATAATTAATTGTACTACAAACAATGCGCCAAATGAAGAAAAGCAAGGCTTTTGGCGCTGTTTTTTCTATGTATTTCACAAAGAACAATTATTGACTTTTTCATGAAGTATCGTATACTTAAATATCATATTTCTCTATAAGGGAAACGGCCTGTCCCTGCCCGGGCAAGTGCCGGTGTCCGCAATATGAAATGGAGAGAGATGAAATATTCGAGGAGGCAGACCATATGAAGCTTGGCAAGAAACTGCTGGTTCTCCTGCTGGCCGCCGCGATGCTCCTGGGCGTGCCCACCGTATCCTTGGGCGAAGCTGCAGGCCCCATCCTGAATGTACACCTGGATGTGGAAGTTGCATCCATGGATCCTCAAATTGCAACAGACGGCACTTCCTTTGAAGTGCAGGCCGCCATCACCGAAGGCCTGTATTCCATTGATGCCGCCGGCAGCCCCATTCTGGCGATTGCCGAATCCTGCGACAAGAGCGCCGATGGCCTGACCTACACCTTCAAACTGAAGGATGCGAAATGGTCCAACGGCACCCCCGTGACAGCCAAAGACTTCGTATTCGCCTGGAGGCGCCTGGTGGATCCGGCGGTCGCAAGCGAATATGCTTTCATCGTCGATGTGGCGGGCATTGCAAATGCCGCAGCCATCACCAAGGGCGAAAAGCCTGTGACGGACCTGGGCGTGACCGCCGTCGACGACAAGACGCTGGAAGTCAAGCTGGATGTTCCCGTGGCTTTCTTTGAGTCTTTGATGTCCTTCCCCTCCTTCCTGCCGGTGAACGAGGCTTTCTTCACCGCGGCCGGAGATACCTATGCCACCTCTCCCGAAACGCTGCTGGCCAACGGCCCCTTCATGGCTGAGTCCTATGAGCCCGCCGCTACCACCATCAAGCTTGTGAAGAACCCCACCTATTGGGACGCCGGCAAGGTCTCCCTGGGCGGAATTACCTTCCAGGTGATCAAGGATTCCCAGCAGGCCATGCTGTCCTATGAGAACGGCGACCTGGATGTGGCAACCCTTTCCGGCGAGCAGGTCGAACTGTTCCAGGACGATCCCGAGTTCCACAACATCATGCAAGGCTATTTGTGGTATGTGTCCCCCAACCAGAAGGTGAAGGGTCTGGAGAATGCCAAGGTTCGCAAGGCTATCGTCGAGTCCATTGACAAGGCCGCCATTGTGGAAAATATCCTGAAGGACGGTTCCATCGTGGCTGACTTTGCCGTGCCCACATTACTGGCCACCGGCCCCGACGGCAAAGACTTCCGCGAGACTGCCGGCGGACCCTATCTTGCCACCAACAAGGAAGAAGCTGCCAAACTTTGGGAAGAGGCCAAGGCCGAGCTGGGCGTCAGCACACTTGCATATTCCATGATCGTGGAAGACACCGAGTCTGCCATCAACGTGGCGCAGTTCATTCAGGCTGAAGTGCAGACGAACCTGCCAGGCCTCAGCATTGAGCTGTTGACCATGCCGAAAAAGAACCGCGTGGAACGGTTGCAGCAGGGCGACTTTGAATTGGGTCTGACCCGCTGGGGCCCGGACTACGCCGATCCCATGACCTACCTGGATATGTGGACAACCGGCAGCCCCAACAACTATGGCTTCTGGAGCAATCCGGATTACGATGCCATCATCGAGTCCGCCAAGAAGGGCAAACTGGCTGTGGACGTTGCCGCCCGTTGGGAAGCACTGAAGGGCGCCGAGAAGATCGTGATGGACGAAGCCGTCATCCTGCCCATCTACCAGAAGGGTAACGCTGAAATGATCAAGGCCGGCGTGGAAGGCATTGAATTCCACTCCGTCGGCATCAACCGCATCTACAAGAACGTTACTAAGAAATAACCTTTGGGTGATATCCTGAAGGAAAAACTGGCAGCGGCGCAGACGGTTTCCTGCTGCGCCGCTGTCATTCATTTGTAGGGGGAATGCCGGTGAAAAAATATGTCCTTAAGCGCTTGGGTCTGTCGGTGGTGATCCTGCTGGCGATCCTGCTTATTTTGTTTCTCATGCTGGAATTGATGCCGGGCTCACCCTTCAACGATGAAAAGCTGAACGATGCGCAGCGGGCCATTATCAAAGCCAAATATGGCCTTGATCAACCGGTGATGATCCGTTTTTTCAAATATGTGAAAAACATGGTCACCGGTGACTTTGGCGTAAGCTATACCATATCCAAAAACACGCCTATTACACAGCTTTTGTCTACCCGGCTGCCCGTATCGCTTCGGATCGGCGGCCAGGCGGTGCTGCTGGGCACTTTGATAGGTCTTATTCTTGGCATTATAGCGGCCCTTAAGCACAATACCATTTGGGATACGCTGACCACGGTGATTTCCGTGCTGGGGGTCAGCCTGCCTTCCTATGTGTTCGCGCTGGGGCTGAGCTATACCCTGGGATACCAGCTTAGGTGGTTCCCGCTTTTATATGAGATGGACAACGCCCTTCGTTCCTCTGTACTGCCTACCATTTCCCTGAGCATGTTTACAGTTGCCACCGTGGCCAGGTTTACACGCACCGAAATGCTGGAGGTGCTGGGCTCTGATTACATGCTACTGGCCCAGTCCAAGGGCATTTCCGGCTTCCGGCTGATCTTCCGCCATGCGCTGCGCAACGCATTGATCCCTATCATCACCGTGCTGGCGCCACTGGTGGTAGGGCTAATGACAGGATCGCTGGTGGTGGAAAAAATATTCTCCATCCCCGGCATCGGAAGCTTGCTTGTGACTGCCATACAATCCAACGATTACAACGTAATTGTCTCTCTTGCGTTTATATACAGCGCCCTGTACATATTCATCATGCTTGTGGTGGACATTCTTTACGGCGTGATCGACCCCCGTATCCGCCTGGCAAAGGAGGCCAAACATGCCTGACAAGCCCGTATTCAAAGAGGATGACTTTTTGCTGCATGGCAATACCCATGATGATTTCGTGGATGAAACCTATGCCAGCCAGCCTTATTGGAAGGATATATTTGCCCGTTTCCGCAAAAACAAAGGTGCGGTCATGGGGCTGGTTTTCATTGTGCTGATCACGCTGTTCGCCATCGCCGGGCCCATGGTAAGCGGCCACACGTACGATGCTCAGATCATCAAGCATCAAAACCTGGCGCCCAGGGTGCCGGGGCTGGAGAACTTGGGCATCATGAACGGTTCGGAAGAGCTTAGGACCTCTACCGGCGTAAAAACGGTCAACAAGTATGTGAACCCTGAAAAGACCACCGGGCTGGAGAACATCTATTACTGGTTCGGCACCGATACATTGGGCCGGGACCTGTTTACACGCACATGGGCGGGAACGCGCATCTCCTTGTATATCGCGTTGGTTGCCGTGCTGGTGGATATGATCTTTGGCCTAAGCTACGGCCTGATCTCCGGCTATTTCGGCGGGAAGGTCGACGCCGCCATGCAGCGGTTCGTGGAGATCTTGAACGGGATCCCCACCCTGGTCATTGTGACGCTTTTGATCCTGGTCTTAAAGCCAGGCTTGGCTACCATCACCTTTTCCCTGATCATTACCGGGTGGATCGGCATGAGCCGTATCGCAAGGGCCCAGGTATTAAAGCTTAAGGAGCAGGAATTCGTACTGGCTTCCAAAACGCTTGGGGCCAAGAATTTCTATATCATTTTCAGGGAAGTTTTGCCAAACGTGTTCGGCCAGCTGATCATCATGTCCATGTTCTCCATCCCCAACGCCATTTTCACTGAGGCGTTTCTGGCCTTCGTAGGCTTGGGCGTGCCCCAGCCCCTGGCCTCCCTGGGGTCGCTGATCAGCGAAGCGTTCAAGTCTTTTACCACCCATCCGTACATGATCATTTTCCCTGTGCTGGTGCTGGGCATCATCATGCTGTCCTTCAACCTGCTGGCGGATGGCCTGCGGGATGCCTTTGATCCGAAAATGAAGGAAATGTGAGGAGGCGGAGCATGGAACTAGAGAACATACTGTCCATCCGTGATTTTTCTGTTTCCTTCACCACTTCCGCCGGCACGGTAAACGCCATACGCGGCGTGAACCTGGACCTGAAAAAGGGCAAGACCCTTGCCATCGTGGGCGAATCGGGCAGCGGAAAATCCGTGACAGTCAAGGCCATTATGGGCATCTTGTCCTCCAACGGCAAGATCAATTCCGGTACCATCGCGTATACCTATCAAAAAGACGGAAAGCCCGTCACCCAAGACCTGATCAAGATGCCTCCCAAGCAGATCCGCCGGGAGATCAACGGTACAAAGATCGCCATGGTATTTCAGGACCCCATGACTTCCCTGAACCCTACCATGACAGTGGGCGCCCAGATTATGGAGGGCATGCGTTACCACTACAAGATATCCAAGGCAGAGGCGTGGAAGAAAGCTGTCAACCTTCTCAACCTGGTGAACATACCTGAAGCCGAGAAGAGGATGAAGAACTATCCCCATCAGTTGTCCGGCGGAATGCGCCAGCGGGTGGTGATCGCCATCGCCCTCAGCTGTGAGCCTGAGATTCTGATCTGCGACGAGCCGACAACAGCGCTGGATGTGACCATACAGGCAAAAATTCTGGAACTGATTGCAGGCCTTCAACAGAAGCTTGGCATTTCGGTGATCTACATCACCCACGACCTGGGCGTAGTCGCCAAGGTAGCCGATGACGTGGCGGTGATGTATGCAGGCAAGATCGTGGAAAAGGGAACGGTGGAAGATATCTTCTACGATCCCAGGCATCCTTACACATGGGGCCTTCTTTCCTCCATGCCCGATCTGGATACCAGGGACGAAAGGCTGTACACCATCCCCGGCAATCCGCCGAACCTGCTGCACCATGTGGCGGGCGATGCTTACGCGCCCCGGAATGTATATGCCCTGAACATAGACTACCGCCAGGAACCGCCTATGTTCAAAATCACCGATACCCATTATGCCGCCACCTGGCTTTTGCACGAAAATGCGCCAAAGGTCGAAATGCCCAAAGAGCTGCGGGACAGGATGCGCAGGCTGTTAAAGGAGGCGGAATAAATGGAAGAGAGAAAGCCTCTGCTATCGGTAAATGGCCTGAAGCAGTATTTCCGCATCAACCGCCGGTTTACCGTCAAGGCGGTGGATGACGTATCCTTTGACATTTATCCTGGAGAGATTTACGGCCTGGTGGGCGAATCGGGAAGCGGGAAAAGTACCATTGGCCGTACGGTCATCAGGCTGTACGATCCTACGGATGGAAGGATTACATTCAGCGGCCGCGATATTTCCAGCAAACTGTCCAAGCAGGATGAGTCCTATCTGCATACCAAGATGCAGATGATCTTTCAGGACCCTATGGCATGCCTCAATCCCCGCAAAAAGGTACTGGACATCATTGCTCAGGGCATGGACATCCACCATTTGTGCGATGGACGCAAAGAGCGGGAGGAAAGGGTTTACGAAATGCTCCATAAGGTGGGCCTGAGCCAGGAGCATGCCAGCCGGTATCCCCATCAGTTTTCCGGCGGGCAGCGGCAGCGCATCGGCATTGCAAGGGCGCTGATCATGAACCCGGACCTGATCATTGCCGATGAGCCCATCAGCGCGCTGGATGTGTCCATCCAGGCCCAGGTGGTCAACCTGATGAAGAGCATACAGCAGGAGACAAAGACGGCCTTTATGTTCATTGCCCATGACTTGTCCATGGTCAAGTATATTTCCAACCGCATCGGCGTGCTTCATCTGGGGCACATGGTGGAAATGGGAACGACGGAGGAAATTTTTGCAAACCCCGTGCATCCTTACACCAAGTCGCTTCTGTCGGCCATCCCACACCCCAACCCCAAGGCGGAAAAACGCCGTACGTCGCTGCATTACGATTATGCCTCCAGCGGGATCGACTACCTGAAGGGGACGCTTCACAATGTGGGGGGCACCCACCGGGTGTTGGCTACGGAAGAAGAACTGCAAAAGTGGCTGTAAAAAGGCGCTAGAGAAAAACTTCATCGGGAATGGATGCCTGGCGCGAATGGTTCGCGTCAGGCTTTATTCCGGTTTGCTTTTTTTCTTGTTCCGCTGTAAAATTGTACCTAATGGAGCAGCAAATTGAGATTTGAACATAAGTTTTCTTGTCAACAACTAAACCGATGGGACAGAAGGGGGATCGCTTATGTATTATTGTGACCAATGCATGATGTTGTCTCAGGAAGATACATGCCCTCATTGCGGGAGAAGGGAGCTTAAACCGCCTGAGGACGGTGATTTCTGTTTTCTCGTGGAGAAGGGAATGATTTGGGGCGGAATGCTGGCGGATGTCTTGAAACAAAAAAGTATCCCATATGCCGACAGGCCTGTAATGGGGGCGGGATTGGCAATGAAGACGGGCTTCGCGCTGGAACGGTTCCGGTATTATGTTCCGTTTGCACTACTCTCCGATGCAAGGGAGATCGTTGAAGAGTTGTTTGGGGAAGATGACAAGGAGTAAAATGCTTTTAATAAAGTTGCAAGCGTCTGCCCAAATAGCAGGCGCTTCTTTCAGCTATGGATGGTAGAATACCTGCACCATGCCGCCTTCGCCCTCCCGGCCGTCGGCCACCATACGCATAAGAGGCTTCATGGATTCGTTCCACCGCTTAACCACTTCGCTTTGGGTCTGCACCCGGTTGGCCCTTTCGATGCTTTCGCATTCATAATAGCCGAACAGCTCATCGCCCACATTCCAGATCGTATAGTTGTGAATGCCTGCCTCGTTTAGAAGCTCAGTCATCTCAGGCCAAATCTCATCGTGGCGGCGCTTGTATTCCTCCAGCATCCCCGGCAGCACAACGGCTTTCCATGCAAAACGCTCCATTCGGCTTTCCTCCCCGGCGTTCGATTTGTCTGATACATTGATACACCCGTAAAAGCCTTCTGTCAATAAAATCTTGCGGTGGCGCATTGACAGACGGGCAAAATATGCCTATGCTGGAGTTGATGGGAGGAAAAGCATCATGCGGGTGTTTGTTGGTATTGGCCTTGACGAGAATATGAAAGATTCGCTTTGGGCTGCCGCGCTTAAAGCACAAAAGCTGTTCCCCGGCAGGTTCTCGGCACGGGAAAACTACCATTGCACATTGCAGTTCATCGGCCAGGCGGATGCTGCTGCTGTTTTGCTCATCGAAAAGGCCATGAAGGAAGCGGCGGAGCAATTCGACCTTTTTTCCATAACACTGGATAGGCTTTCCTTTTTTCGGAGGCCGCAGGATGCCGTACTCTTTTGCGGTCTTGAAAAGTCCAAGACTTTGGAACAATTGGCGCTATGCTTGCGGAAGAATCTTGTGAATGCGGGGTTCAGGCTGGAGGAGGGCGAATTCCATTCGCATATCACCCTGGCAAGGCAAGCAAGACTTGATCCCAAGTCACTTTCTCTGATTTCCGTGGCGCCGGCGATCCAGCAGGTGAAAGAAATCACACTGTTTGAAAGCTGCCGGGTGGAGGAACAATTGCGGTATATACCTCTTATGCGCTGCCCGCTTGGAAAATAGGCCAGCACAGCGTGACATCAAGCTGTTTTTTGCAATATACTATGAAAGGCGGAAATACTTTGCACCACGAACATCCTAAAAACTGCGGCTGCGGCCATCACCATGATCACGAGGAAGGCTGCGGCTGCGGCCATCACCACTTAAGCGGCGAGAGCTGTGATTGTGGTCACGAACATACCCACGAGGAAGGCTGCGGCTGCGGCCATCATCACGCGCACCTTACGCCTTTAGAAGGAAGCATCACTGAGGCACAGGCCGATGTGCTGCTGGCCATACATCAGAGGGGATACTTGCCCATCGCCCGTTTTGCTTTGCGTTCCAGCCGGGAAAAGAATGCTTACGCTGTGGCGATGGAACCGGTATACATTGCCGATGCTGCGGAGGATATAGACACGGTAAAAGCAAACGGCGAGCTGTTTGCATCTCTTGAAGATCTTGATCTGATTACCCTGGATTACGATATACGGCTCACCGGATACGCGTACCGGGAATACGAGCAGTCCAGCCTCTACGCCTACTTTGTGGAAACGGTGAGGGAAGCGGCGCAAAAGCCGGAATTTGTATTGGATACCCCGGTGCTGGAGCTGGGAAGCGTGGCCATAACTGGGGAAGGGAACAAAGTTTTAAACTCTATATTGGAAAAGTAAGCCGCTTACGGAAGAGAAATCCATTATTTTTCTTCAAAATAGCCGCGTTTTGTGATTTTATCACTTTCGAAAGGTGCAAATGCGGGTATAGTATGACTATCAAGTTGTCCGAAGGGACAAAGGAGGAAATATACAATGGCTGCGATAAAGGTTACAAAGGAAAACTTCAATGACGTTCTGGCTTCCCAGGTTCCTGTACTGGTAGACTTCTGGGCTCCCTGGTGCGGCCCCTGCCGGATGGTTGCCCCTGTGGTGGAAGGCATCGCGGAAGAAATGGGTGAAAAGGCCGTTGTGGGAAAGATCAACGTGGATGAGCAGCCGGAGCTGGCTTCCCGATTTGGCGTAATGAGTATCCCCACGCTTGCGGTGTTCAAGAACGGCAGGCTGGCCGGGTCCATGGTGGGTGTCCGCTCCAAGCAGGATATCTTGAAGCTGCTGGAGGCGTAATATGTTGGGCTTGTTTGAGCGCAGTAAGGCCATGCCCATGAGGGCCGCTGTAGAGAAGGCCAAAGGAAACCTGGACGTCCGCCTTGTGGATGTGAGGACGCCGGCTGAGTACCGGCAGGGCCATCTTCCCGGAAGTATTTCCGTACCGCTGGACCAATGGGAGCAAATAATCCAGGAGATGGTTCCCGACAAGGGTACGCTTTTGTACGTTTATTGCCTGAGCGGTGCAAGGAGCCAGGCGGCCTGCCGGGGCTTTGGGCGGCTCGGGTATACGGAGGTAGTGAACATCGGCGGCATATCCGGCTACGATGGACCCCTGGAAAGGTGAGTGGACAATTACATGAAAATTGTCATTATCGGCGGCGTGGCGGGCGGAGCCAGCGCCGCCGCACGTTTAAGAAGGCTTGATGAGCAGGCCGACATCGTATTGCTTGAGCGGGGCGCATATATTTCCTACGCCAACTGTGGCCTGCCCTATTATGTGGGCGGAGCGATTACAGATAAGGAAGAACTGACGCTTCAAACACCGGAAAGCTTTTTTCAAAGGTTCCGGGTGGATGTTCGCGTTCTATCGGAAGCTGTGGCCATCGATCCCGCCGGAAAAACGGTCACGGTGAAGAACCTTGTTGATGGTTCTTCTTATCAGGAATCGTATGACGCATTGGTCCTTTCCCCCGGCGCGGAACCGGTTGTTCCGCCTATTCCCGGCGCGAAGGACTCAAGGGTGTTTACGCTGCGCACCATCCCGGATACGCTTAAAATCCGGGAATTCATTGAGGAAAAACGTCCTGAAAAGGCGTTGGTGGTAGGCGGCGGCGCCATCGGCATGGAAATGGCGGAAAACCTGCATGAGGCCGGGCTTCATGTCACCGTTGTGGAGCTTATGGACCATGTGATAGCTCCTATCGATTTTGATATGGCTGCCGATGTTCACAGCTACGTGCGGAAAAAGGGCATCCGCCTTTTATTGAACACGGGCGTAAAGGCCATTGTGCCGGAGGATGATCATTTAATGGTTCAGGCGGGGGACGAGACCCTGCCGGCCGACATGGTGCTTTTGTCCGTGGGCGTGCGGCCTGAAAGCAGCCTGGCAAAGGCGGCGGGGCTAGCGTTAAGCCCCAAGGGTGCTATTTTGACAGATGAGCACATGCGCACCTCCGACCCAAATATTTACGCGGTGGGCGATGCGGTACAGGTCAGAAACTTCATATCCGGCCAGCCGGCTTTCCTGCCCCTGGCGGGGCCTGCCAACAAGCAGGGGAGAATTGCGGCGGACAATATCTGCGGCATACCAAGTACGTTCAAGGGCAGCCAGGGTGCGCTGGTGCTGAAGCTGTTCGATATGACAGTGGCGGCCACGGGGTTGAGCGAAACGGCCCTGAAGGCGTCAAATATTGCCTATGACAAGGTGTACGCATTCGGCTATTCCCATGCCAGCTATTACCCCGGCGCCACCAACCAGACCATCAAGCTGCTGTTCAGCCCGGCGGATGGGAAGGTGCTTGGCGCTCAAATTGTGGGTTTTGAAAGTGTTGACAAGCGGTGCGATGTGATCAATACCGCCATTCGGGCTGGTATGACAGTGTACGACCTTGCGGAACTGGAGTTGTGCTACGCGCCGCCCTTCTCTTCCGCTAAGGACCCGGTGAACATGACAGGCTTTATGGCGGAAAACCTTCTTGCCGGAAAGGTGAAGCAGTTCCACTGGCATGATGTGGATTGCCTCCCAAAGGACGGCAGTGTGACGTTGCTGGATGTGCGTACGTCTTCTGAGCGGCGGCGGGGCAAGATCGAAGGCACGGTACATATCCCTGTGGATGAGCTGCGGGAAAGGATTTCGGAGCTTGATAAAACAAAACCTGTTTATGTTCATTGCCACAGCGGCCTGCGCAGCTATATTGCCTGCCGGATCCTTACTCAGAACGGGTTCGACTCCTACAACCTGGCGGGCGGATACCGGCTGTATGCTTCCGTCAAGTCGGAATTGCCAAGCCTGCAGGAGAAAACCGCTCCCTGCGGTATGCCGGTACAGGAGAAAAACAAGGCGTAATTCCGGATTGAGTGGATAATCGCCCCTACATCGCTATGTGCTTATTGGATTATCTGCCGGGACCTGGCTGTGCATGAGAAGTCCAATTATATCGCCCTTATGTTGCATCACCGCACAGTGCCGATTGAGGCTAAAAGAGCCATGGTAAGGTTTTGAAGTCTTGGGATTCTCAAGGACTTCATCATCCAAAATAGATTGACAAAAAAGGGCAGGCATTGTACACTTTCAGCGGATTGAAAATTGCATATTTCGGGTGAACGGTTTAGGAGAGACTGCCTTTTTGGCGGCGCCGAAGGGGAAGACGCAACAAACTCTCAGGCAAAAAGACTAAGCCGGGACGAAACTCTGGAAAGCAAGGTGCACCGAAGAAGCAACTCCTTCGCGGCACAGGCGGGGAGGAATCTTTCAGGTTCAACAACAGAGGCGGATAGGCTGCACATGCGGCCTGTTCGCCTTTTTTGCTATGAATGGTTATGGGAGGAACGATCATGGACAGGAAAACGCCTCTGTATGACAGCCATGTGGCGCTGGGCGGCAAAATGGTGCCCTTTGCCGGGTACATTCTGCCGGTACAATATCCCGACGGGGTGATTGCGGAGCACATGGCGGTGCGCACGGCCTGCGGGCTGTTTGACGTATCCCACATGGGCGAGGTCATGTTCACAGGGCCGGATGTGCTTGCCAACATTCAAAACCTGGTCACCAACGACATGGGCAATATGTTGGACGGGCAAGTGCGATACAGCCCCATGTGCAACGAGCACGGCGGCGTGGTAGACGACCTGATCGTATACCGCATGGGCGAAGGCCGGTATATGCTTGTGGTGAACGCCTCCAACAGGGAAAAGGATGTGGCCTGGATGAGGCAGCATCTTTTCGGGGATGTGCACATGGAGGATGTGTCTGACGATATGGCTCAGGTGGCTCTGCAGGGACCGCGCGCCGGCGAGATCCTGGCCCGGTTGGCCAAGGAAGAGGACATACCGAAGAAATACTATTATTTTGTGGAAAAAGGAATGGTGGGCGGTATTTCCTGTATCGTATCCCGCACAGGCTATACAGGGGAGAGCGGATTCGAGCTGTACTGTAAAAATGAGGATGCGGTAAGGCTTTGGCAGCTTCTGCTGGATACGGGGAAGGACCTGGGCCTTGTCCCCTGCGGCCTGGGCGCCAGGGATACGCTGAGGCTGGAGGCAGCCATGCCCCTATATGGCCATGAAATGAACGATGACATCACGCCGTTGGAGACGGGTCTTGGAATCTTTGTGAAGATGAATAAGCCTGACTTCATCGGCAAGGCGGCGCTTGCTGACAAGGGCGAACCGAAAATCGCAAGGGTGGGCCTGCAAATGACGGGCCGGGGTATCGCCAGGGAACACTGCGCGGTGTTTGAAGGGGATAAACAGGTGGGCACTACCACCTCCGGCACCTTTTGCCCATATCTTAACCAGGCGGTGGCCATGGCGCTTACAGATAAGGAAATCTCGGAACTGGGTACACAGGTGGAGGTGGATGTCCGCGGCCGGCGCGTTGCGGCCAAGGTCGTTCCCCTGCCCTTCTACAAAAAGGCTAAATAAAAGGAGGCTATCATCATGAACACCCCAAAAGAGCTTCGGTATACCAAGTCCCACGAATGGGTGCGCAATTTGGCTGACGGAACGGTGGAGATCGGCCTGACGGATTATGCCCAGGAGGCGTTGGGCGACCTGGTGTTTGTGAACCTGCCTCAACCTGGCGATAGCGTTGCCGCAGGGGAAACCTTTGGTGATGTGGAATCGGTGAAGGCTGTCAGCGATGTGTTCAGCCCCGTTACCGGCGAAGTGACGGAAATCAACGAGGTGCTGCTGGACAGCCCGCAAAATATCAACCAGGCGCCCTATGAGGCTTGGTTCATCCGGGTGAAGGATGTTACGTCCACAGTGGAGCTCATGGATGCTGACACCTATGCGGCCATGGCCAAGGAGGAGTAAGCATGGGCAGCTATATTCCCACCACCAGGGAGGAGCGGCAGGAAATGCTCTCTTCCCTGGGCCTTAAAAGCGCGTCGGAGCTTTTTTCCGATGTGCCCCGGCAGGTGCTATTGCAATCGCCTTTGGACCTGCCCGAGGGCAAGACGGAATTTGAGGTGCGCAGGGAGATGACGGAAATCTCCCGGAAGAACAAGACCTATTCCGTGATCCTACGGGGCGCGGGAGCGTACAACCATTATATCCCCTCTATTGTGAAGTACATCACCTCCAAAGAGGAGTTCGTCACCGCCTATACGCCCTACCAGGCAGAAATCAGCCAGGGCATATTGCAGTCCATATTTGAATACCAGACCATGATCTGTGAACTCACCGGCCTGGATGTGAGCAATGCCTCCATGTACGACGGCGCCGAGGCCGCGGCGGAAGCAGTAGCCATGTGCCGGGAGCGCAAGCGGGTGACGGCGCTAGTCTCCGCTGCCGCCCATCCCGACACCATTGCCACCATCAAGACGTATTGCGACGCAGCCAACGCGTCCATGCGCATCGTTCCTGAAAAGAACGGCGTTACGGATATAGAGGCGCTGGAAGATATGCTTGGCGAGGATACCGCCTGCTTGTTTGTTCAGCAGCCCAACTTTTATGGCGCACTGGAGGATGCAAAACTCCTGGGCGAAAAGGTGCACGCTGCCGGCGGCAAGTACATCATGGGTGTGAATCCCATTGCTTTGGCTCTGATGCAGTCGCCCTTTGAAGCGGGAGCCGATATTGCCGTGGGCGAGGGTCAGCCGCTGGGCATGCCTTTGTCTTTTGGCGGACCGTACCTGGGTTTTATGGCGGCCACTACGGCCATGATGCGCAAGCTGCCGGGCCGCATCGTGGGGGAAACTACGGATCATAACGGCAACCGGGCCTTTGTGCTTACGCTGCAGGCGAGGGAGCAGCACATCAGAAGGGAAAAGGCCAGCTCCAACGTGTGTTCCAACCAGGCGCTTTGCGCTTTGACCGCCGCGGTGTACCTGTCTGCCATGGGCCCGGAAGGTCTCAAGGAAGCGGCTGTGCAGTCCATGAGCAAGGCCCACTATCTTGAGGCGGGCCTTGCGAAGATTCCCGGCATCCGCCGCGTGGGCAGCGCGCCTTTCTTTCATGAATTCGTAACCGCCTGCGGCGGAAAACGGGATGCTATTCTGAAAGCGCTGGAATTGAAAGATATCCTGGGCGGACTGCCGATTGGTGACGATCAGCTATTGTGGTGCGCCACCGAGCAGGTCAGCCGGGAACAACTTGACATCGTGATTCAAACTGTCCGGGAGGTGTGCGGAAAATGAACCTGATCTTTGAAGTAAGCCGCCCCGGCCATCATGTAAGCCTTTTGCCCAAGTGCGACGTGCCGGAAGTTTCGCTGCCGGAGGATAAGCATAGGGATAATGCTCCGCGCCTGCCGGAGATGGCGGAAACGGATATCAGCCGTCATTATACGAAACTGGCCCGCCGCGCCCACGGTGTGAACAGCGGCTTTTATCCCTTGGGTTCCTGCACCATGAAGTATAATCCCCGCATCAATGATGAGATTGCAGCGCTGCCGGGGTTTGCAAACATTCACCCCCTGCAGCCCAAGGAAACGGTGCAGGGCTGTCTTGAAGTGCTTAACACCGCCGAAAAGCACCTGTGCGAGATCACCGGTATGGACAGTATGACTTTCCAGCCCGCCGCCGGCGCCCACGGGGAGTTTACGGGCGTGCTGCTCATCAAGGCCTACCATCAATCAAGAGGCGATGGAAAGCGCGTAAAGATCATCGTGCCCGATTCCGCCCACGGCACCAACCCGGCCACGGGCGCCATGGCGGGCTATACGGTGGTGAGCATACCCTCCGGTCCGGACGGCTGCGTGGATTTGGATGCGCTGCGGGCTGCGGTGGGCGAGGATACCGCCGGGCTCATGCTTACCAACCCCAATACCCTGGGCCTGTTTGACAAAAACATACTGGAGATCACACGCATCGTCCACGAGGCGGGCGGGCTTACCTATTACGACGGGGCGAACCTGAACGCCATCATGGGCATGGTGCGGCCCGGAGACATGGGCTTTGACGTGGTGCATTTAAACCTTCACAAAACCTTCTCCACGCCCCACGGCGGCGGCGGTCCCGGCTCCGGCCCGGTTGGCTGCAAGGCGTTTTTGAAGCCATTCCTGCCGGCTTCTGCGCTGGGGGAGAACCCCGGTCCTCAAAGCATCGGCCAGGTGAAGGCTTTTTACGGCAACTTCCTGGTAGTGGTCCGGGCGCTGACCTACATTCTCACCCTGGGCCGGGAAGGCATCAAGGATGCTTCGGAAAACGCGGTCCTGAACGCCAATTATATGATGAACCGGCTGAAGGACACCTATGATTTGGCTTATGACCACACCTGCATGCATGAATTCGTGCTCACCCTGGAAGGGCTCAAGAGGGATACTGGCGTATCTGCGCTGGATGTGGCCAAGGCACTATTGGATAAGGGCATGCATCCCCCAACCATGTACTTTCCCCTTATCGTGCATGAGGCGCTGATGATTGAGCCAACCGAAACGGAAAGCCGGGAAACGTTGGAGGAAGGCATCGCCGCCTTGAAGGAAATCGCGCTGAAGGCCAAGGAAGATCCGGAGAGCCTGCATCTATGCCCCATGACTACCCCCATCGGCAGGCCCGACGAGGTGGCGGCTGCCCGCAACCCAAAGCTTAAGCATATCTTCGACAAGGAGTGACACCATGATAAGCCGGTGCTGCTATGTGGTGACCGAATGTACGGTTCCCTATGAAAATTTGGCTTTGGAGGAACACCTGCTGGAAACCGTACAGCCGGGAGAAGTGATCCTGTACCTATGGCAGAACCGGCATACGGTGGTGATCGGACGCAACCAGAACGCCTGGAAGGAAGTGCGCGTGCCGGAGCTTGAAAAAGACGGCGGCCATTTGGTGCGCAGGTTATCCGGCGGCGGTGCGGTTTACCACGACCTGGGTAATTTGAATTTCACATTTCTCGTAAGCCAGGCTGACTATGATGTGGCCCGGCAGACGGAAGTCATCTTGCAGGCGGTGCGTTCCTTCGGCATTCCGGCGGAGCGCACCGGCCGCAACGACATCACGGTGGATGGGCGCAAATTCTCCGGCAACGCGTTCTATAAAAGCGGTAAAAACGCCTATCACCATGGCACGCTGCTTGTGCATGTGGATATGGAGAACATGGCCCGGTATTTGAACGTGCCTCAACAAAAACTGGAATCCAAGGGCGTATCCTCCGTCCGTGCGCGGGTGGTGAACCTGAAGGAATTATGCCCTGATCTTACCATTCCTGCCTTGCGGGATGCGCTGATCGAAGCTTTAGGCAAGGTTTACGGTTTCATGCCAAAGGAGCTGCCTGCTGCCCGCATTGACATGGAAAAAATAGCAGCCGGAAAGGCGAAGTTTTCCGCCTGGGACTGGCTCTATGGCCGACCTATCCCGTTTACCTGGGAAGGGGAGGCGCGTTTTGCCTGGGGCGGCATCCAGCTTCAATTTTCGGTGGAAGCGGGCCGTGTCAAAGAGTGCGCAGCCTATTCCGACGCGCTGGACGAGGGCTTGATCCGTGGACTTCCCGCTTTGCTTGCAGGATGCCTGCTGAACGGACCGGCGCTTAAGGAAGCCATTGCACCCATCAAGGAGCAATCGGAGGAAATCTGCCGCGACCTGCAAACCTTTCTGACAGCCCAGAATTTCTGATAGGAGATAACCATGGATTTTGACTGGATCATCCTAGGCGCTGGGCCGGGGGGCTACGAAGCGGCCATCCGGGCGGCGCAGCTAAAACTTAAGGTGGCGCTGGTGGAAAAGGGCGAGGTGGGCGGAACGTGCTTGAACCGCGGCTGCGTGCCCACCAAGGCGCTGCTCCATGCCGCCATAGGATTTGAGGAGTTGGACCTGATATCCGGCTGGGGCATCCAGGCGGAGCAGGTGACACTTGATTTTGACAAAATGTACGCCCGTAAGGACGAACTTGTTTCCACTCTGCGGGAGGGCATCGGGCGTCTGATCTCCCAGAACGGCATTACGCTGATAAAAGGCGAAGGCAAGATCCGGGACAGCCATACCGTTGTAGTGGAAGATAAGGTGCTCACGTCGGAGCACATCCTGATCGCTACGGGTTCCATGCCGGTTATGCCCAATATTCCCGGCCTTGATCTTCCCGGCGTTGTGACAAGCGATGGTTTGCTTTCCGCTCCGCCGGCGGGCAGCCGGCTTGTCATCATTGGAGGCGGTGTGATCGGGGTGGAGTTCGCGTCCATGTTCCGGGCATTGGGCTATGAGATTACCATCATCGAAGCGCTGGACAGGCTGCTTCCCCAAATGGACCGGGAAGTTTCACAGAACCTTGGCATGATTCTGAAAAAGCATGGCGCTTCTGTTATAACCTACGCGCGGGTATCGGAGATTCAAAAGAATGAGGACGGCTCCCTGGCCGTTTCGTACGAAGCCGGCGGCAAGCAGGGTGTGGTATCGGGGGATACGGTTCTTGTGGCCATTGGCCGCCGGGCCAACACCCAGGGGCTGTTTGCAGAAGGCTTTTCTATGGAAACGGACCGGGGCCGCCTTGTGACGGATGAAAACCATCAAACAAGCGTACCCGGTGTTTTCGCCATCGGGGATGTGGCAGGATCCATTCAATTGGCCCATGCCGCTTCCGCCCAGGGCATTGCATGTGTGGAGCGGGCAGCGGGGTATACTCCGGCTGCTCGGGAAGACCTGGTTCCCTCCTGCGTGTATACCAGGCCGGAAATCGCCTGTGTGGGCCTGACGGCGGACGAGGCCAAGGCAAAGGGTATACCCGTCTGCACGGGCAAGTACATTCTGTCGGCCAACTGCCGTACCATGATCGCCGGCGGCGAGCGAGGCTTTATAAAGCTTGTGCTTAATGAAGCTACGGATGTGCTGCTGGGCGCTCAGATCGTGTGTGAACGGGCTACGGATATGATCAATGAAATGACGGTGGCTATTGCCAACGGGCTGACCAGGGAGCAGTTGTTAAAAGCCATCCGGCCGCACCCCACCTTTGCTGAAAGCGTTACCGAGGCGCTGGACAGTGTAGAGGGTATGGCCATTCATATGGCCCCTGCGCGGAGGGGATAAGCGGTGGGTTTTATGGCGGGAAGAGAGTATTTATATAATGTCCTCTTCCCGCACCCATCTTTAAAACTTCATATCAAAAGATGAGAAAAGCGCGGTTCTATTCCGCGCTTTTGTTATTCAATTTCAAACCATGCCATACATCCTGCCACTATTCACGATCACATCACCGAATCATCAGAAAAGGATGATAACATGTCTCTTGACGAGATGAAGGAGGCATTGCTTTATGAAACACATAGCAAAACAGTTTTTTGCTTTCCTGCTGACAGCGGTATTCATGTTTCATGCTGCAGGGGTGCTGGCGGAATCGCCGCAGGCAGCCCCTCCCGGCAACCCGCCCGCAAAGCCGGATGGAAACGCACCCGCCGGTATGCCACCTGGCGGCGGACCTGGTGGTCAAAGCAGCCAGCCTGAAAGCTACAGCGCAGCCAAAACCTATACGGAGGATCAACTGCTGGATGGGGGTACCTATTTATCCACCGGCACGGAAGAAAACGCAATCCATGTGCTCTCAGGCATGGTAAAGCTGACGAACGCCGCTATCACCCGTACATCTGCCGACAGCGCAGGCGGTGACAGTGCCAGCTTCTACGGCGTTGGCGCGGCGATGCTGGTTACAGGCGGCACAGCCTATATCACCGGCAGCAATATCATAACCGGCGCAGCCGGCGGTGCAGGCGTATTCGCTTATGGCTCAGGTGTGGCCTATGTCTCCGATACCGCCATCCACACCGCCCAGGGTACCTCCGGAGGCATCCATGTGGCCGGTGGCGGTACGCTGTACGCCAAGAACCTCACCGTTGAAACAGATGGTGCATCCGCCGCAGCAATCCGCTCTGACCGCGGCGGCGGCATCATGGTGGTGGATGGCGGCACTTATGTATCCAACGGCACAGGTTCTCCTGCCATCTATTGCACGGCCGACATCTCCATCAATAACGCCACACTGACCGCCACCGGGTCGGAAGCGCTTTGTTTGGAGGGCCTAAATACCGTTAGACTGTACGGTTCCGCCCTGAAAGGCAACATGCCCGACCTTTCGCAGAACGACAATACCTGGACGGTGATCCTATATCAGAGCATGTCAGGAGACTCCCAGATTGGCGAAGGCAAGTTTGAGATGGTGGGCGGCTCCCTCACTTCTGAAAATGGAGGCATATTTTACACCACCAACACCGAAAGCGAGTTTGTCCTCTCCGGTGTTACCATCACGGCTGCGGATGGCAGTGAATACTTCCTGCGCTGCACCGGCAACGCCAACCAGCGCGGTTGGGGCAAGACAGGGGCAAATGGCGCTGACTGCAAATTTACCGCCATCTCGCAGCAAATGAATGGCGACATTCTCTGGGACAGCATCTCGACGCTTGAGATGTATGCCACATCCGGCAGCATGCTGACCGGAGCGGTACTCGACGACGAGTCCTATGCCGGCAACGGTGGCGACGGTTACTGCAGCCTATCTATCGATGCCACTTCCGGCTGGATCGTGACAGGAAACAGCACAGTCACTACGCTGAATTGTGAAGGTTCTGTCACCGATAAGGACGGCAACACCGTATCCATCATCGGCACAGACGGTACAATCTACATTCAGGGCAGCAGCCCCTATAAGGTGACCGTATCCCGGTATTCCAACACCTGCGACCTTAGCAATGCCGGCAGCCGTTCCAACTGGAGTGATCATGCGGTGTCGTTTTGATACAGCAGTTCATAAAGGCATGGCAAGGTGAATCTCTTTGCACGATTGCCCTTTTCCCAAAGCAAAGGACCTGCGTTATGCAGGTCCTTTGCTTTGCAGTGCTTTACCGTACGTGAATCCATAAATGAACGCATTTCTGATGCTGGCAGAGTCTGGCCGGCAAGTTCCATCGGTTATCCTCTTTCCAGCATCGGCTTCAAATACTGTCCGGTGTAGCTTTCCTTTGCCTTGCAGATCTCCTCCGGCGTGCCTTGCGCGATGATCTGACCTCCCCGGTGGCCGCCCTCCGGGCCGAGGTCAATGATATAGTCGGCGGTCTTGATAATGTCCAGGTTGTGCTCTATCACGATCACGCTGTTGCCGGCGTCCACCAGCCGCTGCAGCACCTGAACCAACCTATCCACATCGGCCATATGAAGGCCGGTGGTGGGCTCATCCAGCACATACACGGTCTTGCCGGTGGCTCTGCGGCTGAGTTCCGTGGCCAGCTTCACCCGCTGTGCTTCGCCGCCGGATAGCGTGGTACTGGACTGGCCCAGCTTCATGTACCCCAGGCCCACGTCGTACAGCGTCTCCAGCTTGCGTAAAATCTGCGGATGGTTTTCAAAATAGGTCAGCCCTTCCTCCACGGTCATTTCCAGTACGTCGTGGATGGACTTGCCACGGTAGTGCACTTCCAGTGTTTCCCGGTTGTAACGTTTTCCCTTGCAGACCTCGCAAGGCACGTAAATGTCGGGCAGGAAGTGCATTTCTATTTTAATCAGCCCGTCGCCGGAGCAGGCTTCGCACCGGCCGCCCTTCACGTTGAAGGAGAAGCGGTTTTCCTTATAGCCCCTGGCCTTGGCGTCGGGGGTCAAGGCAAAGACTTTGCGGATTAAGTCAAACAACCCTGTATAGGTGGCCGGGTTGCTGCGGGGTGTGCGGCCGATGGGCGACTGGTCGATGTCGATGATCTTATCCAGCAGTTCTATGCCTTCCAGCCGGTCAAATGCGCCTGGGCGTGTCTTGGCCCGGTTCAGCTGCTTGGCCAGATATTTGTATAGAATTTCGTTGACCAGGCTGGATTTGCCGCTGCCGGACACGCCTGTGACACAGGCTAGAACACCCAGGGGGATGGTAGCGTCGATGTTCTTAAGGTTATGCTCCCGCGCGCCGCGGATAGTGAGGTAGCCCGTGGGTGTGCGGCGCTTTTCCGGCACTGGGATCTTTTTCGTCCCGCTCAAATACTGCCCTGTAAGGGAGTTGGGGTTGGCGATAATCTCCTCCACCGTGCCCTGGGCCACGATATGGCCGCCATGGGCGCCCGCGCCGGGGCCGATATCTACGATGTAGTCGGCGGCATACATGGTTTCCTCGTCATGTTCCACCACGATCAGCGTATTGCCGATGTCCCGGAGGCTCTTTAATGTTTTAAGCAGCCTTGCATTGTCCCTTTGATGAAGGCCTATGGAGGGCTCATCCAGGATGTACAGCACGCCCACCAGGGAGGAGCCAATTTGAGTGGCCAGGCGGATTCGCTGCGCTTCGCCGCCGGACAAGCTTCCCGCCGCACGGGACAGCGTCAAATAGTCCAGCCCCACATCCACCAAAAAGCCTAAGCGGGCGTTGATTTCCTTCAATATCTGGGAAGCGATAAGCGTCTGCTTTTCGGTAAGCGTCAGGTGCCTGAAAAACTCTCTGGCATCCAGAACGCTCAGTCCGCTTACCTTGGCGATGTTTTCATTGCCTACGGTAACGGCCAGCGCTTCGGGCTTCAGCCTGCGGCCAAGACAGTCGGGGCATTCGTCCGCCACCATGTATTCCTCGTACAGCGCTTTCATGCCATCGCTGCCAGTCTCGCGGTAGCGCCGCTCCAAGGATGGAATGATGCCTTCGTACGGCGCGTCGAAATGACCAGCGCCGTTTTGCCCGGCATAATGGACGGTGATCTTTTCCTTGCCTGTGCCGTAAAGCAGCATGCTCACAATGTTTTCCGGCAGATCCTGAACAGGCGCGTCCATGTCGAAGCCATACTTTTGGGCAAGGGCCGCAAAGAACATGTTGGCGATGCTGGAGGGGTCCTTCACATTCCAGCCCATGGCGTTGATGGCGCCCTGGTTTAATGACAGGCTGCGGTCAGGGAGCACGATATCCGGGCTGATCTTCATCAGCGTGCCAAGACCGGCGCAGGTGGGGCAGGCTCCGAAGGGGCTGTTGAAGGAGAACAGCCGTGGCGCCAGTTCCTCAATGGAGATGCCGCAGTCGGCGCAGGCGTAGTTCTGGGAAAACAATATTTCCCCCTGGTCAAACAGGTCGATCAATATCAGCCCGCCGGATTGGCCTGCCGCCGTTTCCATGCTGTCGGTGAGACGCTTGGACATCTCCTTCCCGGCCCGTATAATGAGTCGGTCAATAACGATCTCAATGCTGTGCTTCTTTTGTTTGTCCAGGGGCGGCGTATCGTCGATTTCATAGAGTGTGCCGTCGATGCGAACGCGCACAAAGCCGCCCTTGCGGGCATCCTCCAGCAGCCTTGCATGCTCGCCCTTTCGGCCGCGAACCACCGGCGCCAGCACCTGAAGCTTGGTGCCCTCTGGGTAGGATAAAATCGAATCCACCATCTGGTCGATAGTCTGCTGATTGATCTCCTTGCCGCACTTGGGGCAGTGGGGCGTACCGACGCGGGCGTACAACAGGCGCAGATAGTCGTGTATCTCCGTCACCGTGCCGACGGTGGAGCGGGGGTTGCGGCTGGTTGTTTTCTGATCGATGGAGATGGCGGGGGACAAACCTTCAATATAATCGATATCCGGCTTCTCCATCTGCCCAAGAAACTGCCTGGCGTAGGCGGACAGCGATTCCACATACCGCCTTTGGCCCTCGGCATAAATGGTATCAAAGGCCAGGGAGCTTTTTCCCGACCCGGACAGGCCTGTAAAAACTACCAGCTTGTCACGGGGTATCTCCAGATCGATGTTTTTGAGATTGTGTTCCCGGGCACCTTTTACAAACAGCGTATTGCGCAAGCGTCACACCTCAATCAATTCGTAGGCCCGGGTGCCCAGGCCCAGCTTTTCGCTGTGGGCTAATTGGGTGACCCAGTTGGTATCCGGATGGTTGTTTCTAAAATGGTCGTCGCTGATATGCGGAACTTCCGACAGCTTACTGCCAGGCAGCGGTGAAAGCTTCAAACAGGCGTCCACGCAGGCCTGGTCGATGGCCACGGGATCAAAGGAGGCAAACATACCCACATCCGGCAAGATGGGCGCATCGTTGTAATCATGGCAGTCACAAACGGGCGAGATGTCCATCACCAGGCTCACGTGGAAGTGGGGCCGGCCCTTAAGAACCGCCAGGGAGTACTCCGCGATCTTCATGTTCAGGATATCGTTGTGCTGGTCGCCTGTGGGATGGATGGCATCCTCGGGGCAGGCGCCTATGCAGCGGCCGCAGCCCACGCACTTGTCCCAGTTGATGCGCGCCTTCTTGTTGGGGAAGGTGATGGCGTCATGAGCACATTCCTTTCGGCACTTGCCGCAGTGTACGCAAAGATCCTCATCCACCTCCGGCTTGCCGGAATTATGCATTTCCATTTTGCCGGCCCTGGAGCCGCAGCCCATGCCGATATTTTTGATAGCCCCGCCAAAGCCCGTGCCCTCATGGCCTTTGAAATGGGTGAGGCTGATAAACACATCCGCATCCATGATCGCACGGCCGATCTTGGCTTCCTTTACATAATCGCCCGGGATATTCACCAGTGCCTCGTCCGTGCCCTTCAGCCCGTCGCCGATAATGACATGGCAGCCGGTGGAGAAGGGGGAGAACCCGTTTTCATAAGCGGCATCCATATGGTCCAGCGCGTTTTTCCTTCTGCCTACATAAAGCGTGTTGCAGTCGGTCAAAAAGGGCATACCACCGTTTTTACGCACCAGATCCACCAGCACCTTGGCATAGTTCGGCCTAACGAAGGAAAGGTTACCCGGCTCCCCGAAATGCAGCTTGATGGCTGCAAACTTTTTGTTAAAGTCGATGCTCTCGATGCCCGCTTTCTTAACAAGGCGAAGAAGCTTATCTAATAGATTGCGGCCATCTGTGACGCGCAGGTTTGTAAAGTATACTTTCGACGGTTCCATGCTGATCCTCCCCAAAATTCATACCAGCATAGTTTAGCACAGCGAACGTTCTTTCGCAATGTGCGGGATGGGAATTTCGATAACTGCACACCAAAGGTGACTGCCTTCCCTGCATCAGCTTTTCACACAGGCCCCAAGTCGTATACATAATCTGAAAACGGCTCCCATTTTTTTTAGGAGGAATCCGTATGTACGGTTCAAATAGATATCCACCCCGTCAGCCCCCTTATCAGGCCCCTTATCAGCCCCCTTATCAGGCCCCGTACTTGCCTCCCTTAAGGCCGGGCCCCGGCCAGCCACCCTTCTGGCCGGACCCAAGTCAAATCCCCCACAGACATCTCCCCCGTCCACCTTTCGATGCGATCCCCCATGAAGAAATTTGCCGGGAATGTGACGAATGCTGTGATGACCATGACCCCTGCCATGACCACGACCGAGAAGGCCCGACCGGGCCTACAGGGCCAACCGGACCAACCGGACCAACCGGACCAACAGGACCTGCTGGAAGCGTTGAGATTACAAACCTTGTAAACGGAAACAACACGGGTGCCGTGCGTGGCATCAACACTCGCAGCGATTATGTGATGGGTGTGAACGCCATGGCTGTCGGTACCTCCACTCTGGCATCCGGTGAGGCCGCCTTTGCGGAAGGCAGCCAAACGCAGGCCACTGGTAATTTTGCCCATGCGGAGGGCAGGCTGACGGTAGCCTCCGGCCCTTCCTCCCACGCGGAAGGCATCGAAACAGCAGCCTCGGGCTTTGGTTCCCATGCCGAGGGCGATGAAACGAACGCCGTTGGCGACTTTTCTCACGCAGAGGGACTGGGTACCCGTGCCACCGGGATTGCTTCTCATGCGGAGGGTATTCTAACTACGGCATCAGGTAATTTTTCACATGCTGAGGGAACAGGCACCTCAACCAACAATTTCTTCGGCGCGCACATCATGGGCAGTTTCGGCAGCGCTGAGGCACCGTACTCCTGGTTCCTGGCCAATGGCACGAGTGAACTGAATACCGGCCTTGCGGCCAAGATCCTGCACACCGGTGACGCGTTTATCGATCACGCCTGGAATGGCGGCGGCGCGGACTATGCTGAGCTTTATGAAACGGAATCCGGCCAGCCTATTGAGCCGGGCTATTTTGTTACTTTTGCCGGGGCCAGCGACAAGATACGAATCGCACAATTATCCGACGGGTATATCCTGGGCATCGTCAGTGCCTCGCCCGGCTTTGTAGCCGGCACTGGGGAGCTGCGCTGGAAGAACAAATATAAAACCGATAAGTGGGGCCGTATCTTAAACGAAGATGTGCCTGTTCCTGAGGTAAAAGACAAGGATGGCAAAGTGATTGTCCCAGCCCATACGGAATCCAGGCCCGCATTGAACCCTGTCTATGATCCCAAAAGGGCTTATGTGCCCCGGGCTATCCGGCCCGAATGGGTCAAGGTGGGCTTGCTGGGAGCGATTTTGGTCAGGACTGACGGAACGCTTACTGCAGGCGGCTATTGCAATGTAGGCGTAAACGGAGTTGCAACCGCCGCCCACACAGGTTATCGTGTCCTTAAACGTATAGACACCGACCAAGCTCTCATACTGTTTAAATGAATACAGCCGGGAAAACGAATTCGTTTTCCCGGCATTACATTTTTTGTTGATGCCTCTACTAAACTTTCCTGAATTGTATATCTTTTGGCCGGCACCGGTCTATTTTGGCAGGCTGATGAAAACCGGAAATACATTATTACGGCCATGTGTATGTTTGATAAGCTTCCTCACAGCCACTTATCCCCTTACATATATTGCAAGAGGTACCCTATTTTTACGTTGGAGGAATTCACTGTGGCTGCTAATGATAGATACCCTTCACCATACCCATGTTATCCACCCCGGAGCGAGCCCGGCTCCGACCCGTGGGAGGAATACCGCAAGACTTTCTGCAAGGTATATTGCACCGAGTCGCATGAAAATCCGTACAAAGAATACGAAAACAACTCCATTTTCGGACCCCGTGGGGAACCCGGACGGGAGTCTCCCCAGGAGTCCAACTTGGCAATCGGCCAGAATATGGATCAGGAACTTAGGCGGGAAACGCCTCAGGAACCTCTTAAGCAAAATGGCTGGGCATATAGCCAACAGACCGGCTGGGTATACAACCAAAATGACTGGGCAGCCTCTCAGCAGAGCGGTCAGGCAGCGGCCTGGCAAAACGCCTGGGCAGCGTGGGCAGCCGGTCAGCAGAACGATCAGGCAGTTGCACAGCAGAATGGCTGGGCTGCGCAAAGACATGACTCAAATGATATGATGGGAAAAAGGCATGGCGGCTTCGATAAAGGATGTTACAAACCCTGCCCCAAGCCCGAACCACCGTGCCCCAAGCCCGAACCACCGTGTCCCAAGCCCGAACCGCCATGCTGCAAGCATGAACATCCGTGCTGCAAGCCCGAACCGCCGTGCTGCAAGCCCGAACCACCGTGCTGCAAGCATGAACATCCGCGCTGCAAACCCGAACCCCCCTGCCCTCCTGAGAACCCGTGCCCTAAACCCCACAAGAACCGCTGCCCCAAACCCCGCCCCTGCCCAAAGCCCCCGGAATGCCCCAAACCCCCTGAGAAAGTCTGTCCTTTACTTCGCAGAGATCCCTGCAAGAAACATCGCTATTTCGGCCACTTTTGGGATTAATGGTACTTCTTCTGTATGCAATAATTGCAAGGAAAATAAGCGGGAGGGGACGCGTATCCCCTCCCAATAAGCCGCCGGCCAAGGCAGCACCTTTTTGCATTTTGCGTTATAGATCACGGCACTGGCATATTAAGCTACCCCGTTTGTGTTTGCATATATATGTTATAGATGTTATAATATGGATAAGGAAAACGGCGTAATACTTTTCACATAAAGGAGTAAACAATATGATTACGCTCTTCAACCGAAAGAAAATCTTAACCAGCTCGTCTATCGAGGACCTGGGCCGGTTCAAAATGATCCTTTCTCAAAACAAGATCCCCTTTATAGTCAGAACCATCCGCGCTCGAGGCTCCATCGGAACAGCGTTGGATTCCCGTTCCTATCAGCAATTCAATTTGGCCTATACAGATGCGAAAACGGCCTCTTTTGTCTACTATATATATGTACACCGCCGTGATGCCGGCCGTGCGCATGTTCTTGTCTGACTGAACTGTGTTTATGTAGACGCGAGAAATGCAAAAAAGCAAAGCAGATTTGAAAAGAGGGGATTGGATCATGGGCCTTACAATCATTTATTATTCCCTTACGGGCAACAACAAAGCATTGGCAATCTCCGTTGCAAGAGAGTTTTCTGCGGAGCTTGTTGAGATCATGGAAGAAAAATCAAGGAAAACGGGCAAAATCCTATTGGACGTGATTTTTAACCGCACTCCCAAAGTGAATCCTTCTCCCGCCGTACTTGAAAAAAGCGGGAGCATTCTTTTTATTGCTCCCGTATGGATGGGCAAGGCGGCCTCGCCTCTTCGCTCTTACCTGAAATATCTGAAAAAGCATCCGCGGTCTTATGCGTTTGCTTCCATCAGCGGCGGTGCCCTGAACACGAATCCTAAGCTCCAGAAAGATCTTGCAAAATGGGTTGGTGCAAAACCGTCCGCATTTGCCGATTTGCATATAGCGGATTTTCTTCCTCAAAACCCAAAGCCGACGATGAAAGATACAAGCGCTTACCATTTGGGCAGCGCGGAAGCGGAAAAGCTGGCATCCTCCGTTGCCGCCGCCTTAAGAAAAGCAAAGCTTGAGTAAAAGCGCGACTGAAAAAAGATCAGGCAGATATCCTTTGCCGGGATATCTGCCTGCTTGTGCTATGGGAGCAATTCATTCAATGAAAAAGATCGTGCAGGAAAGGCAGCATAGGTGGATTTATAGCTCGCTTGTGCAGTGGGGGCAGCGGGTGGCTTCCTCGTGCACAGGCTGCTTGCAATAGCGGCACAGCCGGGCGGCGGGGGCAGGCTTTGCCTCCTCCTTCTTTTTGAAGGACAGCTTGGCAATGAGCTTTACAAACAGGAATATGCTCAACGCGATCAGAAGAAAATCGATGACGGATTGCAGGAACATGCCGTAATTCAGCGTGCCTGTGCCTGCTTCGGTTGCTTTGCCATCCAAAGCTATAAATGCTCCTGCTAGATTGACGTTCCCTGTGATCAGCCCGATCAACGGCATGATGATATCATTAACCAAAGATGTGACGATTTTCCCGAAAGCCCCGCCGATGATGACGCCCACCGCCAGGTCCAGTACGTTGCCCTTCATGGCGAAAGCCTTGAAGTCCTTGAAAAATTGCTTCATGAAATGTACCTCCTTGTACTTTTGTGTATTCTATTTTTCTCTGTGGTCATCCTGCAAGAAAAATACCCTTTAGAAAGTCTTCCAAATCATTGGGCAATTTCAGGCGCCGGTAGACTTCCCGCTTCAATTCCTCGCTCTTGCGGCCGGGAAAGAACCTGGCGGCCATGTTTTCCACGCAGCCGCGCCAGAATACCTTGCCATGAACATACCTGCGCAGCAGCGTTTGCTGGCTTGCGCCTTTTAGATGCTGAAAATGTTCTTCCATCCTTTGTTGCACATTTTCAGTGCTCAAAAGATGCTGCCAGTTTGCTAAAATATCCCGCATCTCCCCTTCGTCAAGCGGAGGATAGCGCAGAAGCGACCTGTTGAAACCGGCCTGCAAAAGCTCTTCATACAGGGGCTGTGCGGCACGCCAAAGACAGCCGTGGCGCACGGCCTGGGGTATCTCCCTCACAATCTGCGGTGTAAGTTCCGCAAACCCCGGAACCGCCTGCGCAAGCTCTTCGGGGCAGATCAGGTAGTTTTCAATGCAGAACCTGGGCAGGATATGCAGGCCCTTAAACATGCGCTCCATGTTTGCACTTTCTTTTTCATTCCATGCATCCCTGTCCACCATGGCATGCAGGCCGGGCCGTTCCTTCAAAAGGCGCAGCACTGCATCCTTTCCCCCGGCCGGGGCGATCACCCAATCGGCGAATATGTTTTCATCCTGAAGCGGGGGCTTGTCGAGCATCAATGTCAAAAAGGCCACATCCCCCGTGCCTTCCACCAGCAGTACGCGCTTGTTGGGCGTGGCCGCCGCTTCCTTCAATACAATGTCATAAGGCCTGTCACTTAATGCCATGGCCTACCTCCAGCTCAACCGTAAGCCCAACTTCCCCATACCGCTGCCAGATGGCCGGGTTGTGGGACACCAGAAGCATTTGCCCTCCCGCCTTGCGGCAAAAGCCCTCCATGGTGGATAAAAGTCCGATCACCTGGCTGGGATGCAGGTGCACGGCTGGCTCGTCCAAAAGCAGCACACCGCCGGGTTTTAGGCAGCAGGCGGCGCAAAAGCACAGTACGGCCATGTGCCTTTCGCCCATGGACAATTGGTGGGGGCCGTGGCGCTCATCGCCCTTAAGTTCCACCTGCACTTCGCCGCTTTTATCGATCACCAGTTTTTTATCCACCAGCAGGCGGTTGATGGCTTTCAGCACGTCCGTGGCGCAAGGGCGGTTTTCCTGATTCAAGCGGGACAGGGCCTGCGGCCAATCATCTTTCACATCATCATCGGTCAGGAACCAGGCGTTTTCAAAGTCCTTCTCCTGCTGGGCAAAATGAAAATCCGCGTCCAGTAGGATCATATTTGGCATATCCCCTGATGCCGCTCCGCGAAGCGCATCAGGCGCACCTCTATCTGTAAAAAGAGGCTTTGCGCCAGGATGTCGTTTTGTGGTTTCTTCCCGGAAGCATGGGTCGGATGACCAGCCAACCAGCACATCCCCGCCCGGCAGACCAATTAAGTGCATGGCCAGATCGCCCTCGGGAAGATCTTCATTATCCTTTGGCAATTCGCCCATCAGGCACCACAGGAAAGCCATGGCCCATAAAGCTGTGCTTTTCCCGCTGCCGCTGATGCCGGTGAGCAGAACCCGGTCATCGTCTGTATGCAGGCAGAATAGCTCCTTACGCCTCAAAAAGGGTCCTATATCCTTTAAGTACACATCCGTTATGCGCATGGCGTCGCCTCCGTTCGGATTCATTATACATTTTCGCCAAGTGAAAGACAACCCGGGTTTCCTGCCTTGTAAAGGCGGTGTGTCTACGGTATAATATTTCCTGCAATGAACCCTTGTTGAAAGGAGCCAGGTATATGTTTTTTCAGAAGGATTATGTCCTGCGCATGATCGAAATGATGGGCGATTTCATGCGCCGCATCGGAGAAATGCTGGACGACATGCATAGGCTGCGCCTTTTGGACGATGCCTGCCGGGAGCATTGCGGCATGGATTTGAATGCGGCCGGAAAGCTGAGCGTGGAGAGCATCATTGACTTGCTGGCACCCCAGCCTAGGCTGATGATGGCGGAGATACTGTACATACAGGCCATGCAGACATCCCTGCCGGAAGAAACACGGGAGCAGCTTTTATACCGCTGCACCAGGCTTCTGTTGTCGCTCAGGGAGGAAAGCCTGCTTTGCGAATTGCGCTGGGAGCGGCTGAACGCCTGCATCACGGAGGTGGGCTCGCTGTTTACGCCCAGGGACCGTATGGACGCCGCCATGTTTTTCATGCAGGCAGAACAGTTTGGCCTGGGGGAGGACCAGCTTTATGAATCGCTGGAAGAAGCCTCACTCAAGGAGTATCCGCAGCTTCTTATGGAAGGGCAGGCGCTGATGGAAAGCTGCCTTAACCTGCCCAAGAGCCGCCTGGAATTGGGCGGGCTGCCCTATCCCGAGGTGCTGGAAAGCATTAATGCCCTGAAAAAGCGCCGCGAAGCGCTTTATACTACATGATCGGAGCCCGCGCATGATTATTCTTTCCCTGCAGCACATACAAAAATCCTTTGGCGCAAACGCTGTGCTAAAGGATATTTCGCTTACCCTGCAGGCCGGCCGGCGGCTGGGTTTGGTTGGTGTCAACGGCTGCGGCAAAACAACGCTGATGCGCATCATCGCCGGGCTGGAAACATACGACGCGGGCACTTTGAGCTTAGGCCGCGGGCTGAAGTTGGGATATCTGGCCCAACAGGGAATGGTAACCGAGGGCCTTACCGTTCTTGAGGAACTGGAGGCGGTGTTTGCCCCCCTTCGGGAGATGGAAGCTAAAATGCGGGAGTTGGAAATCCGCATGGCCGAAACAAGCCAGCCGGAGGAGCTTCACAGGCTGGGGAGCGAGTATGCCGCGCTGACAGACGATTTTGAACGCCGGGATGGCTACGCCTGGCAAAGTGCCATCCAGGGCGTTCTGGCTGGCCTGGGCTTTACCAAGGCCCAACAGGCCCAGCTTTCCATAAAGCTTAGCGGCGGTGAACGCACCAGGTTGTGCCTGGCCCGGCTGCTATTGCAAAAGCCGGATCTGCTGCTGTTGGACGAGCCAACCAACCACCTGGATCTTCAGGCGCTGAACTGGTTGGAAAACTATCTTACCCAGTACCGGGGCACGGTATTGGTCATCTCTCATGATCGTTACTTTTTGGACCATGTGTGCGACTGCATGGCGGAACTGCTGCTTGGCACAGTGGAACAATACGACGGCAATTATACCCGCTACATCGAACAGCGGACCGAACGCTTTGACTCAAGGCAAAAGGCATACGACCTGCAGCAGAAGGAAATCGCAAGGCAGGAGGCCATCATCGCCCGCTACCGCAGCTTCAACCGGGAAAAATCCATCCGTGCCGCCGAAAGCCGGGAGAAGCGGCTTAACAAGCTGGAGCGGCTGCAAAGGCCCGAGGAAGAAAACCAGGTGCGCTTTTCCTTTGCCGTGCGCCGCCGCACCGGGGATGATGTGCTGATGGTAAAGGATCTGAAAAAGAGCTTTGGGGAAAGAACGCTGTTTGAGCATCTGAACATGCATATGCGCGCAGGCGACCGGGTGGCGCTTATCGGGCCCAACGGCGCGGGCAAGTCCACCCTGTTCCGCTGCCTGACGGGGGATATAAGTTCCGACGAGGGTACGGTGCGCCTTGGCGCCAATGTGGACCTGGGGTATTACGACCAGCACCAATCGTCGCTGCATCCCGAAAAATCGGTGCTGGACGAGGTGTGGGACGACTTCCGCCGTTTGGAACAATATGAGGTGCGGGGTGCGCTGGGCTTGTTTCTGTTTACGGGCGACGATGTGTTCATGCCTATTTCCACTCTCTCCGGCGGCGAAAAAGGCCGGGTGGCACTAACGAAGCTGATGCTGAAAAAAGACAATCTGCTGTTGCTGGATGAGCCTACCAACCACCTGGACATGGACAGCCGGGAGGTGCTGGAGCAGGCGCTTTCTGATTATCCAGGCACTATACTGGCCATTTCCCACGACCGGTACTTTATCAACCGCTTTGCCAACAAGGTGGCGGTTTTAGGGCAGGACGGCCTTACAGAATACGCCGGCAACTACGACGACTACCTGCAAAAAATGGAGAGGGGCATTACGCCCGAGGCCGATGTTCCCCAAAAGACGCGAACCGAGCTGGACAAGGAAAAGAAGCGTACCCGCCAGGAGAGGGAGCGGATCAAGGAAGCCCAGGATCTTGCGCAAGCAAAGGAAAAGGAAATCGCCGGCCTGGAGCAGACCCTATTCGACCTGGAAGCGCTGATGGCGCTGCCGGAAACGTTTAAGGATCCCGAGAAGGCGGCCCAGGCCGCCAGGGAATATCAAAAAGCGCAGGATAGGATAGCCGCCCTGTATGACGAATGGGAGGCTGCCGACAAGGCACTGAAGGAACTCATGGAGATGCTGGATGTAAGTGAATAAGGAGGAGTAACCATGAAGGAGATCACGTATTTCATGATGGATGTCTGCCCCTATTGCAAAAAGGCGCAGGCTTGGCTGGATGAATTGATGGCGGAGCACCCGGAGTACAAAAAAATCCCCATGAAGGTCATTGACGAGCGTAAGCAGCCCGATATTGCCAACAAGTATGATTACTACCTAGTGCCCACCTTTTATGTGGACGGCGAGAAGCTGCACGAAGGCGTGGCCACCAAGGAAAAGGTAGAGCATGTCTTGAAGAAGGCCATGGAAGAGTAAAAGGCGTTCATTCCAAAACATACTCGGCCCCCCGGCAATTGCCGGGGGGCTTTTTTAGGAGGGAGAGAAGCTGTGGTCACTCGCCGCGCAGCACGCTGACGCCTGTGTCGATGACAGAGGGGCCGGTGCTCAGGCCGTTGATGGCCGCATAAGCCTGGGCCATGCCCAGATAGCCCATGGTGTAGGGATTCTGGGCCATAGCGGCCTTCAGGCTGCCGTCCTTTAACAGGCCCAGGATGGCGTCGGACTTGTCAAAGCCGATGCCGATAACTTTGGAGCCGGCTGCCTTGATGGCATTGCCTACGCCCACGGTGGAGCCTTCATTTGCGCCGAAGAGGCCAACCAGATCGGCGTTGCCGTTGATGAAGTTGGTGGCGGCTTCCTGGGAAGCGGCGGCGTCGCCATCTTTGTACTCGGTCTCCAGCAGTGTGAAGCGGCCGTCGGCGGTGATCACATCACGGAAGCCCTTTTCACGAAGCACGGTGGAGTTGGTGGCTGTGTTCACGCTGATGATGCCGATCTTTCCGCTGGTAACGCCGGCTTTTTCAAACTCGGAAATCATGGTCTGGGCGGCCAGCTTACCTGCGTTGAAGTTGTCGGTGGACAGCGTGGCGATGGCGGGTTCGTCGGCGGGGGAGTCAACATAGATGACCTTCACGCCGGCTTCCTTGATGGTCTTTACCGTCATGGAGATGGCGGTGGGATCGTTGGCGGCCAGCAGAACCAGGTCGGCGCCGTCGGCAACCGCATTGTTCAAAGCTTCGATCTGCTTGGCGTTGTCTTTCTTGTCGGGAGCATCCCACTTGTAGCCCAGGCCAAGTGCCTTGGCCATATCGGCGGCGCCCTTGTCAACCGAGACCCAGTGCTGATCCATGCGGTCCATGGTGATCAAGTACACCAGTTTCTTCTCCTCTGCGACGGCGGTGCCGATGAACAAGCCGGCAACCAATACCAGAGAAAGTACCAGGGCTAACAGTTTCTTCATGATGTTTCCTCCTTTTTGATATGTGGTCTTGCAGAACGTAGCTTCCTGCGCGCGTTCTGCCTGCGCGCCCTTTCAACGAGCTTTACAGCGCG
>JAEZHM010000050.1 GCA_023416585.1 Bacillota bacterium
GGCTTACGACCATGCCTATAGAGATTGAGGATAAGGTATTCAAAGTCAGAAATTTCGGGTTTTCGATCAAGCCTTTTCTTAAAAGGTTTTCGATCAAACCTTTTCCAAAAGGTTTGCGGCCAAGCAGTTTTTTGAAAAGGCTTGGGTTAGAAATGTTTATTTAATTCTTATCCCTTTATGTCGGCATAGACTGTTAACGCTAATACTAAAACTCTTGAACTTAATTGAAAATCAAAAATCAATAATCTATTAAGAAAAAACCAGAGCTTCGATATCCAAAAAAAGGATTAAGCATCAGAGGCAAGGCAATGTTACCTGAAGAAGACCTTAAGATTATTAAAAAAGAATTAGGGCGAGAGCCCACCCTGGTAGAACAGGGATGCTTTTTAAATTTATGGAGCGAACACTGTTCCTACCGCTCAAGTGCTCCTCTCCTGAAAACTTTTACCAGTACGGGTGAAAACGTAATTATTGGCCCGGGGGACGATGCTGCAATTATAAAGTTCGATGATGGCTATGTACTTGCCATAGGTATGGAAAGCCATAATCATCCTTCATATGTCGATCCCTATAATGGGGCTGCTACCGGAATAGGAGGCATTGTAAGGGATATAATATCAATGGGAGCTCGCCCAATAGCCCTTATGGATCCACTCTATTTCGGACCTCTGGACACTCCAAAAAATATGTTCCTCTTTGAACAGATAATTAAGGGAATTGCAGGGTATGGAAACTGCATAGGAGTGCCAGTCGTCAATGGCGAAACTTTCTTTGATAGAAGATACAGTGGAAACCCTCTTGTAAACGTGGTTGCAGTAGGGCTCTGCCGGGAAGAGGAGGTCATAACGGCCCGCTCCCAGAAAGCCGGAAACAAGATTATACTAGCAGGTTCCAGCACAGGAAGAGATGGACTTGGGGGAGCTTCCTTTGCCTCGAGGGATCTTTCCGAATCAGCCGAAGCTGAAGACCGCCCAAGTGTTCAGGTGGGAGATCCTTATACTGAAAAGCTTGTAATTGAAATGACGCTGGAAGCCATGAGGAAGGGATATATAAAATCCTGCAAAGACCTCGGAGCTGCCGGTCTTGGAGGAGCAAGCTCAGAACTGGCTGCAAAGGGAGGGCTTGGAGCCCATATTATTGCAGATGCAGTACCCCAGCGCGAACCCAATATGAACGCGTACGAAATCCTGCTTGCAGAATCTCAGGAACGCATGGTCTTTGAAGTAACTCCTGAAGACGTTGATGCCGTACTTGCTCTGATAGCAAAATACGACCTTAATGGGGCTGTAGTGGGATACTTGACAGAGAAGCAAAATTATACGGTTGAATTTAAAGGAGATATCGTTGCAGATATCCCGATTAATTTCCTGACAGGTGGAGCTCCGACCTGCGAAAAACCCTCAATAGTACCTATTTCCCCGATTGAAGAAAATAAAGCTCCCGAAACTCCGGAAGACCTTAAGGCAGCCTTCCTGAAAGTTCTCTCTTCTTACAATATTGCCTCAAAAGAATGGATCTACAGGCAGTACGATCACGAAGTCCAGTTGAGAACAGTTGTCAAACCCGGAGAAGACTCCGGTGTGCTCAAGATAACCGATAAAAAAGGACTCGTACTTTCTTGCGGCTGCCAGCCAAGAGCTACCCTGCTTGACCCCTATAACGGAGGAAAGATTGCAGTAATTGAAAATGCCATGAACCTTGCAGTAAAAGGAGCCGACGGGCTTGCTATTGTGAACTGTCTGAACTTTGGAAACCCAGATCGTCCGGAAATTTACTGGCAATTCAAAAACGCCGTACTTGGGCTTGGAGATGGGGCAAGGGAACTCTCAATCCCTGTCGTGGGAGGAAATGTTTCCCTGTATAATGAAAGCGATGAATTTAAGACCGCAATTCTTCCAACCCCTTCAATAGGAGTAATAGGAAAAGTCAACCTTGAGACTCCTCTTCCTTCAGGCTTCTTTGCAAAACCCGGAGATACCATTATCCTTGTAGGAGAGACAACTGCGGATATGGGAGCTTCAGAATACTATACCTATTTCGGGGCCCAAAATGCCGGAAAAGTTCCTTCTGTCCCGAAAAACGCTCCTGAGATAATAAAAGCCGTAATTGAAGCAGTGAGAAGCGGAAAACTCAGTTCAGCACACGACCTTTCCCTTGGAGGAATTGCCGCAGGACTTGCGAGGATGTGCAAGAACTCCGGTGCAAAAGTAGATTTGAGTGAAATTTCAGAATTAAAAGCTGAAGAATTATTATTCTCAGAAGCTCCGGCAAGAGCTCTACTTGCTACAGGTGAACCCGAGGCTGTGCTCGGAATCCTCAAAAATGTGCCTCATACGATAATCGGTAAAGTAGAAGGCAATTCCCTTGATGTTAAAGGAAAAGACTTTGAGATTTCCATCTCCCTCAAAGAGATCTCCGACGCATATGGTAGCCTTACAAGGTTTATGATGGGATAAGAAATCCCCTTTTATTTTTAGATTTCACCTCATCTTTTTATTTACAATTCTTTTTTTCAACAATTCATTATGAAAATTCAAAAATCTGTTTTTTGACCTGTCTTTGATCTGTTTTTGATATATTTTTGATCTTATCCTCAGTATTTTTTGTCCATTGCAAGTTTTAGATTTGACATAAAAAATAGTTTTGAGTTAACCAAAACAATAGTTTTTAGTAGGTTTCCATACTAGATTACTGTGTTATGAAAGCTGTATGCATCTGTATGGGAGTGCATCTGCCTTACAGTCCCAAGTGGTACTGGCCTGTAGAAGGGTTTTTCGGGGTGCCTGAAATGGATCGGTATTTTGACCGGAATAATATTTTTTCAAAATTCTTAAAAACAAGCCGACAGTTTTTACGCCTTAATGATCTAATTATGGAGTCCATAGAAAAAGGGGGAAAATATTCCTTTGATCTATCCGGACCATTCCTTAGACAGTGTCGATGGGACCCCGAACTTCTTGAATCATTCCACGAACTCGGAGAAAATGGGAGCGTAGAATTTACAGGGAGCTGCAG
>JAEZHM010000115.1 GCA_023416585.1 Bacillota bacterium
CTTCGGGTATGAACCGAATGCTCTGGCCAGCTGAGCTACGTAGCCATATTGGTTGCGGGGGAGGGACTTGAACCCTCGACCTCCGGGTTATGAGCCCGACGAGCTACCAAACTGCTCTACCCCGCGATGTACCGACAACAAGCGGCAAGGATGATAATACTATATTTCGGCACTTTTGTCAACCATCTTTCTAAACTTTTCTCCCTCTTTTGGCTGGACGGCTTGGGCCGACAGCAAAAACTCCCCCATGGCCTTGGCAATATGCTGGTATTCCCGTGAGATGGTCACTACATGCGGTACCTCATCCAGCCACAGTACAGCCTTTTTCTCGCTCTTAATTCCCTGCAGAATGATATCGGCGCTGTTTGGATGTATGGTCTCATCCGCCCTGGACTGTACCACCAGCGTAGGGCAAGTGATGGCAAACAGATTCCGCCTGGCCAATTTTATAAGGTGCAGCAGATCGCCGATCCTGGCCGTTGGAAAGCCGGGATAGCCGTAGTCATACCGCTGGTCCAGCAGCTTCTCCCGCTGCTCATCGCCCCGCCAATATGTGACAGGCGTAAAGCGCGACGCCACCGGGGCCAGGGATGCCAGCCTGTTTTTCAGCGCCATGGGCGTAGACAAAACGACTGCGGCGTTTACACGCATCTGCTGGGCCAGCAGCAGCGTCAGTACTCCCCCCATGGAAAGACCCGCCACGCTGACCGTATCACACCGCTCCTTGAGCTTTAAAAAGCCTTCCTTGGCGGATTGCAGCCAATCCTGCCAGTGCACGTTTTGCATGTCATGAAGGCGCGTGCCATGGCCCGGCAGCTGGATACCAAGAACGGTGAAGCCCTGACGATTCAGTTCTTCCCCGATCAAACGCATATGCCCGGCGCTGCCAGTAAAGCCGTGCAGCAGCAATATGCCATGACCGCCGCCTTCCAGCAAAAAAGGCTGTGCGTTTATATCAGAAAAGTTACATGCTGCGCGCTGCGCCATGATTGCTTCCTCCCCGCCACATTCAGCTTTATTATACGGCATCCGCCATGGTTTGTACAGAATCGCCATCCTCCAGGGCGGCCTTTGAACAAAGAACCGATATCGTAAGTACAGTCATATCATCCTTAGGAACACCGCCGGCGGAGAGCAGCGCGCTGCGCAAAAGCGCATCCGCCATGCGCTGCGGGTCTTTATACGCATTACGGGCTATGGCTCGCTCTAACGAAGCACCGTCTGGATACGCATCCTGAACACCGTCGCTGAGCAGAACCAGTATATCCCCGTCATGCATCTTCATACGCTGGTGGATTGGCATAACCTGTTCCAGTATGCCCAGCGGCAGTGCGGCACCTGCAATGGCTTTCACGTGATCGCCCCTTAACAGATAGGATGTGCAGGCGCCCAGCTTTTCCATTTGCGCATCCCCGGTCCACATGTCCATCAGGCAAATATCCACCGTGGCAAACCTGTCGCCCCCGGTGGCGGAAAGCATCATCCCATTCACTGCTGTTATGGCCTGCTCCTTTGTATATCCCGCCGCCATGCAAAGCGCCAGCAGTTCCAGCGTTTTCTGGCTTTCCCGCCTTGCATGCTCCCCGTGACCCATACCGTCGGACAAGCCGAAAAGGCATGACCCGCCCGGAAAAACTTCCTGAATCGTAGCATCGCCGCTTACAGTTTGATCCCCGCCGCCCGGCTCGCCGGCGCTCACAGTGGCACTGCCGATACGCAGGTCAAAGGGTGGCACCTCTTCGAGCAGGAGCTTTCCACGTTCGCAGGATACCTCCTGCATGACGATTTGCTCCTTTTCCTTTAAAGCACGGATCAGCTTTTCCGGCTGCAGCCGCATAAACGACAACCCTTCCCCCTCGATCCCAACCTGAAGGTGGCCATTTACCTGCCTTGCATAAATCAGCTTTCCGGGAAAACTCATTTCCCTTAAGACCCTGGATATGTCAAATGCCGCTTTTGCATCACCCACCGTTTCGCCGGTTACAGCCTCCGCCATACGGCTTACTGCCTGTGCCATGGCCGTCAGATGGGTGCGGATCATGTCCCGCTCATACCGTGCCCTGGCTTCCTGCGCCCGCCGGTGATGCTTTTCCTTGAGCACTTGTTCCACCGCTTCCTTCAGACCGTGCAGACGGATACATCCGCAGCCCCTAAGCCCGGCGATGGCTTTCCCCAGCGATTCCTCCCCCATCTCCGCTTGTTCCAAAATAGCCTGGAGCATGGCTTTGGTTTGTATGAACCGCTCATTCCAGCAGTTCTTTTTCTCGGCGCAGTTCTTGCAAAATATCGCCGCCAGCTGTTCCACTTCCGGCGTTTCCTCCTGCATTCCCGTAACCGGAAGCGCCTGTGCCATCCTGTCCATGGCGCTTTCCCAGCGGCGCATCTGTTCAGAGGCGAAAGCGTTTTCCATGCCTGAACGTACAGGCTGGGCTGCCACCAAAAGTGCCTTGATGCGGAAAAGCAGCGCTTCCCCCGTAAACAAGAAAACCAGGCAGCCCGCTATCAGAACGCCCGTATGAAACGCCGGAGGATCCGCTTGCACAAGAAAAACGGCGAGCAAATCTGCCAGTACAAATAATGCGCATACCTCCCAGCGTTTTCCCCTGCTGATAACCAGCCCGGATAAAAGCCCGCCCAAAGACAGCTGCGCCATGATCATGGCATTTTGCCCGCCAAAGGCCAATGCCGCGCCGGCCAGAAGCCCCGTGCAGACTGCGGCGGCGCTGCCGGCCACAAACGACAGGCAAAGAACAACGGCAACCGCCATTCCCTGGCCCAAATTGATACCAAACAACTCCAGATAACCCATGCCCGTAAGCAGCACCATAAAAAGCAATAAGCAGCAAAGCTTGTCATCCAGGGAAAGTGTATGCCGGTTGCTTACAAGGACCCGAATACTCTGCCGAAATGCGGTAGCCGCTACCGCACCCATAAACATCCCTGCTCCTCCCAGCAGCAGTTCCCCCGGCACACCATTATTCAGCAGCGATAAAAACCGTGGAAGCAATGCCAGCACCGCTATGAAGGAAAGCAGCAATTCTCCCCTTTCCTTCCACCAGCGGCCGGTCAAAAGCAGCGCCCCGCAGCCTGCATACTGCCATATATCCAGCGGGATGTTCCATATCAGACGCATGATGATGGCGGCCGCACAGCCTATGGCCGGCCACCACAAAGGATACCCGCAGGCGCCCAGCGCTATGATCCAGGCGACCGCAAAAGGAGAAGGAACGTGGAAGCATTGGGAAAAAGACAAAAGGAAAGTGATAGCTGCCATCAATGCAGGTTTCCATGCTGCCTGCACCCAGCTTTCCAACTGTAGTTTACCTTTGGCCAACCATCGGGCCAGCACGTTGAGCCGCTTCCGTTTTTCCGCAAATTCCGCCGCCTGCGTTTCGCCGCTCATGCTGTTCCTCCATTTGTATAACGCTGTGTTTGGGAACAGTATACTAAGCACTGCACGGCTTCCTTGTCGTACCAATGCGCAAAGAAAGGCCCCTGTGCGCAAAATGCGACACCATGTGCTCTACCCCTGGACCCCGCTCAAGGGATATCATCCCTTGAGAATCCCATTTCTATATATTATCGTAGCATTACAAAAATCCCCCGAAGATAAATCTCTGGGGGATTCTCTTTATCGACGCTGCCTGCTATTCCGCCAATTCCTGCAAGGGCACAAGCTGGACACTGGCAGATGTCAGCGCTTCCCGTATCCTTTGCGCAAAGATAAGCGCATGCTCCCCGTCGCCATGGATGCAGACAGAGTCGGCCCGAACAGGAATGTCCCTGCCTGTCACAGCAGTTACCTTGCCCTCGGTTACCATGCGCACCACCCGTGCAATGGCTTCTTCCTCATCTGAGATCATGGCGCCGGGCTTTAAACGTGATACCAGGGAACCATCCTCCTCGTACCCCCTGTCGGCAAACACTTCCTGGGCTACGGGAAGCCCCATCTCCTGGGCAGTGCGTACCATTTCACTGCCGGCCAGCGCCAGAAGCACCAAGGTTTTGTCATACTCCCGAATGGCCTGGCAGATGGCCCGTGCCAATGCGCCATCTTTGGCTGCCATATTGTACAGCGCGCCATGAGGTTTAACATGATGCAGCTTCAATCCCGCCGCGCGGCAAAAGGCGTCCAGGGCGCCGATCTGATATAGCATATAAGCCTTGGCTTCAGCTGGGGCAAGCCGCATCTCCCTCCGGCCAAACCCCATCAGATCGGGAAAGCCGGGGTGCGCGCCTACCGCAACGTTATGCGTTTTGCATAAGCCCACGGTCTTTTCCATCACGACTGGATCAGAGGCATGATAACCGCAGGCCACATTGGCGGAGGTAATAAAGGGGATCACCTTGTCGTCCATCCCCATCACATAAGCGCCAAAACTCTCCCCCAAGTCGCAGTTCAAATCCACACGGTACACATAAACCGCCTCCTCAATCCTTTAATTGAGCGTTCCTTAAGTCGGTAATGAACATGTGCCCCGGCGCATGGGTGATCGCAAATTCCGGTTTCACCCGCATCACAACCGCCTGGGGTGTTACGCCGCAGGGCCAGAAAACAGGCACTTCATTGGGACGGATGGTAACGCTGTCGCCGTAGTCGGGCTTGCTTATATCCCGTATGCCAATGGCAGAGGGATCTCCAATATGTTGGGGCGCACCGTGCACCCTTGGCATTGCGGCAGTCACCGTCACCGCCCGAACCACAAGCTCCCTGGGAATAGGCCTCATGCTGACGACCATATTCCCATGAAACACGCCCGCGGGATGAAGCGGGATGGATGTGTTGTACATGGGCACATTGCGGTCTTCCTCGATATGGCGGATGGGCACGCCGGCCTCCAGCAAGGCGTCTTCAAAGGAAAAGCTGCACCCGATGAGGAAGCTTACCAAATCTTCCCGCCAGAGGTGATCTGCCTTCAAGTATTCCCCTGCCATCACACCATTTTCATAAACACGGTATTTGGGAATATCCAGTGCGATATCCGCATCCGGCGCTAAGTACGGGAGCGCCCTTGAACCCGCGTCGCTGACTTCCAGTACCGGGCAAGCCTTTGGGTTGCGCTGCGTAAACAGCAAAAAGTCATAGGCCAGCGCCTTTGGCAGGGATACCAGGTTCGCCTGGGCGTAACCCAAACACATGCCGGAAGTGGGGCTTGTGATCTTCCCCTCCCGAATCAAATGGCGTACATCTTTAGGCAGCATATGGCCATAATCCATACCGATTCCCCTATCTTCTATTCAGCATCTTCCTAAATGCGCGGTACTGCTTTTCCTGCTTATGATAAAGCCTTTGGGCGGCAGCAACTGAAATTGCCTGAAACCGCACCTTGTCCCCCATTTTGCATTGGGCGATCACGGGGATATCCACAGAGATTACCGTGGTGATTTTCGCGTATCCCCCCACCGTCTGCCTGTCGCAAAGAAGAATGATGGGCTTTCCGCTTGCAGGCACCTGCACGCTGCCCAACGCGATGGCGTCGGAAATGATATCCGCGCCATTTATAAAGGAAAGCGCCTTCCCCTCCAGCCGGCAGCCCATGCGGTCGGATTCGTTGGTGACCGCGTATTCTTCTTCCAAAAACGTTTTGAGCGCTTCCTTGGTAAAGAAGGTGTCCGCCTGTGGGCCCAATACCACGCGCAGCGTCTGCACTCCGGCTAGCCTTACAGGCGCGGGCAGTACCCGTTTTTCAAGATTAGCTATTTCATGGCGGGGTCGCAAAAAGGGAATTGAATCCCCCGCCTTCAGCGCCCGGCCCTCCAAGCCGCCCAGGCCATACTTGATTTGGGTGGATTTGCTGCCCATGACGGTTGGCACGTTCAGCCCGCCCGCGAATGCCACATAGATCCGGCAGCCATCTTTCACGTCACCAATGCTCAGCGTATCCCCCGCCTGCATTTTGATGGCAGTATACATGGGAACAGGTTCGCCGTTTAAGGCAGGAGCGCATAAGGCACCGGTGATGGCAACTACATTGGCCTTCATGAATTCCATTTCCGCGCCCAGCAGCGTCATTTCCAGCACAGCTTCCCCTGGCTCGTTGCCCACAAGCAGGTTGGCCATGGTCATGGCGCGTTTGTCCAGCGCACCGCCGGGGGCAAAACCGTATTGCTGGAAACCAAAGCGGCCCGCGTCCTGAATGGTAGTAAAAAGCCCCGGTGACAGGAGGAGGAGGCTCATAATAATCCCTCCTGTTGAAGGCGGTATTTGTAAGTTCCAGCCTCCGCCTGGGCGGATATTTCCCGGAACACGTCTTCTCCGATTGGCACAAATCTTAAAAAATCTCCGACCTCAAACAGGATAGGCACGGTACGTTTCGGATCATACGGTTTCACCGGCGTCCTGCCGATCAACTGCCATCCTCCTGGCGAGGCAATTGGATAAATCCCTGTCTGCTCACCACCGATGCCCACCGAGCCCGGCGGAATGCGTGTACGCGGCGTTTTCAAACGCGGGGTATGAATGCGTTTATCCAGCCCGCCCAGATACGCAAAGCCGGGCAAAAAGCCCAGCATATAAATTCGGTACTCCGCGGTGCTATGGAGCTTGACCACTTCCTCTGCCGTCATCCCGGCGTTTTGGGCCACAAAGGAAAGGTCCTCCCCATATTCGCCGCCATAGCACACCGGTATCTGCCACACGCGCCGGCCTGCTTGTGCAGCCTGCCCAGCCGTGTTTATCAGGCGGCGGAGCAAACCCAACAAGCGGCGGTAGGAAATTTTTTCGGGATCATAGCAAACAAGCAGGGATCGGTAGGTGGGAATCCACTCCAAAACACCGGGAATAGCTGCACTTTTTAGCGCCATTGCCAGCGAACGCACCTTGCCGTTTATTTCCTCGCTTATTTCCCGGCCGAATTCCACCGTCAGCGCACAGTCCCCCACGGGCAGAAACACATATCCGTCCATGGCTACCTCCCCTCAGGAGTTGACAAGTATTCTTTAATAGGAAAAATGATAAGCCTTAACCTCCTTCCGCCGCCTGCGGGCGGCACCATCCCATCTGGCTCAATCGTCGCGGTGCTACGCTCCGCTCGTTTCGCCAGCCTCCTCCGCACCGCCCTATTCTGCCACAGGCAGGGACGGTGTTTCGCAGCCTCCAAGAGGGCGGCCTTCCAAAGGCTTCCCCTTGAGGGGAAGCTGTCGACGAAGGAGACTGATGAGGTGGAAATGGCTGCATAGAAGATAGTGCCTGACACCTCATCCGGCGCTGCGGCGCCACCTTCCCCTCAAGGGGAAGGCTTTTGGAGGGTGCTGCCAACGAAGGAGGCTGGAGGAGTGCAAGAGGGCGGCCTTCCAAAGGCTTCCCCTTGAGGGGAAGCTGTCGACGAAGGAGACTGATGAGGTGGAAATGGCTGCATAGAAGATAGTGCCGGACACCTCATCCGGCGCTGTGGCGCCACCTATTCCATCTGGCTCAATCGTCGCGGTGTTCGCTGCGCCCCGCTTGCCGTAGGGTAGGGGCTTGCTCCCGCCGCTCGTTTCGCCAGCCTCCTTCGCCTCGCTGCATCCGCCACAGGCGGCGCTTCGGCTTCGGAGCCCTCAAGGGGAAGGCTTTTGGGGGAGGTTAAAGACGAAGGAGAATGAGGGAGGTTTACAGTATCAGTAGCTATCTTCAGAGCATTCTGCCCCCGGCATCAAAGCTCCGCCGCGTCGTTTTCCTTCTGGTAAAAGCCCCGTTCCAACACCTTATCGAACCAGGTTTTGCAACTTTGCTCCAGCTTCATGGGATAGCTTACGCATTCCCGCATCAATTCTACCAACAGCACCTGCATTTTCAATTCAAATCCATCAATGGCGGGAATAAGCCAGCCGTTCATATCCACCATGCCGTTGCGGGTGGCGGTCAGCAGCATTTCACGCTCCATATCCCCGTCATGCATCACGGTCATATCTTTCAACAGGTATGCCAGCGCAGCCATCAGGCCATAGCAGCCCCAGTCGGATACCGTGGCGGTGATTATATGATCGGCCTGGGTCCTAACGCAAATCCCCCCGCCGCAGCCGCAGGCACAGCCGCCTGGCGCGGCGTAGGGGATATTTTCTTGAATGTGCTCGGATATGGCGCCCAAGCCCATTTCGTTGCCCAGGTCGCCGATGGCAATGGTCAGTATCTTCCGTTTGAACATCAGTTCAAACAACACGTCAGACTTGTCTTCCAACGCCGTTACGTTTTTGCCGATGGCATTGTGGTATACGCCCAAGCTGTTTGCGCCGGGATGCTCGATGCTGATGCCTGCCGTCGGAATATATTTATCCAGCAGATCCTCCGCCTGTTTTTGCGCGGCTTGCACATCCTTGGTAAAGGGGATCAATGCCACCGCCGCGGGATATTTTTGCGCTTCCTCAATGGTATCATAGGCGTGCAGCCCTGCCACGGGCGCCATGTTCCTGGCAGCCGCAATGCAGTCCTCCGGGCAGATGAGCACCGGCACCGCCTGAAAACCCCGGGCCAGGGCGCGGGCCAGCAGAACGGAACTGACAATGCCATCCGTTTCCGGCTTTTGATGGGTAGGCAGCACAAAGCCCGTAAAAATATAAACCAGGCTGCCGGGCTGCAATACTTTTTTCAAATGAAGCGCAGCGTTCATGGTCAGGGGGATCTTGCATTTTTCCCGCGCGCCCTTGTATAGGATGCGGCACACGCCATAGCCGCGGGGGTCCAGGTTCATCAGGTCGTCCAGGTTCTGGCCAACGTTTAAGCGGGTCAGCTGCTGTTGGTTCATGACAAAGACCTCAAAAATTACATTATGATACGGGCGTTGCCACTGGGCTGGTGGCGGCGTGCAGGCGGGCCATGGAGGCATCCTGCAGCGAACTCAAAAGTTCCGGAGCACGCCCGCCAACCGGTTTGCCGTCAATATGGCTTACAGGGCAGCAAAGCGCGCCGGCGCTGGTGTAGATCACTTCGTCGGCATCCATCAACTCATCCACGGTAAATGCTTTTTCCATCACAGGAATGTTGTGTTCTTTGGCAAGGCCGATCAATACCATCCTGGTGATACCCGGCAGGATCAAATTGCTGAGCGGTGCGGTGCGGAACACGCCATTCTTAAGAATGTGGATGTTGCTGTGGGCACACTCGGTAACGACGCCGTCGCGGTGGAATACCGCCTCGTCGCAGCCTGCTTCCAATGCGCGCTGGGAGGCGATTACGTTGGGCAGCAGGTTAAGGGTCTTGATATTGCAGTGGAAATAGCGCGTGTCCGGCACTGTGATCAGCTTATACTTCTGATAGACATTCTTCAAAGGATTGTGACGGATGGTTACCCACAGGTTGGGCCCTGTTGCAGCGCCGGTAAAGGCATGGTTGCGGATGCCGGTGCCGCGTGTCACCTGCCAATATACGATGCTCTCCTTGCTGTCCACCTTTTTGACAAGGTCGTAAAGCAACTCAGACATTTCTTCCTTGCTCATAACAAGAGGGATTTCAATCAAAGCGGCACTGTTATAAAACCGGTCGATGTGCTCTTTCAAGTCGTAGATAATATGGTTCACAGCATACGTGGCATCGTATACGCCATCGCCGAAGTAGCTGACCCGGTCGTTCATGGGCACCATCATATCCTGAATCAGGCCGATTTTCCCATTGTAATAACCAAGGTTCTCCATTTTATGCCTCCATTTATTATAGGAAGGCGCCCTGGCCGCTTATGGCATTTTTACCACCAGAAGCCGGCACTTCCTTATTTTGTTTCGATAGTATCATACTGCGATATGGCTGATTTGTAAATCAATTTTGCATATAACTTAATTTAATCGTTTTACTAATCAATCAATCTATAAAATTCGGCATTATGGGATCATAAATATGCGTTTTTTACGTATAAAGAAACCCGGACCGCGGCTTGATTATACGGTCCGGGTTTTTGATTTATAGAGTATCAGTCGCCAACAATCAGCGTACTGTATGGCGGAAGCATCACTGAATCGCCTTCACGCTGAATCTCCCCGTTTTGATATACCGTTTCTAACGCGGACCCAACGGTTGCCGTTTGATCCTTGGCGGTGAAATTGTGAATCACATACAGCGTTTCATCCCCGCCCTGCATGGTATACGAAGCCAGCACATCGTTGCCGGCGTCAAAATAGGAAAGCGTTCCCGTTAATAATGCGGGATGATCATTGCGCAAAGCAATCAATGTTTTATAGTGGCTTAAGAGGGAGCTGGGATCACCCTGCTGCTCCGCAACCGGCTTGGTTAACTTGTTATACCGCGATTCCCGCCAGCTGGCCTGCAAGGAATCTCCGCCACCCCAGAGCATGGGCGTACGGATCTCCTCGTCCGGCTTTGCGCCCAGCATGCCTATTTCTTCCCCGTAGTATACAATGGGGTTGCCCGGCAGCGTCAAAAGCATACCGGCCGCCATCTTCGCCCGTTCAGGCTTGGCTCCTACCATGCCATAGATACGGTTCTGGTCATGGTTGGTCAAGAACGGGGCGTCGACCACGTTTTCCCGAACTTTCGCATAGGCATCATAGACTTTTTGAAGTTTTTGCACGTATACTTTTCCGGATCCGCCGGACTTTACCAGGTCGGTAATATACTCCCCAACATCAAAATCGAGCGCCGAATCCAATCCTCTGAGCAGCTGTGCCCGCCGCTCCACGTTTTCCCATGCTTCTCCAAGAATGTAGCAATCGGGATGGCTTCCCTTAATGGCTGTAAAAAATTCCTGCCACCACGCTGCAGACCGTTCCGTATCCTGGGTAAGGCTTTCTTCCCCTTCGCCATAGATATGGGATGTGGCGTCCAGGCGGAAACCATCCACACCCTTGTCCAGCCAGTACTGGACGATGGATATGACCTCCTGGCGTACGACAGGCGAATCAAAATTCAAGTCGGGCATCCCATCCCAGAAAAGGGCGTAATACCAACCGCTTTCGGTCTCTTTCCAAACACTATTGCCCCATACCGATTGCTTGAGATTGACGCCGGCAGTCGTTTCATCCGCCCAGTGATACCAGCTGCGCTTTTCACTGGTTGGATCCTTGCTCTGTATAAACCATGGGTGTTCCGAGGAAGTATGGTTGAAAGGGATATCCAGAAGTACCTTCATACCCCGCTCATGGGCAGCCGCAAGAAAAGCATCGAAGTCCGCCATCGTGCCGTAATCCGCCTTGATGCTGCGGTAGTCCGTCACATCGTAGCCGTGATAGGATGGTGACGGGAATACCGGCATAAGCCAGATACCTTTTATTTTCAAACTGCTCAAATAATCCAGCTTCTGCGTGAGGCCATTCAGGTCGCCGATGCCGTCGCCGTTGGAATCCGCATAGGAGCGTACGAATATCTCATAATAGACCCCGCGGTCCATTGCCAGGGCATGAACCGAAAAAAGCAAAGACAGTGCCAGCAACAGAAGGAAAACACGCTTTTTCATGTCCGCTCACTCCTTTACCGCACCTGATGCCAGTACCTGCGTCATGTACTGCTGATTGATGGCGAACAGGATCATAAACGGCACGGCCACCAGCACGGCCCCCGCGGCAAACATGGTGAAATTCACTCTCTCCCGGCCGTTGATCATATCAAACAAGCCGATGGCCAGCGTCTTCCTGGCATCAGATTTGATCAGCAGCCGGGGCAGTATGAAGTCCATCCACGGCCCCGTAAAGCTGGTAACGGCAAGGAATGTGACCATGGGCCGGGCGATGGGCAGTATGATTTTCACAAAGGAGCGGAAATATCCCGCGCCGTCCACCCGCGCAGCCTCATCCAGCGAGCGGGGAATGGTGTCCAGATACCCTTTGATCAGCCATGTGTTGTAAGGGACCTGCCCGGCGGCATACACCAGGATCAGACCCAGGTGCGAATCCAAAAGCCCCAGCCGCCAGACAAGCACATACAGCGCAATCATCCCCGCAAAGGAAGGGAACATCTGCAAAATCAGCATACCCATGAGCATGGGCTTCTTCGCCTTGAAGCGGAACCTGGAGAAGATGTACGCCGCTACCGTGGTGATGCAAACCGACAGCACGGAATTTATAGCGGCAATTTTGAGCGTATTCAAATACCAGTTCAAATACTTGGTGTCGTGGAACAAGCGGTCGAACTGGCGCAACGAAAATTGCTGAGGGAAGGGATAGACGCCAAGACCTGCCAGAGAATCCCCCTGGGAAAAGGCGCTGGATATGGTGAACAGGAGTGGATAGATCACCAGGATCACCACAAAAATCAGGAAAGCGTACAGTACGACATAGCGCAGCGCCTGCATGAAGCGGGATGAATGCATTACAGCTCACCATCCTTAAACGCCTTTGTCCGGGAGAAGTTGTAGATGGCAAAGGGCGCAACTACCACAAACAGCAAAATAGCCAGCACCGCCGCCTTGTTGTATTGGCGCAGGTCGTAGGTAAGTTTGTACATCCAGCTCATCAGAATATCGGTGCCGCCGGCGCCGGACTGCGTGGTAGCCGTATCAGTAGGCCCGCCCTGGGTGAGGTAGTAGACGGCCCCGAAATTGTTGAGGTTGTAGGAAAAGCTCATGATAAACAAGGGGATTGTCTGATAAAGCACCAGCGGCAGCGTGATCTTTATGAATTGCTGACGACGGCTCGCGCCGTCTATCTGCGCGGCCTCATACAATTCGCCGGGCACGGATGTCATGACGCCTGTGATCAGCATCATAAAGTACGGGAATCCCAGCCATAGATTTACCAATACGCAGGAGAACCGGGCCAGCCCGATCTCCGACAGCCAGGGGATATCCTGGGCAATGATCCCCCATTGTTTCAGCAGCCCGTTGATAGGGCCGAACTGTCCGTTTAGCAGGTTGCGCCACACCATCAGCGAAAGCATGGCAGGCACGGAATAAGGCAGCACATAGATGCTGCGGAACAGTTTGGGAAGCTTCAGCTTTCGGTTAATCAGCGTCAATGCCATGAGCATGCCGCCCGCATAGCTGGTGGAGGTAGCCAGAGCCGCCCACAGGAACGTCCAAATGACGGTACGCGCAAAAGCGCCGGACCAGAGGGGCCGGTTCGCAATTTCTTTAAATGTGCCAAGGCCGACCCAGTCTACGGTATTGGCGGGCGGGATACTTTTCGGCGAAGAATAATTCGTGAAGGCAATCAATGCGGAGAATAAAAGAGGGATGAGTATAAAAAACACGATCATCACCAGGATGGGTGAAAGCCCCACCACAGCAAAGGATGTGTCTGCCAGCGAACTTAAAAAAAACCGGTTGGTGGGGTAGCTGCCTGTACGCTGATACTTGCGCTGCGTGTTAGCCGCATCCCGGATATTGGCGATATACAGGCCGATGAATGCAATGAACAGGATGATATAGATGATTCCCTCTACCATCATGAACAGGGAATTGTCGCGCTGCAAAATGGGTAATTCGGGGTGCGCGTCGCCCAGCGTGATGAACCCACGGATCTTTGAGTAAAAAGCAGTGCAGTTTAAAAGCACCACAAGCTCTGCCAGCGAAAAAAAAGCACCTTTGATATACTGCTTTTGAAACAATATCTGTCCCAGCCCCATAAACAGGCTGGATGCGGCAACAGGCCGCCTGTCCGCAATCCGTTCAGCCTTTTTCGGCGCTTTTATAGCAAGCTGCGCCATGCGGGCCACCTCCTCCATAACCTCACAAAATAGCCTTACGCTAAAAACCACTGGAATGAGCCGGGGTGTTGATTTCATATGAAGGCTTCCGCTTGGGGAGAAGCTTAAGACGAAGTCGACTGATGAAGTGTAAAGAAAGAGCGTCTTTTCCGGTATGAGGCACCTCATCCGGCACTTCGTGCCACCTTCTCCTCAAAGTGAAGGCTTTCGAAAACTGTTGCCATTATCAATCATAAGGTTCTCAGATCATTTCGAACAGAGGGGGCCGAAGCCCCCTCTATTCTCTATAGAGCGTTTACTTGCCGATGGATTCGATGACAAGAGCCGCGGCATCCAGCTCGGTCTTTACATCGCTGCCGTTCCAGATGTTGTTGAAGGCGGGGCCCATGCTGGACCAGTAGCCGTCCATGGCGGGGATGGAGGGCATGGGTTTGGCATACTTGGCCTGCTCCATGATGCCAGCAAAGTAGGGGTTGTCGGAAACGACGTCGGTGCGGGGGGAGATGGTGTTGGTCATCTGGCTGCGCAGCGTCTGCATATCGTTTGTGAGCAGGAAGGCAGCGAAGTCCTGAGCCTCTTTAGGGTGCTGGGAGAAGGCGGACACATACATGCCGCGCACGCCGGAGAAGGAAGCGGGAGGGGTTGTGGTCTCGGGCAGGGCGGGCAGGGGCGCGATGCCCAGGTTGATGCCGGCCTTGACAGCCGCGTCGATGGACCAGGGGCCGGTGATGTACATGGCGGCTGTCTTTGTCTCAAAGAAAGCGCTGGTGCAGAAGGCGCCGGTCATATCTTCGGCGGCCACGGGCAGGATCTTGCCTTTCAGGGTGGAGAAGTAGGTCATGCCCTTGATGGAGGCTTCGCTGTTGATGTCGTGCTTGCTCTGGTCATCGCCGGCCGGTCCAAACAGGTCCGCACCATAGGCGCTGATGAAGATGTAGTTGTAATAGGGAGCTGAAACTTCCCAAACGAGGCCGAACTTGTTGTTGGCAACATCGTTGTAGGTGGCGCAGAACTTCTCCACCTCTTCCCAGGTCTTGGGCGCTTCGGGGATGAGGTCCTTGTTGTAGAACAGCGCGTAGGTCTCGATAGCCGTGGGATAGCCGTAGGTCACGCCGCCATAGGTAACGGCATTGAACGCGGGAGTCATAAAGGATTTTTGCACTTCTTCGGCGGCGGAGTTGGGCAGCGCCAACTGGCCTACCACCATCTGGCCCAGCTTGTCGTGGGGAGCGGCAAATACGTCGGGGCCGACGCCGGCGGGGCCGTCCAGCTCCAGCTTCTGTACCGCGTCGGTGTGGGCGATGGAGTTGAACTCAAAGGTTACATTGGGATGCTGTTCGGTGTACTTTTGCGCGGCTGCTTTGATAAAATCAAGCTCTACGCCTTCGGATTCCCATACCAGCAGCGTTACCTTTTCTTCGGCCAATGCAGCGGTGAGGGACATAGCGCCCAGCATAAGCGTAAGCGCCAACAGGACCGACAGGATCTTCTTCATAGATACATCCTCCTTGCAATTTTATGAAACCGGACTTGCCGGCTGCATACATCATTCAAACCGGCCGAACCGAATCACCGTTAACAGGCTCGGTATCCAAGAGCACATGGCGGGACGGCTTCCCCGCAATGCTGTCAATCAAAAGGGAGACGGAAAGCTGGGCAATCTCATCCACCGGCTGGCGCATGGTTGCCAGCGACGGCGTGATATAGGAAGCCAGTTCTATTCCGTCAAATCCGATCACGGATACATCCTCAGGCACGCGCAGGCCTTGATCACGAAGCGCCCGGATGACACCTATGGCTATCATGTCGGATATGGCGAATACCGCCGTAAAATCGCGTGTCTTCTCTAGAGCCTTTATGGTGGCGTCATATGCGCCTTTTAGCGTAAAGTCCGTATGTATAAACAGATTTGGATCAAATGCTTCCCCATGCATTTGATAACTGTCCATGGCACCGGCATAGCGCTGGCCTGTTCCGTCATTGCGTTCTCCCTGATAACCGGCCACGGCAATGCGCCTGTGACCCAAAGCAAACAGCCTGTTTGCGGCGTCCATACCGCCTTTGCGGTTGTCCACGCTGACAGAGCTCACTTTTTGTATCTTTAAGGAGGAAGCCTCAACGGTAGAAAAAACACAGGGCAGATCCAACTGTACGATTTCTTTTTCCCTGCCGCTTAAATTGCTGCCCAGGAAAATCACGCCGGAAAGCTTGCGCTCCAGATATAACATGCGGGCCGTTTTAAACTCGTCGGCCTTTTCATCAATAAACTCCAAAAGAAACTGGCATGAGGTCTCTTTTCCGTACTCCAAAATGCGTTCTGCTATATCTGTAAGGAATATATTCCTGCGGCCATGCAAAATAACAGCCACAAAGTCGGTATGGCGCTGTTTCAAATTGCGGGCGTTGTTGTTGCGCACATAATGCAGCTTGGCAATAACACCAAGAACTTTTTCCTTTGTTTCCGGGTCCACATCCATGCGCTCGTTGAGCACACGGGACACCGTGGATATGCTTACGCCGGCCTTTTCGGCCACATCCCTGATGGTGACGATTCGCATCCCATCACATCCCTATTCCTCTGTAAACGTTCGCGGTAACGTTTTCATGAACATCATATAGGAATTATTTTTAATTGTCAAGAGAAAATTTAGATTGTTTAAACAAAAACTATCTTGTATACAAAACTAAAAAAACGCCCGCTATTGGGACGATTCGATCCATTATGACGTTACTTCATAATGCAAATAAATACCCATAATGCAAACATATCCCCAACGGATGAAAATAGCAGACCTTTTGCCTCCTTCCGCCGCCTGCGGGCGGCACCATCCCATCTGGCTCAATCGTCGCGGTGCTACGCTCCGCTCGTTTCGCCAGCCTCCTCCACACCGCCCTATTCCCTCCATCTGGCTCAATAGTCGCACTGCTGCGCTGCCGCTTGCATTGCTCCTTTTCGCCAGCCTCGTCCGCCTTCGCTTCATCCGCCGCAGGCGGCGCTCGGCTCCCGAGCCACTGGCGGGGGCGGTGTTCCGTAGCCTCCAAGAGGGAGGCTTTCCAAAAGGCTCCCTCTTGAGGGAGCTGTCGCCGCAGCGACTGAAGGAGTAAAAAACTAGCATAATCAGTTCCAATATGCCAGGTCATATCAGTGGGAGATTGCACAATTACTTATTTCAGAATCTATTTCGTCTCTCTTTATCTTTCCCACAAACTCTGCAGCAGCTGAAACATTTCGTCATTTCCCCAGCAGCTTCACCAGTACCGCTTTCTGGGCATGAAGCCGGTTTTCCGCCTGCTGAAAAATTTCCGCCGCGTGCTCTTCCATCACCTTATCGGTAATTTCCTCATCCCTGTGGGCAGGCAGGCAGTGCAATACAATGGCATCCTTTTTCGCCGCAGCCATTGTGATATCGTTTACCTGATACCCTGCAAATGCCGCTTTCCGGGCGGCTGCTTCCTTTTCCATGCCCATGGAAGCCCACACGTCGGTATATACCACATCGGCATCCTTGCAGGCCTCAAGCACATCCCGCGTCTGTGTGAACTGCCCTGTTTCCTTAGCCCACTTTACAATGCCCTCATCCGGCTCATAGCCTTCGGGGCAGGCGATGGCAACCTGCATGCCCATTTTCATACCGCCCACAATGAATGAGTTGGCCATGTTGTTGCCATCTCCCACAAAGGCGATCTTAAGACTCCGGAAGCTCTTCTTCAGCTCCCGGATCGTCATCAAATCCGCCAGCATCTGGCAGGGATGCTCATGGTCCGTAAGGCCGTTGATAATTGGGATGGAGCCGTATTTGGCAAGATCCTCCACCTCCTGCTGCTTGTAAGTGCGGATCATGATACCATCCAGGTACCGGGAAAGAACCCTGGCCGTATCCTTAACAGGTTCGCCCCGGCCTATTTGAAGATCATTGGCGGAAAGGAAAAGTGCGTATCCCCCCAGTTCAAACATGCCCACCTCAAAGGATACCCTGGTGCGGGTGGAGGCTTTTTGAAAGATCATCCCCAGCGTCTTGCCCTGAAGGTATTTATGGGCGATACCGTGTGCCTTCTCATATTTCAACTGGTCCGCCAGGTTTAATATATCGAGAATTTCCTCTGCGGAAAGATCGGACAGCTTCAATAGATGATTCATGGTTGTAAAGCCTCCTTCAATATCTCAATGCCTTGTATGGTAATATCCATGGGAATATTCAAGGCGGGCAGCAGCCGCACCTTCTGCTTGGCGGTCAGTACCAGCACGCCTTTACTTTGACAGGCAGCCACCACTTCCTTTACCGGCTTCTCCGTCTCTATCCCCAGCATCAGGCCAAGGCCGCTGATGCTCTTTACACCTGGCGCGTTTTGAAGCGTTTCTACTATATAATTACTCTTTTCCCGCACGCCTTTCAAAAGCGCAACATCCAGTCGCTCTACAATGCTCAAAGCGCCGGCAGCGCATATGGGGTTACCCCCAAAGGTGGATCCATGGGTGCCTAATGAAAGAACGCCGGCAGTTTTTTCGCTCATCATACAGGCGCCGATGGGCAGCCCGCCGCCCAAGCCCTTTGCGGTGGATACCACGTCCGGGGTTATGCCATAGTGCATATAGGCGTACAATTCCCCCGTTCTGCCGTTGCCCGTTTGCACTTCATCCACCAGGAGCAGTACACCCTTTTCCTTTAAGAGTGCGGCCACCTTCTGTACATAGTCTTTGCTCAGAACGTGGATGCCGCCCTCCCCCTGCACCAATTCCAGCATCACCGCGCAAACATGCGGATTTTCCAAGGCTGCTTCCATTTGGGAAAAATCATCCGGGTCCACATGCACAAACCCCTGTGTGAAGGGGCCGAAGTATTTGTGGAAGCTTTCCTGCCCCGTAGCGGAAAGGGTCGTAATGGTCCGGCCATGAAAGCTATTGTTTAGCGTTACGATCACAGGGCTTTCCTCACCCTTTGAATCATAGGCGTACTTGCGGGCTACCTTAATGGCGCACTCGTTGGCCTCCGCCCCGGAATTGCCGAAGAAAACCTTCTTCATGCCGGTCTTTTCGCAAAGAAGCTTTGCCAGCTCCGCTTGAGGAGAGGTATAGTACAGATTGCTGGCATGGGGAAGCATTGACATCTGCTCCATCACCGCCTGCTGCCATACTTCATCCGCTACGCCAAAGATATTGACCGCAATTCCCGTTCCCAGGTCGATATACGTTTTGCCCGCGTCATCCTTTAGAATAGAGCCTTTGCCCTCTTTCAGCGTCAGGTCGAAGCGGCCATAGGTATTGGCCACATAGGTTTGATCCATTTCCTGTATATTCATGAGGCCCTCCTATACAAACATGGTGCCGACGCCCTCGTCAGTTAACACCTCGATCAATATGGCATGAGGCACGCGCCCGTCAATGACAAATACCTTTTTTACCCCCCGCCTGATGGCCTCGATGCAGCACTCCACCTTGGGGATCATGCCGCCGGATATGATGCCCTCCCGCATAAGCTGCGGCGCCTCGCTGACATGCACCTTGGGGATGAGTGTCTTGGGGTCATCCTTGTCCGTGAGCAGGCCCACGGTATCGGTCATGGAAATCATGCTTTCTGCTTTCAGCGTTCCAGCGATGCGGGCGGCCGCGGTATCGGCGTTGATGTTGTACACATGGCCTTCCTTGTCATACCCCACGGTGGAGATGACAGGAATATACCCCATGTCCAGCAGGTCCAATATGGGCTGGGTGTTGATGTTTGTAATCTCCCCCACATAGCCCAGCCGCTCGTTCAGCACCTTCGCCTCTATCATTCCGCCGTCCATGCCGGTGAGCCCTATGGCCTTGCCGCCGATGTTTACCAATTGGGCGACCAATGTTTTGTTGATCTTTCCTGCCAGGACCATCTGCACTACATCGGCAGTTTCCGCATCGGTGACGCGAAGGCCGTCCACAAACTCGCTTTTTTTGCCCATTTTGGCAAGCGTCTGCGATATTTCCGGCCCGCCGCCATGCACCAGCACCACCTTGATGCCAATCAGCGACAGCATGACGATATCCTTCATTACATTCAGCTTCAGATCTTCATTGATCATGGCGTTTCCGCCGTACTTTACCACGATGATCTTGCCGTTGTAGCGCTGGATATAGGGCAATGCCTCGATCAAAACCTGCGCCCGCTGGGCATTGTCAAGATGCATGTGCTAATTCCCCCTTGTCATTACGTGCGGTAATCGCCGTTGATTTTCACGTAATCATACGTTAAGTCGCAGCCCCAGGCGGTGGCTGTTTGATTCCCATCGTTCAAATCGACCAGGATAGAGATTTCATCACTGCCGAGTACTTTCTTGGCCGTTTCCTCATTAAAGGGGATACCGGCGCCGTTTTTACAGACGGCTATATGCCCAACCTTCGAGGAAAAGGCCACATCAATTTTCTGAATATCCACTTCCGCCCCGCTGTATCCAATGGCGCACAGTACACGGCCCCAGTTGGCATCCGCGCCAAACATGGCGGATTTTAGTAAACTGGAGCAAATCACAGACTTGGCGACCTTGCGGGCTGTTTCCTTGCCGGCGGCCCCGGCAGCGATGCACGTGAGCAGCTTTGTGGCTCCTTCGCCGTCCTTGGCGATGGCCTTGCAAAGTGCTGAAGTAACGGCGCTTAACGCCTTGCAAAAGGTTTCAAACTCTTCCCCTTCCCCCAAGATGGGATCATTGCCGGCCTGGCCGTTGGCCAGTATGCTAACCATATCATTGGTGGAGGTGTCCCCATCCACGCTGATCATGTGAAAGGTATCCTGCGTATCGCATGTCAGCGCTTTTTGAAGCATGTCGGGTGAAATGGCAGCGTCGGTGGTCAGAAACACCAGCATGGTTGCCATGTTGGGGTGGATCATCCCGGATCCCTTCGCCATACCCCCCAGGCGGCAGGTCTTGCCCCCGATCTCAAAGGAAACTGCCGCTTCCTTTTTGATGGTGTCGGTGGTCATGATCGCCTCCGCAGCAGCGCCTTCCCCATGGACGCTTAAGGCTTCCGCCAGCGTCGCCATATGCTTTGCCATCGGCGCAAGGGATAAAGGCTGGCCGATTACACCGGTGGAAGCCACGATCACATCGCTTGCGGAAATGGACAAATGCTTTGCCACCAGGCCGCACATGCCTTTGGCAATGTCGATTCCGTCCACGTTGCAGGTGTTGGCGTTGCCGCTGTTGCAGATGATGGCTTGGGCATAGCCATCCTGAAGGTTTTCCTTTGTCACGTAGATCGGCGCACCCTTGACCAGGTTGGTTGTATAGATACTGGCCGCCGCGGCCCTTGTCTTGCTGACAATCAGCGCCAGGTCTTTTTTTGTTTTGTTTTTGCGTATTCCGCAATGAACGCCGGATGCCAAAAATCCTTTAGCGGCGCATACGCCGCCCGTAACAAACTCCATACTCATTATCCTCCTAACAGATAAGGCCGGAAAACTCCCCCGCCCCCGTCATAATGTTCAGGCACTGCACCGCCGCCCCTGAAGCGCCTTTGCCCAGGTTGTCAAACCTTGCGATAGCCAGCAGCCTTTCGTCATTACCTAAGATCATAATTTCCATATCATCTTTTCCTTTTAGTGTATTCGCGGCCAGGAATCCGCCCATTTCCTCGCCCGCTTCCAGCGGGAGCACCCGAATCAGCTTTTCCCCCTGATAATGGGCGGAATACAATTCATGCAGCACCCTTCTAGTGATTCCTTCATTTAGAAGCCTTGCATGCAGAGGCACCGTTACCGCCATTCCGCCGTAAAAATCCGCCACGATGGGATCAAATATGGGTGCATCAGTCAGGCCGCATACCTTTTGCATTTCAGGCAGGTGTTTATGGGTCTGGGAAAGCGCATACTGCCGGGGGCTTAAAAGCGCTTGAGAGCGATCCGGCGCTTCATATTCCGCGATCATCTTCTTGCCACCGCCGGAATACCCCGTCACCGAATGGCATACAAGGGGATAATCATTTGGCAGCACCCCCGCCTTGACAAGGGGATAAACAAGCGCCGTGAACCCGCTGGCATGGCACCCCGGTACGGAAACCCTGTTCCCCTTTTGAATCGCTTCCCTGTGCTCCTTCGACAACTCGGGGAAACCATACGCCCAGCAGCTATGCGTCCTGTGGGCGGTGGAGGCGTCCAAGATGCGCAGGGGAAGTCCCTGCGCAAGTTGTACCGCTTCCCTTGCCGCCTCGTCCGGCAAACACAGGATAGCCACATCCGCCTCCTGCATCTTACGCCTTCGCTCCTGTGTGTCCTTGCGAAACGCGTCCTCAATAGGTATCAGATGGATGTCCTTCCGGCCAATTAGCCGCCGGGCAATGTTCAGCCCCGTGGTGCCCTCTTGGCCATCGATAAATACCTTCGCCATGCGGCTCCCTCCAAGAAGCATAATCATTCCGGATTTGTGAATAATTATACGTGTATTATACGGATGAAATGACTGTTGTCAAGGATTTTTTTGTGTTTTTCAGCTTTTAGCCAAAAAGAAAAAGCCCCTTTCCTGCATTCTTCATGCAAACGGAAAAGGGGCCTGTACCTATATTATTTCAAAGCATAATTTCACCCAATGAGTACAAGCATATAGAAAACAAGTTAACCCTGCCCACTGTTTCCCGAGGAACGCAGTGAAGAAGGATCTTGCGCAGCATGATGTATACCCTTGATGCATGCATAGCCCCAGGGATGAAATTATAGTTTGAGCCTTCCCCTTGAGGGCTTCGTAGCCGAAGCGCCGCCAGTGGCTCCGAAACCCCGACCCCGCCAGTGGCGGATAAGGGAGGGGTGAAGGAGGCTGGCGAAACAAGCGATGCGAGCGGCAGCGAGTCAGCGCGCCGATTGAGCCAGATGGAGGGATGAAGCGAGGCGGAGGAGGCTGGCGAAACGAGCGGCGGGAGCAAGCCCCCGCCCTACGGCAGGCGGGGCGCAGCGAACACCGCGACGATTGAGCCAGATGGAATAGGTGGCGCGCAGCGCCGGATGAGGTGTTTAGCTGCTTATATCCATTATGCATTAACACCTCATCAGTCGACTTCGTCGACAGCTTCCCCTCAAGGGGAAGCCTTTGCGTGCTCATCTCACAGTCTATTTGGGGGCAGTATGAAGCGCTGTTGATGCTGGGTAGAATACTGCTCCATTTATATCAATGCAATAAACCTCTATTTTATTTCTTTTGTAAATTCATAGCCTTCTCTATATAGACCATCACCCACAGTATAAATGATTTCCTTCGCGATATAACCTTGCTTAAGATAGCACTGTGCCGCCGGTATATTATCTTTCGTTGTTCGAATGCGTACACCGGATTTAGCATGCGCTTTTGCAAAACCTTCAGCAAAACGAACGGCAAAACTTGCTACACCACTGCGCTTATGTACATCATCTACGACAAGCATTGATATGCAAATTTCATTGTGATTCATTCCGTTCATTTTTAGCCAGGCAGCAGGCTTATCATCTGCCATCACTATAAAGTTAACCTCATACGGGTCGCATTCCATGCCAAAAAACGCATCGTGCCATTCATCCAATGTGATGACAGGTCCATGCAGAATTTCTCTGTTCTGTTCGTAAACTGCATGGATAAATGGCACCAGCTTATTGTCCAATGCGACCATTTTTAGTTTCACAAGATAAGCCTCCAGCCAACAATATTCGTATGTATTTGTTGTGAAAGCATCAGTCTATTGAATCAAAATAGCAACCTCTTTACTCCTTCAGTCGCTGCGGCGACAGACATCCCATCTGGCTCAATCGTCGCGGCGTACGCTTCACCCTGCCATCCGTAGGGCAGGGATTTACTCACGCCGCTCGTTTCGCCATCCTCCTCCACCCCGCCCAAATCCGACACTGTCGGGGCGGGGTTCCGGAGCCTCCAGAGGGAGCCTTTCTAAGAGCCTCCCTCTTGGCACTCCTCCAGCCTCCTTCGTCGGCAGCCCCCTCAAGAGGGAGCCATATCGGTGCCGCGCGCAGGCGGCGGAAGGAGGTCTTCTATATCAGCTGCAAGTACTATTTTCAGGGCAGGCATTACTTCTTCATAGACAGCAGCACCCGATCTGTACTCAGCCTCGCGCCGCTGCTTTTTGCATACCTCTCCAGCAGTTCATCCAGCGTCATGTCCGCCCGTTCCTGCCCTTTGATATCCAGGATGATGCGGCCGGCGTCCATCATGATGGTGCGGTTTCCCAGTGCCAAGGCGGAAACCATGTTATGGGTAATCATCATGGTAGTGATGCCTTGTTTTGCCACAATATCCCGCGTAATGCTCAGCACTGTTTCCGCAGTGCCGGGGTCCAGCGCCGCGGCATGCTCATCCAGCAAAAGCAGCTTGGGCGAGGCGACGGTAGCCATGAGCAGCGTCATGGCCTGCCTTTGACCGCCGGATAACAAGCCCACCTTCGTTTTCATGCGGTTTTCCAGGCCCATGTGAAATTCCGCCAGCCTGTCGCGGAAAAAGATCTGATCGCTTTTGCGCACCGCCCGGGAAAAAGCCCCGCGGGAGCCCCTTGCATAGGCCAGCGCCAGGTTTTCCTCAATGGTCATATCCGGCGCGGTGCCCTTCATGGGGTCCTGAAAAAGCCTGCCGATGATATGCGCCCGCCTGTGCTCCGCCATCCAGGTGATATCCTCGCCATCCAGTTTGATCGTCCCGGCCTCCGGTTCATGGGTGCCGCAGATGGCATTGAACAGTGAGGATTTTCCGGCTCCGTTGGAACCCAGCACCGTCACAAACTCCCCGCAGTCAAGATGAAGGGAAATGTTATCCAGCGCCTTGTGCTCGTTCACCGTGCCCTTGGAAAAGATGAGGGACAGGTTTTCAATGTCCAGCATGATTCGTCCCCTCCCTTTTACGAAGGCTGCGGCGGATATTCTTGCGGATATGGGGAATAGCCAGCGCTGCGCCCACGATGACGGCAGCAATCAGCCGGAACGCGTAGGCCGGCAGAATGCTGGAACGGAAGGCGAAGGCAAGGATCAGCCGGTAGATAAACGAGCCCGCCACGCAGGATACAAAGCCAACCGTGACGCCTCTTTTGCCAAAGATGACCTCGCCTATGATCACCGAGGCGATGCCCACCACTACCATGCCGATACCGGCGTTCACATCCGCGTAGCCCTGAAGCTGCGCCACCATGGCCCCTGAAAGCGCGACCAGGCCGTTGGCTGCCGCCAGCGCCAGCACCTTCATGAGCCCTGCATTGATGGAGGAAGAACGTACCATATCCTCATTGTTGCCTGTGGCCCGGACGCATAGGCCTATATGCGTCTTGAAAAACCAGATCATGATTCCAACGCTAACGGTGGCAAATACAAAAGCCACCCCGGCAGCGGCAATATCTCGGCCTACCTTGGTGATACCGGGAAAAAGAGCATACACATCCTTGAACAGCGTTTTGGGAAGCGCAAGATTCGGCGTTCCGCCCAGTATGAACAGGTTCACGGAATACAGCCCGCTCATGACAAGAATGCCGGCCAGTATGGGATAAATGCCGGCTTTCGTCTGCAATAGTCCCGTTACAGACCCGGCCAGCATACCGCACAGCAGCGCGGACAAAAGGCCAAGGAGGGGATGACCGGCGGTGGTTATTACAGCCGATACAGCCATCCCCAAGGTAAAGCTTCCGTCGGTTGTTAAATCAGGCGTGTTGAGGATGCGGAACGCAACATAGACGCCCACCGCCAGAACGGCATATATAAGTCCCTGGTGGACAGCTCCCATCAGTTGGTTCATGGCAATCCTCCTTTCAGGGGAAAAATCATTTTTCCACGACCACGGCGCTGTCCAGCACATCATGCGGCACTGCCACGCCGATAGCATCCGCTGTGGTTTTGTTGATAACGGTGGTGAACGTATCCACCACCACAGCGGGAATCTCAGCTACCGGTGTGCCCTTAAGGTGTTTGTTCACCATATCGGCCACGATGGCGCCGATCTCCGGATCGCTGATGGAAATGGTGGCAAAGGCGCCCGAATTCACCATTACGGCGGAGGAACCGTACACTGGGATTTTGGCGTCCCTTGCCACCTGGGAAATGACTTGCATGGCATCCTGGATCACGCTGTCGTTGGGAATGAAGAAGGCGTCCACACCCTGGTCCACAAGGGAGAGCGCAGCCTCGTACACCTCGGAGCTTAAGGTAACCACAGCTTCCTTATAGGTGCAGCCGTTTTCACTCAGATATTTTTTGGCGTTTTCAATGGTGGTAACGGAGTTTACCTGGCTTGTGCAGTAGATGAGGCCGAAATCCTTGGCATCCGGCGTCAGTTTGGCTGCAAGTTCGAAGTTCTTGCTGATAGGGATGGCGTTGGAAGCGCCGGTGGCATTCTTATCAGGCTTTTGCATGTCGGTGATCACGCCGGCGCCGATCGGGTTGGCCACGGAGATGAAGAACACAGGAATATCGCTTTCCAGGTTGACAACAGCCTGGGTGGCGGGTGTGGCGATGGTAACGATCAGGTCAACCTTTTCATCCACCACGCTTTGGGCAATGGTGTACAGGTTGCTCATATCCCCGGAAGCATCCTTTTGCTCAAAGACCATTTTGTCTTCCGTATAGCCAAGTTCCCGCATGCGGGCGATAAAGCCTTCCCGCATGTCTTTGAAAGCGCCGTTTTCCACCAATTGGACAATGGCTGCCTTGATAGGTTTTTCGGCAAGAGCATTGGAGGAGGCAAGCAGAACGAGTACCAGGATGGCGGCAAGAGCAAGAACTTTTTTCATGATGATTCCCCTTCCGATCATTTTTTGGTTTCCAGAAATGATGTCGGAAAGTCTCCGCCACGGCCGGGTACGCATCCGCCTAATAAAAAAACACCTGTCCTATATCAAGGACAGATGCTAAACATCTGCGGTACCACCTTGTTTGGCGGCTAAGCCGCCCGGCTTACCAGGGTGCCGACACACCCCTCTCCCTGTCACGCTGGAGCTGCGTCACGGAATACTCAGCTTTCGCCTTTCCCCGCGCCCTCCGTGGTCCATTTGCCGCCCCGCCTTCTGCCGGGCTTCCACCTGCCCCGGCTCTCTGTAAGCGCGCCTGCGGTTTGATCTCCACATCGTAGGTTTGCATGTATTAAAGCACATGCAAAATGAACTGTCAAGCATAATTTTTTACAGCAAAAGCTCCTTCAGTTAGAGCACTCAGGATGACATGCTATGCAGCCCGTCTATAAATAACATTGTTATGTAACAAGGCGATCCGTTGGGGCAGATAGAAATATCCGAGATACTGTAGGCCTGTCGGCTTCTCCGAAGGGGAATTGAGATTGCTTGGCAAACCCAGTCATATTGGCTTGAAAGCCATAGCGGCACATGTCTTTGGCACGCTTTTGACACCTATAATTTCAGAATTTTCGGTTTGAGCACGCCTTCCGCACTGATATCCAGAAGGCCAAAGGTAGGGCCTGCCCCCACCGGCAGCGATACGGAGCCGGGATTGAAAAGCAGTATGCCTTCCTTCTCCTCGCAAAAAGCGCGGTGCGTATGGCCAAACAGTGCGGCGCGGCACTGCCTGTCCCTGGCATCCCCGATCAGCATACCATCCGTAAGCTTCACCCGCTGGCGGTGCCCGTGGGCAAGGAAAAGCCAAAGGCCCTCCGCCTTTATGACAGCCTCTTCCGCAAGACCCAACATGGCATGGTCGTTGTTCCCCCGCACCGCCTGGATCAAAACCATCGGGTTATGCTTTTTCATGATGTTCATCAGGTCATAAAAATCCTGAACGCCGTCTCCCAAAAAGGCAAACAGGTCTACTTTGCCATGCTTCATAGCCGCTTCCAAAGCATTGCGCAAAGCGGCTATATCCCCATGGCTGTCGCTGAACAAGGCCGCACGCATGTACGTTCTCCTACTTGAATGTTCTTTGGATATATTCCAGCATTTTTTCCGCCGCCCTAGCCCTGTGGCTTACCGCGTTCTTTTCCTCAGAAGACATTTCCGCAAAGGTTTTGCCCGTTTCATACAGGAAGAGAGGATCATAACCGAAGCCGTCCGTACCCCGGAGCGCATGAAGGATCACGCCTGGGCAGTCTGCCTCCACCGTTGCCGTTTTTTGCCCCGGATAGGAAAGCGCCATGGCGCACACGAATTTTGCGGTACGGTTAGTTTCCCCTTGCAGGTTTTTAAGAAGCAGCTCATTATTGGCGGCATCCATACCATGCTCCCCGGCGTATCTGGCAGAATACACTCCCGGTGCGCCTTGAAGAACATCCACCGCAAGCCCGCTGTCGTCCGCCAGCGCCCATTGCCCCGTAGCCTTCGCCACAGCCTCGGCTTTGAGAACCGCATTTTCCGTGAAGGTCACGCCGTTTTCCTCAACTTCTCCGGTGAAGCCCGCATCCTTCATGGAGATTACGTCAAAGTATCCGCCAAACATGGCCGCAAGCTCTTTCAGCTTGTGGGCATTCCCGGTTGCGGCTACCAACAAAGGCTTCACCGCGATGAGCTGCGCTTTTTCTTGAAGCGCCTCCCGCTGCGCAGCCATCAGGGAGCGGATGCCTTCTTCCCCAAGAGTGAGAAGCTGCTCCATTTCAGATTTGGAAAAGGCCCTGCCCTCTCCCGTGCCCTGCAATTCGATAAATTCCCCCAGATCATTCAAAACAAGGTTCATGTCCACCTGCGCGCCGCTGTCCTCATCGTAGCACAAGTCAAGGCATGGGGTGTCCTTCACCACGCCTACGCTGATGGCCGCCACCTGGCGCCGTATGGGCGAGCGCATAAGCTTTTTTTCCCTGATCAGCTTGTCCACCGCCAGCGTCAGCGCCACGAAAGCGCCGGTGATGGAGGCAGTGCGCGTACCGCCGTCCGCTTCCAGCACATCGCAGTCCAGGGTGATCGTCCTCTCCCCCAGCGCCTTCATATCCACCGCCTGGCGAAGGCTTCTGCCGATCAGCCGCTGTATCTCCACGCTGCGGCCATCCTTCTTGATGCCGTCCCGTGCCTTGCGCCGGCCTGTGGAAGCCGGCAGCATGGCGTATTCAGCCGTCACCCAGCCTTGGCCCTTTCCCCGAAGGAACGGCGGCACATCCTCATCCACCGAGGCGGTGCAGATGACACGGGTCTTTCCAGTTTCAATCAGGCAGCTTCCATCCGCAGTGCCCACAAATCCGGGCAGAATCACACACTTGCGGGGCTCCTCAGGCGTACGTCCATCGATTCTTGCCATGGCTTGTCCCTCCAATAAAAAATGGAAAGGGGCGGTAATGAGCGCAGGCGGTTTCCCGGTGCGTTTTGCCGTCCCTTTCCCGGAATTCCTGATTGTATCTTGTTCTTCTTTTTTGAAGAAATTCCTTCCGTAAACTGATTTTCCGATACTTTTGACCGTTCATATATCGTATAAAACATAAGCATGCTGCTTCTTTACAAGACAGCCCCACTGGCTGTCATCCTGAGGAGCTTTCGAAGAAGGATCTTTCATCAACATGAAACTTAAAGATCCCTCGCTACGCTCAGGATGACAGTTAGCGGGGCTGGATTGCTTTTACAAAGCATACCCGATGACGCATGAATGCCTGTATTGGCACTAGTCAATTTCAACAATGCCAGGGTATTGCGCCAATACATCCTGCTCTTCATTGACGAAGGTGGTTTTATCCTCCTGCTTGGGCACGAATTTCTCACCATTCACCTGCACTTCCACCTTCTTAACACCGGGGAATTGGGAGCAGGTGAACAGGATAGCCCGAAGTGCCTGTTTGCCGCCGTCAGACTGCTGGGATACGTCCATGAATTCCTTTGTAAAGTTCACCGTGACAACGCCGTCCTTCATGGTGACGCTGTTCAGGCCGCAATCCGGGGGAATGGGCCGCGTCAGCCCGCTGTCATCCCTGGGGCCCTTGGCCAGCTCCAGCATGGCGGTGGTCAGGTCTGCAGTGGAGAATACGGTTCGTGTTACTGGAATCAGCATCCGCCCCGTCTGGGAGGGGAAGTAAAGCTGGATCTGATCGGCGTTAGCCATAGAAGCGGTGGAAACACTCTCCATGTTCAGGCCGTTCTTCGTGAACACGCCGCTTACATCCGTGCCGTTGGTCAGCTTGCTTCTTGCCTGCCCGCCAAACAGGAAAGATACCTCATCCACCGTGGAGAAGGTGGTAAGCGCGCTGGCCACCGCCTGTACCATAAGCTGTTCTTCCTCTGCACTGGCACAGTTGAGTGCTTCCTTGCTCATATCCACCCTTGCCTTTTTATCGGCGATATTGATATCAAAGGTGGTGCCCTCTGGGATCACGGTCCGAAGCCCAAGCCGCGCTGCCTGCAGGTCGTTCTCGCTGCTTTTCACCATCAGGTTTAGTGTTGCCTTGGCTACCCCGTCCTGTTTGGCTATCTGCCTGGTCACAGGCACCAGGTAGCCTTCGCCGTCCTGGTAAAATACTACCGTAGGCTGTGTATCTCCCTGTATGGCAGTGGTCTGTGTCACGTCCAGCGGCGGTTCCTCATATAGAATCTGGGAAGATTTGGGCCCCAATCCCCGCAGGGCCAGAACCACCACCAGCGCCGCCGCGCATAGGATCAGGATGCGCTCGATATCCGTCCGCTTGATCTTCACAAAGCTCACTCCTTGCTTGATGA
>JAEZHM010000145.1 GCA_023416585.1 Bacillota bacterium
CCTACAAGGAGGTCTGGACGACTTCCGCAGGCCACTGGCTCTGGGTCGTGGCCGATCTGTACCTGGACTAGAAAATAACAGCTTTACGATATAGAAAGGATGGCCGTAGCATGAATCTTGATCTGTATGACATATTGTTTTCAATGAAAGCCCCGGACTTCTGGGAGGACACCTTCGAGCAATCCTGGCAGGAGGTGAGCCGCGCCGGGCTTGACGCTCTGTTTACCGGTATTGACAGGATCGTTCTCGTCGGCTGCGGGACCTCGAATTACGCAGGCATTTACGGAAAAGAGCTGTTCGAAAGCTTTGCCGGTATTCCCGCGTCGGCGGTGGACGGCAACTCGGGACGCTATACCGATATAAAAATGTATACGAAAAGCACGCTCTATATAGGCATCTCAAATACCGGCAATTCGGGGACCGCCGTGGAAAGTATCCAGACCGCTTCAAAGTACGGCGCAAGAACCCTCTGCATCACGGGAGACAAGGAAAGCCGCATCGCAAAGGCTTCGGATGTGGTGCTCTTTTTCCCAGGGGCCGTAGACAAGGTCGCCACGAAAACCAGGTCCTATGTGGAGACCTTGATCATGCTGTTTGCACTTGCTTTGAAAGCGGGCCACATAAAGAACTGCAAGGATGCTCCCGAGCTCTCCTTCGTAAAGGATGAAATAAGGAAATGCGGCGCTGCGGCGGCTAAATTATTCGGCGAATACGACGAACCCATGAAGCAGCTGGCCGGGGAATACAGGTCAAAACACAGCTTCCATATTGTCGGCGGCGGGATGAACCTTGCAACCGCGCATGAAGCCGCTTTGAAGCTCTGCGAGATCGGCTGGATCAGCACCGAAGCAATGGAGCTTGAAAGCTTCATGCACGGCAAATTCCGCGGCGCGGGTTCGGACGGCCCGTTCTTCGTGCTGGCGCAGGACGACAGGTCTCTCCGCACCGCCGTGAGCTTTGTGGCGGTCGCACGGAAGGTCGATGCCGAATGCGTCACCATCACCGACAGAATGCTTGCTCCTATCAGGGACCTGTCCGGGAGCGTGGTCGTGATCGATCCCGTCTGGGAGCTTCTGAAGCCCATGGTGTTCATACTGCCCGTCTATATATTCTCAATGTATCTGGGGCTTGCCCATGGCAAGGAGAATCCCGCCGCCAGCCAGTTCGGCAGGCCGGCTCAGACCTTCCAGTTCGACGAGCTGTACCCCGAATACAAAAATATACTATAAGGATGATAAAAGCTATGTATTTTCTAGGAGTGGACGGCGGGGGCACAAAGACATCTTTTGTCCTTTCGGATGAAAAGGGCCGCATCCGCGGACGGTTCAGTTCCGGGGGCAGTAATTTCATAAGCAGGAGCAAGGCGGAAGTAGCCGAAGTCGTCAACAACGGAATAGTGGAGGTATGCGCCAACGCCGGTATCTCAAAGACGGATATTGCCTACGGCGTGCTGGGGTTCCCCGGATATGGCGAAACCCGGTCCAGCGCAGAGGAACTGGATGCGATTTGTGCAAAGGCACTTTCGTCAAGCACCTTTACCTGCGTCAGCGATTCGGTGATCGCATGGGCCGGCTCGCTGGCCATGAAGCCCGGGATAAACGTCATTGCCGGGACCGGCTCCATCGTTTTCGGCATGGACTCCAAAGGCGCCTCCGCCCGCACCAGCGGCTGGGGCGCATACTGCGACGAGGGCTCCTGCCAGTGGTTCGGCAACAAGGCGGTCGGGATCTTTACGAAGCAGGCCGACGGCCGGATGCCCCGGACGCCTCTCTACAGCCTTTTTAAGGAATACTTCAAGCTTGAGGAGGATCTGTATTTCTGCCACATCCTCAACAGCGAGCTGGTGGGCCGGTCGTCCTCACTGGCAAAGCTTCAGCTGCTGGTGGAAAAAGCTTACGATCTCGGCGACCCCCATGCCCATGCCATGTACGAACAGGCTGCGGAGGAGCTGTGGCTGGCCATTGAAACCGCCGCAAAAATGCTGGAATTCAACGGTGAAATATATTCGGTATCCTACTCGGGCGGGTTGTTTAAATCGGGAGAGCGCATCCTGGCGCCCCTGCGCAGGAATGCCGGGGGTCATCCCGTAAGCTTCCAGGAGCCGAAATTCGCACCCGACCTGGGCGCTGTCTTAATGTCCATGAAGCTGGGCCGCGCGCCTGTGGATTTCCCGTCAATCGCGTTTTCCGGCTAAATTGACAGGAGGTCTCCGTACACTGTTTCCAAAGTATTTCATATATAAGGAGGAGTACCATGGCTAACGCTGAGAAGGACCCCATCTTTACACACCGGGTGTTGTTTGAAGACACTTATGTCATCCACGGCTGCGGCTGCGACAGCTATCTCTTGCTCGGGGAACAAGAGGCGATCATGATCGACGCCGGAATGAGCAGACGGGATATACGGGCGTATGTTTCCACATTGACCGCTCTGCCCGTCAAAAAGGTGATAAACACCCACAGCCACTTTGACCACACCGGCGGCAACGGCTTTTTTGATACCGTCCACATTACCGAGTCGGCTTCCCGCAGCGCAAAAAACACCATCGGTGCGGCTGACGCGGCGGATTTCAACCTCGATTACGATTTCACCTTCATCAAGGAGGGAGATATCCTCGATATAGGCGGCCGGCCTCTGCAGATTATCGAGCTGGACTGCCACAGCCAGGGCAACATCGCGATCCTGGACCTGGAAAACAGGCTGCTCTTTTCCGGCGACGAGGTGGAATGCGGACAGGTACTGCTGAATCCGGGCTTCGGCGAGAAGCCGGGACAGCTTATCGCACGGCCTGCCTCAACCGTGGAGAAGTATCTGCGCACCGTGAAAAAACTGAAAGGCCATGAGGATAAAATAGACTTTATCCTGCCCTCCCATAATGGTACGCCGATCCATCCAAGCTACATAGACATGTATATCGAATTGGCCCAGCGCATTCTTGACGGCTACGAGGGCAAAGAAGACTGCAGCTCTCCGACCTACGGACCATGGCTGAATCATTTTCCGAAGAAGGAAGCCAATTACCGCAGAGGCGAATGGAAAAGCGCATCTCTTGTGTACTGCAGGGATCTGATAAGGGATTGATTTTTCAGTTCAACGGAGGGTTTAAATATTCGGACGGATAAGCAGTGAGCCGCTCATAACTGTTTATCCGTCTTTTGTGCTTTCTTGAAGCTTGCTAATAAGGCGGCACAGTTATTTTACATTAAAACCCCAATCCCGCCAGCCATTCGGACAGCTTTGCCTCACGCCCGGCCTTGCCTTTACCCGGTCCGGCATACTTCCCCAGCCCGATTTCCGAAACAATCATCCCGTCCCGCATAAACAGTACCCGTTCAGTCCTTGCGGCAACCTTTGCGTCATGGGTGACGAGCAGGATAGTGGTTCCGTCCTGATTAATTTTATTCAGAATATTCATGACTTCCGCTGCGGCCTGGGAGTTGAGCGCGCCTGTAGGTTCATCGGCAAAGAGCATGGGCGGGTCGTTGATGAGGGCGCGGCATATGGAGGCCCGCTGCAGCTCGCCTCCGGACGCTTCCGTAATATCCTTATCCGCGATATGGAGAACGCCCGTTTTCTCCATCAGGAGCAGGGCCTTTTTGCGTATGCTCCCGCGGCTTTCCTTTTTGTTCAGGTATGCCGTCAAAATGATATTGTCCAGGATATTCAGGTTCTTAAGCAGGTTGCTTTGCTGGAACACAAAGCCCATCTGCGAAAGGCGGACCGAAGCCAGCTCCTCTTCTTTCATCGTGTCGATGGCCTTGGATGAAAACAATATACTGCCGCTGTCCGCCCTGTCCATGCCGCTGATGTTGTACAAAAATGTGGATTTACCGGAGCCGGAGGGCCCCATGACGGAGACAAATTCGCCTTTTTCTATGGAAACCGTCACGTCCTTCAAGGCGTGGTAGCGGTTGCTTTTACCTGTAACGTAGTATTTGTTGAGCTTATCGCATTTTAATATCTTAGTCATCGCTGGCCTCCTGTGAAAAATTTCTCCGACGCTTTGACGCTGGATAGCGTTGTTGTGAATACGACAAGCAGCGCGACCAACGGGCAAAACAGATATACTGTAAACGGGTTTATGATGAACCGGATTTCAGCTGCGCCCATAAAGGAAAACAACGCTCCCGCAAGGCTTTGCCCCGCCGTGTTGGAAAGCAGCATACCAAGAAGTACGGCGGTGGTCAAAACAATAAGCGAGCGGTACAGATACTGGCTCCCGATGTGTTCCGGGGAAAAGCCAAGACGTTTCATTGTCAGGATTTCCTGACGGTCTTTGGCCGTCAGCATCCGTATGAACAATGCCGTTATCAGAACCGTAATCAGCAAAGCGGATGCGGCCGCCACGGCCACGACCGTTTTGAGCTGCGCTGTCGTTTGCCCGAAGGTTTGGGATAAATACTCTTCAAGGTCGGTCACTCTGGCAGGGTAAAAGGTCTTCGCGTATTCCGCGGCTTTTGCGGAAATATCCGTACCCGGTTTCAAATCGATTACAACGACGTACCATAAGGGGTCCTTTGCCCGGTAGTCGAGGAGCGCCTTGGCCGTTTTGCCCCCGTTTGTGATGTCCTGGTAGATGCCCGAGACTGTCAGTGGGCTCTCTTTGCCGTCAAGCAGCAGCACGACTGTATCACCGGCGGTTTTGCCCATTTCCTTTGCGTTCAAGTAGGAAAGGGCAATTTCATTTTGCTGCCGCGGCGCATTGCCGTGAAGATAGGCTATCGGGAATGCCGTAAAATCGCCTATTTCAACGCGGAGATTGTCATAATTGCCCTCGCTGTTCCTTACCTTATAATTGCAGGTAACGCTTGCCGCGAACTTTTCAATGCTTTTGTCAGCTTTCAGGGCCGCCGCCATCCTGTCAAAGCGTTCGGAAATATCCTCCGACCTGCGCAGATCAATGCGCAAATCGGATTTTGCCGCCCCCATGTAGGTGATAAAATCAGGGGACTTTACCGTGTTATACAGATTCAGGGGTACCATCACAATAAAACAGCACAGCACGAAAACGAGAAACAAGGGTACATAGAACTTGATGTTTACACAGATATCGTTCAAGGCGGTGAAGAGGTTCACGCCCATTGTTTCGCGTCTGCTTAAATACAGCCTTCTTTTTTTGCCGCCTGTTCCCATGCTCTGGGCATTGATGGCGGCGACCGCCGATATTTTCTTAAACCGGCGCAAGACACCGCCTGCATACAGGCCGATGACGAGAAAAATGAACAGCGCCGCGAGTAAGGGCAGCCAGACGGCGCCGCCATTCGATTCACCCATATAGAGCGTAATGTTCGCCGTAAAAAGGGGACTGACGGCAAAGGAAGCCAAATAGCCTATAATGCATGCAACCGCGGCAACGGCCAGATACTTTGCAATATACAGCTTCCCGATATCGGCGGAGCGGATGCCTAAAGCCTTCATCACCCCGATCTCCCGATAATCCTCCTCCATGGAAGCGGTCATCACGAACTTGAGGCATAAAAGGGAAATGCCCGTAAAGAGAGAGCTAAGAAGCATGAGGACCAGGACAATGATGCCGTCGGACAGCATGTTCAGGCTTTTCAGCAGGTTATAGTCAATGGCCACGCCCTGATCCGGCAGCCCGGCCTGCTCATAGGACCTGGCGAATTCGGCCAGCCGGTTGATGTCCTTCAGGAGAAATTCGATAAGGTATTCCGTCTCACCCAGATTTGCCTTTAACAGACCGTAATCCGCTTCGCTTACCACAAAACGCTTGGAATACACGATGGAAGGATTCATTACCGCATCGCGCACAAAGCCGGCGATAACAAATCTCGCATGAAATTTGCCGTTTTGTATGGTGACAGTATCTCCCGGCTTTAAGCCGTATTGCTTCATAAAGTATATGGGAACGGCGGCTTCGCCGCTTTCCAACCGCAAAACACCGTTATCAAGGCCGAGCAGGAAGTCAAAGCTCTTGTTCTGGACGACGAAGCCCATGTCCATCACGGTATTTTGCCGCTCATGTCCGTCAAAAGTAATATTGGTCGCGTCGATATTCAGCATTTCGGCACTCTGCTGCGCCAGGACCATGCCGCTTTTTCGGGTAAAGCCGTCGATTGCCGTCTGATCCACACTTCCGGCATGCATTTGTATAAAATGGGGGGCCCGGGCTGCTTCAAACAACCTGTCGGCGGCGCCTGCCGCCACGGTGAGCAGACTGACGGCGCCGGAAAAAAGCAGGGCCGAAACCGCCACAAAGACGAGCAAGACGGAAACCGTGATTTTATTGCGCTTCAGATCCTTAGAAAGCATTTTTAACCGCATTTTACATCCTCCAAAGCATGGATGGGTCTGGAGCGGGCGATCATCGCAGCCAGGCAGATCACAAACGCGCCGCTGACGATAAAAATAAGCCCGATGCCGCGTCCTTGCCCGACGCCGATGACTTTACCCACCGAGCCGGCAAGGACTCCTTCCGGCCTCAGCAAGGGGTTAAACACTTTGTCGGCAAGTATACCGGAGACAGCATAGGC
>JAEZHM010000152.1 GCA_023416585.1 Bacillota bacterium
TTGCCAAGGTGGATGTCGCGAGTTCGAATCTCGTCTACCGCTCCACACACGGCGCCATAGCCAAGTGGTAAGGCGAAGGTCTGCAAAACCTTTATTCTCCAGTTCAAATCTGGATGGCGCCTCCAGACAGAAGACCCGCTCCACGGCAAGGCGCGGGTTTTTCACATCTGCTGAAATGGCGGAATGGCAGACGCCGGGGACTTAAAATCCCCTGTCCTCTGGGCGTGCGGGTTCGAGTCCCGCTTTCAGCACCATCTCATCCCATAGGATTGGATACAGTCCTATGGGATGATTTTGTATATATAAGACACCTTGAAACCTTGTGGAGAAATGGTTTTTAGCCGCGTATGTGTTTTGGGGATAAGGCCTTCCCAAAGGGATATGATACATCTGTGTCTATTTTTATACCGGCCTATGGGAAGAAAGCTGGACAAAAGCAAACCCCCATCCGGCGGTCGCCTGAACGAGGGCTTGCTTGAGCTTGGATTTGCGTGTATCAGCTGTTTTCCAGAATTCCGCGAAATTTCTGAATGTTGTATGCCGATATGTCCGCGCACATCATAGAAGGTGACAACTTAATCTGATGTATATGATTCGTCCTCTTTCTTCATTCATCAAGCATTTGCATTGTAAAGGCGCTCCGCGACCCAATCAGCGTAAGTCTTAATCAGCCCCAGATCCCACAGCATTTGCCAAAGGGTAAAGCGGTCGCGGACCTCCTTGGCGGCGATGATGCCATCCCGCAAAAGCTGATGCTCGACGCCGAGCGCCCCGGGCGCGTGAGGCGCGCCAAGTGCATCAAGCAGATCCGAAAGCACTTCGGCCTTGGGAAGTTTTTGGATCTCGCCGATAATCTGCGGCCAGCTTTTTTCCATGGCGTCCAGCTGTTTCAGGCAGGTTTCCGGGCTGTTCTTGCCCACCGCTTTTTCAAGGGCGATCACGCCCGGCGCGGCCTTTAAATAATACCCTTGCATCTCTTTTTCCCAAGCATCCCTATCAAAGGCTATGACCGCTCGGCGGCTCTTATCAAAATCGATGGGTTCCCGCGCGAGCTTGTGGTACAAAAGGGCTGCCGTAACTGCGCCTACTGCGACCTTCCGGCCATGAAGCACAGGTGCGCGGCCGCTAAATAGGAAGCGCATCTCTAGAAAATGCGACAGATGATGCTCGCTTCCGGAAGCGGGGCGGGAATTGCCGGAAAAGCTCATGGCGATGCCACTGAGTACCAGCGCTTCCATCAGCGCGGCCACAGCTTCGGGGTCGCGGCTGCGTATACGCTGCGTGTGGGCCATTACTTTTTCAATGGAGCGCTCAACCATTTCCACAATTGCCTGGCAGTAATATTCACCATTGATGATATGACTCATCTTCCAGTCCAAAAGGCAGGTGTATTTGCCCAAGATATCCCCAAAGCCCGCCAATATCATGTCCACTGGTGCGGCAGCCAGAACTTCTACATCCCCGACGATGGCGGCAGGCACATGTGCGTCCAGGGTGGTTTTGAGGTTTTCACGCATCAGCGCCGCGCCAATGGATGCAAAACCGTCCATGGAAGGCGCTGTGGCCACGATGACGTAAGGGCGGCACGCTATAAAGCTGGCATACTTGCTCAAGTCGTTGATCGTCCCCGATCCCACACCAATGATCAGATCGCATTCAGGTGTCAGCGCCATCATAATCCGCCCAAGGGCCGTTTCATCGGGCACCAGCTCCGCGTCATGAAATAGATATAGGGAAAAAGGCGCGCCCGCCTGTTCAAAACAGGACGTCAGACGCTCGCCAGCAGCCGCAAAGGTATTTTGATCGCATAGGATCAGGGGCTTTTTCAAGCCAAGACGCTTGACAAGCACCGGCACATCCTCAAGCGCGTTGGGACGAATCAGCGCCTCGCGCAATTCCGTCCTGTGGCGCCGTCCGCACGCACAATCAAAGGTATGGCCCAGATAATCGGTGATCGTAAAGGATTCCGGTTGAATTTTCATAAACATCCTCCTATATCCGGCTGTCTTTCTTCCGCTCACATATATAAGGCCAGAAGTAAACCTTCGGATCTGATCCTCTTTCCATTAATAACTAATGCTTACAATTGCTTTCGATTTCAAAGCTGAATTAATATAGCACTTTTGCATATACCTGTCAACGAAAGAACTTACGAATAGTTTCTTTATTTGTTAAAATGAAAACCATTCGAAAATTGTAAGAGTTGTGTAGATAAATATAACAAAAAGACTATTGACACATGCGTGTGACAAGCATATAATCCTAGTTGAATACGAGAAATCGCAAGAATTCGTAAATCTGGTGGGGGATCGCTCACGGGGAGATAATTCGAAACCATTCGAAACTATTCCGGGGGAATGCTTGTTTGCAAGAAGCCGGTCAATGTGCGTAGGCATGGGCGAGCGGCCTATTAAACACGCCGTAAGCAGCTCGGCTGCCTTTAAATAAGGAGGCGTTTACGTTTTCGCGCCGAATGGGTTCGTGAAAAAATTGGTTTAACAGGCAGGGATAAAGCGTCATCCCCTCCTTTACAGCGGGGGAATGCTTCAAAATAATCAACCGCCGGAAGAGGTGTGACCATGGGTGCGATTACGCTAAACAATGTTACGAAGAAATTCGGAAACAACACGGTCATCAAGGATTTGCAACTGGAGATCAAGGATGGGTCCTTTACCGTTCTTGTTGGCCCTTCGGGCTGCGGCAAAACGACGCTTCTGCGCATGATCGCCGGGATCGGTGAGCAGACCTCAGGATCCGTACTAATCGACAACAAGGACGTGACGCAGATTCCTCCGGGAAAACGCGGCGTGGCGATGGTTTTCCAAAATTACGCCATCTATCCCACGATGACCGTGGGCGATAATGTCGAGTTTGGCCTTAAGAACAACCGCATACCCAAGGCCGAACGCATGAAAAGGGTCAAGGAAGCTTGCGAAAAGGTCGGTATGAGCGAATTCCTGGACCGTAAGCCCGGAACGCTTTCGGGCGGGCAGCGCCAGCGCGTGGCTTTGGCACGGGCCATTGTTAAAAGCCCCTCCGTGTTCTTGATGGACGAGCCCCTTTCAAACTTGGACGCGAAGCTGCGCGTGCAGATGCGAGTCGAACTGATCGAGCTGCATAACAAGCTTAAGACCACCTTTGTCTATGTCACCCACGATCAGGTGGAAGCCATGTCCATGGCCGATACCATTGTCTTGATGAACAAAGGTAAGATCATGCAGATGGCCAGTCCCTCCGTGATGTACCGTGATCCGGACAACCTGTTTACCGCACGGTTCATCGGTTCGCCCACCATGAACGTCAAAAAACTCGATGAGGAAGGGAACATACTGGGCTTCCGCCCCGAAAAGGGCATCATCAGCACGGAACGCAGCGAGGGCGGATTTTCCGCGGAAGGCACCATCATCGCCAAGGAACTGCTGGGCAGCGAGGTGCTTTATTCCGTGCGCGACAAGAGCGGTACGGTCTATGTCATCAAGACGGAGGATGAAGACTACCAAATTGACCAGGAAGTCTGGGTCGGGGCAAACCTTAAAAATATCTATTTGTTTGACGCCAACGAGCAGCGCATCCGCGAGAGCAATCGAGGATACGCCATACTGATGGGCGCAGTCAGGAGCTTGTAAATGAAAAAGGGGCTGAAAGAAAGACTCAAGCCATATCTGCTCCTTTTGCCGGCCTTTATCGGCATCGGGGTGTTTACGGTGTATCCCGTGATCAAGCTGATCTACTGGAGTCTTTTAAAGGTCAACCAACTGAACACAGACAAGACGACCTTTGTGGGCTTGAAAAACTACAGCTATCTGCTGACGAACAAAGCTTTCCTGAAAACGCTGCTAAATACCAGCATCTATTCTATATGGACGATCGGTATCATCATGCTTGTTTCAATGATCATGGCGTTCTGGCTCTCCAAGAAACAGAACAAGATGACCAGGTTCACGCAGGCCGCGGCGTTCACCCCCCACATCATCTCATCCGTATCTGTAGGCCTGGTGTTCTCCCAGATGATGAATCCGACGTTTGGCTTGTTCAACTCCGTTTTATCCGCGCTGAACCTGCCTGTTTCCAGATGGCTCTCAAGCTCTGTCACGGCCATGGGGTCTGTGATCTTCGTGGCCTGCTGGAAATCCATCGGCTATTATTGCCTGATCGTGATCGGCGCCCTGCAGAGCGTTTCTCCCAGTATCTATGAGGCTGCGGCGCTGGACAACGCGGGCAGCTTCACGACCATGAGAAGGATCACGATCCCCATGATTTCCCCGCAGCTGTTCTTTACTTTGATCGTGATGACCATCGGCTCCTTCAAGGTGTTTGACACTGTGCGCATCCTGACGGACGGCGGCCCCAACAACGCCACCTCCGTGATTGTTTACTACATCTACAAGCAAGTGTTCTGGGAAAGCAATATCGGCAGGGCCGCGGCCGCGGGTGCCATATTGCTGGTGATCGTCGGCGTGCTGACAGCCCTGTATTTCGCGCTGCTTTCCAGAAAAGTGCATTACCAATAAAGGAGGCCTTTTAGGATGTATGAAATAAAAAAAGCCACCAGCAATGTGGCAGGCCTCCTGATGAAGCTGTTTGTTTCCTTCATTTTTGTCTTTCCTTTTTTATGGATGCTCTCCGTAGCTTTGCAGACGCAGGCGGAAACGCAGAGCTTGCCTGTCACGCTGATCCCAAGCATACCGCAGTTCCAGAACTTCGTGGACGCCTGGAACAAGGCACCCTTTTCGATCTATATTAAAAACTCCGTTGTCATCATCCTTGCGATCATTGCTTTGCAGACGCTGATCATGGTGCCTGCCGCGTATGCCTTTGCGAAGTTCGAATTCAAAGGCAAAGGTATTTTGTTCAGCATCGTACTGATCGCGTTTATGATGCCTGTCCAGATCACCTTCCTGCCGGTCTACTACATGATGGCTGACATAAAGTGGACGGACACCCTGCTGCCACAGATCGTACCATTCATGACAAACGCCTTTGGCATCTTCTTGCTTAGGCAGTATTTCATGCAGGTGCCTGACGAACTATTGGAGGCCGCCAAGCTTGATAACGCGAATGAGCTGCAGGTGCTCTCCAAGATCATGCTTCCCATGTCCATGCCCGGTATCTCCGCGATTGCGTTATTAAGCTTTGTCGGGCACTGGAACGATTACTTCTGGCCGCTTGTGATGACCCGATCGGATTTGATCCGTCCCATCACCATCGGCGTGGCCAGGCTCAAGGACACGGAAGGCGAGTTACAGTGGCATGTCATCATGGCTGGCAACATGTTCCTTGTCTTGCCGATTCTGGTGATCTACCTGTTCAGCTCCCGGTATATCATCAATTCTTTCGCTTATTCTGGGATCAAGTAACCGATGAGATGCGTTTTTGTAAAAACGCTCATCATAAAAAACTTAGGAGGAATGCACGTGAAAAAGTTTCTTTCCCTTCTCTTGGTTCTTGCCCTGACGATGAGCTTTGCCAGCTTCGCCATGGCAGAAGAAAAAACCGTGATCCAGTTCTGGCACTCCATGTCTGGCGCCAACGGCGAAGCGCTTGATAAGATGGTCCAAAGCTACAACGCCAGCCAGGACAAAATAGAGGTTGTTGCCACCTTCCAGGGCGACTACTACACCTCCATCGCCAACGCCATCACCGCTATCGCCAGCGGCACTGGTCCTGATATCATTCAGTCCGGTTCTGACCAGGTTCGCCTTCTTTCCGACGAGGAAGGTATTGTAGCCAACATGTTCGATTTCCTCAACAAGGAAGACGGCGTATGGTATGAAGACTTTTTGCCCGGCTTCATTGAGTCTTATGTGACCAATGATGGCAAGTACCTGTCCTGCCTGCCCATGGGCTGCTCCACACCCGTGCTCTATGTCAACAAGACCATTTTAGACAAAGCTGGCGTTGCCATCCCGACCACCTGGGACGAGATGGAAGCGGCCTGCGCCAAGCTGGTGGACGGCGGCTTTGTTAAGTACGGTTTCGCCCAGCCTCGCGACTCCTGGTATTTCTGGATGATGATCCCCAACTACTCCGGCCAGGAAATCTTCTCTGAAGACGGCCTAACCCTTGCCTGCCGCGAAGGCGGTATCGCCGCTTATGAGTTCCTTGAGGGCTTGGTCAAGAAGAACTACTTCTATCCCGGCCCCGCCACGGATGGCGGCACAATCATCACCCAGATGATGCAAGCCCAGGAACTGGCCATGTATATCACCTCCATCGGAAGCCTGGGCGGACAGGAAAAGACAGCTGCTGCCGGCGGTTATGAACTGGCTGTGTCCGGCGTGCCCGGCGGGGTCATCAACTCCGTTCCCTCCGGCGGCAACTCCTTGGTTATCCTCGAGTCCGGCAAAAAGGACGCTTCCTGGGATTTCGTGAAGTATCTGTACACCTCTGAAGACGGCATTGCGTATTTTGACTCTGTCGCCGGCTACTTAGCCGTTACCGACACCATCAAGAACACTAAGATTCTGCAGAACAAGATCTCCAATGATCCCCTGTACGCAAACGCTTACAACTTTATTTCCAACGTCAACAACAAACACCGCATCACTGGCGAGAGCGACATCGCTACCGAAGTTATGAACTTCATGGATGCCTGCTTCTACGACCAAGAGGATGTCACCCATCAGTGGGATATCCTTGAGGAAGGCGTCAACGCTAAACTGGCCGAAGCTAACGAGTAACATCCTGTCGCGGGGAGGGTCCTTTGACGGGCCCTCCCCGTGCTTTTTGAAGTGAGAGCTTATGTTTAAACGCAAATCAGGCGAACAGACCCCAAGGGAAACCATGGCGGATTTCCCGCTCTGGAGGTTTTTTTCCAAGCTGGGCGATTTTTTCATATTATCCGCTTTTTGGCTGCTGACCAGTCTGCCGATTGTGACCATTGGGACTTCGACGGCAGCCTTGTTTTATGTAGTTCTGAAGACCAGAAACGGCCAGGCAGGCAAGCTGTGGAAGATGTACAAGAAATCCTTCTTGGAAAACCTGAAGCAATCCGTTGGCATTTGGCTTTTGTATCTTTTTGTAATGATTGACGTTTTCATAATCGGTTCGATATACGTGAAAAGCGGAGCTATTGCATGGCAGGATTTTTTCTTGGGCGGAAAATACCATATCGCGCTGATCATTGTGGCTTGCCTGTATGTAGCCATGATGATCTATACCGCGGCGCTGCTGGCGTTTTTTAAACAGACCACCAGGCAATGTATTGCGGCTGCTTTTTGCCTGACATTCAACCGCATCTTTTCCACCCTCTATTTTATGATTGTCATCGCTGCGCTGTCTTACCTGACATTCTACATTTTTCCGGCGCTGATCTTTGTGGATGTTCCCCTTGCGGTCTATCTGATTTCCATCCGTATGGACAAGATCTTCCATAAGCAGATCGCAAGGGTTGAAAAACGCGAAGGCGCGACGCCTGAAGACTCGACTCAAGATGAATAAACGCTTTGGTATAAAGGCATCCATACGGTTTTATACACATGGTTTTCTACCGTCTTTGAGACGAACAGCTTCCTGAGGCTTAAAAGCGGCAATAAGAGCAATTTTACGCAAAGGAGTGAGCGAATGCTTCTGGAGGATCGGAAAAGCTATATCATAAAACAATTGGATAAGCAGGCTTCCATCACTGTTAAGGAGATCAGCGCTGCTTTGGGCATATCGGATGTGACGGTGCGCAAGCTGCTGATTCAGCTGGAGAAGGAAGGGACGCTCAAGCGCTCCTGGGGCGGGGCGGTACGGCTGACCAACGCCGCGCACGAACTGCCCTACACGGACAAGGAAAATAAGTGCCTCATGGAGAAGCGCGCCATCGCCCGAGCGGCGTATGACCTGCTCATGGACGGCGAAACCATTTATATTGATTGCGGCACCACCTCCTTTGAGCTGGTCAAGCTGGTGATATCGGGAGACAAGAAGCTGATCGTATGCACGAACGCCTTTAACATCCTGGCTGAACTGCGCAAAGCGCCACAGATCCAGTCCATCATGATCGGCGGCGAGCTGCGGCCGACGATCTATTCCTGCGTCGGGCCTTTGGCGGTTAAGATGCTGGAGATGATTGTGGTGGACAGGGCCTTTGTAACAGGGGACCATTTTTCACTTAACCATGGTTTCTCCGTTTCCGCGATTTCGGACGCTGCACTCAAGCGCGTGGTATTCTCCGTTGCCAAGCGCAATTATATCATCATGGATTCCAGTAAGTACGGCGATGATTCCATGGCCATTATTTGCGGTGTGGCGGATGGATACACCCTGATCACAGACTGGCAGCTTCCGGATGAGATATGTCATGAGTTTGAAAAACGCGGAACGCGCGTGCTGTCGGCAAAGGCGTTAGAAGAATAGGACGGTATTGGGAGAAACGGTATTGAAGGCTTTAATGTTAGTAAAAAACGGCGAGATATTCCTTTGGGGAAAGCCCATGCCTGTTCCGGGCGAGCATGAAGTAGTGGCAAAAGTGCGTGACTACGGAATCTGCGGCTCAGTCATGGGGCGGCTTATGCATGGCGGCGCTTATCATTATCCCCTGGTCAAAGGGCATGAATTTGCGGGCACGCTGGAGCAGCTGGACGCAAACGTCACCTTCGCGCGCGAAGGTGATCCGGTGACTGTCTTTCCCATGCTTGAAGCTGGTCTGGAGCCGCTCCATTTGATGGAGGCGCGAAAAGAAATCTGCTGTAAAGTGATGGATGTCATGGAGCCGGAGGCATGGTCTGTATGAAGCGCTATGCCATAGGACTTGATTTTGGAACCCTTTCGGTCAGAGCCCTGCTCGTGGATAAGCTAACCGGCAGGGAAGCGGCTACGGCTGTGTATGCGTATCCCCATGGTGTGATGGACAAGGCTTTGCCGGATGGCACGGCGCTTCCAGAGGGGTTTGCACTGGCCCATCCGCAAGATTATGTGGATGGAATGAAGGCGGTGGTGCCGCAAGTGCTGCGGGAAGCAGGCATCCAGGGCTGCGACGTGGCTGGGATTGGCCTGGACTGCACTTCCTCCACTGTCATGCCTGTGGACGCGCAGGGGGCGCCCCTGTGCCTAAGCCCTAAGTGGGCCTGTCATCCCCATGCCTACCTCAAACTATGGAAGCATCATGGCGCTGAAGAACAGGCCAGTCGGATGCTCAAAGCAGCCCAGGAACGAAAGGAACCATGGCTGAGCGCCTGCGGGGGCGGCATACAGTGCGAGCTGATGCTGCCAAAGGTGTTGGAAACAGCGGAAAAGGCCCCGGAGGTCTTTGAGGCATGCCATCGTTATTTGGAAATGGGCGATTGGCTGGCATGGTATCTGACAGGCAATGACTTAAGGAGCCTTGGCATGGCTACCTGCAACAGCTATTACCGCCCTGATGCTGGGTATCCCAATCAGGATTACTGGGATGCGGTTTCGCCTGGCATAGCGCCTGTTACTTCTAAGCTGCTGGGAGAATTCATGCCCCTGGAAGGCGTTGCGGGTACCTTGACACAAAACGCCGCCGAAGCCTTGGGCCTTTTGACGGGCACACCGGTGGCGGTTCCAATGATCGACTCCCACGCTTCGGTGCTTGGCTGCGGTGCGGATCAAGCGGGTGACATGGTTGCTGTACTGGGAACCAGCGCCTGCTACCTTGCCAATGATGACAGCGAACGGCACATACCGGGGATTTATTCCGTGGCCTATGAGGCCCATGTGCCCCATCTGTATGGGTATGAGGGCGGCCAATCCTGCCTGGGTGACGGGCTTGACTGGTTCATCAGGCAGTGCGTGCCCGCTTATGTGCATTCAGAGGCGGAAAGTGCCGGTGAAAGTGTTCACGCGCTACTATCCAAAAAGGCGATGCGAAAGGCCCCCGGTGAATCCGGGCTGATAGCGCTGGACTGGCTCAACGGCGTACGTTCCCCCTTGATGCGGCCGGAGCTTAAATGCGTACTGGCGGGTGTCACGCTGCGCACCGAACCGGAGGATCTATACCGTGCGGCCGTGGAGGCCTGCTGTTTTGGCGCGAGGCGGATCGTGGACAGCTTTTTGGAGGCCGGCGTGCCGGTCAAGCGCTTTTTCGCCACAGGCGGCATCCCGGGTAAAAATCCCTTTTTCATGCAGGTGCTGGCGGATGTCCTTTGCAAGGAGATCAGCGTCTGCAAAAGCAATCAGGCAAGCGCCCTGGGCAGTGCCATACTGGGAGCGGCGGCTTCAGGCGAGAGTCTGGCCGAATGCCTAAGGCGCATGGCCGCCCCTGCGGGCAAATGCTATAAGCCCGAAAATCCCGTGGCGTATGAAAGCCTCTACGAGCGTTACATGGCGCTTAGCGCAGTGTTCGAACAAATGCAGCTGTCATGAATGAAGAAAAGCGGAAACGAGCGAAAATGAAGAAAAAATTGATTGTTTTCTCGGCGGACGCGATGGTGACCGAAGACCTGGAATATTTTAAAACGCTCCCAAACTACCGCAAATACCTGGCAGGCGGCTGTGAAGTAAGTAAGATGCGGTCCATCTATCCCACCATTACCTACCCCTGCCATACCACCATGTGTACTGGCGCGTACCCCAACAAGCACGGTGTGTTCGGTAATCTCGAGTTTCTTCCCGGCATATCGCCTTTGCCCTGGGTGTGGGACCGCAAATGGAACCGATGCAACGACGACATATTTTATGCCGCCAAGGCGGCCGGTTATAGCACGGCGGCGGTTTTTTGGCCGGTAACAGGCAACCATCCCGCCATTGATTACCTGATTGACGAGTACTGGACCCAGTCTCCTTCGGATACCCCCAGGGAGGCTTATGCCCGCATGGGCTCAGACGAACGGATGCTGTCCATCGTTCAAAGGCATATCGGTGACAATAAGATTCGCCTTCATCCGCCCACTGAGCGCTTTATCATCAGCTGCTGCTGCGATATCATCAGGGAATACAAGCCGGACGTCCTGTTTTTGCACCCGGCCAACATTGACGGCTATCGCCACCAAACTGGCCTTTTCAATGAGAAGGTGCTGCTGGGTGTTAAGGAAACGGATGATTGGATCGGCGAATTGATGGAAGCGGTTCGTGACGCCGGCATGCTGGAGGACACCAACCTCGTGCTGACCAGTGACCACGGCCAGCTTGAGATTAAGCGCATCGTCAACTTGAATGTGCTGTTGACCGAGCGCGGCCTCATCCGCTTAAACGCGGACGGCAGCCTCAAGGACTGGGACGCCTGGTGCCTGTCTGGCGGCATGTCTGCGCTTGTGTTCCTCAAAGACCCCAAAGACGCAAAGCTTCACGCCAAGGTCGCGGCTCTTTTAAACGAGCTGTGTGAAGAGGGTGTGTACGGATTTTCGCAGGTGTTCACAACGGAACAGATCAATGAAAAGGAGCAATTGAGCGGAGCATTCTCCTTTGTGCTTGAAACGGACGGCTATACCAGCTTTGGCGATTCCTGCGTCCGCCCGCTGGTAACCAGCTTTGACGCCACGGACTACCGCTATGGCCGCGCCACCCACGGCTATCTGCCGCATAAGGGCCCCCAACCCACCTTTCTATGCAAGGGGCCGGATTTCAATGAAAATGTGAAGCTGGAGACGGGGGAATTGGTGGACCAAGCGCCAACCTTTGCCAAGCTACTTGGCGTATCCCTTAAGGAAGCAGACGGCAAAGCCATGGACGCGCTGCTTAAATGAAAGGATGCATATGGAACAGTTGACATGTGACGTTGCCGTTATCGGCGCGGGGCCGGGCGGCATTCCAGCAGCCCTTGCCGCTGCCAGGCAGGGGGCTAATGTGATCCTGGTTGACCGCAATGGTCATCTGGGTGGGAACCTGGTGATGGGGCTACCTCTTTTGGGCTTTCTGGATCAGAACGGAACAAAGATCGTAGGGGGCATTGCCCAGGAGTTTGTCGATGAGATGGTCAGCGAGGGGCACAGCTTTGGCCATGCTCGCTGTCCCATGCACAACTCCATCACATTGGTGCATCCGGAGCATTTTAAACTGATGCTCATGAAAAAGTGCGTCCAGGCAGGCATCCGCCTGCTTCTGCATTCGGAACTGATTGATGCGCAGGTGCGGGACGGCAAGCTTCGCCGCGTTGTGTTGATGGGAAAAGGGACCCGCGTGGAGATTGAGGCCAAGGTATTTATCGACGCTACGGGGGACGGTGACCTGGGTTATTTGTGCGGAGCATCCTATGAAAAGGGGATCGGCAACAACGGCGTCGTGCAGCCGCCCACGGTGATGTTCTCCCTTTCTGGCTTTGAAGAGGAAAGTTTTTTTAGATTCCTGGATGCACATCCCGAGAACATGCGCCAACTCCACAGCGTGCAGGTGGGCGAAGGCTACGATACCGCTCTGTGGCGCAGCACACCCAGCCATGTGTTTGTGGGAATGCAGGCTTATTTGGAGGAGCTGCGGCGCAAGACGGGCCATCCCATACTGCGTGAAAACATCATCTATATCAATTCCACCGTGCCGGGGAAGATCTTTGTCAATACGGTCAGGGTGCCGGGCTGCGACGGCAGCGACTTATTCAGCCTGACCCAAGGCGAGATTCAGGGGCATATGCAGATACCCGGCATCATCGATCTTTTAAAGACATATGTGCCGGGCTTTGAAAACTGTGTGCTGGATGCGATCAGCCCGGCGATTGGCATCCGTGAAAGCCGGCGCTTTACGGGGATAGACAGGCTGACCATCGGGCAGGTGCTCTCGGGCTATGTGCCGCAGGATACTGTGGCCATGGGTGGCTATAAGGTGGATATTCACAACGGCGAAGGGAAAGGCACGATTTTGCAGGAGGTTAAAAAGCCCTACGGGATTGGCCTTGGCTGCCTGATCAGCCGTGAGGTTGAAGGACTTATGTTCTCCGGCCGTTGCATTTCCATGGATTCGGAGGCGCTTGGCTCCCAGCGCGTCATGCCCACCTGCATGGCCGTGGGGGAGGGTGCGGGCGTTGCTGCGGCCCTGGCTGCGAAAAGCAATGTCGAAATCAAAAAGGTAAGCGCCGAGGATGTCTGCCGCACCCTCAGAAGTAATGGGGCCATTTTAAGCGCGTAAGCCGTTTGAAAGTCATCAGCGGGAGTATCAAGGCATAGGAAATGGGAGGGAAAGGCGGTCTATGCGAGCTATTCCGCTGCTTCCTCTGCCGATTATTTCCTCCCGGGGAAGAATATATATGATTCCCTAAATGCAATTGCAATGGATTCAAAGCCCCTCAGATGCTAAGGGAAACGGAAAGGAAGACAACTTGATGAGCAGGACAGACCTTCCCCTGAAGATATTCTCGGGTAATTGGAAAACCTCCCATGTGCAGGGCATCGCCGTTGACACGGCCCGCCAGTATATATACTATTCCTTTACCACCATGCTATTAAAAACTGACCTGCAGGGACATCTGATCGGCTGGGTGGATGGGCTTACCGGGCACCTGGGCTGCCTTGATTTTAACGATAGGGATGGCCGTGTGTACGGTTCGCTGGAATACAAGGCGGAGAAGGCGTTTTATATTGCCATCTTTGATGTGGACAAAATCACGGGGCCGGGCATGAACGCTGAAACGGACGGCATCATGACTACCGTGTATCTAAAAGACGTGGTGTCTGATTACACGGCAGATATGGACGGGAACGGCGTGTTTGATGGCGACGTAGCCCAAACCCCTGACCACCGATATGGCTGCAGCGGCATAGACGGTGTTGCCTTTGGCCCTCAGTTCGGGGATTTTAAAGGAAGCGATTCTTTTCTTCATGTTGCGTACGGCATTTATTCCAACATAGAACGGGATGACAATGATTATCAGGTGATCCTGCGCTATGACACAGCGGACTGGAAAAAGTACGAACAGCCTCTGAATCAGAAAAAGCCACATACCAGTGGTCCTCAAACGGCTGACGGGAGGTATTTCCTATTTACTGGAAACACCACCTATGGCATCCAGAACCTGGAGTACGACGGTTTTACAGGGCATTGGTTTGTGACGGTCTACGAGGGAAAAAAAGCAAAATACAAAAACTTTCCTATGTTCATCATCGATGGTTCCATAGCCCCTGTGGAAGGCGTGATAAAGGGCCAGACAACAGAGGAAACCGGCATGCTTTTATCGCTGCTTGAAAAAGGGGAGTACGACGCTGCTGCTCAGACTTACGGCTGGCGGTTTGCATATGGCCAGACTGGCATGTTCTCTTTTGACGATGGCACCTGGTTTATTTCCCATAATGATGTCACTTTGGATGGCCGGCAAAACAGCACCGTGTGCTTGTACCGCTGGACCGGACAAACGCCTTACGGGTTTGAAATGGTGGAGTGAGCGCCCTTGCCTTTTTCAAACGTGCTCTCGAAAACAGCTTTAAACAACGGTCATAAACAGATAAGCCCGCAGGCCTTAATAAAGTCCGCGGGTCTTTGCCTATTGGCTTCTCATGCAACTGAGAATAGAAAAATCCAAACGTTCCGACAAGAGAAATGAACGGCCGCTTCGCGTCCGCCCTTGACAGAACGTCTGTATTTTGTTACCGTTACAGAATAGCGATCGTCACCTTTTCCGTTTCTGATACGGAAACCTGTAAACTGTTATCTGCATGTCAAGATCACTTGCGTGTCTGGGACATATCTGCAATTGGCTGAGCAAAGGACGGCTATACAGTCATCGTAGTTTCAAGCGATGTCGGTACGTCTTCATACTCCCTGTTGGATGATAGGTGGCCTCCCGGAAACCTTCCAGCCATTGCTTGATTTCCTGATTTGTTTTCCTTAAGAAAGCAGGTGTATGATGAACGCGTTTTGGCTGCTGATCCCGGTTCTGCTGATCAGATATGGTGTTTTGGGATTCTTGGATAGGGCGGCATTAAAACGTGCGGCTTTCTTTCCGCCAATGGAAAGGAAAGAGAAAACGGCCTACTTGATTTATCAAATTGCGACTATTTTCATTTTTATCTATCCGTTTTTCTTAAAGGTAGGGACGGATGGTCCTTCATGTGGCATAGGCCTGGCCGTATATGGCTTAGGCATCATTGTTTATACTGTATCCATATTCCATTTTGCAAGGCCGGAAAAGAGCGGGATCAATCAGAAAGGATTGTACAGTATTTCCCGAAATCCGATGTATATTGGTTACTTTATTTACTTCTTGGGCTGTGTGCTGCTCACAAGCTCGCTCGTACTGTTTGTATCGTTAATTGCATTTCAGATATCAGCTCATTGGATCATACTTTCCGAAGAAAGATGGTGCATAGATGAATATGGAGAGGCTTATAAAAGCTATATGAAAAACGTACGGCGATATTTGTAGATAGCAGTCGATCCAAATATAGTTCCTTTGTTCACTCGCTTTCTTGGTCACACCGACGAAGTATTATGCAGCGAAAGAAAAACGGTAAAAGGAGGAGTAAATATGGCATTTATTGACCATCTGCGCAAGGCGAATGTAGATGAGCAGACCATTCAGGCGATTTTCGGGCCGGATGCTCCGGCGGAACCACGAGAGGGCACGCAGGAGTACGTGGATTACATGGCCGGAGTATTGCGTAAATGCGATGAATTGCTGGATCATGAAATATTCAGTGCGGCCATGTTCGACCGGGCTTGCTGCAAGAGCGGTTACAGATTGAATAATGCCAAACAAATGGCTAAGGAGCATGGAGACAAACCTCTTGACGAAAAGCTGAAGATTTTGGGTGAGCTCAAATACATGGGCAAGCCCTTTCTCAATGAGGAAGGGGATATCGAAACAGTGGCGGTGGGCGGCCATGGCTTTACGGGTATGTATTGCCCCTGCTGGCGTATAAAAAGCCTGACTCCCTCCGATGGGCCCATGCCGCTAAACTACTGCGCCTGCTGTGGCGGACATTTCATGTTTCACTACCAAAAGGCATTGGGAATAAAACTGCGGCTGAAGAAGGTAGTATCCTCCACGTTAAACAGCGGCGGGAGCGAACCTTGCGTATTTCAATACAAAATACTAAGCAAATAACGTATATCCAAGGTTGTATCATGAGCAGATTTATTTAAAACCGCCCTTGCAGTGAAGTGGGCGGTTTCTTATATACAGCCTTGCCGTCAGGCCGGGTCGAAAGGAGAGCCTATTTCTACAATGTGTCCGTCCGGATCATAGACCCGAAACAGTTTCTGCCACGGCACCTGAACAATGTTGTGTATCACCTTAACGCCGGCTTGAACAAGCTTTTGAAACTCGGCTTCCAGATCGCTGGCCTCAAAATAAAGTACGACATTACCGTGCCCCTGGCTTCCGTCATGAATGAATCTGTCAATGAGCTCCGGAGGCTGAAGGGCATGCGCCTTATGGATAGCAAACCTTTCCTTGAATACAACCATGTTGCCCCAATCATGAAGGATTTCCAAACCTATCAGCCTGGTATAAAAGGACTTGGACGCTTCCAGGTCATTCACGAGTATGATGGAATCGATATGCCTCATTTTTCACACGTCCTTTGTTTATGCTCTGCAGCAATTATGAGTGATGTGAAGTAATGTGTCAAGGTTTACCAAAAACAAAAAAAACCTTCCTATATGGAAAGCGGAATTTCTAAACATATTTGTGACAGATACTAAGAAAAACACCCTTGATGTGCTTCATCAATTGTAAATATATAATAAGGGTAAAATGTCAATCTGTCAAGCATTTCTGTGAAAAAAAGAGCAGGAAGGAGTTTTTGCCTTCGGGGATGTATGAAAACTTCCAGGTCAATGCTTTTGCCCTTTGCATTTTATCGCATCTCCCTCTATACTAAACCCCCGCCATGGGCGAAGGAGGGAAGAAAATGGAGCAGATCATACTGAAAAGCATCAGCAAGCACTTCCGTGTGTACGAGCGGCCCGAGGGCAAATGGGGTCTTTTGAAGGGCGCATTCATGCGGAACGTGCGGCGGGTTACGGCGCTGGACAACGTGAGCCTGACCATTCACAAGGGGGAACTGGTAGGGTATATAGGCCCCAATGGCGCAGGCAAATCAACCACAGTCAAAGTTATGAGCGGCATCCTGGTTCCCGACAGCGGAGAATGCCATATCTGCGGGCGTGTCCCCTGGAATGAGCGGGTGGCTCATGTTGCACAGATAGGCGTGGTCTTCGGCCAGCGAAGCCAACTGTGGTGGGATGTTCCGGTAAAAGACTCTTTCGATCTTCTTCGGAACATTTACGCCATCCCGAAGGAAGAATACAAAACGCGGCTTACGGAGCTTACGGAGACGTTGGATATCGGAAGCCTTCTGAAAACCCCCGTGCGGCAGCTTTCATTGGGCCAGCGCATGCGCTGCGAGCTGGCAGCTTCCCTTTTGCACAGCCCGCAAATCCTATTCCTGGACGAGCCCACTATTGGCCTGGATGCTGTTTCCAAGCTGGCTCTGAGGGCCTTTCTCAAGGAAGAAAATAGAAAGCGCGGCACAACCATGGTTCTTACCACCCATGATATGGACGACATTGAGGCGCTTTGCAGCCGGGTTCTGGTGATAGGCCACGGGACCATTTTGTTCGATGGCACTTTGGAAACGCTTAAGGCCCGCTATTCCGCCGGGGACAGCCAGGACATCAACGAGACCATTGCGGCCATGTACCGGGAAATGGCACTGTAGGTGGCGTCATGAAAAGAGCAAATCATTTAAAAGCCTGCCTGTCTATTTTCCGCATCCAGTTTGCCCAAAGCCTGCAATACCGCCTGGCCGGGCTGTCTTCGGCCAGCATCAGCATCTTCTGGGCACTGATTGAGATCGTTGTATTTACAGTCTTCTATGAGCATGCACAAAATGGCGCCATAAGCATGAACGGCCTGACACTTTCTCAGGTGATTTCCTATGTATGGATCGCACAGTTCCTGGTACCGCTGCAGCCTATGAGCATCGACGGGGATATTCTTTCCCAGATCACCAGCGGAAACGTGGGCATTGCATTATGCCGCCCGCTTACGCTTTACGGCCAGTGGTTTGCGCATACCGCCGCGGGGCGGCTGGGTGGATTTTGGATGAGGGGAATATTGACGGTACTGGCCGGATTTTTGATGCCCGGTAACCTGCGTCTTTCCCCATCGGCTTCTTTGGCTGGCCTATGGTTGTTTGTATTCTCCGCCACAGGAGCGTTCCTGCTATGCACGGCTTACGGCATGCTGATCACCGCCGTTCGTTTGAACATTACCTGGGGCGAAGGACCTACATACATGCTGCTGCTCTTAAGCGGCGTGCTTTCCGGCGGATATTTGCCCTTGCAGCTTTGGCCGGACGCGCTGCAAAAGGTGCTTCTGTACCAGCCCTTCGCGGGGTATCTGGATATACCAGTACGGCTGTATGTGGGCTCCATGGCATGGAAGCAGGGGATTGAGGCAATCCTGATGCAACTGTACTGGACGATGGCTTTTGTACTGATGGGGAAAGCACTCATGGGACGCAAGCTGAAAACGCTGATTGTACAGGGGGGATGAGATATGCTACAGGAACTCAAAGTCTATTTAAGCATGCTCCGCATGCACCTCTTAACCGGACTGGAATACAAGGGCTGGTGGCTGATGGTGCTGCAGGTATTGTTCGTTGTCGTGTCTGATCCCGTTGCAACCTTTTTTCTCTTTTCCCGCTTTGGTTCCATTGGCCCCTGGACACTGGAAAGAATCATGCTGATTTATGCCATCGCCGTCACATCCTTTGGGATTGCCGAAAGCCTTTGCCGGGGGTTCGATTATTTCCCTTGGAAAATGATCCGCTCCGGGGATTTTGACAGGCTGCTTCTGCGCCCGCGCACGCTGTTTGTGCAGGTGGCAGGATCATACTTTCACATTCATAGGCTTTCACGGGTAGCCGCCGGGCTGGCGGTGATCATTTGGTCTTTAAACCGGCAGGGTATTATTGTGAACATGGCTAATGGGCTGATTTTGCTTCTTGCGCTGGTGGGCGGTGCGCTGATGTATTGCGGCGTTTTTGTGTTCAGTTCCGGCATTGCCATATTCACTATCAAGGCACTGGATTGGATCTATATCCTCACAAACGCCAGTTACCAAGTAACCCGCTGCCCAGTGGAATATATGCCGCGGTCGTTGTACCGCGTCTTCACCTTTTTTCTGCCGATGCTTCTTATCAGCTATTATCCAGCTTCGGCAGCCTGCGGCTGGGGCGAAAGCGTTTGGAAGGGATGCCTGGCGCTGCCTGCCGGCGGCTTATTTCTTCTCTTTTCCTTGCTGGTGTGGCGTATTGGTGTGAGGCATTACAAGAGCACGGGAAGCTGAACTTTAAACGGTATTCAAAAGCGCCTCAATGATGAGGCGCCTTTGATAGAATCAAGTCATTCCTTCAACAATACTTTCAGGTTCTTTGCTTCAAATATCTCCCTGGCCATTTTCAAAGACTGCTTATCAGGCGGTTCGGTATCACCAAGAACATAAGGCAAACGAAGCTCTTTCCATTTGTATTCACCCATTTTGTGAAAGGGTAGAAGCTCTATAAGCTCAATACAGGAAAAGAACGAGAGGTAGTCTGCCAACGCTTCCAGCAGGTTTTTGTCAAGCGTATATCCAGGGACCAACACGTGCCGGATCCATACGGGCTTGTGGCGCGTTTCACAAAAAGCCAGGGTATCCAGTGTATCCTTGTTGCCTCGGCCTGTAAGCTGCCTGCAAAGCTCGTCATCCAATGCCTTGATGTCCAGAAGGATCAGATCTGTCGCGTCAAGGGCGGGCTTGGAAATGGACAGGGGAACGGCTCCGGCCGTGTCCAACGCCGTATGAATGCCGTGTTCTGCACACTTTTTCAGAATGTCTGTAACAAACTCCGGTTGCAAAAGCGGCTCACCACCCGACAGCGTAACGCCCCCGGAACGGATGAAGTTTTTGTAGGTAAGGATATCGCTGATGATTTCATCAGAATCCGCTTTCTTGCCGCTGCCCATTTGCCAGGTGTCAGGGTTATGACAATATTTACAGCGCAGCCCGCAGCCCTGCAGAAAAAGAACATAACGAATGCCCGGCCCATCCAGAGTGCCAAAGCTTTCCACAGAATGGATCCGGCCCGTTACGCCCATAGAATCACAACTCCTTTAGTGAGATAAGAGATGAACATTAGCCATGCGAAATCAAGAAAAAGACTTGTCATTTTCTTGAGATGAAGTCAAAACCTTTCATGGAACGTGCGGTTCAGCACGTCCATTTGCTGTTCCCTGGTAAGCTTGATAAAGTTCACCGCATAGCCGCTGACACGGATGGTGAGCTGGGGATATTTTTCCGGGTGGTCCATGGCGTCCATCAGCACATCCTTGTTCAGGACGTTTACGTTGATGTGGTGGCCCTTGTCCAAAAAGAACCCATCCATCAGCCCGACCAGATTTTCAGCCTTTTGTTCCGCCGTTTTGCCAAGCGCGCCGGGCACGATGCTGAAGGTGTAGGAAATACCATCCTCAGCCTGGTCATAGGGGAGCTTGGCGACACTCTTCATGCTGGCGACGCATCCCTTCACATCGCGGCCGTGCATGGGGTTGGCTCCGGGCGCGAAGGGTTCGCCCAGCTTGCGGCCGTCGGGGGTGGAGCCGGTCTTTTTGCCGTATACCACGTTGGAGGTAATGGTCAGCACCGACATTGTGGGCAAAGACTCACGGTAGGTCCTGTGGGTACGAAGTTTTGTCATGAAGCTTTTGACCACGTCGATGGCGATAGCGTCCGCAGTATTATCGTTGTTGCCGTATTTGGGGAAATCGCCTTCCACCTGGAAGTCCACTGCCAGGCCTTGATCATTGCGGATGGTTTTCACCTTTGCGTAACGTATGGCGGAGAGGCTGTCTGCAACAACACTCAGGCCCGCGATGCCGCCGGCCATGGTGCGCAGTATCTCCTCGTCATGCAGCGCCATTTCCAGCCGTTCATAGCAATACTTGTCATGCATGTAATGGATCACGTTCAGAGTGTTGACATACAATTTCGCCAGCCAGTCGCACATAGTGTCAAATTTCCTGCGTACCTCATCATACGAGAGATATTCCGAGGTGATCGGGGCGAACTCCGGTCCCACCTGCAGGCCGCTTACCTCATCCTTGCCGCCGTTGATGGCATATAGAAGCGCTTTGGCAAGATTTGCCCTGGCACCGAAGAACTGCATCTGCTTTCCGATGCGCATGGCGGATACGCAGCAGGCAATGCCGTAATCGTCGCCGTGTTTGGGCCGCATGATCTCATCGTTTTCATACTGGATGGAGGAAGTTTCAATAGAAACTTGGGCGCAGTAGCGTTTAAAATACTCCGGAAGACGCTGGCTCCACAATACGGTCAGGTTGGGCTCCGGTGCTGGGCCCAGGTTGGTGAGCGTATGGAGAAAGCGGTAGCTCATCTTGGTTACCATGTGCCGCCCGTCGGTGCACATGCCGCCCAGCGTTTCTGTAACCCAGGTAGGGTCACCGCTGAAAAGCTGGTCATAGGAGGGCGTGCGCAAAAAGCGTACGATACGCAGCTTCATTACGAAGTGGTCCACAAACTCCTGAATCTCTTCCTCGGTATAGCGTCCGCTCTTCAGGTCTTTTTCCGCATAGATATCCAGGAAAGTGGATACACGGCCCAGGCTCATGGCTGCGCCGTTCTGCTCCTTCACAGCAGCCAGATAGCCAAAATACAGCCACTGTATAGCTTCCTTGGTATCCTCCGCAGGGCGGGAAATATCAAAACCATAGGAGGCGGCCATTTCCGTCAGTTCCTCCAAAGCGCGGATCTGTTCGCTCATTTCCTCCCTCTGGCGGATGGCGGGGCTGTCCATGGAATCAAACACATACGCTTGCTTGGCCCGCTTTTTTTGCGCGATGAGGAATGCGGTGCCATACAAGGGAACACGCCTGTAGTCGCCGATGATGCGGCCACGGCCATAGGCATCAGGCAGGCCGGTAATGATGCCACTGTGGCGGGCACGCTTCATTTCATCAGTGTATACATCAAATACGCCGTCGTTGTGTGTCTTGCGGTATTTGAAGATATTTGCGATCTCATCCGGCAGTTTGCGCCCATAGGCTTCCAGCTCGGTATAAACCAGCCGGATGCCACCAAAGGGCATGATTGCACGCTTTAGCGGTGCATCCGTTTGCAAGCCCACGATTTTTTCCAGTTCTTTATGAATGTAGCCGGGCTTATGGGCGGTAATTGTGGAAATGGTTTTCTCGTCAATATCATAAACACCGCCCCTTAAATGTTCTTCACGCATCAGGGCCGAAAGCTCCTTCCAAAGCTTAAGGGTTTCTTCGGTCGGCGGCTTAAGAAAGCTTTCGTCACCATCATAAGGCGTGTAGTTGGCAACAATAAATTCCCTCGTATTAATTTCCTTTTCCAGAATACTCATCCATTCTTCCTCTTTCTTCATTACATATGGGCGGTTACTTTTATATTGTACTAAAGTCAAGCATGTCATGCCGTGACAGAAATCACATTTCTTAGCCGTGCTTGACTGAAAATGCATTTCTTCGTATAGTATACCATGAGACGAAAAGGAGGAAAGCTATGAATTGCAATTTGGACTGTGATGAATGCCTTCAGGAATTATGCATGCACATGGTGCCCCTTTTCGCTTCGCTCAGCCATGACGAGCTAAAGTCCATGGCGGATCATATGGTGTGCTGCACCTATGAAAAGGGGGAGCGGCTGCTTACCCAGGGGGATGTGCCGCAGTCGTTCACCGTAATCCTGGAAGGAAGAGCAAAAGTATACACCGTTACGCCCGATGGCCGTGAGAAAATACTGACGATCCTTTCGGCCAATGATTACTTTGGAGAACTGCACTTGTTCGGCATGAAACAAGCCGCCTATTCTGTCGAAGCGCTCCAATATGTAAAAGCCTGGTCGTTTTCAAGGCACCATTTTAGGGAGTTGCTGACCGCTTACCCGAAGATGGCAATCAGACTGGTAGAGGAGTTAGGGAACCGGGTGATTCAATTGGAGAATGTGCTGCAAAGCTCCATGAATGGCCGGGTGGATGCCAGAATTGCCGCGCTTTTGCTTGAGTTTTCTCAAAAATATACAGTATATGGTCCAAATGGTCCTGAGATTTCACTGCCGCTAAGCAGGGAAGGCATGGCCAACTACCTTGGCATTGCCAGGGAGACCATGAGCCGGAAGCTAAAACAAATGGAGGCCGGCGGGCTCATATCATCAAGTGGCAACAAGCGCATGCGGCTCTTAAATCCGGAGCAGCTTGCCAAAATCGCCATGGGGAATGGAGAAGAGTGAAATAGTTCCTCAATGCAGCTGCCCATGGCCGAATTGAGCCTTCGCGTATAAATAACATATAAAAATAGTAAGCCATAATCTCAGGGGAGCAACGAGGGGGCAGAAGCCCCCTCGTTTGTAAATCCGAAACCAGCGACATGTGCGGTGGTTTCGGAAGGATTTTTGCAGAAATCCTTTCCTTACACTTTTCGCCGGCCATGGCCTAGCACCGACAAGCGAAGCGGGCGGTGCATAGGCCATAGGCAAAAAGTGCAAAGATCATTCAAAGCCGGAGTAACCGGCTTCGAATGAATGAAAAATACCCCTTGCATATGCAAGGGGCATTTTCATCTGCAAGGAGCCATACAATGAACCGTTCCGTAAATACCGACGCCTTGGCAGATAGCCTTCCCAAAAGATTGGGGTAATGGATGCATCAGCCTTTTTTAAGCTCTTCCAGGCATGTTTTGCACACCAATTTCCCCTTGTACAGGATGACATCACGGGCATCATTGCAAAAGATACAGGCTGGATGATATTTCTTGAGGATGATCTGATCACCATCAACAAAAATCTCCAGTGTGTCCTTGATTGCGATGTCCATGGTCCTGCGCAGCTCTATGGGAATGACAATTCGACCCAGTTCGTCAAGCTTGCGGACGACGCCTGTGGACTTCATGGAATCCCTCCTTTCCGGAAGCCCCACATTAATTGAGGAACTAGCAATATTCTATCTACTTTGTATGATACTGTCAATACCATTTTCAGGATTGTTTTCAAAAACGTAATTATTTAACGAATGGAGGCGGTTTCTGATGATGAATGTCATATGGGGCGGAATGATAGTTCTCGCCTTGCTTTTCGGTCTTTTTGGAGGAATTGTTGAACAATTAAATGATTCAATGATTCGGGGAGCCGTAGAAGCAGTCTCCATAATTTTGAAAATGGCCGGTGGATTTGCGGTTTGGTGCGGACTCATGGAAGTATTAAAGCGCATTGGAGCGGTGGAGGGGCTCACAAAACTGCTTCGGCCGGTACTGAACTTCCTGTTTCCTGACATAAAGCGACAAGATACACTAAGAAGCATAACCATGAATCTTTCGGCAAACATGCTGGGCTTAGGAAATGCAGCCACCCCCATGGGGGTGAAAGCCATGGGATTGCTTTCCCAGGAGAATGGAAACATGGAAACGGCCAGCAGAGCCATGTGTATGTTTCTTGTGCTTAATGCATCCAGCGTTCAGCTCTTCCCGGGAACCGTAATGACGCTGCGGATGGTGATGGGCTCCTCAAATCCCGGAGCCGTGATCCTGCCAACATTGATCGCCACGGCCGCTTCCGCCGCCTCAGGTATCATATGCTGCCTATTACTTGCGGGGCGGGGGAAGGACAGTATGAATGGATAGCTGGGTGCTGCCTGGGATTATTTTGCTGATTATAGGGACCGGACTAATAAAAGGCGTACCCGTGTATGACGCCTTCATCGAGGGTGCCAAGGAAGGGCTCAAGACAGCCGCCACCATACTGCCCTACATGATCGCTATGCTTTCAGCCATCGTATTGATGCAGCGTTCCGGATTCTTGACCAGCCTCACCCAGCTTTTGATGCCCGTGTTTTCGTTCCTTGGCATTCCCGAAAGCGTGGCCCCCCTGATGCTTCTGCGCCCATTCAGCGGCTCAGCTTCCCTGGCGATGCTGCAAAACATACTGGAGACACAGGGGCCGGATTCCAGGGCCGGGCTTGTGGCCAGCACGCTGATGGGCTCCACAGAAACAATTTTCTACACCTGCGGGCTGTATTTGGGTGCTGCGGGCGTAAAAAAGAGCCGCTATGCCATCCCCGCGGCCTTGATCGCCTGGCTGGTGGGAAGCGTAGTTGCCGGACTGTTTTTCCATTGATGCCTTCCAAACGCAAAAAGATTGACTTTCCTTGCATCCCTGCATATAATAGGCGTATTCCAAATGCGTGCGAAGATGGGAAGAGTACCGCTTTTCTGGATGTCAAGAGAGCTGCGCAAGGTGAGAAGCAGCCGTTCTTTAAGCGGGAACATGGCTCCGGAGCATCGCGGCTGAATAATGAGGCCGCGTCGGGTTGCGCCGATATCCGCCAATGAAGTTATAAATCAGGGTGGTACCGCGGGTTTTACCCGCCCCTATAACGGGGCGGTTTTTTTATGCAAAAAAGGAGGAAGACCCATGTCACTTACGGAAAAGAAAACGTTTTATATCACCACACCCATCTACTACCCCAGCGACAATCTTCACATCGGACATGCCTATTGCTCCGTGGCGGCTGATACCATGGCCCGTTTCAAGAAACTGACGGGGTTTGATACGTATTTTCTGACTGGCACGGACGAGCATGGCCAGAAGATCGAGCGCAAGGCTCAGCAAAAGGGCGTGACGCCTCAGCAGTATGTGGATGAGATTGTGGCGGGAATCAAAAAGCTTTGGGCTTTGATGGATGTGAATTATGACGACTTTATCCGCACCAGCGAAGAGCGCCATGCACTCGGCGTTCAGAAGATGTTCTGTCAGCTTTACGAGCAAGGGGACATTTACAAGAGCGAGTATGAAGGTTGGTACTGTACGCCTTGCGAGTCCTTCTGGACCGAATTGCAGCTGAAGGACGGTATGTGCCCTGATTGTGGCCGTCCTGTGGAAAAGATGAGGGAGGAAAGCTACTTTTTCAAGCTTTCCAAGTACCAGGACTGGCTGATTCAGTATATCGAGGAGCATCCCGGCTTCATCCAGCCCGTGTCACGTACCAATGAAATGCTTAACAACTTCCTGCGGCCTGGCCTTAACGATTTGTGCGTAAGCCGCACATCCATCAAATGGGGCATCCCTGTAGATTTTGATCCCAAACACACGGTGTATGTCTGGCTTGACGCGCTATCCAACTACATAACGGCCCTGGGTTATTTAAGCAGTGACGATACCCTCTACCGCAAGTACTGGCCGGCGGATATTCATCTGGTTGGCAAGGAGATCGTGCGCTTCCATACCATCATCTGGCCCATCATGCTTCACGCGCTGGGCCTGCCGCTGCCCAAGCAGGTGTTCGGTCACGGCTGGCTGGTGCTGGACGGGGGCAAAATGAGCAAATCAGTTGGCAACGTGGTGGATCCTGTGATACTGTGCAACCGCTACGGCAGCGACGCCATCCGCTATTATCTGATGAGGGAAATGCCTTTTGGCTCCGACGGGTTGTTCACCTATGAATCTTTGCTGGGCCGGATCAATGCCGACCTGGCCAACGATCTGGGCAATCTGGTAAGCCGGACCGTGGCCATGATTGAAAGGTACTATGACGGCAAGATTCCCGCTTGTGGAAAGCTGGAGGAAATCGACATCAAGCTGAAAGAATTGGCATTGTCCATTCCGTCCACAGTGGAAAAACAAATGGATTCGCTGCAGTTCTCAACAGCCTTGAGCGAAATCTGGCGGCTTGTATCGGAATGCAACCGCTATATCGACCAGACCCAGCCATGGGTGCTTGGCCGCACGGAGGAAGGCAAACCCCGGCTGTCCACGGTATTGTATACTCTGGCGGAGTGTACCCGCTTTGTGGCTGTGCTCTTAGGTCCCGCAATGCCCAAAACGCCTGCGCGTATCTTTGAGCAGATAGGGCTCGGCGACGCTTCCCTTATGACGTGGGATGCTTTGAAAACCTTTGGCCTCTTGCCTGCCGGCCTTCATGTGCATAAGGGCGAAGCGCTGTTCCCGCGCATTGACATTGCAAAGGAATTGGCGGAAGTCAAGCCTGCACTCAAAGATGAACAGCAAACTGAAAAAGCGATTCAGCCAGCAGCTTCTGCAGACAAAAAACCGGAGCTGCATAAGGCAGAGGAGCCAACTGCAAAGCCCGGAGAAATTTCCATTGATGATTTTGAAAAAGTACAATTGCGCACCGCTAGGGTCTTGTCCTGCGAGCGCGTGCCCAAGTCCGACAAGCTTTTAAAGCTGTCCTTGAGTTTGGGCACGGAGCAGCGCACTGTGGTAAGCGGGATCGCCAAGCACTACACGCCCGAGGAGATGGTAGGCAAGCAGGTGGTGTTGGTGGCAAACCTGAAGCCAGCCAAGCTGCGTGGCATTGAATCACAGGGAATGATCTTATGTGCCTCCGATGCTTTGGACCAAACGCTGAAGCTTGTAACCGTGGCTGGCGACATCGAAGACGGCGCGGAGATCCGCTGATGGATACGCTGCTTTTTGATACCCACTGCCATATTGATGAGGATCGCTTTGACGAAGACCGGGAACAGGTGCTGCAAAGGATGCGGGAGAAAGGCGTAGGCTATTGTGTTTGCGTAGGATCCGATATGGAAACCTCACGCCGCTCCATAGCCTTTGCAGAAAAAACGAATGGCGTCTATGCGGCAGTGGGCATCCATCCCCATGAGGCGAAGTATTTCAAGCCAGAAGACATGGCGACACTCAAAAGCTGGTTTTCCCATTCCAAGGTAAAAGCGCTGGGGGAAATTGGGCTGGATTATTACTATGACCATTCACCAAGGGATGTCCAAAAGGATGTCTGCGCTGCGCAGCTTACGCTAGGCTATGAAGAGAATGTGCCGGTGATCTTCCATGTGCGGGATGCTCACGGCGACATGCAGGATATCATGCATGCCCAGAAAGGCAAGCTGCCCAAAGGGATCCTGCATTGCTACTCGGGCAGTTGGGAAAGCGCCAAAGAATATCTCAAAATGGGATTCTATCTTTCCATAGCAGGCCCGGTAACATTCAAAAAGGCACCCATACAATGGGAAGTGGCGCAAAAAGTTCCCCTTGACCGCCTGCTCATTGAGACCGACAGCCCGTATCTTGCACCGGAACCGATGCGCGGGCGGCGCAACGAGCCTGCCTTTGTACGCTATGTGGCTGAAAAGATTTCCTCCCTCCGCAATATTACGTTGGAGGAACTTGCGGCAGCTACCACCCAAAACGCCAAAGACATTTATCGTATCGTCTGAATGGGAAACATTTTCACACATCCTGCATATGCTTAAAAGCAAAGCGGGGTGATTGCGGTATGAAGTGGCAGTCCCAACACACAGGTACCCATGTTCGGTGCTTTCCCTCCAGAGGAAACAGGGTGCTGCAAATCATAGGACTGGTTTTGATTGCCGTTGGTCTGCTGCTGTTGTTTTTGTGCATCCCCGGCTGGTTTTGGGCCGCACTGATCGGTATTATTCTGATCGTGGCCGGGTTTCTGCTGCTGCGCTTGAGCGGCGTGGGGAGGTGAACGGGATGAGCGTTAGAATGGTCTGCATCAAGGCCCCCAGGTTCCTGCGCGGGGTTCTCCGGATGTTCGTCAAGCGTCAGGTGAGAGCGTAAATCAAAGTACATCCATAGGGCGTGTCGCAAAACGATTTTACGGAATCGAGGAGCGACACGCCCTTTATCAGTGGAAATATCGAAAAAAGAAGTGGAAACCACCGGCTTTGCCGGTGGTTTTGATTGTTACAGGTTTTCGTTGGTATCGGTGGGGGTGGATTGGTCTGCGGGGGAGTTGCCTATATGGCGGGCAGTCCTTGGCTGACGGGTGGTGCTGTTCAGCACGCTGCCATGCTGGGTGGCGCCAGTTTGCCCATCGTGGGCGGCAGATCTTCCTTGCGCCTCCGAGCTTACGGAAGCGGGAGTCTGGATTCCTGGTTGTGTACCGGTGGCGGGCCCTGTGAACGCACTGGGCTGCTGGCCGGGCCGCGCCGTGGGTGCAGCTCCGGGCTGGGCAGACGGCCGTGGGACTGCCGTGCGCTGGTTGTAGGGAGAAGTGCTGCCGGGCGTTTTCGGCCCTTGCGCTCCGGTAGGAGGCGTCCCCGGCCTGGCCTGCGTTCCGGAAGCGGGGCCGGTGGGGCCGGAAACGGGGGAAAACTTGGGCGCGTTGGTGGCGCGGGCATAGGGTCTTGCGCCGCTTTGCAGGTTCTGCTGCATGGCTGCCCGGCGCTGTGCGGCCCGTTTGGCGGCCTTGTGCTGGCTAGACTTATGCAGTGCGTAGGCATACAAGCCGCCAATGCCGCTGAGCAGCGTTACGCCCAATCCCAGCCATATGAAGCTGGGGCTGTCCGACTGCGTTTGCACCGGGGGTTCCGTAGGCAAAGGCTCGAAGGTTACAAGGGGTTCCGGCGTAGGACTGGGAGTCGGAGTGGGCAGGGGATCTGGCGTAGTATAAGGATCGAAAGGCTCGTAGGTGGTGTTAAGACCTGTGTTCGGATTGGTCCAGGTGCCCACATTCCAATCCTCCGGAGATGTGGGGGAATTATCGTTGTTGTTTCCGCTGTTGTTATTGTTTCCGGTATTTCCTGTGCTGCCCTGGATATATTCGGGGCTCTGCAGGAATTCTTCCAGCTCGGCCAGGGTGAGTACATGGAAGTAATCGCCGGAGATGTATCCCTCCCTGCCGGCCTGGTTCACCTTGTACCAGGTTTTTCCGTCCACCTGGGTGCTGCCCAGCACCAGGGCGAAGGCATACTTATTCAGGAGTTGGATCCGGGTGCCGTTAGGCGCGTTACGGAAGTTGACGTTGTTATTGGATACATAGCCGTAACTGGAGGGGCTATTCTGGCTAAAGGGCGGCAATGTGGCCGCCGGCGTGGGTGTGGGGGTGTTCAGGGATTTCAGGTACGCATCCGTCTCCTCGCGGGAGAGCCAGCGCAGCTGGTCGGCCCGGATATAACCCCACTGGCCGGCGTACTGCACGATATGCCAGGCGACACCAGCCATGTATTCCTGACCGCTGACATACACTACCACGTTCTTGGCCAGCATGTTGACCAGCATGCTGTTGGGGTCTGCCGCGCCGCGCATGGGCACGTTATCGCCCAGGGTAGCGGCATAGCCGCTTTGCTGGACAGGCGCCGGACTGGGCGTGGGAGTGGGAGTGGGTGAAGCGGTAGGATGCGCAGCGTTGTACTGGTCGATGTAGTATTTGGCTTCTTCCGGCGTGATGCGCCGCAGCGAGTCATCCGGTACATAACCGGTGAGGCCATCCAGCGTTTCCACCAGGGACCAGGGCGTACTGCCCTGATATACCTGGTTCTTCACCTTTACCAGGGTATTCCTGGGTAAGGTGGTCTGAATGCTTTGATCGGAATTGCTTATCTCCATCCGCAGCGCCACTTGCTTGTTGGTCAGGGCGTACCCCGTGTACTGGCTGGGCACAGGGGTCGGCGTGGGCGTCGGGGTGGGGGTAGGCGTTTTGGTGTTTGTGGGAGCGGGCGAGCGGGTGGGCATGGGGTTTTGCAGCATGGCCTGGTATGCATCGCTTTCCGCCTGCGTCATCATGTTGACGAATTCGGTCATGATGTAGCCGTCCTGGCCGTCCACATTTACGCGGGTCCAGACTTCGTTGGCATCGTTGTACAGCGACTCATACATCCATACATGGGCACCTGTGGACAGGCCCTTGATCAGATTTTTATTGCCGCCTTTGGCAGGTGAGCTGCGGAAATTCACCTGATCGTTGGTCACGCCCCAGCGGTCGATGGCAGAGCCAACGGGGATGGGGGTTTCCGTGGGAACTGCGGGCGGCGCATACGTGAAGGCAACGGAACGTGTGTTGGGTTCTCCGTTGGCAAAGGTAATAACGTATTCCTGGGTGCCGGTTAAGGTATAGCCGTTGGGGATTCCATTCTGATCGGGCGTGATACGGTTGGGGTTGCCATCCACAGCATGGAAGGAGCCTTTTTCCTTAACAGGCGTGTTATTGGTATCCAGATATAGCACCTCAATATCCGCTTCAGCAGGCTTGGAAGGAGCGGGCGGCGCATACGTGAACGCAACGGAACGGGTATTTGGTTCTCCGTTGGCAAAGGTAATAACGTATTCCTGGGTGCCGGTTAAGGTATAGCCGTTGGGGATTCCATTCTGATCGGGCTTAATGCGGTTGGGCTGGCCATCCACAGCATGGAAGGAACCTTTTCCCTTAACAGGCGTGTTATTGGTGTCCAGATATAGCACCTCAATATCCGCTTCTGCAGGCTTGGAAGGAGCGGGCGGCGCATACGTGAAGGCAACGGAACGTGTATTGGGTTCACCGTTGGCAAAGGTAATAACGTATTCCTGGGTGCCGGTTAAGGTATAGCCGTTGGGGATTCCATTCTGATCGGGCGTGATGCGGTTGGGCTGGCCATCCACAGCGTGGAAGGAGCCTTTTTCCTTAACACGCGTATTATTGGTGTCCAGATATAGCACCTCAATATCCGCTTCGGCAGGCTTGGAAGGAGCGGATAGCACATATTTGAAGGTTATCTTGATGGGCGTAGCAACACCATTTGCATCCATCGACACATCGACGGAGTCGGGGCCTTCCAGCTTATATCCCGCAGGAGTTTGGTTCGGATCTTCCTTAATAGTCTTACTCTTGCCTGCCGTAATATCTTCGGACGTTTTAAAGAAGACTTCGCCATCCTTCATGTACTCGATTTGTACCGGGAACTTGACGGCCTCCGCCGGAGGATTATACAGGAAGGTGACGGTATCCTTGTCAGGCTGGCCGTTTTCATCAAAGGAGATGACGAACTCAGGAGTGTCCGAAGACAGTGTATAGCTGTCAATCTCGGTCTGTTCGGGAGTGATACGGTTCTCCTCGCCTTCCACGGCGGGGAAGGAACCGTCGGCCCGGAGGGACTTGCCGTCGGTACCCTGATAGATCACCCGGATGTCGGCCTTGGCGGGTTCCTTGGGAGGATTATACAGGAAGGTGACGGTGTCCGTGTTAGGATTGCCGTTTTCATCAAAGGAGATGACGAACTCGGGGGTATCCGAAGACAGTGTATAGCCGTCAATCTCGGTCTGCTCGGGAGTAATACGGTTCTCCTGTCCTTCCACGGCAGGGAAGGAACCGTCGTCCCGGAGAGACTTGCCGTCGGTACCCTGATAGATCACCCGGATGTCAGCCTTGGCGGGTTCCTTAGGAGGATTATACAGGAAGGTAACGGTGTCCTTGTCAGGCTGGCCGTTTTCATCAAAAGAGATGACGAACTCGGGGGTGTCCGAAGACAGTGTATAGCCGTCAATCTCGGTCTGTTCGGGAGTGATAAGGTTCTCCTCGCCTTCCACGGCGTGGAAGGAACCGTCTTTCCGGAGGGAGGGGCCGTCGGTACTCTGATAGACAACCCTGATGTCAGCCTCCGCCGGCGCGGGAGGATTATACAGGAAGGTGACGGTGTCCGTGTTAGGATTGCCGTTTTCATCAAAGGAGATGACG
>JAEZHM010000091.1 GCA_023416585.1 Bacillota bacterium
GCCTATTGCCCTCCATCTGGCTCAATCGTCGCCGCGGTTCGCTACCGCTTCCGCAGCTCGTTTCGCCAGCCTCCTCCACACCGCCCATTTCCGCCACTGGCGGAGGCGTTGTTCCGGAGCCACCGGCGGCGGGCAGGCTCCGTCACCCTGGACCTTCGGACTTCACTTGAGGGAAGTGGATGTACATCCGGGTGTAGGCCGGATGCCGTAGCAATAAGATGTTTCGCGTCTGCGGACGCGACCAGGGCTTTCCGGTCGCCCTGGACCTTCGGACTTCACTTGAGGGAAGCGGATGTACATCCGGGTGTAGACCGGATGAGTGAAAAGCCGGCACAATAAGGTGCAATGACGGCATAAAACATGTCCCCTCCGGATATACTCAAACCGGAGGGGATTTTTGTGTTTGAAAAGTACTTTTCACGCATTCGGGAGCGCAGGGCGTTGCGCATTTGCCTGAAAGAATTTGACCGGTATAGGGATAACAAGCCGCCTTCCCTGCTCCGGGGAAGATGGCTTTAATCCCGGGCTAAACAAGATCATTCAACGGTATTTGAGCCGGTTACGCTTTTTTCACTATCCTCAGCATGCTGTTCTTCAGCCGCGGGCGTATTGAAAGCTTGTGGTTCTTCCTCTTGTGCTGGCTGTACCAGCGCATCGGCTTTGCGGGCGGCTAAATCTGCGGCTTCCTCGGCCAGCTTTGCCTCCCTAGCTGCGGCGATCCGCTGGGCTCGGATTGCGATTAGCTGCTCATCCAGCGCGTTCAGCTGCTTCAATTGCGCTTCCAGCGCCGGGGGAAAGCTCTCGCCGTGCTGCCACATTTCATAAGCAATGCTTCCAAAGTCAGCCAAAATTTCCCGGCGGTGTGTTTCCAGGTTCATTTCGGTGACCTTGTACTTGGCGTTGTCCGCTATGTTGGACGCTGCGTTGCCTATAACCTCCATCCCCTTGAGCCAGGTCTTTTTCAGGCTTTTCATCACATTGCCCATGCGTCATGCTCCTTTTACCGTTATTTGCGGATGAGGTCGTCGCGAAGCCGGTATAGCGTGGCGCCTCTTTTTTTGGTATTGATACATTCTATGAACCAGTGGGCAGTGGCATCCGCATCATATTGCAAATATCCCCAGCGCGCACCGTCTACGCGCGTTCCCCGCATGTTGCTGTCCGTCCAGTGCAGCATATCGCTCACGGGATTATAATCGGTGATAAAAAACAGGGAGTGGGGGCCGTTGCCGCCGCCATAGTTTCCCACCATTTGAAAGAAATCGCCCTTTTGAACCTGCTTAAGCATATCGAAGGCAATTTGCGCATTCTCTTCCTTGCTCAGATCATTATTGTACTTGAACTGGGCTACGATTTCAAACGGACTGCCGTCTTCGGCGCTTTCAGGCCGCCATTCTATCCCGTAATCATAGGGCGCACAGGCGGCTTTGCTGTTGTTTTTAGGCATGTGCAGCGGAAGATCGGGATAAGCCTTCATGATATAATCTTTGGAATATGTATCGAACAGGCGCATCACGAAATTCTTGCAAACGCCGATATCATAATCCGTCTCAGCAGGAGCGAACTTGTAGCGTGAATCCTTCGAGTTGGCGTAGGCCAGAGCGATCATTTTGCCGATCAGCTCTTCCTTAGGCGAGGCGACGAAACGGGTTGCATCAGCGAAGGTGGGGGACTGCCCCTCCATATCTTTCCCGTATCCCCGGGCGGTGATGTTAAGGCCAGTGGACAAGGCAGTTGATAGTTGGAAGGTATACTCAAACGTATCCCCCTCTTGCGCTTGTGTAAGCGAACCGCCTTCCCAGGTAAGGGTAACTTCAATGCGGCTGACATTGCTCCCTTTGGCTGAAACGTTCAGCTTGCTGCCCTCCGCGTATCCTTCTCCAGGCAGGGGTTTCAGCAGCTGGATGGAGGGAAGCAAGGGAATATCCGCGTAGTAAATTTCTTCATCCGCAAGCGTATTACCTTCCGGATAAAGACATAGAAGCAAAAGCAGAACAAATACTCTTTTCAAATATTTCACGCTGTAAACCGCCTTTCCGACGGCATCACCAATGTACCCAAAGCGCATCCTTCACGGAGGAAAAGCTGACTTTGTTGATGGGCAGTATCTCGCCATCCACGTTGAGATGCATCCCGGGCGCATCGATGTATACGCCGTTGCAACGGTAATGGGAGGTGATGGAGAAGGAATGTACCCGCCCCATCAAAAGGCCGGGCAGATAAAAGAACATTTTCCAGTTGGGGATGGACCGAAGCACTACTACATCCAGCAGGCCATCGTTTACCATGGATGTGGGAGAAATGGGAATTCCTCCGCCTATATAACGGCCGTTAGCCACGCTGCATTGCAGGAAAGTGCCGTTTAGCGTTGTTTCTTCATCGATAACGATGCGCATGCTAACAGGCTTGAAGCTGAATATGGTGCGGATGACACCGTACAGGTAAGGCAGCATGCCGCGTACCAGTTTTTTGGCCTTTTCGGAATATTCCAGTACGGATACGTCAAAGCCCGTGCCGCACACGTTCAGGAAAAGCTTGTCGTTGATTCTACCCATATCCAATTGCTTTGGGGGATGGGAAAGGATATGATCAAGCGCCTCCAAAGGAGATTTGGGTACGCCGATGGATTTGATAAAGTCGTTGCCTGTCCCTGCTGGGATTAGTCCCAAGGCGGTTTTCGTATGAATAAGCCCGCTTGCAACTTCATAAGCCGTGCCATCGCCGCCGACGGCCATTACCGTATCCGTTCCCCTTTGCGCTGCCTCCGTGGCCAATTGCGTGGCGTGACCCGGTGATTCCGTATAAAAAGCCTTGCAGGCAATGGATTTGTTTGTGAGAACTTCCATCACTTTTTCACCAATTTTTTTGGCGTGGCCGTTGCCTGCGACAGGATTGATAATGACGTCGATCATGAATTCAGCGCCTTTCAAAATATATATTAATGTACTTCATTTCTATTGAAAAGTAAAGCGGATTGCAGGAATTTCGCATGCCTTTCTCGCCGGGAAAAACAAGCTGAAGTTAAAAGTAATCCCCCTATTCTGATTCTTATTTATGTGGTATAATTATATAAACAATATGACAGACTATGGCGCTTGTATTGGAATGGGCGCATGCTGGAGGTGCATCATGGAAGAATTGCGGCCGGGCATTTACCGGCATTTTAAAGGGAACCGCTACCGGCTTTTGTATACGGCCCGTCATAGCGAAACACTGGAGTTGATGGTCGTATATCAAGCGCTGTATGGCGATATGGGAATCTGGGTGCGCCCGGCGGCCCAATGGTTTGAAGTGGTGGAAAGGGATGGGGTGCAAAGCTTTCGCTTTACCTGGGAAGAGGAATAACCCTTGGCAGGTTGTTTGTCTTTTTTGAGCGGGCGAATGCAGGCAGGTCATATTTTGCTTTTTGCTGCGCTTTTTCTGCGGGAAAAGGCGCTTTTTTCTTTACTCCGAATAGACGATATGGTATCATAAACGAAGTTTTGACCATAAGAGAGGTTTTTGTACATGAATGATGCTGCGATCAGGGATATGCTATCAAAAGTGAAGTGCTTCCTGCTGGATATGGACGGCACTTTTTATTTGGGAAACCAGCTTTTACCTGGTTCCCTGGAATTTTTGGATGCTTGTGAACACACTGGACGGCGCACACTTTTTTTGACCAATAATTCCTCCAAGTCGGCCGAACAGTATGTGCAAAAACTTATGCGTATGGACGTGCGCGAACGCTTTTTGCGGGTGCTGACGTCCGGTCATGCGGCTGCTTCCTACGCGCTGCGGGTGTTTCCCGGGAAAAAAGCGTTTTTGTTGGGCAACGATATTCTAAAGAAGGAGCTTATGGAACTGGGGCTGCTCATCGACAACGAACATCCTGATTATGTGCTGATTGCTTACGACACCACGCTGAACTATGAAAAGATGACTCAGGTATGCGATTGGGTTCGGGCCGGGCTGCCTTATATCGCTACCCACCCGGACTTTAACTGTCCCACGGAAACAGGCTTCGCCCCGGACATCGGGGCCATCATCGCCTTCATTGAGGCCAGCGCGGGCCGCCGCCCGGATATCATACTGGGTAAGCCTTATCAGGGCATTGTGGAGGAAGCGCTGCGGCTGACCGGCTTCCGGGCGGATGAATTGGCCATGGTGGGAGACAGGCTGTATACCGACATCGCTACCGGTGTAAATTTCGGCATGACAAGCATACTCGTTCTTTCTGGAGAGGCCACACTGGAGGATTTGAAGACGTCGCAAGTTCAGCCGCACCTGATCTTCGACAGGCTTTGCGATATGATACCTTATCTGTAACATGTAGCTGTAATAACAAGCCCCTTGCCGGTTTGCGCAAGGGGCAACTTATATTTTTGGTTATCTCTTTTTATGATCCAATTTTCTGGTGAGCACAGTTCCGCCGACCTGAAAGATTTGTACGAGCAGTACCAGCGCGATGCTTGCGGCGTACATTATGTCGTCCTGCCTGCGGTTCAGCCCATAACTGATGGCAACCTTGCCCAACCCGTCGCCGCCCGCGGCGCCGGCCATGGCCGTATAAGCCAGTATGGTGGTCAGGCAGATGGTGGCGCCGCTTACAAGGGAGGGAAGCGCCTCCGCCAAAAGTACTTTGTATATGATCTGCCTGGTGGTTGAGCCCATGGAGATAGCGGCCTCAATAACGCCCCCGTCAACCTCCTGGAGGGAGCTTTCCACCATGCGTGCTACATAGGGGAAAGCGCTGATCACCAGCGGAAAGATGATTGATTTAGTGCCGATGGCGGTACCCATCACGATCCGTGTCACCGGGAACAGCATGACCAGGAGTATGATAAAGGGAATAGAACGAAGAAAATTGATGATTACACCCAGCACAGCATTGAAGGACGGTGCGGGATGAATGTTTCCTCTGCGTGTGATTACCAGCAGTACGCCTAAAGGAAGGCCGATCACGTATGCGAAAAAGGTGGAGGGCAGCGTCATATACAGTGTATCCAATATGCCCTGACGTAAATAAAGCACCCACAATTTTTCCCAGTCATATCTGGCCAATGACTCAAAAATTGCCCTTAATTGTTCCCAGATCATGCTGGCGTCACCTCCTCCACCGTCAGGCCCTGGGCCGTGAGAAAATCAATAGCCTGCAGCTTTAAAGCAGGATCCTCCGGGGCAGCGATCAGCATTTGCCCATACTGTTTGCCGTTCAGATTGCGAACGTCGGCGGAAAGGATGCTGACCGGCATGTTCAGGTGGAGGATCAGCCGGGCAATGATGGGATCGGCCACCTTACCGCCGTCGAACACAACACGCAAAGCCGGACCGGATAGGGGGAACGGTTCCTCCTCCGTGGGCACGATGCCAAACAGCCTTCTGCCCGCCTGGCTTTTGGTATGGGTGAAGACCTCATCCACGCTGCCTTCTTCCGCAATAACGCCGCCGTCCAGGATTGCTACATGGGTGCAGATCTGCCGGATCACTGCCATTTCATGGGTGATGATCACGATGGTGATACCCATCTGACGGTTGATATCCTGTAAAAGCTTCAAAATTGACTGCGTGGTCATGGGGTCCAGCGCTGAGGTAGCCTCATCGCACAAAAGCACCTTGGGATTCATGGCCAGCGCTCTGGCGATGGCGACCCTTTGCTTTTGCCCGCCGGATAATTGGGATGGATAGGCGTTCAGCTTTTCCTCCAGCCCTACGATTTTCAAAAGCTCCTTTACCCGCTTTTCAGCCTCGGCACGTTTGACGCCTGCGATTTCCATGGGGTAGAGTATATTCTTGGCCACCGTCTTTTGCATAAGCAGGTTGAACTGCTGAAAGATCATGCTTACGCCCCGGCGCAGGGACATGAGTTCCTTTTTGTCCATGGCCAGCACATTCCTGCCCTCATAAAGGATAGTTCCTTCCGTGGGCTCATCCAGCCTGTTGATGCAGCGGATGAGCGTACTCTTGCCAGCGCCGCTTAAACCTATGATACCGTATATGTCACCCTTGTGGATGGAAAGGCTGATGTTGCTCAGCGCCACTACTTTGCCATCTTGAACGGGATAAACCTTTTTCAGCTTTTGAATGTCAATAAGCACAGGTTGCTTATTTGGACCTGCGCTCGCCTCGTCCCGTGTTGCCGTATCCTGCATGCGTGCTTCCCAGCCTTTCCCCTATGCCTGTAACCTGGAGTACATACACAGGGAGAATGTGCCGTCATCATACACGATGCTATGTAGCATGTCAAGGCGCTAGCTTACCTCTATACCAGCCTGGCCCGGCATTCTAGTTTTTCCCATGGGAAAACATCCCTTTCAGATAACGGCATGATATAATGAAAAAAGGCTATCGAAAGAGCCAGATGTGTTAGTGTTTTTAGAGCCAATGATTCGCGTGTGGTGCATGATGAAAGGAGGCATACATGTACGGACTGCAGGTTGACCACAAGTCGCCCTTATCGATCACACGCCAGCTGACCGGGCAGCTTCGGACCATGATCCTGAATGGTACCCTTCCTGCGGGTACGCGGCTGCCTCCTACCCGGAGCTTGGCAATGGAACTGAATATTTCCCGAAACACTGCATTGCAGGTGTATGAGCAGCTGATTGCCGAAGGGTACTTAAGCGGCCGCACAGGTTCAGGGACGTATGTGATGGCGTTAAGCAGTCCGGGAGCATCGCCTGTTCTTGACGTACCGAAGCGGGATGCTGCCGGGATAGAAAATCCTCAAGAACAGGAAGGCATGATTGCCTTTGAGGCAGGGCTTACGGATGTTCGGAATTTTCCACGGGCCGCCTGGATGCGGGCGGTAAGGGATGCCCTGATTGATATGCCGGAGGAGAGATTCTCCTGGTGCATATCTTGCGGCGAGGCGGAACTCCGCGAAGAGCTATGCGCCTATCTGTACCGCACCAAGGATATCACCTGCAGCCCGGAGCAGATAGTTATACTCCCCGGCGCCACCAGCGGTGTGGACATAGCCTGCTGGGCGCTGAAAAGCTGTCCAGCAGTTGCCATGGAGGACCCATGCGTACATTTCATGCGGCAAGCCTTTTTGCGTAATGGATATGAAATCGTGCCCATACCGGTGGACAGCCAGGGTATGAAAACGGATTTGCTTGAAAGCGTACCGGAAATCGGGCTCATCTATGTGGTGCCGTCTCATCAGTTCCCTACAGGCAACGTACTGACCGTAAGCCGCCGGTTGGAGCTTTTATCCCAAGCACGAAGTCGCGGCGCGTATATCATTGAGGATGATTATGACAGCGAGTTCCGCTATGAGGGGGAACCGATCCAAACGCTCAGGCATCTTGACCCGGAACGGGTTATATACCTCGGCTCCTTCAGCAAGATTTTTTCGCCGACGCTAAGGATGGGGCATATGATCCTGCCCTGGGATGCTATCGACAGGATGCGGTCTGCCATGGAATCCATCAACTTGTCGGTGCCCGTGCTTTTGCAGCGCGCTCTTGCTGCTTTTTTGCACAATGGGCAGCTGGAGCATCACATATATAAAATGAAACGGCTGTATGCGAAAAAGAGGCTGCTGCTCATAAAGGAATTAAAGCTAGCGTTTGGCGAAAAAATCCGCATCAGCGGAGAAAACGCAGGCATGCACTTGATGGTGGCTTTCGAGAACCACCCCCTATGCCGGGAAGACTTTGAGAAGCTTCACGCGTGCCGTGCGGAGGCGGAGTGGTCGGAGGATTATGCGATTCAAAAAGGGATATACGAAAGCGGCATGATCCTGGGGTACGGCGCGCTTTCCGAAGAGGAGATCAAGAAAGGCGTGGCCCGGATGCGTACGGCGCTTTACGATGTATAACATGCGTACTATTTCTGCATTTCTTCCCTTGCAGATTTCGTCTTTGCCACAACCTTTCCGGTGATAAATTTCATAAGGGCAAAGATGGCGATATAGATGGGAAAGGAGTATATGCAGCGCCAAGTGATCAGCCTGTACATGCGGATGTATACGGCAAGCGGCTCGCAGGCAAAGGACAAAATTGCGCTGGCTATGGTGCTGGCCAGCAAGAATGGCAGCCACTTTGGATACTTTTGGTACAGTATGGTTCCGATTACAGGGAGAATGATATAGTCCACCGGCAGGAACAACGCTGTTTGCGGAATAACATGGATAGGATACTCCCAAAACATATGATCGGATAAACCGATATCCAGTAAGGTAGCCACTACGTTCACCAGCAGACCGAATACGCTCAATTCCAGCAGCCTCTTTTTATCCGCTACTTTCCACCAGATGATGATGGGGAGGATGATCAGTGCGATGGAGATCCACCATGTCAGAGAGAATATTTCGCTTTCCCAGTAGTGCTTTTCATACATGTCATGAAGCTGTTCCTTGAGTTTAACAATCTCCTCAAGCAGTTGATCTGTTCCGTTCATCTGCCGCTCCCATCAAACTATGGCCCACAATTCAGGTTGATCGTGCTGTCGCCCAGTGCGCCCTGGCTCCAGAGTATATCTTGCACCTCATCCGGCCGTGTATCCGTACAACTGATCAAAAGAACGCCTTCGGAAGGCTGGATGCGCAGCTTTTCCTAGCGCCTGCGATTGACAAACAGCTTGATGACTATGCCTGCCCCGAAACCGAATCCGGTCCCGATAAGCGCTCATATCACGGGACCTCAGGGGCACGCTTACATTTGTGCGCTGGCGCCGGGGAGGCTGATTTTAAGAAAAAGCATTACAGGCGATGTGTGGTTACGGAGCGGGAATAATGTCAATAAAAAAACCGCTCCTGCAAGTAACAGAAACGGTTTTGGGGGGATAAAGAATATTACTGGAAAACGATCTGTTTTAAATATGCATATCCCGCCTCAATGGCGGTGAGGTTTTCCTCCATGCCCTCGAACTCAAGAGATAAATACCCGTCGTAACCGGCTTTTTTCAATACGGAAACGCTCTGAACAATGGGAATGGACCCGTGCCCTGCCACCGTTCCCCGCAGGTAGTTACCACCTCGGGAGCGGAACCAACCCATGCCGGGATCCATTTCCGTACCGGGCTTTATCAGAAAATCTTTGGCATGAACATGGAAGGCGTATGGCGCTGCTATACCGACAGCATAGGCGCAATCCTGATCCACACAGGCGAAATTGCCCATATCAACAAGCCAGCCGTAATTCGGGTGGTTTACTGCCAGGATAAGCTCCTCTACCCGCTGGGCATCCTGCATCAAAAAACCGTGGTTTTCCGTGCACGTGCGGATACTCTTTAACTGGGCGTACTCCGTTACCTCGCGTATGGCTGGTGCGGCAATACGGATCACATCCCTGTAGCTAAAGCACTTTTCGTTCAGCTTCCAGGCGATGTCGTGGCGCATGAGCTTGGCGCCTAGCAGTGCAGCGATATCCACGCAGCCTTTGAGCCTCGCCACTTCTTTTTGCATGTCGCCCCCGCTTCCCGAAAGAAAATCCGCAGAAACGGTGTAAGCACAAATATCAAGGCCTATTTTTCTGCAATATTCGCGCAGGGCGGAGGCCAGTTCCTGCACAGCCGTTTGGTCACGGCCATAACGCAGATCCAGGGGGATGAATTCAATGGCTTCAAAGCCTGTCTTTTTAGCCAGGTCACAAATATCGAAATAGGTGGCCCCTGTCTTTTCCATATAAGATAAATAACTGTAGCTGGACACAGAAAGGCGCATTTTCGTTCCTCCTTTTGATTAAAATTCTACTTCATGGCCTGTTGACGCCGATTCATAGATGGCATCCAGTATCTTCATCAGCGTTACGCCGTCCTCTGCGGGGCTTACACAGGCCGTGCCATGTATGACGCAGTCTACAAAATGGGCAATCTCGTTTTGAAACAGTCCGTCAAAGCTTAAGGAAGTTCGCATAGGCAGCGCTACATCCGCAAGATACCCGTTCATTTCGGTGTAGATCTGAAGGTCAGGCTCCAACTTGGCTCCGGCTTTTGTTCCGAACAGCTCGATGCGACCTACCGGCTTTGCGATATTCAGGGAAAAGCTGGCCTCTACCGTCACCACCGCGCCGTTGTCATAGCGGATCATTGCGCTGGCCAGGTCTTCCACATCGCAAATGTCATGGTCTGTTGCGCCAGAGGACCGGTATCCGGGGTCACTTTTTACATTCTTGCGGTCAAACAGCTTCTGGAAAGTTGCTCCATATACCGATACCGGCTTCGGATTGCCCATCAGGTACCGGGTCAAGTCGATGACATGCACCCCCAGATCGATTAACGGACCGCCGCCGGAGCGGGATTTATCGCCGAACCAGCCGCCGGGATTGCCCTTGCGGCGAAGGTAGGTGGCCTTGGCATAATAGATGTCGCCGAAAGCGCCCTGCCCGATAAAATCCTTCAATATGGCGCAGTCATTGCCGAAGCGGCGTACAAAGCCGATCATGAGCAGCTTTCCGCTTTCCTTGGCGGCACGGAGCATTGCCTGGGCATCCACGGCGTTGGTAGCCATGGGCTTTTCGCACAACACATGCTTGCCGGCTTTCAGAGCGGCGATTGCCATCGGCGCATGGGCGGAGTTCCAGGTGCAGACGCTGACGGCTTGCAATTCGGTAAGTTTAAGCATATCTTCGGCTTTTGTATAAAGGCGGGAAACTTGAAACTCTTCGCCCCGCTTTTTGAGAAGCTCTTCGTCCAGGTCGCACAGCGCGTAAAGCTCTACTTCTGGGTGTTTCTTGTATGCGTTCAAATGTTCCATAGAAATGGAGCCGGTGCCGATAACACCAACCTTCAATTTTTCCATTGTATTTCTCCTTCAGGCCATGATGCCTTTCAAAAATTCCACTGCGCCGGCAATGTCTCCGTATGGGTCTTCGCCTACTTCACGCTCAATGGTGAGGAAGCCATGGTAGCCAATCTCTTCCAAGGCCTTCAGCCAGCCGGGGAAGTCTACATGGCCGCGCCCCAGTGGCAGCTCTTCGAACGAGGGAGAGGTAACGATGGGGGATTCTACCACTTGGTAGACCTCTTCTGGATTGCGGTAATAGTGGCGTACCCCATCCTTGGCATGAGTATGGACAATATACTCCTTCAGGGTGTGCACTGCCTTGACAGGATCATCTCCCGTGACCATGACAAGATTGGCCGGGTCAAAGTTCACCGACACGCCTTTGGAATGGAGGCTGTCCAGAAAGCGCTTCAGTGTGGCTGATGTTTCGGGGCCTGTTTCCACGGCGAAATGGGCATGCATGCTGTCGGCATAGCGGCTCAGTTCCCCGCAAGCTTCCTGCATGATACGAAAGCGGGGGTGGTTTTCATCTTCCGGAACTACGCCGATGTGGGTGGTGACAACATCGGTATCAAGGTCTTTCGCCAGATCCAGGATGCGCTTGGACGCTTCAATGAGGCTTGGATTTTCTTCCGTTCTATGAAAACCTTGCCCCAGATCGCCGCATAATGCGCTGATTACAAGACCGCAGTCGTTAACGCGCTGTTTGAACTCCCGGCGTTTTGCCTGCGTCATGGCTTCCGGCGACAGTTCGCCCCTTGTGGCATATACCTGTATGCCCTGCACCTTAAGCTGTGCGGCCAGCTTCAACGCCTCCGGGATGGGTTTCATAAAAGAATCAAGCATTACACCGATTGGAAAACGTGCCATGATTTTTCCTCCTTTATTAATTCGTTCGTTTGGCGCCTGCATGAATATGATACATGTGGTCTTATATGCGTTGCCGGAGCTTTATCTTTCCACAATACAATAACAGTGTGGTACCAACCTGTCAAGCGTATGGAAGGGGCTTTGTAAAATCTTTCTACCATGTTTGCAATGTGCGAATGCAAGTAGAAATAGAAAGGATCGATGCGGGATAGCCGGCGTTGTTGTGTATGCCGTATTATGGTACAATAATCAATATATGCAATTTATGGATTGAAATGAAGAAGGCGGCGCGTTTCATTGGAAGGAGCGACTATGGATACAAACAGGCCCGTTATTGCGCTGATGTATGATTTTGATAACACACTTTGCACCACCGATATGCAAAACTATTCTTTTATCCCGGGACTTGGCATGGACCCGGACACATTTTGGAACATGTCTCACCGCATGGCTGAAGAAAAGAAGATGGATAAGATCCTAGCCTATATGTACCTAATGGTGAAAAAGGCTGAGGAAAAACAAAAATCCATCCGCCGGGAGGATCTGGTGGCGCTGGGGAAGGATGTTCAATTGTTCCCCGGTGTTTTGGAATGGTTTGACAGGATCAACGCTTATGGGGAGGCCCATGGCGCTGTCATACAGCATTACATCATATCCTCCGGACTGAAGGAAATCATTGAAGGTTCAGTTGTCGCAAAGCACTTCAGGGAAATATATGCCTGCGCCTTCCACTACGATGATTTCGGCGTGGCGGATTGGCCTGCCGTTACGGTGAATTATACGACAAAGACACAGTTCCTGTTCCGCATAAACAAGGGCATCCTTTTAATGTCGGAAGATGTGGAGCTTAACAAGTACATACCGGAGGATGACCGTCCCGTTCCGTTTCGAAACATGATTTACTTTGGCGACGGACTGACGGATGTGCCTTGCATGAAACTTACCAAAACAAACGGAGGCAAATCTATTGCTGTCTATACCCAAAGAGGGAAAGTGGAGAATTTGTTATTAAACCAGCGGGTAGACTTCATAGCATCCGCGGACTATACTCAGGGCAGTGAGCTGGACGGGTTGGTAAAAGCTATTATCGCCCATATGTGCTGCGGGGATGCACTGGCACGCAAAAGCAGCGGCCAGGTCAAGTTGGCCGTGGATAACAGCAAGGTCTGACTTTTCCACGTATTCCGGTCAGAGGGCAAAAAATTATACTGGCTGTATTCTTTCATACTATCAATTTAGAGTGGAAACACTTTTCCACTCGTTTTGATTTATGTAGTGATCTGGTAAAATCTGGAAAAAAGTCACGCGAAATATGTGGTCCCGGGTGTCGAATATTGGAGTTTATGAGATACCATTTTTTCATACAATAACAAAATATGTCAAATACTGGGATTTAGTCAATAGACCAAACCACTAGGTGTTGCTATGAGATGACGTTAAAACACCATATATCGGCGAAAATTTAAGATAGTTTAACGAGTTTTAAAAAAAAGATGAATTTTGACGGAAAACGTCTTGACAGTAATTTGCCACATGCTATACTTATTACGGATGTAAATAGACTCACTCTGATTCATCTGACGGTGGTTCTCTTACGGGAGGTGAGGCCAAGAAAAGGCGCACCCAAAATTTACCTGATCCAATAATCATGAATGAAATAAATATCGAACGAAATGGCAAACTTACCGAATGAAAAGGTAAGGACGCAAAACTATAGGGTCTGAAATGACAGCCAGTTGCCGAAAAGGTATTTTTTGTTGCGCAAAATTTAGTAAATATTGCTAAAATCTAACAATATATTTCAAAATAATGTAAAATGGGAGGGATTCGTGTGAGCAGTGTAATGAACAATACGAGCATGAAGCTTCTGGAAAAGAGCTTGGATGCCGTATGGCTCAGGCAGCAGGTGATCGCCAATAACATCGCAAACGCTGCCACACCAGGCTACAAAAGCCAGCACCTGGAGTTTGAGGAGCTGCTGGAGAAGCAGATTCAAAAGGCCGGGGCAGACGAGAAGGACGTACAAAATGCCGTTGAAAAAGTAGAGCCCAGGCTTATACGTGACGAGAATACCACTACCCAGGAAGACGGGAACAATGTGGATCTTGATTACGAGAATATTGAAATGGCCAGGGCGCAGATGCAGTACAGCTATTTGACAAGTTCGCTCAACTCGCAAATCAATAGGCTCAAATATGTAATCACGGAAGGGCGTGGATGAGCATGGCATTCCTGGATTCATTGAATATCAGCGGTTCAGGCTTGACCGCGCAAAAACTGCGCATGCAGGTTGTGGCGCAGAACCTTGCAAACGCTCAGACTACCAGAACCGAAAACGGCGGGCCCTATAGGCGGAAGCTGGTGGTGCTTTCGGAAAGAAACGACCCGGGCGCCTTTTCTACTGCGCTGAATGCTTCCATCGGCGGGGCCTCCCTCGGAGGGGGGGAATCCATGAGGGGGGTTGAGGCAACCGCCATCGTGGACGACGCGGACGATTTCAAGATGGAATATGATCCGGCTCATCCAGACGCAGACGCAAACGGTTATGTGCGGCTGCCAAATGTAAACACAGTGGAAGAAATGGTGGACATCATGTCAGCTTCCAGATTGTATGAAGCTAATGTAACGGCGTTCAACGCCATGAAGGAAATGGCCGCCAAGGCACTTGAAATCGGAAAGTAATCATAAACCTGCACGTGAGAATAGTACAAAAGAAACGGGGAATCAGGTATGTCCATTGAGTCGGTCAAACTTGCGCAATACATTGCAAATTTGCAAAAGCCATCAGGCACCGCTTCTTTATCGGAAACTGTTGCACCTTTCGAGAGCTATTTGAAGGACGCTGTGCAGCAGACATTACAGACGGATGCGGCCACCAAGCTGGATGTAATCGACCTGACGACGGGCAGCAGCGAATCACCCCATAATATCACCATCAACGCGGCCAAGGCCGACCTGGCGGTGCAAATGTTGGTTTCAGTCAGAAACAAGGCGATGGATGCCTATAACGAGATCATGCGCATCACACTCTAAACCTGGCAGGCCACGATGCTACGAAAGAAAAATTAACTGATTAGAGGTAAGCATGGACCTTTCTATCTCAAACCTCTTCCAGAGCATAAAAGGGTACATGACAAAGCTGAGCCGCGGAAAGAAAATTGGGCTCGCAGCTTTGTTTGTTGCTGTTCTGGCGGGAGCGATTATACTGTCCAATGTGCTGGACAGCGCCGGCTATACGGTGCTTTACCGCGGCTTGTCGGCTTCCGAAGGCGTTGAGATTGTAAATCTGCTGGACAATATGGGCACTGCCTACAGGCTTCAAACGGATGGTACCATCCTGGTTCCAAAATCCAGCGAGGCCATGCTCAAAATGCAATTGGCAGCGGAAGGATTTCCTAAAAGCACACTGGGCTACGACGTTTTTACAAATCAATCCGCCCTGATGACAACTGATTACGAAAAAAGGCAGTATTTGATTTTTCAGCTTCAGGATAGGCTTCAAGAATCGTTAAAGACGCTGGTAGGCGTAAAGAACGCCATCGTGACTTTGAATGTTCCTGAAGAAAACTCCTTTGTATTGAAGGCCGACAAGCCACAGGCGTCGGCCTCTGTAGTTCTTGATCTATATTCGTATACCAGCCTTTCCAGTAAGCAGATCAGGGGGATCGAAGCGCTGGTGTCCAGGAGTGTTCCCGGGCTTCAAAGCGAAAACGTAACCATAGTCGACAGCACCGGCGTGATGCTCAATGAAAATACGGAGGAACTGAGCGGGCAGGCCCTTACCCAGATTGACGCCATCAGCAAGATCAACGATTATTACAAGAAAAAGATCACAAGTTTTTTGGAGCCGGTATTCGGCAAGGACGGCATGAGCGTGGCGGTGAACGTGCAGGTGGATTTCCAGCAGCGAACCACCGAAAAGACCACCTATGCTCCCGTGGTGGGTGACAGCGGTATCCTGTCCAAGGAGGAGTATGACCGTCAAAGCCTCAACGGCGGCACTGTGCAGAATATTGCCGCAGGAACGGATGCCAATACGGGAACGCCCACTTATGTTCAGAGCACGAACGGGCCAAACAATCAAAGCGCCAGCGTGAGCGGAAGCAATGAATATCTTGTTAACAAGCTCATTGAGGGCATTGAGGATAATGGCGGGCGGATCACAGACATGACGGTGGCCGTAATGGTCAACAGCAGCTACCTGTCCGATGATCTGGTGGAAAAGTACAAGGAAATGGTGGCTTACGGGGTAGGCATTCCTGTTGAGAAGGTTGTCATTACCAAGGCGGAGTTCACGCCTAAAGAGCCGCCTGCCCTTCCCCAGCAGACTTCGAACTTGGACGGCCTCATCATCGCCATTGCGGGCTTCTTTGTCCTTCTGCTTGCCCTGGCAGTGTACTTTACACTGCGCGCAGGCCGCAAAAAGAAGGGGAATATGCAGCACGCGCAGCAGGGAAAGGGACAGCAAGGGCAGCAGCGGCAGCCGGGTAGGCGGCCTAATCAGGAAGCGGCTGCGCAAGCTGACAAGACGGATGTTCCCGGCGAGATCGTATTGACCGAGACGAGGGAACAGGGTATCAAGCGTCAGGTAAAGGAATTTGCTTCGGTCAATCCTGAGATTGTGGCACAGTTGCTTAGAACATGGATGAAGGAGGACGAAGCAAAGTGATCAAGCGGCAGCAAAGTGATTCCGCGAGAAAGGCTGCAACGGTCGTCCTTTCCCTTGGCGTTGATCAGGCATCCAAGGTCTATAAGTATCTGAGGCCTGAGGAAATCGAACGGATCACCATACAAATCGCCACGCTGGAGAATCTGTCGCCCCAGTCTGTGGACCACACCATGGAAGAGTTTTACAATTTATGCATGGCGCAGAAATATATCACCGAGGGCGGCATCGAATACGCCAAGGCGATTCTGGAAAAGGCGATGGGCGCTTCCAGTGCCGCGTCAGTCATTGACCGGGTCACAAGGTCGCTGCAGACCAAGATGTTCAGCTTCCTGGACAAGGCCGATCCCAAACATTTGCTGAGCCTGATACAAAACGAGCATCCCCAGACCATTGCGCTGATTTTGTCCTACTGCACAGCTGAACAGGCATCGGAGATCCTGAGCGAGCTTCCGGGAGAAATACAGCTGGATGTTGTGGAGCGCATCGCCACCATGGATAGAACCAGCCCGGATGCCGTTCGGGACGTGGAGAAGATGATCGAGCAAAAGCTTTCCATGAGCGAGACGGTAGGCTTTGCAGAGATTGGTGGCGCCAAGTACATGGCGGGTATTTTGAACCTGGTGGACCGCAGCACGGAAAAGTTCATCATGGAGGAGCTTTCCAAGCGGGACCCACAGCTGGCCGAAGATATCAGGAACCGTATGTTTGTGTTCGAGGATATCGCAACATTGGAGCCCATGCATATCCAGCGCTTCCTGCAGGATGTCAATGCCAACGACCTGCTCATTGCCTTAAAGGGCTGCTCCAAGGAAATCACGGATGTATTCTACTCCAATATGTCGGTCCGCCTGAAGACCACATTGGAGGAAGAAGCCGGTTATCTGCACGGCGTACGGCTGTCTCAAGTGGAAGAAGCGCAGCAGAAGATGGTCGCGCTAGTCAGAAGGCTGGAGGAATCCGGAGAGATCACAATCAACAGAGGCCGAAAGGATGAGACAATTGTCTAGGCTGCTTAAAGGGGATTGTGTTTACATGGATGCGTCCGGCTTTGTGTATAACAGCCCTGTTTACACAAAGGCCTCAAAGGCTCCCGAGCCTGAATCCAGCCCGGAGCCTGATTCCAGCCCGGAATCCGACTTAAGGACCGGACAGGAGGAATTGGAGGCTGCGGCTATAAAGGCACGTGCCCTCGTCGAAGGCGCCAACCGCTACCTCATGAAAATGCACGGGCAGATGAGCCTTCAGGCGAAGGAAGCCTTTGAGAGTGCCCGGGAAGAAGGCTACCTGAAGGGGTATGAGGAGGGGCAGGCGCAGGCTTTTTCGGAAAACGAAGGAACGCTCGCACAAATGGTAACCCTTCTTGAGGATATCGACCGGGGCAAGGAAGAACTGTTTAGGCAGTACGAAAGGGACATGGTAGATCTGGCGCTGGACATTGCACGCAAGGTGGTGGATGTGAAGCTTCAGGAGAGCGATGAGGCCTTCCTGAACATATTCCGCAAGGCGGCGGAGGGGCTTCATGTTAAGAAATCCGTGCGTCTTCTAATATCCAGGCATGAAAAACAGCTTGCAACAACCAGCAGCGAATACCTGCAAAGCGTAATAGGCGGCGCGGAACACCTGGACATCGAGGTGCTGGAAGACAAAGAGCCCGGTACCTGCATTCTGGAAACGGAGGATGTTCTGATCGATGCCAGCGCCCACAAGCAGGTGGAGAAGCTGGTTCAGGCCGTGGAGGCCTTAAGATAAGGGTCAAATAACGCGGTGAAGGAGGGGATGGAATGTTTGAAACGTACCGGCAGGCTGTTGCGCAAACGGATCCCATCCTTCGCGGCGGCAAGGTGGATAAGATCATCGGCATGGTGATCGAATGCACCGGATCCAATGTGGATATCGGCACCATCTGCCGTATACACAGTGCCAAGAGGAACGGCTGGATCGACGCGGAAGTGGTGGGTTTCAAGGGAAACCGGCTGCTTTTGATGCCCTTTGAGGAACTGGACGGCGTTTCAAGGGGCAGCGTTGTGGAACCCACCGGGAACGCGCTGAAGATACCCGTGGGGATGGAACTGGTCGGCAGGGTGGTGAATGGGTTCGGGAGCCCTATCGACAATGCGGGGCCCCTTCGCTGCACGGAACAGTATACGGTTCAAAACCTTCCTTCCAATCCGCTTTCAAGACCCCGGATCGATTCAAGACTTCACATGGGGGTCCGGGCGATAGATTCGCTCCTCACCTGCGGCAAGGGGCAGCGCATGGGTATCTTTGCGGGAAGCGGCATTGGGAAAAGCACATTGCTTGGCATGATGCTAAGAAATGTGGAAGCCGATGTGAACGTCATCGCGCTGGTGGGGGAACGGGGCCGCGAAGTGCGGGACTTTATGGAAAAAGACCTGCAGGAGGAAGGCATGCGGCGCTCGGTGCTGGTTGTGGCCACCAGCGACCAGCCGGCCATGATGCGCTTAAAGTGCGCGCTGACCGCCACTACCATCGCGGAGTATTTCCGGGATCAGGGCAAGGATGTACTGTTGGTGATGGACTCGCTGACGCGCTTTGCCATGGCCCAGAGGGAGATTGGCCTTGCTATCGGGGAGCCGCCAGTGGCCAGGGGCTACACGCCTTCCCTGTACGCCATACTGCCAAGGCTCCTGGAACGGTCCGGCAGATTTTCAAAAGGTTCCATCACCGGCATTTATACGGTGCTGGTGGAGGGCGATGACGTGAATGAGCCCATCTCCGACACGGTCCGCGGCATACTGGACGGCCATATTGTTCTTTCCAGGTCGCTGGCGATGCGCAACCATTATCCGCCCATTGATATCCTGGCTAGCATCAGCCGCATCATGAATGAAATCATTCCCCCGGAGCATTTGCAGGCGGCTTCCGCGTTTCGCTCATCGCTTTCGGCCTACTATGAAAACTTCGATCTGATCAGCATCGGCGCATACAAGGGGGGAACGAACCCAAGGATCGACAACGCCATTGCCAATATTGACAGAATCAATGGATTTCTGAAGCAGGGCATCTCCGATAAGGCTCCTTTCGAGGAGACCATGCAGAGTATGCAGGAAATTCATAAGACGGTTCTGAAGGGAGGCGCGGCGTGAAAAAGTTCCAATTCCCGCTTCAAAAAGTGCTGGAATATGACACGCACATCCAGAAAAACGAGGCCGATATACTTGCGGCATTGATGGCCGAGTATGAGCGCCTTGAAAAAAAGAGGGATGAAATGCAGGCAGTCTATAACGAGGCCAAGCGGCTTTACCAGCGGGATTGTGAAAACGGCCAGAGTGCGAGCCGCACCGCCGCAGCCGGTATGTACATTGCGGACCAGCGCCTGCAGCTGAAAAAGATTGGCGAGCAGATGCGTGAACAGATGCGCCGCATCGACAAGCAGCGGGAGCGGCTGTTGGCAATAACCCAGGATAAGACAATGATCGAAAAGCTGAAGGAGCACGCCAAAGAAAACTACCTGGTTAAGGAACGCAAAAGCGATGAGCTTTTCATTGCGGAGTTTATTTCCAACCAGGTGGCTGGGGCGGGCAGCTGAAGCAAATTCATATAAAGCCGGAGGAGGTGATTTTATCTCAACGGTAGCAAGTGTAGGCATGTTTACTCCTGGAAGGAAGGCAGCACAGGAACCGGCAGGCCAGAATGCCCTTGCAGGCGAAGCGTGTGGGGCGTTTGCCATGGCCGTGGACGAAGCGGCGGCGGAGGGCATGCTCAAGGGGGCGGCCGGCGTTTTGCCTCAGAACGGGATCAAGGGGAAGGCCGGTGTTTTGGAAGAAGGCGAACTGGAAGAAAAGGACAAGGGAAAGCTGGATGTAAGCGTTTGCCTTTCCGGCATATCGGCACTGCTTTCGCAGGGAGCATATCACATGCAGCAGGATGCGGTGATTGCCGGTGATCAAACACTCTCCTCCATAAGAAATCAGGCGGCGGAGGATTTTTCACAGGGACAGGCTGTTGGTGGGAGTGCGGCAGGTGCAGCAAGTACGGTAAGTTCGGCTGCGCCTGAGGGATTTTTGCCAAATACGGATGCGCCCGGCGAGTTGCCCGATTTTTTGACAGCGAAGGGCTCAGCACCTAAGGAAAAGGCCGCGGAAGAGCTGGTCAAGGTGTATGCCGAAGACGCTGTTCCTGAACCTACGCTGAAGGCAGCGAAGGAGAAGAGTGAGCTTGATCAGGAAGATTTCAGGAATATTCAAAAGACTCAAGCGCAGAACTCTGCTAAGGCGGCTCAATTTGTGGGTAACGATTCTGCACGGGAAGCCGTGAAGCTCTCGCCCGCAGATTTTAAGGAGAGCGATTCGGCCTTCCGGGGAATGGCGGCTTTTGTAAAGCCTGACAAGGAAAAGGAAAAACCTGTTCAGATACCTGCGGAAGGCCAGGTCATGATCCACAGGACGGAGCAAATAGTACACGCGGAAAGCACGCATTCCACCCAGAATATAGCGCCGGAAAATACCGTCCAGGAAGAAAACGCGGCAATGCAAGTGGCAAGGGCGTCTGTGCATGCACTCCGGCGTGAGATGACAGAATACCGTGTCCGCTTAAGCCCGGAAGGCCTTGGCGATGTAGAGGTCACAGTGGTCACCAAGGGGAAGGTGGTATCCCTGAGTATGCGTACCGACAACGAGGTGGCCAGGGGATTGATTCTGGATCATGCCGATGAACTGCGCTCTGAGCTGCGCCAACAAGATTACCAGGTGAGCGGGTTGAGTGTGGAAGTGGGTATGGATAGCAGAAATGGCGCGGGATTCTATGCCCCCAGGGAACATGCCGAGCCTGTGTTTGATTCGGGACGCCAAATCCCCGACCAGGAAGCGGCGGATAAAGCCCACGATCACGGGCCTAAGACGGGCCAAAGGATTATACTGCCTAGAAGCAGCACCATCAGTTACCGGGTTTGATGTAAGCACGGCGCTTATAGCAAGGAGGGGGTACAATGCTTGTAAACGGGATTGGGATGCCGGCGGCAGCACAGCAAAATGCCGGGCAGTCGGTGGGGAAGGCAGCGTCGGATCTGGATATCAATGATTTTTTCAAGCTCATCACCGCCCAACTTCAAAATCAGAGCATGTTTGACACGGTGGATAACGCCCAGTTCATGTCCCAGATGGTGCAGTTTTCCACTCTTTCCCAGATCAATGCACTGACAAACGCCTTCCAGACGAACATGGCGGTATCGATGATAGGGAAGCAGGTAAACGTATCGGCTACCGCAGAGGATGGAACAAAGCAGATGCAGGTGGGGCAGGTGGAGCAGGTTAGCTTCAACGCAGGCGTCCCCTATGTGTGCGTTAACGGTCAATTTTATCAGATGAGCGATATCCTGGACATTGGTCCGGAAGCAAAAGCTGTACAGGAAGAATGAAACGGTTACAGCGGTGGGCCGCTTACATAGCGGCGGCACAAAAGTGAATGGGAGGACGCAATAATGATCAGATCCATGTTTTCCGCGGTTTCGGGATTAAAAGGGCATCAAACCATGCTGGACGTCATCGGCAATAACATTGCCAACGTGAACACTGCCGGCTTCAAGGCTAGCCGCGTTCTTTTCTCGGACATGTATTACCAGACGCTGTCCGCCGCCAGCGCCCCCACACCCGCCACAGGCGGTACAAACCCCACCCAGATCGGCTATGGATCCAAGGTTGCCTCCATTGACCTGCTCAATACCGGAAGCGGTTTCCAGCAGACGGGCAGGGCCATGGATACCTACATATCCGGCGAAGGCTATTTCACCGTGCAGGACAGCGCTGGCGAATTGAACTATTCCAGGGTCGGCTCTTTCTCCTTTGACGCAAGCGGCAACCTGCTGGATGCCAATGGCAGCTTCGTCATGGGGCAGTTGCCGCCCCTGGCAGCAACGATTGGGACTCCGGTTCCCATCAACATCCCCAACTTCCAAAACTTTTCGGGCATCTCCATCGGTAAGGATGGAGTCATCTCCGGCACAAACCTGACCACCATGGCTATCCAGACGCTGGGGCAAGTTGCTGTCGCGGTATTCAACAACCCGGACGGCATGGAGCAGCGCGGCGACCAGTATTTAGGTGAAACGCTGAATTCCGGTGCGCCCAGCTATACTGTAGCCGGTACCGGCTTGGCAGGTCAGCTCGTTTCCGGCGGCCTGGAAATGTCCAATGTTGACCTATCGAAAGAGTTTACGGACTTGATCGTGGCCCAGAGGGGATACCAGGCAAATGCGCGCGTGATCACCACCTCCGACCAGGTGCTGGAGGAACTGGTGAATCTGAAGCGGTAATTATGGATCAAGGCTATGATCTGTTAATGTCCCGAAATGCCTGAAAGGAGTGTCGGAGCCATGATTGAGCTTACCAAACTAAACGGTGAAAGGTACTATATCAACTCGGATCTTATTGAAATGATAGAAATGATTCCTGATACACTGGTCACCATGACAAACGGCAAAACGCATTATGTGGCGGAGCGCGCGGAAGTGGTGGTCGAAAGAGTGAAGGAATACAAGGCCGGCATTCTGGTTCAGGCACATCTATATGAAAACAATACCCGGGAAAACCATCACAGACGCTACGATCGGATAAAGGAAGATTAGTCATGCCTGAGATTTTGTCTCAAAATCAGATTGATGAGCTGCTGAACAGACTTACGGGCAACGCGGAACCGGATGAGTCTGTTACTTTGCCTTCCGATGATCCAAAGGCCAAGCTGTACAACTTTAAGAATCCAAAGAAACTGACCAAGGATCAGCAGAAGGTGCTTCGGGGAATCGGCGAAATCTTCGCAAGGCATCTGGCCTCCTATCTGGCAGGGCTCACCCGAAGCTATTGCGAAGTCAATGTGACCTCCCTGGAAGAACAACCCTACATGGAATATAACAATGCGCTTCCCGACAACCTCATCACAGGCGTCTTGGACATGAATATCATCAAGGGCGCCATGCTGATGGATCTTTCCAACCCTGTTACCTTCGCACTTATCGAACGGATGTTCGGCGGGGTTATTGAGGCGCGGGAATTGCCCTCGCGGGAGTTCACAGATATTGAGACATCGCTGATGGACAGGATCATCAAAAGAATCACCGCCCTGTTCCAGGAAGCGTGGACCTATGTTCCAGGTATCGGCATAACGCTCCGGCAGGTCGAAACGAACACCCGTTTCATCAAGGCTATCGCCATGGACGAGGTTGTGGTGGTGCTGGTACTCGCGGTGAAGCTTAACTCGGTGGAGGGTACAATTACCTGCTGCATTCCTTGCATAGACATCGGCAAGACGCTGGATGAAACGCTGGCCATTCAGACAGGCGCCAATAACAAGCCTGACGATGGCGACGAGATAACGGTGACGAATCAAAAGTCGATGCTCGCACAGCTTCACAGTTCAAATATTGATTTGTCCGCAATCCTAGGCTCCACTACCATCACCATGCAGGAAATGCTGAGCCTTCAGCCGGGCGACGTGATAAGGCTTGATCAGCAGGTGGGCACGCCTATAGTGGTCGCCGTTAACGGCAAGAAATGGTTCTATGGAGAACCAGGGATTAAGAAGAACAAACTCGCCGTGTTGATTAACCGGCAATACGCAGGATGAAGGAAGGTGAGTGTGCGATGGAAACCCGTCCCAATCTTGACGATCAGCAAAACAATGCGGGGCTGAACAGTATCGAAATCGATACCATCGGTGAGATTCTGAACATCAGCATGGGTGCCGCGGCTACCGCCGTTTCCATCCTGCTGAACCGTCAGGTCAGCATTACCACGCCCAGCGTGCAGGTAATTTCCAGCTCGGATTTCGAATTTTCAGAGCTAGAACCGGCCTTGGGGATCGAAATCAAATATGTCCAGGGGCTTTTCGGTTCCAACCACATGATCATGAGCGTGAAGGATATCCGTGCCATCGTTCAGCTTCTGCTTGGTGAGGGTTACGATGATCTTTCAGGCGGTGATGTTCCGCTGGATGAGATCCATGTAAGCGCTCTCGGGGAGGTTATGAACCAGATGATGGGTGCGTCCTGCACGGCGCTGGCATCATTTCTGGACAGGGAAATCAATATTTCTCCTCCCGCGCCTTTTGAGCTCTCTGGCCTCAATGGTAAGCTGTGGGCTGAGAAGCAGGAATTGATTGTGGCTGTGGGCTTTAAGCTGACCATTGAGGACCTGGTGGACAGCGAGTTCTTTACCGTCATGCCCGTGCCCTTTGCCAAGGAGCTGGTGAACAGCGCCATGGGATTCAGTGGACAGGAGACAGTACAGGAAGTTTCGGAAATAACGCAGGTTACGGGGCATACCCAGGTTCCCTCACCGGTGATCGGGGATGATTACCAGGTGCCGAAAACCACATCGAAGCCCGGTCCCGAGTCTGCGCCCAAGCCGGCGGCCAAGACGGCTTCCGCAGCTGTCAAGCCGGCTCCCGCAGCTGTCAAGCCAGACCACTTGGCAGGCCCTGCAGCAGCGCCTAAGCCGGCGCCTGTGGTGACACCCAAGCCCGTTCCCGAGACGGTGATACCTAAGCCTGTTGCCGAACCAATGCCCGAGCCTGTTCCTGTAGAGGTGTCTGATCCGGAACCTGAGGAGACCTATTACCAGGAACCTGAGGAGATGTTTGATCCGGAACCGGCAGAAACTCCTGCTCCGGCGGTAACGCCAAGGTCTGCCCCGCTGGCAGCTGCAAGACCCGCTCCTGCAGCTATGCAAAGGCCTGCCGCAGCATCAATTTCCAGGGCTGTTCCAGCAGCGGCAGCCCATTCCACTCCCATGGTATCACCGCGTTCTGTACCGGCTGGCGGGTACGCGCAGGATCGAGTGGCGCCGCCTAAGAATGTGGTGGTCAAACCCCTGCAGTTTGGTAACCTGGATATGATGGATGCCTTTTCGGATGAAATCGATGCCGTCAATCTTGGGCTTGTGATGGGCGTGGATCTCAATGTGACTGTGGAGATCGGGCGGACAAGAAAGCAGGTTAAGGAAATTCTGTCCCTTCGCCAAGGCTCTATTGTGGAACTGGACAAACAGGCGGGCGCGCCCGTGGATATCATGGTGAATGGGAAGCTCATCGCCAGGGGCGATGTGGTTGTCATCGACGACAACTTCGGTGTCAGAATCACAGAAATTGTAAGCAGTGCCGCCCAGAAGTAACGCTGCAAGGGAAATAGGTTGGGAGAGGGATACATTGGAAGACGCATTCTCCATCTTGACGCCTCTTCTGGCGGTCGTGATCGTGATATTCGGCGCCTACTGGACGGCCAAATGGATGGGCAGACATCATAATGCTTATTCCTCCGGCCGCCAAATTCAGGTGCTGGAGCGCGTTATGCTGGCACGCGATACCTACCTTGCCCTTATAAGGGTGGGCGGCAGGACGCATCTGGCGTCTGTTGGATCAGGGCGGGTGGAACTGCTTCGGGAACTTGACCAACAGGAGCTTGCGGGTGTGGAGGCAAAGCGGCCTGGAAACGATTTTTTTGGCATGCTGATGAAGTCAATGGGCAAGGGAAAGCAGCCGCCGGTACAAACGGGAAGCGGCGAAGGACAGGACGGCACGCAGCCATGAAGAAGAAAACATTGCTTAGGGGCGCTATGCTTGCGATCTTTCTGCTTGCGATGCTTGTGATTCTGCCTGTCCACTTTGCAAGAGCGGAAGCAAACGGGCTGTCCATACAGTTGGAAGGTTTAGGCTCCGGAGAAGGCGCTGACGTGCTGGAGATATTGCTGACTCTTACCGTGATTGCGCTGATACCTTCCATTCTGATCATGACCACTTGCTTTACGCGTATTGCGATCGTGCTCTCCTGTGTACGCAATGCCATAGGTTTGCAGCAGACACCGCCCAATCAGGTACTGATTGGGATTGCGTTGTTTCTGTCGTTGTTCATCATGTCGCCGGTGATCGGCCAGATCAACGAAACGGCTTATCAGCCCTATCAAAAAGGAGAGATCACACAGGTACAGGCAGCGGAAAAGGCCATAGAACCTCTCAGAGGCTTCATGCTGAAGAATACCAACGCTGAAGATCTGAACCTTTTCCTGGATCTTGGACACTATGAGCGGCCGGAGACCACTGAACAGATAGAAACTACCGTGATTATTCCTGCCTTTATCACAAGTGAACTCAAACGTGCGTTCATCATGGGGTTTATGGTATATCTGCCATTCCTGGTCATCGATATGGTGGTGGCGAGCACACTTATGAGCCTGGGCATGGTCATGCTGCCGCCGGTGCTGATCTCACTTCCGTTCAAGCTCGTGCTCTTTGTATTGGTGGACGGCTGGACAATGACATTAAAGGCGCTGGTGATGGGCTTCAACTAGCTTGGGGCTTCGCGGGATGCCGGAAAGGAATCGTATGTCACAGGGGGAAATCGTTTCAGTTTTGAAGGACGCGCTGGTGACGGCGATTGTGATGGCGGCACCGTTTCTTGCTGTAAGCGTGGGTATCGGCATACTGGTGTCGGTGGTGCAGGCAGCTACCCAGATCCATGAGCAGAACATAGCCTTTGTGTTCAAGGTATTGGCCATTGCAGTGGCGCTCATCCTGCTCAGCGCCTGGCTTATCGCCAAGATTATAGAATTTACCAACCGTATCTTCGCAGGCATCGGCAATCTGGGTTAGTGCCTATGGAGGGTAAGGATGCTTCAATTAAGCTTTGGCAATTACATTCTCTTACTGCTGGTGTTTGCCCGCATGTCGGGCGCATTGTTATTTAATCCGTTTTTTGGGAAAAGGAATGTGCCTGCCATAGCAAAAATCGGTCTTGCGATGCTTGCCTCCATCCTTTTGACGCCAGTTTTGCAGGTGCCGTCGTTCGTGTTCTCCTCCACGATCGCATTCATGCTGTCCCTGCTAAAGGAAATGCTGGTAGGCTATGCGCTGGGATTTCTGATGAATCTGTTCTTAAGCTGGGTGCTGATGGCCGGCGAAGTCATTGATATGGAGATTGGCCTTGGCATGGCCAGGATGTACGACCCGGTGAGCAATGTATCCATGCCGATCGCCGGCACGATGTACAATCTGATGATTACGCTTATTTTCTTTTTTTCCAACGGACACCTGACGCTGATCCGGATTCTGGCCAGCTCCTGCCAGTTGTTCCCGCCGGGTCCCGCATTCCTTGATTTTCAGGTGGGAAGCTATCTGGCACTTATGCTTGGGAACATGGTGGTGCTGGCGCTGAAACTTGCCATGCCGGTTATCGCCACCGAGCTTTTGACTGAGGCGGGCCTGGGGGTGCTGATGCGGATCGTTCCCCAGATCAACGTGTTTGCGGCCAGCCTGCAGGTGAAGGTGGCCATAGGCCTTGTGATTATCATACTGGCACTTCCGGCCGCTTCCAGGCTGATGGATGATACGATGGCGCAGATGTATCAAAAGGTACAGGAATCATTGGCGGTCATGCTGTCCGGCGCGTAAAAAAACGGTTTGAGGGGGAGGTGAGATCATGGCATCCGATTCAAGCCGCACCGAGCGTGCGACACCGCACAAGCGGGAGGACGAGCGAAAGAAAGGTAATATATTTCAGAGCAAGGATGCCGTGAGCGCCCTTTCCTTGCTGGCAATGGTCTTGCTGATAAGAATGGCCGGAGGGCCGGTTTTATCGGGCATGAAGAGCGTTTTGGTGGACAGCTACGGCTCTTTGGCCACAGTGAACCGACTTACCGTTCTGGACGCGTCCAACATATTTGGCAGGTATGCGTTAAGCGCGCTGCTTATGATCCTCCCCATCAGCGGCGTGGCCATGCTGCTGGGAGTGGTGCTGGGAGGCGTGCAGACGCGGTTTCTTTTCACCACAAGCCTGCTCAAACCAAAGTTTTCCAGGCTGAATCCCATGTCGGGCATTAAGCAAATTTTTTCCGCAAAGTCATGGATTGAGCTTATCAAATCCATAGTGAAAGTGGTTATCATCGGAGCCATTCTTTATAGCGAGATTGTTAACCGGGTGCTGCAGATTCGAAACATGCCGCTAAACACTTTGGAAAGCGGGATTGCCTGGACAGGCGACGCCGTTTTTTCCATCTCCATAAAAATCCTTATGTTCATGGTGGCGTTTGCAGCAGCCGATTACTTATACCAGTGGTGGGATTACGAAAAGCGGATGCGCATGACCAAGCAGGAGGTTCGCGAGGAACAAAAGCGCATGGAGGGCAGCCCGGAAGTCAAGGGCAGGATCAGGGACGTGCAGCGCAAAATGGCCATGATGCGCATGATGCAAAAGGTACCAAAGGCGGATGTGGTCATCAGGAACCCCACCCACTTTGCGGTGGCGCTCAAGTATGACCCCAAAAAGGACAGAGCGCCGGTGGTAGTGGCCAAGGGCGCGGATCAGATCGCCTTGACCATTGTGAAAGTCGCTAAGGAACACGGCGTATATGTGACGGAAAATAAACCACTGGCCCGGGGCCTGTATGAGACGGTGGATATCGGGAAGCCGATCCCCGAAGCATTCTACAAGCCCGTTGCTGATATAATTGCTTTCATCTACAAGCTCAAAAAGAGGACTGCCGGATGAAAAAGCTATTTGATAATGTGCTTACCTTGTTTTTGATAGGCGTCATATTCCTGCTGATCATACCTTTGGGCACAGGGGTTCTGGATGTGATGCTTATCATAAACATCGCCCTGTCGCTGACCATCCTCCTGATTTCCATGTACATCAGGGAAGCACTGGAATTTTCGGTGTTCCCTTCGGTACTTTTGATTACCACGCTGCTTCGCGTTTCGTTGAATGTATCCTCCACAAGGTTGATCCTTGGCAACGGCGGCAATGCCGGCAAGGTGATCCATACCTTTGGCCAGTATGTTATCGGCGGCAATCCGGTGGTAGGTTTCATTATCTTCCTGATCATCGTGGTGGTGCAGTTCATTGTTATCACCAAGGGTGCCGAACGCGTGGCGGAAGTGGCGGCACGCTTTACACTGGATGCCATGCCAGGCAAGCAGATGGCCATAGACGCCGATCTGAACGCCGGCCTCATCAACGATGAAACCGCCAAGGGGCGGCGGCTCAAGATTCAGCGTGAGGCAGATTTTTACGGATCCATGGATGGTGCCTCGAAATTTATCAAGGGTGATGCCATCGTTTCCATTATCATACTGTTCATCAACAGTATTGGCGGCGTCATCATCGGTATGGTGCAGGGCGGCGCAAGCTTTAACGATGTACTCAACACCTATATCACCGCCACGGTAGGCGACGGACTTGTATCCCAGCTGCCTGCGCTGCTCATATCCACAGCCACGGGTATGGTTGTGACCAGGGCGGCCTCCGTCAACAGCCTGAGCGAAGATCTCAAGACGCAGATCACTTCTTATCCTCTGGTGCTGACGATTACCGGCGGCGCGCTGATGGCCTTGTCTGTGCTCCCCGGCTTTCCTGTGCTCGTACTGCTCACAGTGGGCGGATCATTGATTCTGCTGGCATCCAGACTCAAAAAGAAGAAGGAATCTACTACCACGGTTCCAGAGCCTGAACTGCCTGTAAATGAAACGGAATTTTATAAGAATACAGACAACATTTACTCCCTGCTCTCCGTGGAACCAGTTGAAGTGGAGGTTGGCTACAGCCTGGTCCCACTGGTAGATGAGAGCAAGGGCGGCAACTTCATCAACCGCGTGGTGATGCTCCGCCGGCAGTTTGCAGAGGAGATGGGCATGGTGCTGCCGGCTGTTACCCTGCGGGATAATGCCGGGTTGGATATCAACGAATACGTGATCAAGATCAAAGGGGAAGAGGTGGCGCATGGCGAGGTGCTGGCAGATCATTACCTTGCCATGAATGGCATCAATGACGCCCAGGAAATAGAAGGCATCGATACGCTGGAACCGGCATTTAAGCTTCCCGCCAAGTGGATCACCGCGGATAACAGGGAATATGCGCAGATGAGCGGCTACACCGTAATTGATCCACTGTCGGTGATTGTCACCCACCTGTCGGAGATCATTAAGAAGCATGCCCATGAGCTATTCTCCCGCAAGGATCTGATGCATCTGCTGGATAATCTGCGCAAAACCCACAAGGAGCTGGTGGACGACATCGTGCCGAATGTTGTGCCCCATGTGGAGCTTCAAAAGGTGCTTTGCAACCTGTTATCGGAGCGCATCCCCATCCGAGACTTACCGACCATTCTGGAAACGCTCAGCGAGCACATGCCTGGGGTGAAGGATACCGACCTTTTGACCGAATATGTACGCCAGGCACTCAAGCGCACCATCACCCGCAAGTATGCCCAGGACGGCAATCTGAAGGTGATCACACTGAATCCCGAAATCGAAAACCTTATCATGAACGGTGTGCGCAAATCCGGCAACAACTCCTATGTATCATTGGAGCCGAATGTACTGCAAAATATTGTAAACTCCCATATGAAGGAAGAGAGCCGGATCAGGGAGCGCCTTGGAGACGTGGTGGTGCTCACATCGCCTGTAGTACGATGCTATTACAAGCGGTTGATGGACCAGTTCTCTTCGGAGGCTGTGGTGCTGTCCTTTAGCGAGATAAACCAGGATGTGAATATTCAGGCGCTGGGTACTATCTCGATTTAGCAGGCATGGCACATAGAACATGGCAGGTTGGAGGAGCATGAACTATTATAAGGATCAGTCGAAAAAAATAGACGAGCAGACCTGGCAGCGATACGAGAAAACCAGGGATGTTGGTTTGCGTAACGAAATCCTGATGTCCTATCTGTATATCGTGACTTGCAGCCTGAAACGCTCTCAGATGATAGCCGCCAACCGGGATGATATGGAAGACCTGGCCAACCATGGAGTGCTGGAACTGATCAACTGCATCGACCGGTATGATTACAAACGCGGCGTTCAATTTGACTCATTCGCATCCATCAGGGTTCGCGGCGCCATCATCGATTATCTTCGCAAGAAGGAATGGGTGCCCAGGGACATTCATCAAAAGATCAGGCTGGCCAACAAAATGAGCCAGCAAATGCAAAACGAACTGGGCAGACCTCCCCTGGACAGTGAACTTGCGCAGCGGCTTTCAATGACGGAAGCGGAACTCAATAAACTGCGCGTGGATGAGATGAGCTATCACGTAATGGCGCTGGAGGAAACTCTGCCCCGCGGTAACATGTCGGTGATGGACGCCATTGAGGATACATCGGCCCAAACGCCGGAGCACAAGCTTTTACAGAAGGATTTCAAGAATCAACTGGCTGTTTATATCGATATGCTGGATGAAAAGGAAAGAACAGTTATTTCATTGTACTATTATGAAGAATTGAAGCTTCGGGAAATCGCCTTCGTCCTTGGTCTGACGGTGCCAAGGGTATCGCAGATTCATTCCAAGGCTTTGCTAAAACTGAAAGAGCGTATCATGGGATACGTAAACGAATGAAAAAAGGGAGGCAGCAAAAATGAACAACGCAGTATACGCTGCAACTACAGGGCTTCTAAACAGGTCCAGGGCGCTGGATGTTACAGCCAATAACCTGGCAAACGCAGGCGTCGCGGGTTTCAAGCGTGAAGAGCTGATCACCTCCACGTTCAATGACCAGGTGATGCTGCGTATGGAAGATGGTTTCTCGGAAGAAATTGGCACCGTGAACCATGGAGCCATTGGCGATGGGATCTACGCCAACATCACCCAGGGTGCGCTTGAAACAACGGGACGGACGCTGGATGTTGCCATATTGGGTGATGGTTTCTTTGCCGTGCAGGACCCGCAGGGGGGGAACGGAATGACCCGCAACGGAAGCTTTCAAGTTGATGCCAACGGTTATTTGACCACATCCTCCGGGGCTTTCGTGCTCGGGCAGAATGGCCGTATACAGCTGAATGCTGGAACAGTCGCCATCAGCGAAACGGGTCAGATCACCTTGAACGGGCAAAACGCCGGCCAGCTTCTGATAGTCGTCCCACAAGCCAATGCTGTGATCGAAAAACAGGCAAACGGGCTGTTCGTAAGGCCGGCAGGCAACGGACAGTTTCAGGGGCGCATCCTTCAGGGTACCCTGGAGCGTGCCAATGTGGACATGATAGAGGAAATGACGGATATGATGGCATCCTCCCGTGCCTTCCAATCCTGCGGTCAGGTGCTCAGAATATTGGATCAGGTGAATCAAAAGACTGTCAATGAAATAGGGCGCGCTTAAGTCATGCAGACGGAATGAAAGGAGGGATTTCAGGTGATCAACGGTTTCTATGCGGCCAAGTCTGGTGTAAAGGTTTTTCAATCAAGCCTTGATATAACCGCCAACAACATCGCCAATACCAACACGGAAGGGTATAAGGCGCAAACGGCCAGCTTCACCGATCTCATGTATACCAGTGCCCAAGGCGCGGATTTCCTGGTTGGCAACGGCGCAAGGCTGTCTGCCACCGATCTGAATACAGCGCAGGGCGGGCTTTCTCCTGATGGGGAAAGGAGCGTCGCCGTTGAGGGCGAGGGCTTCTTTGCCATTGAAGGCGCGCAGGGTAATACGGAATATACCCGGGCGGGCGGCTTTGCCCTTTCTGCCGAGGGGAACGGGATCTATCTTGTCACGCCGGATGGCGGATATGTGCTTGATGCAAATAACAGGCGTATCACGGTGACAGGCGGCGACATTCAGGCAGCCATCCATCAGGCAGGATTATTCACCTTTCCCAACCCCGATGCTTTGGTGGCGCTGGGCGACAGTCGGTATGCACAAACGAATGCCTCAGGCCAGGCGGTTCGGGACAATGCTTCGCAGATAAGGGAAAGCGCTCTTGAGCTGTCCAATGTGGATCTCACGTTGGAAATGACACACATGATGATGGCCCAAAGGGGTGTGCAGTTCAATCTCCGCATGCTGCAAACGGCCGATGAACTGGAGCAAGTTGTAAATAACCTGAGAACTTGATGAGATTTTGCATTTGGCTAAACTTCCCCTGGAAAATATCGATATATAAAGCGGGTGATAGATCATGAAGATCAACCGAGCGCAAATTGATAAGCTCTACGGCGCCATGATGGCGCAAAACCTTGCCACAGCCCAGAAGGATGCCAAGAAGCAGGCGGGAATCGGTAAAGACAACCTTGTTTTATCCAGCACCGCCAAAGGTTATTCCGAACTGGATGGAGTAGTAAACATGGTGGTAAGCGAAGCTACAAAAGCCACGCCGGCTGAAAGGCTTCTGCTTTTGAAGAGTGAAATAGCCAGGGGAAATTACCATGTTTCCGCCGAGCAAATTGCCGAGGCCATGCTCTACGGCGTTGAGCCCAAGGAGTAATAGAACCTATGCGTGATTTGCCGGGGCTAAAAGAGGTTCTGAGCGTTCAATGCGAGGTGCATCGGAAGCTTCTGGCACAGGAAGAAGAAAAGACCAGACTGCTTCTTGTAGGGGATGCTGAGAAGCTGATTCCACTGCTCAATGACCAGCAGGCGCTGCTCATGCAGAGCAGGGAACTGGAAAAGCAGAGAAACGCCATCTGCCTGGGGTTAGGATACAAAACACTCAGGGAACTGGTTGAGTCAAGCGAGGAGTTCAAGGCGCTGTTCGGAGCGGTATTTGAAGAGCTATCCACAGTTGTGACGACTCTTAAAAAGAAGTGCGTGCTCAACAAAAGGCTGCTGGAAACGCGCCTTGGCACCATTCGTTATCTGCTGAACCAGTCAGGGATGGATTCTGGTGCAAAAACATATACGAAGGATGTAAGCCTACGAGGCTGACATAAGTCAAGAGGGAAAAATGAGAGCAACTTTTTACGCATTCGAAGCTGCCAAAAGCGGTTTGACGGCGGCACAGGCCGGGCTGGATGTTACGGCAAACAACATTGCCAACCAGTCCACCGAGGGTTACAGCAGGCAGATCGTAGATCAGGCCGCCACCTATCGAAATGACAGGTACAAGCTTGTACAGCATAGTACGCTCTCTTCCAATATGGGTGTTGACGTGAAGGGCATCAGGCAGATGCGGGATCAGTTCCTGGATTTGCGCTTTCGCAGCGCAAACGCACAAAACAGTGCGACCACAAAGGCGCTGTCTACGCTTAAAGATATGGAGAATAATCTGGACGAAACGCAGACCGACGGGCTGAATGTAATGATGCAGGATCTTTACGCACAATTGCAGACCCTGTCTCAAAACGCCGGCGAGGTGGAGTTTTCCAGCCTGGTGCGTTCCAGTGCGCAAAAGGTGACACAGACCATAAATCAATACGCACTGCAGCTTAATACCATCAGTGCCCACGAAATGGATTCCGTAGGGATTGGGGTTAAGGATATCAATACACTGCTTGGCAAGATAGATACGATCAACGCTTCCATACAGGTAGCGAAGCTGCAGAATAATTCCATCAACGAGATGAACGACATGCGCAATGTATATCTTGACCAACTTTCCTCTTATATGGACATCACGGTAACGGACCATGATGATGGCACTTTGAGCATCAAGGCGGGCGGCGAATTTTTGCTGGATGCGCCGAGCAATACGGTGGCCACGGTCACGGTAGCGGGCAGCCCAGGCAATGTCAGCATTGAAGCGGATGGAAATACACTGGCGCTTCAAGCTGGTTCCCTGGCGGGTTCCATGCAGGTGCTTAATGGATATGGCAGTTACGCAAGCGCAGGTCAAAGCAGTTTCCGGGGCATTCCATACTACCTTGCATCTCTTGACAGCCTGGCGGACAGCCTGGCGAGTACTTTTAACGCTATTAATGATACTGCCGGTACAGGCAAACCATTGTTTACGGGCAATACTGCACCCACCATTGCAATTTCGAGCCAGTGGCTTGCAGATGCCAATTACATCACTGCCACTGCTGACGCCGGCAAGGAAGCGGGCAAGAATGACAATGTCTTAAAATTCATAGAGGCTATGGATAAAGGACGGAATATATCAGCCAGCTTCCACGGTTCATTTGAGGATTTCACTCTTTCCATGATGACCGATCTCGCCATTGATATAAGCTATGCAAAAGATATATCGGATACTAACGACATGGTTGTGGCGTCCATCACCAATCAACGGCAAGCGGTTATGGGGGTTGACATCAATGAGGAAACAGCCAATTTGATGAAGTATCAGCGGGCCTTTGAGGCATCCTCCCGGGTGATAACCGCGATGGACGAAGCGCTGGATGTTTTGATTAACAGAACAGGCGTGGTAGGCCGATAAAGCGTAAGAGGTGATTTGAATGCGCTTGACAAATGCAATGATGGCGAACAATTATCTTCGCAACCTGAACAGGAACACAAGGGAATTGAATGACCTGAACACAAAGGTTACGGCGCAGAGAAAGTTCATGAAAATGTCGGAGGACCCGGCTTCCGCTTTGGCGGCGTTTGGCACACGCAAGCAGCTGGTTCGCATCGGTGTACATGATGCGACGCTTAAAGACAGCCAGGGGCTGCTGGATGAAGCGGAGATTTCTCTTTCTTCTATTAACGAAACAGCCACCAACGCTCTTACCCAGATCATGCAGGGCGTTACAGGGACCAGCGATGAAAAAGCACAGAAGGTGATTGCCAAGTCGCTGCGGAGCCTGCAAGAGTCTCTTCTGGGTGCTGCCAATGCCAAATTTTCTGATAAATACGTATTTGGCGGCGAAGGCTTTGAGGATATGCCCTTTACGCTGGATGGGTCAGGTAATCTTCTTTACCATGGCGTGAATGTGGATGCCGGAACATTTACCCAGGAGCACCGGTATGTGGATATCGGATTGGGCCTTTCCATCAGCGGAGATATAGTATCCCCTCAATCCGCTATGGACACCGCCTATTCAGGGGCAGATTTACTTGGCACCGGTATGGACAGCAACGGTGTATCCAACAATCTGTACCAGCTTTTGGGCCAAATTGCTGGAAAGTTGGATAGCGGCGATCTTTCAAACATGGACCTTTATATCAAAAAGCTGGAAACAAGGTCTGATGACCTAAGGATGCAGTATGTGGGTATAGGGGAGAAAGCCAATTATATTACCTTCTTTGCCGACAGACTAGATCGTGAGAAAATTGCCGCTTCTGACAAGCAGAACAAACTGGAAAGCCTGAGCCTGGAGGAAGGTATTATGCAGTTCACCCAACAGGAGCTTGTATATAACGCCTGCCTTCAGATGGGTACGAAAATTTTGCAGCCTTCGCTTCTTGACTATCTCAGCTGACTGGAATGACATTTGTGGGTGGATGGGATGAGGATCGAAAAAGTTTTTCTGATGTTTGAGATCACGCCGGCTAAGCTTTTGTATAAAACGAATCCGGCGCAGATGCAGATCTCCGTGGAACGCGGAGGTATGCAGATGGAGCGTGAGCCCATACGGATGGAGCTTGATAACAAGCAGTTTTTCGATTCTATCGGAATCAAAGGCATCCGGACCCGTGCACAGGAAAATGTTCTAGCGGGGAAGAAAGCCGCACAGGAGGCAGCCGGACGGTATACCAGGCAAAAGAACGCCATGACGGGTCCGGACGCGGTTAGCATTTCCCAGATTGCGGTCCAGCAAGGCCGTGAGCCGGTGAAAACTGTGCTTGCATTCCTGCCCGAGGCAAAACCGAAGATAAGCTGGACCGGCGGTGAGCTGAATATGCGGTATATCAGGGACAAGGTGGAAATATCCTGGAAACCTCCTGAAATCGAGTTTACTTATGTCCCTTATTCTGTTGAATGCCATGTAGAAAAGCGGTAAACCCCAGCCATTGAATCATGGGCATACGGCGCATTGGCGCCCGGGAGGAGAAAGCATGTTGATCCACACAAAGGATTATGACTTTGTGACGGTCAAGGACGAGGATATCATCGATTTCCCTGAGGGGGTATACGCATTTGAAAACAGCAAGCGGTTTGTAGTGCTGGATACCAACTCAAACGCAGGCATTATGCAATTGCAGAGCGTACAGGCCCAAACCCCTAGGTTCATTATACTTGATCCCTTTTTGTTCCTGGAGGATTATGCGCCAATCGTTTCTGATGAGTCAATGAAGAAGCTGAAGGCAGATTCTCTTGAACAGTTGAACTTCTTCGTGATTGCCGTAATTCCCGAGAACATCGGCCTTACCACCGTGAACCTGAAGAGCCCCGTGGTGATCAATTTCAAAGAACGTTTGGGCATGCAGGTTATGCTGGAGAATCCTGAATATTCTGTCCGCTTCTGCCTATTCGACCAGGAAAGGACGGGATGAGGATGCTGGTCATCACAAGACAACCCGGGGACAGCATCCTGATCGGTGAGGATATCAAGGTTATCATCCTGGAGGTTAGCGGAGATAAAATCAAGGTCGGTATTGATGCCCCAAGAAGTGTGCGCATTATGCGTAGTGAGGTTCTTGATACTGAAAAGAGCAATCTGGAGGCTGACCTGTCAGGTGGTGCGCAAGCTTTGGAATCCCTGAAGAAAAAGCTTTCGCCCAAATGAATTCCTTTGTGCATAAGCCGCTTTGCCAGGTACGGGCAGGATGGCTTTAGCAAATAAACTGTGGGAAAGGAATCCCGCAGAGATAAATTCAAGGAGGAAGAAACCATGAGGATCAACCACAACATCACTGCAATGAACACCTACCGTCAGTACAACAACAACACCGTCAACACCAACAAGGCTATGGAAAAGCTCTCCAGTGGCTTCAGGATCAACCGGGCGGCGGATGATGCGGCGGGCTTGTCCATTTCCGAGAAAATGCGCAGCCAGATCCGCGGTCTTACCCAGGCTACCCGCAACGCCCAGGATGGCGTCTCCTTCATACAAACGGCAGAAGGCGCTCTCAATGAAGTTTCCGATATGCTCGTCCGCCTGAAGGAACTGTCGGTGCAGGTGCAAAATGGCACTTACAGCACGAATGACCAGGCAAATATCGGGGCAGAAATGGGAGCCCTGGGCAAGGCTGTCACTGAGATTTACACCAACACCAAGTTCAACGGAAAACAGGTATTCGGAGCTCAGTCGGATACAACTACAAGTGGTGTATTAAATGCCAATGATGGATCTGCCGAAGCGGCAAAGATTATCTATGGGGAAGATGCTGGCCAGTCTGTTGTGATCAAAGATGCTGTAACTACCAAACTGAGCTCATTGATCGGTAAGACAAATGATGCAAGGATTGCGGGTACTGACCAAGCAAAGGCAGACGCAGCATTACTTGTAGTGGATGGGGATGTAGAAGACGCCATCACGGAAGTGAACGCCACCCGCGCCAATTATGGTGCCCTTCAGAACCAGTTGGAGCATGCTTCCAACAACATGTCCACCACCAAAGAGAATCTGCAGGCCGCCGAATCTCGCGTACGTGACGTGGACATGGCCGAGGAAATGATGAACTACACCAAGAACAACATCCTGCTGCAGGCTGCTCAGGCTATGTTGGCCCAGGCGAACGCGCAGCCCCAGGGCGTGCTCCAGTTGCTGCAGTAAGCTAAAGGGTTTCTGTAAAGCAGTTCCTATGATCCAGCGGGTGCCTGGCTCTTGCATAGCGCTGTCAGGACGCTTGATGAATTCTTTGGTCCTGTGCCTTGAGGGGAGTTGGCCCCGCTGGATCTCCAGTCCCTCATTTGTATAGATTGGCGTTCTGACCCTTGGCCAGTTCATGGAAGCTAAGCAGCAAACGTACCTTTGCTGCTTAGCTTCCGTGTGAACGGGAATCAGGGTTTTTCCTGTATCAAAACGAAATTGGACTGGTATTATGTTATTTGTCAAACCGCTTAATCTGAAGCCCGGAATGATTCTGGCCACGGATCTTAGAGGACCGCAAGGCGAATTGCTATTAACCTGCGGTCATGTTCTCACTGCCTCCAATATTGCAAAGCTGAAATTGTCTGAGCATGAGGGAGCGTGCATCGTCGATTGCGAGGCCGATCTGACTGATGATATGGGGTTGCTCAGCAAGCGGTTGCGTTTCAATGCGGTAAGTGCTTTGAAAACGTTTTTTGAGCATGTGGAAGGCGGTAACGAAGACGGCCAGTACTCCTCCTTTTTGTCTCTCCGGCATTACCTGGAAGCGATTATACAGGAGCTTATCGCCAACAAGAATGCGCTTGTCAACATGGCTGATATCAAGACATTTGATGAATACACCTATTTCCATTGTGTAAATGTTGCGGCATTGTCGATACTGCAGGGCATGTCAGCAGGCATGAATCAGCGAAAGCTTTACAAGCTGGGTATGGGTGCCCTTTTGCATGACATTGGAAAGGTTTTCATTACAAAGGAGATTATCAACAAGCCTGGAGCACTGACGGTTTCGGAATATGAGCAAATGAAGCAGCACAGCGCGTTGGGCAGCAATTATCTGCGAAAGCAGTGGGAGGTTCCGGCCGAATCGATCGTCGCGGTCCTTACCCATCATGAGCGCTATGACGGTACTGGATATCCGCTGCATCTGCCATCCAACAAGCAAACGCAGGAGGGCAAGATCATTGCCATCAGCGATGTTTACGATGCGCTTACATCCCAGCGGCCATACCGTGTGGCGCTTTCGCCGTCGGAAGCTATCGAACATCTCTTGGGCAACTCGGGGCTTTTGTTCGATCCGGCCATCGTATCCACATTCATGAAAAGGATTGTGCCTTATCCTATAGGCAGCATCGTACGCTTAAGCAACGGGCTGCGGGGTGTGATACTCCATAACTATTCTGATGGACTCATGCGGCCCAAGATCAAGGTCATCCGGAAAAACGAGCAAGGGGATAATACAGTGCAGGAGGTTCTGGATCTGTATAACGATCCCTCGCTTTTAAATGTGACTGTTATTGGTTTTGAAAAGTAAGGATGGAACGCTATAGAGACGGGGGAGGTATTTGCTTGATTCGAGTATTAATTGTGGATGATGCGGCTTTTATGCGGCTTGCTATTCGGAACGTTCTTTCCAAAAATGGATTTATGGTAGTGGATGATGCTAAAAACGGCCAAGAGGCCATAGATAAGTATATGGAACAAAGGCCTGATATTGTGACCATGGATATTACGATGCCGGATATGACGGGCATCGAAGCCCTTAAGGGGATTCGTGCTTTTGATCCTTCGGCCAAGGTGGTCATGATATCCGCTATGGGGCAGGAGAGCATGGTAAAGGAAGCAATAATAAACGGAGCAAAATCCTTTATCGTGAAACCCTTTAGAGAGGAGCACATCATCCAGACGCTTGTCAAGGTTTCCGCCGGGCACTAAATTGCCTTAACTTAAGATTCATGCAATTTCTTGCGGGATTGCTATTTGAAGGGGTCAGAATTTTGCCATACCGCATTTCAAACCGGTATAGGCTAGTATAATATTTTGTGTATAAAAATGGAAAACGCCAGGACGTGATTGTCATGGCATTTTTATATAGACCAATCTTTAAATATTCCACCGTAAAATGGGGATAGGGTAAGGGATGCTTGTGATCAAGCTATCCTTCCTTATTTTTTTGGCACTACTCTCCCGACTGCTGCACCAGCATCGGCTTCTTTGTTCCTGGATAAGCGAATTTCAACGCGTCGGTTTTGAGCCAGAAATTCCTCTGTATCGCCCTCAACATATAATTGGTTACAGGAGTATCCGGTTACCGAAAGCTTTTCCTGCGGCATATCGCATTGCTGCACAAGATACTTCAAAACCGTCAGCGCCCGGTCGGTGGACAGATCCCATGAAAACAGGTTTGTTTTGCTGGGAGGATCAACTCGAACTTTGGCAGTATGACCGCTGATGTCAATCCCTGCGATCAGATCATAGGATTCCATAATGATGTTGCTGATCGTATCGATAATAGGATAAGCTTGGGGCTTCAACACAGGAGAGTCGGCATAAAAGAATACACCTTCCCGAAAACGCAGATAGATGATATCGACCTTTTTCTCCACACTTACCTGATCGGCATACCCCTTTTCTTCCAGCAGGAGGTTGATTCTGTCAAAAAGGGCGTCATATTCCTGTACGGATTCGAGATCCGGGTTTAATGTGGCGGTGGGCGACGCGGTTGGCGTCATTTCCGGTGAAGCTGCCGGTGTGTTGGTGGCATTCGGGTCAATGGTTATGAGTTCGTTTGTGAAATTGTTGCCAGGCGGTGTTTCCATTTTCGATTCCTGTGAAGTTCCCAGGAATGTATCCACAAAACTGGTCGTTAACCTTTCGAACTTTTGCATATCAATAATACTCATAACATACAACAGCATGAAAAACACCAAAAGATTGTTCATCAAATCCGCATAAGTAGTTAACCATGCTCCAGTCTGTATCTTGGGGCCGTCAGAAGAGCGCCTTCCACCCATAAAAAATGTTCCTTTCCGGGTATTTCACCTTGGCTCGGCAAATGCACGTGGGCATTATCTGCCTGATGCTTCGGTGGCTCTTTCTCCCTGTGACATTGCCGCCCGCCCCCTGCGAGCCTGACCGGCCGGGGCAAGGACCAGGTAAGAAGATAGCTGTTCCTGCAGCAAGCGCGGGTTCACACCATTACGGATGGCGCATACGGCCTCAATGATCATTTCCTTTTCCAAGCGGTAAACCGATAGCCGGCTCCGCAATTTGGTGGCGGAAGGCAGGAAAAAACAGTTTGCCAGCAAAGAGCCATAGAGTGTGGTAATAAAAGCGACACCGATGGCTTTTGTCAACGCTGCGGGATCATCCAAACCTGCCGAGAGCAACTGGATCAAGCCCACAATCGTGCCTATCATGCCGAACGCGGGGGCAAAGGCGCCCATGGATTCAAACATGCTGATATTGATGCCCTTGTTCTGTTCATATACATAGATATCGTTTTGCAGTATATCATTGATCTTCTCCGGATCTGTGCCATCTACCACCATCAGGATGCCGCGTTTCAGGAATGGATCGATTTTGTTCTTTCCGTCCCCTTCAGAGACTGCTTTCTCCAGGCTGAGCAGGCCATTTTGGCGGGCTGTTTTGGATAAGAATACAAGCTGCTCTATTGTTTTGTTGATGGTGGATTTTGGTTTGATGAACACCTCCAACATCATCTTGGGCAATTGCTTGACCTGGCTGAAGCCAGAAGAAAGAAGCACTGCGCCAATCGAGCCGCCCACAGTAATAACAAAGGCGCTGACCATCCACAATGCTCTCAAATCACCTTTGTCCATGGTGTAACCGAAGGCGATGCTTCCGAATGCCACCACAAAGCCAACAATGCTTACAATATCCATTCAGTAATCCCCCAATTTTAAGCTACTCCCATAACGCTGGCGCTATTTGGAGCTAAAGTGGATATGAGTTCCAGTCGGAGTTGTGTTCTGATCGTAATAAGCGGTATTTATCTTGCGCTGAGCCCGAATGTGGCTAAGCTTATCTTGTATTTCCATATGTAAGGCATTGGCACGGGATAGAAGCTTTTCATCAAAAAGAGCGCAGCTTTGAAGCAGCTTATACGTGCGCTCCACGCTGCGGGCTATGTTCGTACCCCACCCGGGGCTGTCTTTGCTTTGCGTTCCAGGCTTCAAAAGTCTAAGGATCATGTCGCTGTTGTCATTATCAAACCGTGAAACAAGTGTATCGATTTGCGCGCCGACAGCATCTAGCTTTTCGGTAAGCAAGCCGCGCTCATTCAGCTTTCTGTCGAACCCCTCCGCGTCGCTTTTCTCCAGGCATAACATCGCCTGCGCCGACAAAACGGGATAAAGCTTCAGGAGTTCAAGCCGTTTTAGAAGCAGCTCCTCCAGGCTTTTCAACCTTTCTGCCTGAGGTATCATCATTTGGCAGCCCTGCCCATACGGCTCGTTACATCCGCCTGCTTCCACGTATCCCTGAAGCTTCGGGTCATGGCCAGCATGCGCTTAACAATCTCGGCATCTTTATTGAGATTGGCTTTCACCAATTCATCATAAATATACTGATACAAGGAAAACAGGTCGTGGGAAATCTCCATCCGCATGTCCAGTTGCTCGGATAAGAATTGGTAGATATCTTGTGCGCGCACAATAGCGTTGTGAGCGCTTCCAATGTCCTTTTGCTCGATGAAAGTGACAGCCTTGTTCAGGCAAACGGCAGCTTTTTCAAATAAAAGCACGATCTGCTCTCCCGGTGTAGATGCGCTTACCGACTGCTGCTGGTACTTTTGGTATTGTGCGGCCATTGTCATCCTCGTGTACCTCCAACTAATTCTGCGTCTGCCCCAGCATACCGGAAAGCCAGGAGGATTGGGAATTCATTTTATTTAGCGCGGTTTCCATGGCGGTAAACTGTCTCCAATAATTGTCTTCCTGCTTGGTCAGCCGGTCCTCCATGTTGTCAATCCGCTTCTGCATATCGGCAATCCGCTTACTGTACAAGGTTACACCCTTGTAAGAAATGTTCGGGCTGCCAACAAGCTCGATCAATGCTCCCTTTTTGCCAATGGTATTCAGGTTTTTGCTGAGTATATCGCTCAGTCTATACAGAACGCCAGACTCTGTAAAGCGCTTATGCTGCTGCTCTTGTGTCGCATACAGGGAATAAGAAATGGAGCTTTTCTGGGTCAGCAGGTCTAGCGTCTTTTCTGGATCTTCACTCAACGCCTTCCGCAGCTTGCTCTCGTCCAGGTGAAGCTGGCCCTTTTCCGAATAATTTCCGGTAGTGATGCCGATATTCGTAAGAATGCCCAGAGCCTCACCGGAACCGCCCAGTTCTTTCACTGCTGAGTATATACTGCTTTTTAGCTCGGTCTCAATGGCCTTAAGGCTTGTATCGTTGCGCAGGATACCGCTTTTTGCCTTTTCAGTCCAAAGCTCAATCTCTTTATCGGACATCTCATCTTTTTCATCATCCGACAGCGGTTGATAATCGCGATTACGCTCTTCTGATGTTCTTTTAGTAATGAGTCCAAGAAGATCGTTATAGTCGGACACAAAGGCCTTGACCTTATCCACAATAGCATCCTGATTATATGATGTGCTGACGCTGATTCCTTCCTTTTCGGTGCCTGCGGCTTTGCCCAGCAGCGTGATTGTGGAACCGTTTACGGTAAAGGAATTGGTGCTGCGCTGCACGGTGACCATATCTTCTTCATTTTTGGACCCGTTGGTGCTCATGCGCACGACGGCATCCGTACCTAAAGTATACCTGGCGCTGCCAAACAGCGCATCCATCAGGAATCCATGACCGTCTTGGACGGATATGGTGGAGGCGGCTCCGGAGGTTGTGGAAGACATGGAGAATGTATCAGTAAGCGAGGAGTAACTGATAGTAACGCCGGCGTTGCTGTTGTTAACGGCCTGTATGATATCGCTTAATTTGTTTTGACCCGTAAAGGAAAAGCTTTTGCCATTGATGGTGAAAGAAAGGGAATTGTCCTCGGGCGCGGCAAAGATATCCCTGGAGAAACCGGCCTGGCTTAGGCTCAAATTGAAGTCAATCCTGTTGCTGCTGTAGTTTGTAAAATCCAATATGCCGGTGGGATTTTTGCCTGCATCCGTAGGAACACTGATGCGCATCGCTGAATTTTCAGCGGAGAGGGAAAGCTCGTCCCCTTCGAGCGCCACGTTAATCCTGCCCGCACCAAAGGCGGCGGCAAGCTGCGATGATAATTCATTCTGCACGTCCTGGGAGGTGGCGTAGGCCCGGGGCGAAAAGGTGATGGCTTTTGTAATGCTGTCCAGCGTGACGGCAATGCTCTTTCCCGCCAGATCATTCAGGGCTTCCGTATTGACGGTGATCTTTGGATCAGCGCTTACATTCTGTATACCCTCTAATTTTGCGTTGGAGGCAAGGCTTACGATATCGGATATGTACATGGAACCCTGGACTGCATTGCTGCCGGCCAGAATGGACACATAAGGAGAATTGTATGCGGCGGTAAGCATATTCAAAGCTCCGCCCATCAGATTACCGGAAGAGGATGTACTGAAATATTTATTCTGGAAGGCACTGAGCTTGCTTGTGATCTCTTTATAATACTCCTGCTTCCATTCCAGAAGAACTTTTTGCTTTTTGACGTTATCCACCTTGAGTTTGCCGATGTTCATCAGGTTTTTCACAATGCCCTCTGTATCCATACCGGATGCCATGCCGGTCAGCCGCATAGTGGTAGGTTTGATACCGGCCACGATTCATCCCTCCTTGGCATTTGCGCATTGTTTGCAATCTTGCGCATACTGAATATATCGGGAATATACTTATGTTTGTTTAGCTATTCCTTTGCTGCAGTGCAGATTTTTCACACTGAATGATAGTTATAGGATGAAATGGTTCATTTATATAAGGATTGTAAGGTTAGGCGGGATGAAGCGCTCCATCATTCCCGTGCATTTAAATGCATAGGCTGCCATTTTACCGGTGGAAAACAGCAAGTATATGGCGCATCCGCACGGTCAGTCAGCCGAAAACATAAATTGAAACGGCACCATATTTACGAAATTTTTCATGGACAAAATATACCATGGAGGGTTTTTCATGATCAGTTTGTTATCCCGCAGCGTCAACCTGCTGCAAAATCCAAGTTTTGAAAGCGGCCTGTCCTTCTGGCAGGCTGATAACGTCATAACAACCGACACTTCTGCGGCTGAAGGAACCCAGGCGGCACGCCTGGGCCAAGGTGTAGCAAGCATCTTTCAAGATGTAGCGCTGGGGCCATGGCTAAAAAAACCCTTGTTTTTGAGTTTCATCGTATATGCCCAAGCCGTCAGCCCGGGAGATTTTGTTGCTGAGGTTCAATGGATTGACTCGAATGGCATTGTCATAGGTTCAGGCCTTCGTGCCTTCTTGCCCAGTTCCTCCATTTCCCATATCAGGAACACTTTTTTTGATGTGACCGACCGGCCGCCGCTTACAGCAGTGTGGGCGCGGTTAAAGTTTAGCAAAGACGCGTCTGATATACCACTTATTTTGGACCTTGTAAACCTGGTGCCAGTGGAGACACCAAACCTTGTTAACAATCCGAGTTTTGAACTGGGCCTGGCGCAATGGAATGCAACCGGTTTTGAGCCCGGCTTCACAGTTTCATGGGAGGGCGGTGCGGAGGCACAGCAATCTGTTGTTCCCGGAACGCTCTCGCAGGATATCCCGCTTAATCCATTCCAGCCTGGAGCAGCATATCTTTTAAGCTTTGCCGCTATGGCAATACAAGCATCGACGTTGAATGCACAATTAATCTGGCTGAATGCATTAGGCAATCCTATTGGTACGCCGGGTATTGACATCACCATTGTTCCGACCACACTTTCAGGACAGGGCAAGTATTTGAACTTTGTACAATTGAGTGGACCTGCGCCAGCCGGCGCGGCACAGGCCAGGCTAATATTCACTTCCTCTGGAGCTGTTGGTTCTATGCTCGACCTTGATCAGGTGATCCTGGTGAGGCTTGCATCGCCAAATCTTTTGCAAAACCCCGGCTTTGTAAGCGGCTTGGATGGCTGGACATCCGTGAATGTTACAGCGCAGAATACCGGCGGTTATATTGGACAGAATTTTGTCAATCTTTCCAGCGCTGGTGCTCTTATCAACCAGACGGTAACCCTGCCGTGGGGTGCTGTCTGCCACAGCTTCCTTATGAATTTTGCGCTCCACTACAGCGGCACTGCTGCTACGAACGGCAATGTTTTTGCACAGGTACACTGGCTGAATGCGCTGGGCAATGAGATAGGCCTTGGGCTGGCGCTCATTATATCACAGTCGTCACAGCCCGTTGATCAATGGCAGGTGTATACCGGCATCACCGAGCGCGTTCCTCTGGGTGCAGTCTCAGCCAGAATTCAACTAACAAGTTCAGCAGGAGGCGCAGCAGCTGTAATAGGCTTGGATAGTGTGATATTTGCCCGTGTCGATTAACGTAATATATCGAAAGTTCCGGAAACGGTTGCGCTTCCGGAACTTTTATTTAAGAGCTATGCTTGCTGTAAGATTAATAACAGGCTATGCTGCCGTCGGTGCGCTTTTCTGTACCGCCCACCAATGAGCCGTCCGGGCCGCGGAGTATCATCTGCCCACGGCCAAAGGATACGTTTTCCAGAGCGACCTCCACTATATGTCCTTTTGCGTCAAGCTGCCTAGCGATTTCAATGGGGAAGTTTGGTTCCACCATAAAGCAGCCTTCCCGCTGCCACAGCCAGCGGGGCGCATCCAACGCCTGCTGGGGATTCAAGTGGAAGTCTATCAGGTTCATCACTACCTGCACGTGTCCTTGGGGCTGCATATAGCCGCCCATCACCCCAAAGGGGCCTACCGCCTCGCCGTCTTTCATCAGAAAGCCGGGTATGATGGTGTGGTACGACTTTTTCCTGGGTGCAAGGCAGTTGTGATCATCATAGTTCAATGAAAAATCGCTGCCTCTGTTTTGCAGGCTGATGCCCGTGTCACGTACCACAATGCCGGAGCCAAAGCCCATATAGTTGCTTTGGATATAGGAGACCATATTGCCTTCACTGTCCGCGGTGCAAAGGTAAACCGTACCGCTCTTGGGCGGCGTGCCGTATACGGGCGTACCTGCCTGCTCGCCAATAAGCTTAGCCCGCATAGCGCCATAGGCAGGCTGAAGCAGGTCCCTATAGGAAACAGCCATGCAGTTTGGATCGGTGATATAGTGCAATCCATCGGCAAAGGCAAGCTTCATGGCCTCCCATTGCTTGTGATAGGTATCAGCACATTCCTTTTGCGTGAATTCGAATTCCTTTAAGATGTTCAGCGCCATCAACGCCACGATGCCCTGGCCATTGGGCGGAATCTCGCATACATCGTATCCACGGTAATTGATACTGGCGGGCTCTACCCACGAAACATCATATTCCGTGAAGTCCTCTTTGCAAAAGTAACCGCCAAGCTCCCGGCTGTCTTTCACAATGCGCTCCATCAGCTCGCCCTTGTAGAAATCTTCCGCACAGGATTTGGCGATCTTCTCAAGTGTGTCACCGTGGTTGGGTAGTTTGACAAGCGTTCCCGCCTTAGGCGCCTCTCCAGTGAGCGTAAAGGTTTTGAACCATTCTGCAAACTGCGGATCGACTGCATAGCGGCTGTAACAGTTTTGTGCCGCTCTCCAGTGCTTTGAGAGTATGGGGGAGGCAGGATAGCCATCCCTGGCGTAGTTGATGGCAGGGGCAAACACATCGGTTAGCGGAAGCCTGCCGAACCTTTCGTTAAGCTTTGCCCAGGCTTTGGGCGCGCCGGGCACCATGGTGGGAGTCCAGCCGAAAATAGGCATTTTGCCACCCTGTAGGTTCCGGGCTAGTACCTTTTCCAGGGAAATATCCCTGGGCGACCAGCCGCTGGCATTCAGGCCGTACAGCTTATGATCCTTTTCCATCCACACAAGGGCGAAGGCATCGCTACCGATACCATTGGAGGTAGGCTCCACCACAGTCAGCGCCGTTGCAGCTGCAACGGCTGCATCGACGGCATTCCCACCTTTTAAGAGCGCTTGGAGACCTGCGGAAGCAGCTAAGGGGGAAGATGTGGCCACCATGCCCCTGGTGGCATATACGGGGTATCTGGCGGAAGGGTAGGGTAAAAATGACGGGTCGTATTGCATATTGCATCCTCCGGTGCAGCGTGATGAACTCATCAGCAGATTCTTGGCAGCCCTTCGCCCGGAAGCGGCTCCACAAGGCGTGTAGATCCGGAACGGGTCCTGATCGTAACACCAGGAGCACCGGATATGGCTTCGCCTATAATTCTGGCATTTGCTCCATATTTGCTATCACGCAAGATGCCTACGGCATGCTGGGCGTCTTTTTTTGGTAAAACGAGCGCCAGTTTGCCCTCATTGCCCATGTACATCGGGTCCAGCCCCAGAATGTCGCAAAAGCCTGATACCTGATCATCGGCTAAGGGCATGTCGCCCGAAAGTGCGATGTGCGTTTGAGAGGCCAGCGCGATCTCATGCAGCACTGTGCCAAGGCCGCCCCTGGTGATGTCACGCATTGTGTGGATTTCAACACCGCTGTCTAGCAAGGCCGACACCATAATGTTCAGCGGCGCGCAGTCGCTTAAAATGCTGTTTTGTATGTTCATTCGGGCGGATAGGATGCAGGCGTGATGGTTACCCATATCGCCGCTGATGATCACCGCGTCCCCTTCCCTGGCGTTTGATACGCTGATGTCAAGGCCGGTTTCCATAACGCCGATCCCAGCCGTGTTGATGTATAACCCGCCTATGCCTTCAATAACTTTTGTATCGCCGGTCACGATCATAACGCCGGCTTCCTCGGCGGCAGCCTGCATGGAGGCGGCCACCTTGTCAAGTACATCCGTATCAAGTCCTTCCTCCAGGATGAACCCGGCGGACAAGTATTTAGGCGTTGCGCCCCGCATAAGCAGATCGTTCACCGTGCCGCACACGCTGAGCCGGCCGATATCCCCACCTTTAAAGAAAAGCGGGGAGACCACAAAGGAATCGGTGGTGAATGCGATTTTATTTTGGGACAGCGAAAGAACAGCCGAATCTTCCATGCGGCTTAAAATCTCATTGGAAAAATTCTTTTCGAAAATAGCATGGATCAGCTCATTCATTATTTTTCCGCCGCCGCCGTGGGCTGAGGTGATTTTCATGGCCGCTCCCATGCCGCCGCGCCGCGGCAGTGGATAAGGATTTCCCCCATGCGCGGTGGTTTGATGGGGGAGTCTTTTTTTCTATCTTGTTCTGGCATGCTGATGCCAGATGCCGCAGGTGCCCTCGCTGGATACCATGCAGGGGCCTTTCGGATTTTCCGGCGTGCAGGCGATACCGAAAAGCTTGCAGTCCACGGGCCGTGCCCGACCTGTAATCACTTTGCCGCACAGGCAGCCGCTGATTTCACGAGCGTCGGTTTCAAAAGCTCCCGCGTCAAACGATTCGTACTCGGGTTTCAGGCTATAGCCTGAGCCGTCAATTTCGCCAAGCCCCCGCCAAACGGAGGGCCTTTTTTCAAAGAATAGATCGATCAGGTGAAGGGCCTCCTGATTTCCTTCTTTGGTTACGACTCGTGGATACAGGTTATGTACCTCGCATGTGCCTTTCTCAAGCTGCGTCATCAGGTCATAGATGGCCGTGACGATATGCTCATACCCAAACCCCGACACAGCCATGGGAATTTTATATGTACGGCACAGTGGCTCGTACCCGCCCCAGCCCAGCACCGCGCTCGCATGCCCGGGTCCTATAAAGCCATGAATATCCGGGTTGTTTTCACAGATCCAGGTGAGGGCGGGCATCAGAGCCTTGACGGCGGTCAAAAGGCGGACATTTTTGATATTCTCCTCCGCGAGCCGCCGGATCAATAGCGCGTATACCGGCAGCGTGGTTTCAAAGCCCACTGCCGTTACGAAAAATAGCCTGTCCGGCTCACGTCTTGCGTACTCCAGCGCTTCCATGGGAGAGTACATAATAATCACGCTTCCGCCTTCCGCCTTGGCCTTCAAAAGCGAACTCTTTAAGCCAGGCACGCGGATCATGTCCCCAAAGCTTAGCACTGTGCAGCTTGGCTGAAGGGACAACTCAGATGCACGGTCAATGTATCCCGCGGGGGTAACGCACACAGGGCATCCGGGGCCGGAAATCAGGCTGATATTTTCGGGAAAGAGCGCGGGTATCCCAAACTTTGATATGCTGTTGGTATGGGTGCCGCAAACCTCCATCAGCCGTATGGAAGGTCCACTGTAGGAGCGGATGGCCTCAACAATGTTCTCAAGCTTATTTTCCATAAGCTTGTACCAACTTGAACAACTCGTCCAGCTCTTCCGCCTCACTTTTTGAGATCACAGAAATGGCGCAGCCTGCGTGCACCAGAATGTAATCGCCGATATGGGCCTTCACAATGCCCAATTCCACAGGGAGAATGTTACCCCTGATATCAGCAGTGCCCCGGCTGCCCTCCATGGTGATCAATTTTCCGGGAATTGCGATGCACATGTTTACTCAGCCTCCTTTTTGGAATGCAGCCCGATATATGCCTGCCCCAGGGCCAGGCCGCCGTCCCCCGGGGAAACCATATGATTCATATATACCTCAAAACCGGCCCTTTCAAGCAGCGGCACCGTATGTTCCGTTAGGATACGGTTCAAAAATACGCCGCCGCCAAGGGCGATTTTGCATATGCCATATTTTGAAGAAAGCTTTTCGCACATGGCTTCAATCAACCGACAGATGGTAATATGGAACCGGTAGGCCAGATTATCCGCATCGCCGCCTTTTTCCCTTAATGAACAAATTTCCCGGATACAGGTGGAAAGGTGGGCAATATACTGACCGTCTTCCTCATAGATATCAAAGGGGAAAGGCTCTGCCACCAAGCTGTTTTGCTTTGCATAATTGGCCGCCGTGCTTTCCAGCTCTATGGCGCACTGGCCGTCGTACTGCGATTCCGAACATATGTTAAGGAGGGCGCTTACGCCGTCGAACACGCGGCCCATGCTGGAGGAACGGATGATGTTTACCTGATGATTTATGGCGGCGTAAACAAGCTCTTCCCGGCTGCTGGAGGGTGGAAGCCCTGCGTCAAACTTTAGGCAAGCCGCGCTTTTCCAGCCCTTATGTACAGATTCATCGCCGCCGAGCATATGAATGGCTTTTATATGACCGGCTCTAATAAACCGGTCCTTTGATGCGATGAGAAACTCACCGCCCCATATCGTACCGTCCGTGCCGTAGCCTGTGCCGTCGAAGGAGACGCCGATCACCGTATCTGTGATTTGATACTCCGCCATCACGGCGGCTGTATGGGCAAAGTGATGCTGCACCATCAAAAGCGGCAATCCGAGGCTTTTTGCAAACCTGGTGGATTCATACTCCGGGTGCATGTCGCATACTGCAAGCTCTGGCTTAATGTGAAGCAGCGACTGCATGTCGGAAACGGTTTCCCGATACACCCCGGTTGTTTCCAAACTATCCAGGCTCCCAATTTCCTGGGAAGGGTACAGGTATCCCTCCCGATACAGGCATACGGTGTTTTTTTCCTGGGCGCCTAAGGCCAACAAGGGAGGTCTGCCATCCAAGGCAGGGAAGGACAACGGCGTATAGCCCCGCGCCCGGCGTATCATTTGGACCTGATGAAGTATCACCTGAGCCACCGAGTCATCCAGCCGCCTTAAGATCTCCCGGTCATGATACAGAACACCGGCCAACTCGCCGTGATGCTCAAAAAACGGGAGCATTTGGGAATCATCCTTGATAATCGGCAGGGAGGTTAAGTTGGCGCTGGTCATGATCAGCGGCCCGGTTTGATGAAGAATCAGTTGCTGCAGTGGTGTATAGGGGAGGAAAGCCCCAAGATAAGGGCTGCTGGTATAAACACCTTTTAAGATAGGGGAGGGCTTGCGCGGGATGAGCACGATAGGACGGGCGGAGCTTGTAAGCAAATCCTCTTCCTTTTTTGTTACGTCGCAATACTCCTTTATTTCCGCTATGTTTTCAAACATGACGGCAAAAGGTTTACACTCCCGTCCTTTTAAGATGCGCAGCCTCGCTATTGCATCCTCATCGAAGGGGGAACATGCGAAATGATATCCGCCGATACCCTTGATGGCGACAATCTTCTTGTTTTGAAGATCTTCTATTGCCTTTTTAAGCGCGGAGCTCCCATCCTTAAGCTCATTCCTGTCGCGGTAAAAAAGCGTGGGACCGCAACGGTTGCAGCAGACCGTTTGAGCGTGATAGCGCCTGTCTTCCGGCTCTTTATACTGCGTGCCGCACAAGGTGCACATAGGAAAACCGTCCATGGACGTGTTTATCCTGTCATAGGGGATGCAGCGCATGATAGTGTATCGCGGGCCGCAGTTTGTACAACTGATGAATGGATTCAAATAGCGGGGATCGCCAGGTGTATACAATTCCCGCAGGCAGTCTTTGCAAACTGCAAGATCGGGAGTGGGCATCACCGGACCTTCACCCTCATGGCCGCTTTCCAGAATTGCAAAGTCGGCGGGGAATTCCTCCCCACCAGGAAACGGCTGTATATGATGGCGGAGGCTGCTGATATGGCTGCCTTCCGGTTTGCGCACCTCTATAGCCCGAATGAAGCGCGCCAGGTTATCTTCATCTCCGGCTGCTTCGATGACCACATGGCCCGTCACGTTTTTGACCGAGCCTGAAAGATGAAATTCCTTGGCCAACCGTGCAACATACGGCCGGAAACCCACACCTTGCACTACGCCATAGATCTCGATAATTGACTTTACAGCCTGGACCTTAGCCATTGAACAACCTCTTGGAAGCCTTCGTCCGTTTTTGCGGATACTGGGAATATCGGAGCATCAGGATTCAGCGCACGGACACCCTTTGTAAAGTACTCCATGTCAAAATCCACGTAGGGCATAAGGTCTGCCTTGTTGATTAGGATTGCTGCCGCTTTTTCAAAGGCCAGCGGGTATTTGTAGGGCTTGTCCGCCCCCTCGGCCACCGTTATGATCAGCAGCTTGATGTTTTCACCGATGTTGAACTCGGCGGGACACACGAGGTTGCCTATATTTTCAATAAAAAGTATGCCTTTTTGATCCAGCGTAAGCTTATTCAGTGTATTCTCGATCAGTACGCCATCGATGTGGCAGGCACCCCCAGTGTGGATCTGAACGGCTTCAATATTCAGCTTCTTCAGTTTTTCCGTATCGATGTCCGATTGGATATCCCCCTCAATAACATAAGGCTTGACTCCCTCCAGGCCGCTGATGATGCGGATCAGACTGGATGTTTTGCCAACACCGGGTGCGCCGATGACGTTCACGGCATAAATGCCCTTTTTGCTCAGGCGGTTTTGTATCCCCTCCGCAATGCGGTCATTTTCCGCATTGATATTTTCCATGATGGTGATGTCCTTGGAACTCATAATGTTCGTTTCCTTTCCTTGATTTCGGTTGGCATCTTGTAAGCCATCTCTTAAAGAATAACGATGCTACTTATTCTTTGAGGGTCACGTTTTGATAAATAACAATGTTACTCATCCTTCCAACTCTACGCTCTCCACATAAAACTCGTTGCCTATATCTGTGGGAGACCCCAATGAACCGCAATCAGGACATGCAAAGGAAAAGAGGGGCCGCTGAAAATTCCTTCCACATAATGGACAGTGCATTTCCGCTTTGATAAGGCGAACAAAAAGTTTAGCCCCTTGGGCTATCGTATCTTTTGCGATCATGTCAAAGTACATTTGAACAGACTCGGGAATGATGCTGGTATTTTCGCCCACTACAAGATGCACGGTGTTCACTTTCACAGCGCCATGTATAAGCGCCGCGTCGTTTACGATATTCACGATTTGCTTGGTGAGGCCGTATTCATGCATCAGCACGGTTCTCCTTCATGTCGGGCTTTACATAAGGCAAGGCCGGGCACAGCCATTATATACGTAATGCCAGGCGGATTCAAGATGTCGTAAGGGAGGAACCGGAAGCAGGCGAGAAAGGCACAGCAACGGATATTCTAAAAAACCTATTGCCCAAGCCATATCAGCAGCGTATATGAAAAGAATGAATAGCTGAACTGTAAGTTTGTTAAAGATATATTTATCAAAAAGTACACATAATGTGGTGGCGGTGCCATTGACGGAATCCATATACGGAACTATAATGGAGTTCGGTTTTTGGGGGCGCCGCAGCAGGTAACTGCTTTCCGGCGCCTTGAACATGCGGAGGTATACCGCTGAACGATGCCATGATATTATTTGGGGGTATATGTGGAAATGGCAAGTCAGACCCTGCTTTTGCTTACGGTGTTTGTACCATTGGCGGGCTCAATCCTTCTGCCAGTCGCGGGGAGGATATCTAAAAAGCTTCGTAATGCGCTTGCGATGCTTTTTGTTCTGGTTCCATTCGGGTTGCTTCTATATATGTTGCCCGCGGCACTTTCGCAAACGCCGCCGTATTTCAGCGTTTCGCTTCCGCTTGGGCTGAGTTTCGGTTTTCTGGCGGATGGCCTGGCTGTATTTATGGCTCTGGCTTCCTCCTTCCTGGGTCTTATCATCGTGCTGTACTCCTACGGTTATGTGACCAATGCTGAAAACCAGAATGAGTATTATCTGGACGTTGTGCTGTTCATAGGGGCCATGATGGGCATCACGCTCACCACCAACCTGATTTTTCTATACGTCTTCTGGGAGATATCTGCTGTTTGCTGCTGGCGCCTGATTGGCTTCTTCAGGGAAAAGGAATATGTGCGCCGTGCCAACAAGGCGTTTTTGATCACAGGCATCGGCGCTCTGATCATGCTTTGCGGGTTTTTGCTAATCTACCAGCAGTACGGCACCATGGACTTGACACTGCTTCGCGGCAAGGAAATTGGGAGCGCAGCGGTGATTTTGATCCTGTTTGGCATTCTTTCCAAATCAGCTACGCTGCCGCTGCACTCCTGGATTGCGGATGCCGGCGTTGCCCCGACTCCTGCCACGGCCCTTTTGCATGCGGCGGTGCTGGTGAAAATCGGTGTGTATGTGTTTGCCAGGCTCTTTGTGGTGAATTTCACACTGGATGCGGTATGGCATACGGCAGTGCCCGTGATCGCCGCCGTCAGCGCGATACTCTCCGCCGGGGCTGCCATTGCGGAAAATGATATAAAGCGAATTATCGCCTACTCCACCGTAAGCCAGATTGGCTTTATTCTGCTGGGTTTATCGGTAGGCGGCGAACTGGCGCTGGCCGGGGGACTAACATACATTCTTATGCACGCCATTTCCAAGGCGGGATTGTTCCTGTGCGCGGGCATTGTGGAGCATAGCTGCCACACCAAGGATATCCGCAAACTGGGCGGACTTATGAAAACCATGCCTTGGACGGCTGCTTCCTTTTTCCTGTGCGCTTTCTCGGTCATGGGCATTCCGCCTTTCGGCGGCTTTTTCGCAAAGTATATGGTGGTAAACGGCACGGTGGAGGCGGGCCATCCGTACCTTGCCATGGTATTCATTGTTGGCGCCGTGATGACCGTGATCTATCTGCTTCGTGCTTTCGTCAAAGTATTTCTGGGTGATACTAAAATGGAGCACGTTCCTCATGAGGGCAGCGGGACCATGGTGTTTTCCGTGGCATTACTGGCAGCGCTTTCCATTTTGAGCGGACTTCTGATTTATTATCCGGCGGGGCTCGTGAACGCAATTGTGCAGCAAATGGCGGTGATCGTAAAATGAACGGATCCCTTCTACTTTGGATGATCCTTCTTCCGGCGGCATTTGGCGTTCTGGCACTGCTTACGCCCAAGGGGTTCAAGGGTGGCAAGGAAGCGGTTATCCTTTTGGGATTTGCCGTGAACTTGGGCATGAACTTTTTCGCCTACGGGAAGGAATTGGTATTCGAGCGGCCCTTCGCTGGATTTATGATCGATTTTTCCCTGAAATTGTACCATTTCAGCGGTTTCATCCTTTTGAGTGCCGCCGCTTTGTCGTTCTTGGTGGTTTTGTATACTACGGTATTTATGAAAGGCAAGACCGGAGCCAAGCTGTTTTACGCCTGCATGCTGTTCACCTTAGCGCTGGTAAACGGCGCTGTGCTGGCCAACAACCTTGCAGTGATGCTCTTCTTCTGGGAAGGCATACTGGCTACCATGTTCGTTTTGATCATGCAAGGCGGAAAAAAGGCCTATAAAACCTCCGTCAAGGCGGTAATCATCGCGGGCCTAACCGACCTTACGATGATGCTGGGAATCGGTCTGATCGGGTACCTTGCCAAGACTCTGACCATGGATCAAATTCGCCTTCCCATAACAGGGTGGGGGACTTTGGCGTTTATTTTGCTGATGGTGGGCGCTGTTTCGAAGGCGGGATCCATGCCCTTCCATACTTGGATTCCCGATGCGGCGGATGATGCTCCAATGCCCTTTTTATCCTTCCTGCCGGGCACATTGGAAAAGCTGCTGGGTATATACCTTTTGACCAGGGTTTGCTTGGACCTGTTTGAGTTTACCCATGGTTCGCCCATGAGCTTAATCCTTATGATCATGGGCGCGGCCACAGTAGTTTTCGCGGTGATGATGGCACTTGTGCAGAAGGATTTCAAGCGTCTTTTGTCCTACCACGCCATCAGCCAGGTGGGGTACATGATGCTGGGCATCGGCACAGGCCTGCCTATTGGCATTATGGGCGGCATTTTCCACATGCTGAACCATGCCGTGTACAAGTGCTGCTTGTTCTTTACTGCCGGTGCGGTGGAAAAGCAGACCGGTACCACAGATCTTAATAAGGTAGGCGGACTTGGAAAAAAGATGCCGATTACCTTCATCTGTTTTATTGTAGCGGCTGCCTCTATTGCCGGCTTCCCGCTTACCAACGGCTTTTTCTCCAAGGAAATGATTTTTGACGCGGCTCTTGAAACCAATGTGGTGCTGTATATCGCAGCGGCCGTCGGTGCGTTCTTCACTGCCGTTTCCTTCCTGAAGCTGGGTCATGCCGCTTTCCTTGGTAAACCTGCGAAGGAAACCGAAAAAGTCAAGGAAGCTCCAGTTCTCATGCTCATCCCCATGATCGTGCTGGCCGTGGCCTGCCTGGTGTTGGGCTTTTCCAAGAACTTTATGATCGGTCATGTATTGCAGCCGATTCTTGGGGATACCGTGATGGCGGGCGAATATAATGGCGGAGCGACCAACTGGCTGCTTGTTGGGATTTCCGTGGCTTCGCTGCTTCTGGCAGCCTTTGACCACTACCGCGGCTTTAAAAGAACAGGCGCAGGGCTTTCTTCTGCGGACCATTATCACGATGCACCTGTGCTGAAAACCGTGTACGGCTGGGCGTCTAAAAAGTACTTTGATCCCTACCATCTGGGCGGGTACTTGATCCGGGGTTATGCAACGCTGTCTCTCAAGATCAACGATGGGATCAGCTGGTTTTACGATGTTGCAGTGGTGCGTATTGTGGGCTGGCTTTCCATGCTGGTCAAATGGGCGCACAACGGCAGCCAGTCGCGCTATGTGCTATGGATACTCTGCGGCGTAGTAGCGGTCACCGCTATGTACCTCTTGTCTATGTAAGCCGGAAGTTGTGCGCCTTAGCGCGAATTGTAGGAGGGAAGTTAAGTGCCGCTTCTTTTTATAGCGATTCCCCTTGCGGCGATAGTGGTCCTGAATATTTTTTATACGATGATCGACCGCCGGGCCGCCATGTGGGCAGGTATGGGTGTTGGGCTTTTCCAGCTTGTATATGCCTGTATCGACATAAGCCGCTGCATAAACACAGGGGCTGCCATCCGGTCAGACTTTTTTGCTTCCTTTACGGTGGACTTATTCAGTGCTGTGGTACTTGTCATCATCGGGCTCATCTCCTTCATCACGCTGATTGTGGCCGGGGCTACGGTGCATACATCCCGGTTCAACTTCGGCAGCGCCGTGCTGCTTTTGATGATGGGCATGAACGGTGTGGTGATGGTTACCGATGTGTTCAGCCTTTATGTGTTCATTGAGGTAACTGCATCCGCCTCGTTCCTTTTAATCGCCATCAACAAAAAGCGTGACGAGCTGGAAGGCGCTTTCAAGTACTACATGATGTCGGCTGTAGCCACCATCATGATGCTGATCGCTATTGCGCTTTTGTTCGCCCTGACGGGGGGCACGTCCTTTGCAGTTATTTCATCTTATGTGCAAGCCCACCAGGCATCTCAGCCTGTTGCGCTGATTATTGCTTTTATTCTCTTCACTGTGGCGCTTTCCATCAAGTCCGGCGTTGTTCCCTTTCATACATGGGTGCCGGATGCCCACTCCTCCGCACCTTCGCCTGTGTCTGTGATGCTTGCCGGTGTTGTCATCAAGGTTTCAGGCGTTTACGCGCTGATGCGAATTTACCGGGACGTGTTTTTGAACAATCCTGCACTGGGAAGCGTGCTTGCCATATTGGGTCTTCTGTCTATCGCGGTGGGCGCGCTTGGGGCCATTGGTCAGACCGATATCAAGAGGATGCTGGCGTTTTCGAGTGTCAGTCAGATCGGGTATATAATTCTTGGGGCTTCCACCGGCTCCGCATTAGGATTTGTGGGCGCAGTGATGCACTTTTTCAACCATGCCACCTTCAAGTCGCTCCTGTTTGTAGACGCTGCGGCAATTCTGCACCAGACCGGCACCAGGGATATGGATCAGATGGGTGGCCTGGCACAAAAGATGCCGGTGACGGGTGTAAGTTCTGTCCTTGGGCTTTTGTCTATGGCGGGCATTCCACCGTTGTCGGGCTTCTGGAGCAAGCTTGTGATCGTGATGGCTGTATGGCAGGTTTCGCCGGGACTGGCCATTGCGGCACTTTGCTTAAGCGCCCTGACGCTTGCGTACTTCCTGATTTTGCAGAAGAAAGTGTTCTTCGGCAAAGTTGCGCCCAATATGCTGGAAGTCCGCGAATGCGGCAGCAGCATGCAGTTTGTGCAGGTGCTCCTGTCTGCCGTCAACGTGCTGGCCGGGATTCTGTTCCCACTCCTGTTTGTGTTCTTCCAAGGCAAGGGCCTTATTTGACCGCTTCCTACGATTCGATGGAGAGTGATTGCGCTTGAACCTGACGGTGATGATTCCATTGCTTGCTGGCCTGGTGGTTTCCGCCATGGTGTGCATTATGATAAGGGACCTATTGAAGGCTTCCATCGCTCTGGCGGTGGTAAGCGCGATTCTAGCAATCATCCTGTTCCTGCTGGACGCGCCTTTGGCGGCTGTGTTTGAACTTTCCGTCTGCGCGGGGCTTATAACGGTGGTTTTCATCAGCGCTATCAGTATGACACGGATCAGAAGCAAGGAAGAGGTCGCACAAATGGAAAAGGAAAGGCGCAAGCGGTTTGCTCTGCTGCCTGTCATCCTGATCGTTCTTCTGGCTGGTGCGCTGTTTGCCATCTGGCCGCATCTTAACGCGCTGATTCCATACAACGCAGCACCGCTTAGCTCAGCCACAGAGCAGAACTTCTTCTGGAATGAGCGGCAAGTGGATCTGCTGGGGCAGATCATCATCATACTGGCCGGGGTGTACGGCGTACTGATCTTTTTCAAGGAGCGTGACGCGAAATGACACTTTTGTTTACTCTTTTCATCATTGCCGCGCTGCTGCTGCTCGCCATAGGTTTTTACAGCATGGTGGTGACCCGCAACCTGATGCGGATCCTGATTTCGGTGGAAATACTAGTAAAAGCAGTGACACTACTCATGATCGGCGCTGGCTATATGACCGGAAACATGGCCGCCGCCCAGGCGTATGTTGTATCGATCATCGTCATTGAGGTCATGATCCTGGTGGTGTCGGTAGGCATCCTCTTTGGGGTGTACAAGTCCAACGGCACACTGGACACCACTAAATTGAACAATTTGAAAGGATAGCTGCTCCCAAGGCAACAATAAGGGCAGTTTGCGATATTGGAGGCCGATTATGCAAACCATTCTACTGGCACCGCCCGTCACTTTTCTGATTTGTCTTGTACTTTCCATGGGCGTATCCGCCTTATCCAAGCTGGTGGCGGCCCGGGGTGTGGACTCCCCAAGGAAGGAAAATGCCTACGCCTGCGGCGAGGACATGGCAGAAAACCAGGGTCAGCCCGATTATTCCCAGTTTTTTAAGTTCGCCTTCTTCTTTACCATCATGCATGTAATCGCGCTGGTGGTGGCTACAGATCCCGGTGGGCTTACCCTTACGTCGGCCGTTTATCTTGGCGTTACGGTACTGGCGTTGTTCATGCTATTGAGGAGGTAACAAGATGACGACGGTAGACAGGATCGTCACCTGGGCCAGAGGCAAATCCCCCTGGATTATCCACTTCAATTCCGGCGCCTGCAACGCATGTGATATTGAGGTACTGGCCGCACTTACACCCAGGTACGATGTGGAACGCTTTGGCGTTCAATTGAAAGGCTCGCCTAGGCACGCCGACGTTTTGATCTGTTCAGGTCCTGTAACGCTGCAGCAGCGGGAACGTTTGCTGACGATATATGAGCAGATGCCAGAACCCAAGTTTGTAGTTGCCGTTGGCACCTGTGCCTGCTCGGCTGGCGTGTTTGAAGGCTGCTATTGCGTGGAAGGCGGTATTGACACGGCTATCCCGGTGGATATGTATATTCCGGGCTGCCCGGCCAAGCCCGAAGCAATCATCGATGGGGTCGTCAAGCTTTTAAAGAAGCTTAAGCCATAGCGGGGGAGGCGGAAATAATGGAAAATGAGGCCATCGTACTGGAAAGGCTGAAGGAACAGTTTCCCGGGCTGGATACGGCGCAGGCATCAATTACAACCCGCAGAATCTTTTTGAGCGTGCCGGAAGACATTTTTATGGATGTTATGGCGTTTGCAGCCAGGGATATGAAATTTGACCACCTGCTTACCATTACCGGTCTGGACACGGGTGAGTGCTTTGAATTCATTTACCATATATCCGATCCGGAGGGTATTCTTTTGAATCTAAAGCGCAAAGCAAAAAGAGAGGATCCCGTTGTCATTCCTTCCGTCCTGCCCATCTTTCAGGGAGCGACCTTTTACGAACGGGAGTTGGAAGGGATGCTTGGCGTAAAGGTGGATGGGCTTCCCGAGGGCAGGCAGTATCCTCTGCCTGATAACTGGCCCAAAGACCAGCACCCTTTGCGTAAGGATTGGACGCCGCCCCAAAAGGATGGCCAGGAGTAGGAGTAGCGAGTATGAATAAGTTCGTTGTGCCATTGGGTCCGCAGCACCCCGCGCTGGAAGAGCCGGAAAGCTTCACCCTGCTCCTGGAAGGGGAGCGGGTGGCTGCTGCCGCCGTTAATTTGGGATATAACCACAGAGGCATGGAAAAGGCAGCAGAAAGCAGGACATATATACAGGATATTTATCTACTGGAGCGTATTTGCGGCATCTGCTCCCACTCCCATTCCACCTGCTATGTGCAGACGGTAGAGGCGCTGGCCGGGGTGGAAGTGCCCAGGAGAGCGCTGTATATACGCGCGCTGATCGGCGAACTGGAACGCATACACAGCCATCTTCTCTGGCTGGGTATTGCCGGGCATGAGATTGGCTTCATGACCCTTTTCATGTATGCCTGGAAAGACCGGGAGATCGTGATGGACATCCTGGAGATGCTCACCGGCAACCGGGTCAACTATGGCATGAACACGTTGGGTGGCGTACGCAGGGATATATCGCCGGAGCATGCGCAGAAGGTGCTGGAGGCGCTGGATCAGCTGCAAGCCCGCACAGAGTATTATCAAAAGACCGTATTGAATGAGCAGACCGTCATACTGCGGCTTTCCGGGGTGGGCAAGCTTTCCAGGGAAGACGGGCTGAGGTTTGGGGCCGTAGGACCGGTACTCAGGGCTTCTGGCGTCGCCATGGATGTACGCAAGGATGATCCCTACGGCATCTATGGCGAACTGGATTTCAAAGTGATTACGGATGAGCATTCCGATGTGTTTGGGAGAACTGTTGTTCGTGTTCTGGAATTGATGGAAAGCTATAAGATTTGCCGTCAGATCATCAAGGAAATGCCCGACGGACCGCTTACCGTAAAGGTACCCAGCAGGATTCCGGCAGGCGAGGCTGTCAGCCGCTATGAAGCGCCCCGGGGCGAAGACCTGCATTATGTCCGCTCCAACGGAACCGACAAGCCGGAACGCGTAAAGGTACGCGCACCAACGCTGGCCAATTCTGCCGCAGTTGCACACATGATCGCCGGCGGGTATCTGGCCGATGTTCCCATTATCATCGCGGCAATCGATCCGTGCTTTTCCTGCACCGACAGAATGATCAAGGTTCAGGACGCCTCCTCCGGAAAGGAAAGCATGTTCAATTGGGACGGGTTGCGCAAGTACAGCATCGACTGGTATGGGAAGCAGGGCGTTGATATGCAGAATGTTCGCTTGAGGAAAGGGGATTGATTGCCGTGTGGCTTGCCCTGTTCCAGATTGTCGTTTTTCCGGGTTTCCTGTTTTTGTCAGCCATCTCCCTGGTGTATGAATATATTGATAGAAAGCTGTACGCCCGGCTGCAAAACCGGGTGGGACCGCCCTGGTACCAGCCCTTGGCAGACGTGGTGAAGCTATTTTCAAAGGAAACGGTGATCCCCAGGGAGGCAGATTCAAGGCTGTTCAGCCTGATCCCCATGTTCGCCCTGGCAGCTACCGTTGCCTCGTTTCTGTATATTCCTATCTGGAGCACTCAATCGCTGCAGCCTTTTAACAGCGACCTCATCGTGGTGATGTATTTCCTCACAATCCCCACCATGGCATTTTTTCTGGCAGGCTGGTTCTCCTCCTCCCTTTTTGCTGAAATTGGCGCTATCCGGGCTATGACGCAGCTTTTCGCCTATGAGGTGCCTTTTTACATGGCGCTTCTCGGCCCTGCGCTGCTGGCCGGCACATGGTCTATCAGCGGAATGGCGGTATTCTATCATCAAAATCCCTGGCTGATCCTTACCAATCTCCCTGGCTTGCTTGTATCCATCTTTGCTGCGCAGGGCAAGCTGGAACGGGCGCCTTTTGACATCCCCGATGCGGAAACGGAAATCGTGGGCGGCACTTTTACTGAATATTCGGGAAGGCTCCTTGGGTTTTTCAAAATGACTCTCAACGCCGAGCTGGTGGTTGTCTCCGCGCTCATCGCCGCCATATTCTTCCCCTTGTTTATCCATGACAACGCGCTGCTGGGCTTTTTGTTGTTCCTTATAAAGGTCTTTGTCGTAGTGTTTTTGCTGGCGCTGATGCGGGCTGCTTTGGCCAGGTTCCGCCTGGACCAGATGATCAGTTTTTGTTGGAAGGTGCTGGCGCCCATATCTATTTTGCAAATATTGATCGACCTTATCGTCAGAGGAGTCCTGTTCACATGAAAACCTTGGGCAAAATGGTTCCATACCTGATGGAAATGATGATCAAAAAAACGGATACGGTTTTGTACCCATCCGTAGCGGCGCAAGTTCCTGAAAATTTTCGCGGTGCCCTGAAATTTGACAGCGAAAAATGTGTGGGTTGCAAATTGTGTATGCGCGTATGCCCCAGCAATGCCATCACCATTGAAAAGGTTGCCGATAAACAGTTCAAGGCTACCGTGCAACTGGACAAATGCATTTATTGCGGCCAATGCGTGGATTCCTGCAACAAGGATGCGCTGAAGAACACCACCCAATTTGAGCTTGCAAGCCCTGACAAAGCGTCGCTGAAGGTGGATATCTGATTGGAAACCATCTATGATTTCCTAAAGGACAAGTTCATGGATGCGCAGAAGCTGGCGGTGCTTGGTGCCGGTTCGACGCTGCGTGGGGACGATGCTGCAGGCATGCGCGTTGTGGAGGAGTTGCAGGCTGAATTTGATCTGAAGCAATATCCGAAGCTTTTGTTTTGCCCGGGCGAAACAGCGCCTGAAAACTACAGCGGAAAGATTAAGCAATTTTGTCCCACCCACTTATTGGTGATAGACGCTGCGGATGTGAAAGCAACGCCGGGCAGCATTATGGAAATCCATCCGGAGGACGTGGGCGGCCCCACGTTTTGCTCCCATATGCTGCCCCTGCGCGTTATGATTCGTTATCTTGCGCAGGAAACGGGAACAGATGTGACACTGCTCGGTATCCAATATAAGAGTATCGAATTTGATACCGGGATGACGGACGAGGTGCAGGCGGCTGTGAATGAAGTGTCATGCGCACTCAAACGTGTCATCCGGGAAATTTTCATAGAAGAATAATTGGCATCCTGTAATAAGTGTATATTGTCCGTATCCTATCCCGCCGCACGGTGTGATGGGATGCGTTTTTTTATGCACATCTTAATAAAATCTTTATCCAGCTCTTTCATACTTTTATGCCCCCTTTATCCGTATAGCGGTATAATGAGCGCTGTGCCTTGATGAAGATCGCTTGAATTTCCCATAGCGGAAAGAAAACCGCATGGAAGGCATCTACCCGGCGCACAATGCTATTCATGCATGATTCCGGGCAGGCAGAAAGAAGCGATGGATAAGGAAAAGGGTGAAGAATTCATTCCTATGGAAAAAGCACGTAATCATATAGAGCCTGTGGCCATTGGCAAGGAGCTGCAGAAATTTCCCGTATCCAGGGTGTATGAAGCGCTTGGCTCAGACCCTCAGGGACTGAGCGGACAGGAGGCAAAAATACGCCTTGAGAAATACGGCAAGAATGTATTGCAGGAAAAAAAGGGACAGTCGGTCTATATTAAGTTTTTGCTGAATTTCACCCATACAATGGCAATTTTGCTATGGTTAGGCGGCATTGTAGGTTTTGTGGCCAAGCTGCCCGAACTGGGCGTGGCCATTTGGCTCGTGAATATCATCAACGGACTATTTAGCTTCTGGCAGGAATTCCGGGCAGGCAAGGCTACTGAAGCACTGAAAAAGCTCCTTCCCTCCTACTCCCGCGTTTTGCGTGACGGCCAGGAGCAGCGTGTCCTTTCGGAAGACCTTGTACAGGGAGATATTCTGCTGCTTTCCGAAGGTGATCGCATTTCCGCGGACTGCCGTCTGGTAGAGGACAGCGACCTGCAGGTAAACCAGTCCACGCTGACCGGCGAATCCAATCCTGTGCGTAAAGCCATGGATGAGGTGTTTCGCGACGACCTTAGCCAATCTGAAAAGCCGAATATGGTCTTCGCTGGCACCAGCGTTGCAGCGGGAACGGGAAAGGCGGTTGTGTTCGCCACCGGCATGAGCACGGAGTTCGGCAAAATCGCCGGCCTTACCCAGACACTGAAGGAAGAAAAGAGCCCCTTGCAAAAGGAACTGGATAGGCTTACGAAGTTTGTTACCATCCTTGCTGTAGCTATCGGCGTGGCTTTCTTCGTGGCGTCCATCCTGTTTGTGGAAACCGAGCTTTCCGTAGCATTCATTTTTGCCATGGGCATGATTGTAGCCTTTGTACCGGAAGGGCTTTTGCCCACCGTTACACTATCATTGGCCATGGGTGTGCAGCGCATGGCAAAGCGGAACGCTTTGATCAAGCGGCTGTCCGCGGTGGAAACGCTGGGCTGCACCACCGTGATTTGCACCGATAAGACCGGTACGCTCACCCAGAACGAGATGACCGTAAGCAACATCTGGATCGACGGTCAATCTATAGATGTGACTGGGATTGGGTACGCTGCCGTCGGAAAGATCACCATGGGGAACAAGGAATTGTCTGGCGAAGATGCGCACCTGAAACAGATGCTGACGGCGGCGGGCCTATGCTGCAACGCACGATTGCTCCCACCAGAGCATGAAGGCGCACGCTATACGGTGCTGGGCGATCCCACCGAGGCGGCGCTGCTGGTTCTGGCGCAAAAGGGCGGGGTCAATCTGGAAGAGGAAAGCCGCCGCACGCCAAGGCTTCGGGAACTGCCCTTTGATTCCAGGCGTAAGCGCATGGCCACCATCCATCCCGTTCCCGGTGAGGGCGGCCGCATTGCCTACGTGAAGGGTGCGCCCAAAGAGGTGGCAGATCTTTGCACTTCCATGATGCAATCTGGCAGGCGGGTACCCATGACCGATGAGGCCCGGTCAAAGATCATGGCAGCCAATGACCAGTATGCCTTGAATGGCCTGCGCGTGTTGGCCATCGCTACCCGCAATCTGAACAAGGATTCGGGACTGCCCGTTGCTTTGAGCGCATACACCCCTGAACTCATAGAGCGGGATATGACCTTCCTTGGCCTTGTAGCCATGGTGGACCCGCCCCGGGAGGAAGTAGCCAAGGCGGTGGAAAAATGCCATCATGCCGGGATACGCATCATCATGATCACAGGTGACTACGGCCTGACTGCCGAGAGCATCGCCCGCCGTATAGGCATCATCAAAAGCGGTCATCCCCGCATCATCACCGGCGTCGACTTGGAGAACATGAGCCAGGAAGCGCTGGAGGAAGCGCTGAAGGACGAGGTTATCTTTGCGCGTGTTGCTCCAGAGCAAAAACTGCAGGTCGTAAGCGCACTGCAGGAGATGGGGCATGTTGTAGCCGTGACGGGCGACGGCGTCAATGACGCGCCGGCACTGAAAAAGGCCGACATCGGCGTGGCCATGGGCATCAGCGGTACAGATGTGGCCAAGGAAGCCGCCGACATGATTTTGACCGACGATAACTTCGCCTCCATCGTTGGTGCGGTGGAGGAGGGGCGCGCTGTATACAACAACATCCGCAAGTTTGCCATGTATATCTTTACCAGCAATATGCCTGAAGCTGTGCCCGTAGTTTTCTATTTGTTTTCCCGTGGGCTAATCCCCCTGCCGCTGACCATTATGCAGGTGCTGGCCATTGACCTTGGTACCGACATGGTGCCGGCAATCGCGCTGGGTGTGGAGCCGCCGGAGGAAGGCATTATGGATCAGCCGCCTCGCTCACAGAAAGAACCGCTCGTCAATGGAAAATTTATGATGAGGTCTTTGCTTGGGTATGGTATGATAGAGTCACTGGCAGCAATGGCGGCATTCTTCTTCGTTTACTGGCAGAAAGGCTGGACCGGCCTGCCCCTTGCGGATACCGGTATCGTCTATCAGACAGCGACAGCCATGACATTGGCGGCCATTGTGTTCACGCAGATTGGGTCCGTGTTTGCCCGCAGAACGGAACGTGTTTCCATTTTCAGGATCGGGTTCTTTACAAACCGTTTGATTTTGCTGGGTATTGCGGTGGAAATTGCGTTGCTTTGCCTGCTTAGCTATGTGCCGTTCTTTCACGGCATATTCAACACGGCGCCTTTGAACCTTTCCCAATGGGGCTTCCTGATCCTTTGGATGCCGTCGGTACTATTGGTAGACGAGATCAGAAAAGCCTTTATACGCAAACGCGTGAAGCAGCGCTTAAGGAATGCCTGAGCGCGTACAAGGAGGAAATCATATGAGAATCATTGTCGTGGGCTGCGGACGTATAGGATCGGGACTGGCGATGACGCTTTGCCGCAGCGGCCATGCTATTACCGTCATTGATTCGGACGGTGCGGCTTTTGAACGGCTCGGTCCTTCCTTCAAGGGCGAAAAGGTGGAAGGAATAGGTTTTGACAAGGAAGTACTTTCCCGCGCGGGGATAGAACGTGCCGATGCGCTGGCGGCATTTACCGCCAGCGATGAAGCCAATGCGGTCATTGCAAGGATGGCCAAACAGGTTTTTCGCGTACCCAGCGTTGTAGCTCGGCTGTATGATCCTGGCAAGGCGGATATTTATCACAGGCTTGGGATTCAAACCATTTCCGCTGTCAACCTGGGCATACGCAGGGCGGTGGAGATGCTTTGCTACACGCCTCTCAACACAGTTTTCAGCATGGGCGACGGCGATGTGGACATCGTTCAGATCGAGGTGCCACCGCTGCTTGTTAAGCGTACGGTCAATGACCTGACAGTACCTGGGGAGATCCACGTTGTATCCATCTGCCGTAACAACAAAACGATTTTGCCCACCTTGGGAACGGTTTTTGCCAAGGAGGATATGCTTTATCTTGCTGTGGTAGCAAGTGCAAGCGGAAAGCTGAAACGGCTGCTGGATCTTGGCGATGGAAAGGGGATGTGACGCGATGAAAGTGATAATCGTTGGTGGCGGGCAGGCCGGAACCTATTTGGCTGCGCTGCTTTTGGCCCGTGGGCATCAGGTGATTTTGATCGAGGAACGCGAGGCGCGGCTGCACGCCATTTTGCGTGATTTGCCTAAAGAAGTGGTCGTTATCGGCAGCGGCACTGACCCCAAAGTGCTGGAATCTGTGAATATACAAGACGCTGATGTATTGGCCGCCGTGACGGGCGCCGATGAAACAAACCTGGTGGTAGCAACGCTGGCCCGCATGGAATACGGTGTACGCCGCGTAGTGGCCAGGGTGAACAACCCTAAGAACGCGTGGCTTTTTACCCCGGAGATGGGGGTCGACGTGGGGCTGAACCAGGCCGACATGATCGCGCACCTGGTGGCGGAAGAGTTATCGCTGAATGACATGGCGATGCTGCTGGAACTGCACAGGGGCCAGTTTTCTCTGGTCGAAAAAACAGTATCGCTTTCCTCGGCTGTCGTAGGCAAGACGCTGCGGGAGATCAAAATGCCTAAGGAATGCGTGCTTGTGGCGGTGATCCGCGATGCACAGCTGCTGATTCCCAGGGGCGATACCATACTGCTTGCCGGCGACAAGGTGATGGCGATTACCGATGTGAACCATCTGCAGGATCTTTCCGAACAGCTGGGTGGGAAAAAGTAAATTGCTCAGCTTTTTAGTTGATGAATGATTTGCGAATAAAAGAGACCGAAAGAAGAAGAATGCTTCCTTCGGCCTCTTTTTTTTGCTCTTTCAGAATGATTTGCGATTTTTACTGACCCAGCAATTCCTGCGAGGATTGATAACCGATGCCTTCCGGCAAAGGCAGCTCTTCTTCCTCCTGACGGCCCTGCTTGAGCAGCGTCAGCCGGCCTACGGAAACCTCGTAGGCTGTCTTGTTGAGCACCGTACCGTCAGCCAATTGCTTTTGATAAGCCCGGCTTTGGAACCGTCCCTGCACCTGTACATGGTCGCCTACCTGCAGATGGCTGGCAAAGCGTGCGGTGCGGCCCCAGGTGATGCAGGGGATGTAGTCGCTTTTTCCATAAGCGCGGTTTACCGCCAGCATCAGGTCGCAAATCTCTCTGCCAAAAGGTGTGGTGCGGTAGGACGGCGCCTTGCACAGCGCGCCGTAAAGCTGTACCTGGTTAGGGTTTTGCAGCTCTTCCGGGTTTAGCAGCCGCTGCACAAAGCCGGTGATGAGCAGCCGGCCCGCGCCTTCAACCACCTTGTTATAGCTTCTAAGCTGACCTTCCAGCGCCAGGGGCGAGCCTGGCTCCAGCGCCTTGTTTTCCATCAGCCGTTCGCTGATGGTGATGGGAAGAAGGTCTTCCGCGCCCGACAAACGAGGCACGGATAGGGTTGCATAATAGAATTGTTCCGCAAATACCTCATGGCCATAAACAGGATGGGTTGCCAGCGTGCCGCCTAAACGTAACAGGTTGCCCGTTTCTTCCATTGCAATTCACCTCGCTGGTGCAGGGGTGGGTGATGGGATGGGGTGCTGTTTTCCCTGCACATCTATTACCGTTTCTCCGCCTAGAAGAATCTGGGATATGGGAATGATTGTATAGCCCAGTTTCTGATAATGTTCAATGACTGTGGGCAGCGCCTGCAGTATATCCTGTGAGTCGTTGTGGAACAGTACGATGTCGCCGTTTTGCACACTCGATGTGCACTGCTTGATGATGTCGCTTGCACCACGGTTCTTCCAATCCAGCGAGTCTATGCTCCATTGTATTACCTCATACCCTTCTGCACGGCTTACCAGGACCACCTTGTCGCTGTAGTCTCCGTAGGGAGGGCGGAACAAGGTGGGGCGAACACCCGTTAGTCTTTCCACCTTGTCGCTCATTATCCGCAGTTCTTCTTTGATTTTTGCCTCGCTCAATTGGCTCATATGGGGATGACTCTGGGTATGATTACCGATTTCATGCCCGCGTGCCATGATTTCCTTTACAAGTTCAGGATATTTATCCACCCAGAAGCCCACCAGAAAGAAAGTGGTTTTTACGTTATACTTATCCAGAATGTCCAGTATGGGAATGGTCTGCGTACCGCCCCAAGCGGCATCAAAGCTGATAGAAACCACCTTGTCCTGCCTGGCCACGCTGTATACGGGAAGCTGCCGCTTATGGCTGAGCACTGTGACGGTCTCATCCTTCAGCCCGCTGGCATATAGCACGGACACAGCGGCCAGGCACAGGCACAGCGCCAGCTGGCCGGCGGTTTGGCTGCGCAGCGCCTTGCCTATATCCCGGAAAAACTTGCTTGCGGCGGCAGCCGCCTTTTGCAAAAACCCGGTGCGCTTTTCTTCCCGCTTTACCTCCGGCGCGCCAGACAACAGTCCTTTTGGTTTCAAACGCATGGGTTTATTGCTCATGCAATGCCACCACCTTTTGCCTAACCCTATGCGGCGGATGGCGGCTGTATGCCTTGAACCAGGCATCAATATAACGAATCACAAACCCAAATTCGGGCAATAACAATGAAAACCCCCGGCCTATGATAAGCTCCCCTCACCATATCCAGTGTTTTTTATTTCCACTGTCTGATTTGTGGGGAACATATTATAAACCTGGGGCGTAGTATATGATCTTTTGCTTATTGATCCTGCAAGCGATACATATATGCGGCGTGGTAAAGCCCGGTGGGCGGATAGTAGGCATCGTCTATGCGGTGAAAGCCAAGCTTTGCAAGCACCTTTCTGGACCCTTCGTTTTGTGGATGATGCCCTGCTATCAGATTGGATACCCGCAATGTATCAAAGGCGTAATGAATTACGGCATTGGCTGCCTCCGTTGCGTAGCCGTTGCCCCACTGACCGCTTTTCAGATGAAAGCCAAGCTCGAAGATTCCTTTTTCCATGTCGTGGGGCCTTAAGCCGCAGCAGCCCAGGAATTCGCCGTCCTGAAAGGAAAAGATTGGCCAGTATTGTATGCCAAAACGTGCATCGTTTTCCATTTCCAGCAACAGACGCTCTATTACATCCTGGTTACTGAATTCGCCGGTTGCACAAATGTACTGTGTAACTTCCTTTTCGCCCCACAGAGACAGGGCAAGAGGGATATCCTCCTTTGTCCATCTGGAAAAGCCGATGCGCTCCGCTTTCAGAAAGTATGTTCTCATAGCATCTCTTTCGTTTTGCCCGAAATTAAATCAGGGAAGTTTCACACCAGACAAAAGCCCGGTCACCACATCCTCCATCAGCGCCATGACACAAGGCTTGCCCTTGTCCGCTTTGGCCTGCAATGCGATCTCGTCTGAATTAAGCGCGGTGGGTGCGCTTTGAGCCTGGGTGATCACCATGGGTGCGCCTTCACTGCCTATACGCACACAACCGGCCAGGCGTACGCCGTTGGACCCATTCTTGTTGAAAACAAAGCACCGGACACCTTTTCCGTTGCGGCCCTGGGTCTCAAAGTCAAGGGCCAGCAAGCGCTTTGCGCTGCCCCGGTCGCTTACAAGTACCATTTGATCCTTATCTCCGAGCTGTCCGCCAAAGAGGAGCTCATCACCATCATCCAGTTGAATGCCTTTTACGCCTCCGGTGGCCCGGCCCATCTGCGGCACCGAATCCTGTGCAAAGCGTATGCATTGCCCACCGCGGCTTATAAGCAGCAGATCCTGTCCCTCTATTGCAGGGAATACTTGAAGCAGGCTATCACCGTCCTTTAAGTTGATGGCGGCAAACTTTTGCCTGCGGACGTCATATTCCGATGCCTGTGTGCGTTTGACCATGCCTTGGGTGGTGATGAATAGGTAATCGGGTGATTTCCCAAGGTCGGCACTCTTTATACACATAAGCTGGCATAAGGATTCACCGTCCTCCAGCCCGTTTAGAACACCGGTGAGCAGTACGCCCCGATCTTTGGGACGATTGGTCTCCGGCAGGCTGCCCACGGACAGGGGGTAGCAGTTGCCCCGGTTGGTTATGAACAGCAAAGTGTGGTCTGTCAGCGTATTGAACAGGAACCGGGGCACTTCTGTGAGGCCCGACTGCGGATCGGGGGGCGGCAGCTTTTCAAAGAATTTGGGGTACATGCGCTTTAGCTGCCCGCCAAAGGTGTATATCACCACCGCTTCTTCAGGCACAGCCTCCTCTTCCTCTTGGGCGGAGGATTCTTCTTCCTCCTTCACAAGCTGGGTGCGGCGGGGCTCGGTGTAATCCGCTGCCATTTCTAATAGCTCCGTCTTGATAACATTTAGGAGCTTCTTTTCGCTGGCCAGTATGCCCTCCAGCTTGTCGATGAGGCGTTTAACCTCCTCGTATTCCTTACGCAGTGCCAGTATTTCCAGGTTGGTCAGCCTCTGCAAACGCATATCCAGAATGGCCTGAGCCTGGATATCGCTGAGAGAGAACCGGTCCATTAGCTTTTGCTTGGCTTCCTTGGGCGTTTTGCTGCTTCGGATTAAAGCAATCACTTCGTCCAGGTTGTCCACCGCCACCATCAGGCCCTCCAATATATGGGCCCTGGCCTTGGCCTGATCCAGATCATACTGGGTCCGCCTGGTCACCACGTTCTTCTGGTGGCGTATAAAATGGCCGATGATTTCTTTGAGGCCCATCTGTATAGGCTTGCCCTCAGCGATGGCCACCATGTTGACGCCGAAAGTCACCTGCATATCGGAATACTTATACAGGCAATTCAAGATCCGCTGGGGGTCCACATCCTTGCGTAGCTCGATCACAGCCCGGAGCCCGGTGCGGTCGCTTTCATCGCGGATGTCATAGATGCCTCCCAGCGCAGCCTTCTTTTCCTCCGACAGCTTCAGTATCTTTTCCAACATACCCGCCTTGGCCACCTGGTAAGGCATTTCGGAAATGACGATCAATTTCCTGCCACTGCTGCCGTTTTCAATATGTACCTTGGCGCGCAGAATCAAACGCCCGCGGCCTGTTTCGTATGCTTTTTCAATTTCATCGGTGTTTAATAGAATGCCTCCGGTAGGGAAGTCGGGGGCAGGAATATGCTGCATCAGTTCCTTGACGGTGATGCCTGGATTGTCGATCTGGGCGATGACCGCTTTGACCGTCTCGCCGAAATGGTGGGGCGGGATGTTGGTGGCAAGCCCAACGGCGATGCCGCTGGCGCCGTTTACTAAAAGGTTCGGGAACCGGGCGGGAAGCATATCCGGTTCCTTCAGCGTATCATCAAAGTTCAGGCGGAAGGGCACGGTGTCCTTTTCGATATCCCTGAGCATCAGCATGGCAAGCGGCGTCATGCGGGCCTCGGTATACCGCATGGCCGCAGCACCGTCGCCGTCGATGGAGCCGAAGTTGCCGTGTCCGTCCACCAGCATGCCCTTAAGGGAAAAGGGCTGGGCCATGCGCACAAGCGCTTCGTATACCGAGGTGTCGCCGTGGGGGTGGTATTTGCCCAGGCAGTCGCCCACGATACGGGCACATTTGCGGTGGGGCTTGTCCGGCGTGAGGCTAAGTTCGCTCATGGTGTACAATATGCGCCGCTGCACTGGCTTCAAGCCATCCTCTACTCGGGGAAGTGCGCGCTCCAGGATAACGTATTCCGCATAGGGGAGCATGGAATTGTGCATGACCTCTTCCATAGGCATTTGAATGATATCCGGGGGCAGAACCGTATTGCTTTTGTCATTGCCAGCCATCTGTTAATTCGCTCCCTTTTCTGCTTCCGCCGTGACCGGCACGAAATCATCCGACCGATTGAAGTTGGCGTGGGTGCTTATGTATTCGCGTCTTGGATCCACTTTGTCACCCATCAATATGGTAATGATACGGTCCGCCTGGGCGGCGTCCTCGATGGTAACCTGCATCAGTTTGCGGCTATTGGGGTCCATGGTGGTCTGCCAAAGCTGCTCGGGGTTCATTTCCCCAAGGCCCTTGTAGCGCTGCAGGGTGTAACCCTTTCCTACATTTTTCAGCACCTTTTTCAGCTCCCGGTCATCGTACACATACTGCACGTTGTTCCCTTTCTGGATTTTATAAAGCGGCGGCATGCCGATGTACACGTGGCCTTCCGTAACCAGTTCCCGCATGTAGCGGTAGAAGAACGTGAGTAAAATGGCCCTGATATGCGCACCGTCCTGGTCGGCGTCGGAAAGGATGATGACCTTGTGGTACTTTAAGCCGGAAAGATCGAAGCTTTCGTCGATGCTGGTGCCCAGCGCTGTGATAATGGTACGGAATTCCTCATTGGAAAGCACCTGGTCCAGACGCTTTTTCTCTGCGTTGAGCGGCTTTCCCCGAAGGGGCAGTATGGCCTGGAAGCGCCTGTCCCGGCCTTGCTTGGCGCTGCCGCCGGCGGAATCGCCTTCCACGATAAACAGCTCGTTTTCCTGGGGCTTGCGCCCGGTACAGGAACTCAGCTTGCCCACCAGCGGGGCGGCCTCCAACTCGTTCCTGGCCCTTGCCACGGACTGTGCCTTGCGGGTGGCCTCCCGAACCTTGGCGGAACGGATGGCCTTTTCCACAATCTTCTGGCAAAGCTCCTGATTTTTAAGGTCTTCCAAAAATTCCGAAAGCTTTTGGGTGATGATTGCTTCCACCGCCGGGCGTACCTCGGTGTTGCCCAGGCGGCCTTTGGTCTGCCCCTCAAACTGAGGATTCTTGACCATAGAGATGATAACTGCCGTCATGCCTTCCCGGAAATCCTCGCCGGCCAGGTTATTCTCCTTTTCCTTCAACGCGCCGATTTTGCGCGCATAATCATTGAAGGCTTTCGTATAGGCGGCACGAAATCCCGTTTCATGGGTGCCGCCCTCGGCGGTGGGAATGTTATTCACATAGGAAAAAACACTTTCGGTATAGCCGTCGGTATACTGGATGGCCACACGGCACAGGGTATCGTCTTTTTTGCCTTCCAAAAGGATGGGATTATCATGCAGGGAGGTCTTGTCCTCGTTAAGATATTTCACGTAGTCGGCAATGCCACCGGCATAATGGTATTCCTGGTTGTTTAGCGTTTCGTCCTTTTGACGCTCGTCATGAAAGGCGATGCGCACTCCGGTATTCAGGTAGGCCAGTTCCCGAAGCCGCCTTGCAACGATTTCGCCGTTGAACTTCGTTTCTTCAAAAATGGTATCATCCGGCATAAAGCGCACCAGCGTGCCGCGCTTGCGGGTGTTGCCCAGCTTTTGCAATCCTCCCTTGGGCTGCCCTGCCAGCAGCTTTCCTTTGAGCATGTCGTACTCGCTGGAAAATTCCATTCGGTAATGGGTCCAATCGCGGTACACATCCACCGTCACCCATTTGGAAAGCGCGTTCACTACCGAGGCGCCTACACCGTGCAGACCCCCGGAATAATTGTAATTGTCGTTGTTGAATTTGCCGCCGGCATGCAGCTTTGTGAATATGACCTCCACCCCCGGCACGTGCAGTGTGGGATGATTGTCTACCGGCATGCCCCGGCCATTGTCGAAAACGCTGGCGGAACCATCCTTATGAAGGGTAACCTCCACATCTGTGGCATAGCTGTTGGAAGCCTCGTCCACGGCATTATCCACGATCTCCCATAAAAGATGGTGCAGACCTCTTTGACCGGTGGAGCCGATATACATGCCGGGCCGCATGCGTACCGCGTCCAGCCCTTCCAATACCTGTATATTGCCCGCATCGTATGATTGCGTCATGGTTTAGCTCCTTGTCCACATCAAAATAATTCTTCTTACTATACCACATTTTGGGGCGGGTCACAATGCTTTGCCTATAGGTTGCTGTGCGCATATTCTTTTTGGGTGTCGGGAACACTTTTTGGGAATAAAGGCTTGGGAGGAAGAAATCTGTGTCCATCGGCATGATACTGCTCACCGCGGTGGCGGTGCTGATTTTCTTCGGCGTATCCCAGCGGGTGCTGGACAGGATGCGGCTAAGCGACCGCGCCGCGCTGATCATTGTTGCGGCCATGTTCTTCGGCACGCTGATACCGGATATCCGCATCGGCATGGTGCAGTTCAACATCGGCGGCGCGGTGATCCCCGTGGCGGTCTGCCTGTACTTGATTATCAAGGCGGAAACGGGCAAGGAAAAGGTGCGGGCCGTGATTGGCTCCATCCTCACAGGCGGGATCATTTATGTGCTTGGGCTTGTGATGCCAAACGAACCGGAGCAGATCGTGATCGATCCCAACTACATTTGGGGCATCGTAGGCGGCCTGGCGGCGTATCTTCTTGGCCGGTCACGGCGCAACGCTTTCATCTGCGGCGTATTGGGCGTGCTGCTGGCGGATACAGCTGTAGCCTTAGTGAACTGGTCCCGGGGGGTGAACCAAACGCTGGTTCTGGGAGGGGCCGGAGCGATGGACGCTATGGTCATCAGCGGAATCCTGGGCGTGCTGCTGGCTGAGCTCATCGGGGAAATTGCGGAACGAATCGTCAGGGGAAAGAATCCGCCCGACAAGGATCGAATACACGCCGTAAAGGAGAAGGGAGAGGAAAAATGATGAAAAAGGCTCTTTCACTGCTGCTAATAATGCTTGTCCTTTTACCTTATCCGGTAATGGCAAAAGGGGAAACGCTGGATGATCCCGAGTCCGTCTATGAGATATTCGATGAACAAGGGAACCTGATCACCTACTATTGCGGTACGCTGGAAACTGGGGATGAATACATCAGCGAGGACAACCACCATTTTGAAGTGACGGCAGTCGATGCTGCAAAAAAGACGGGAGTTGCCAAGAATTTGGGCATGTATGATATGCCCGATGTATCATGGCTGGACGCGGATGCATCCCTGCCCGTATCCGCCTCAGGAAAACAGAAAAAGGTTGCCTTCTATGTTACCCACAGTGATGAAAGCTATGTGCCCAGCGACGGTTCAAGCGCCAAGCCTGCAAACGGCGGAATCTACGATGTGGCTGCGGCGTTGAAATCGGAATTGGAAAAGCAGGGTATCAGCGTGGAATACAGTACCGCCACCCATGAGCCCCACGATTCAGGAGCTTACCGGCGTAGCCGTCAAACCGCTATGAAGCTTTTGCAGACACAGCCGGACGCCATCTTCGATATTCACAGGGATGGCATCCCCGATCCCAAGCAGTACACCGCCAAGGTGGCCGGAGAGGATGTATCAAAAATACGCCTGGAGGTGGGACGAAGCAATCAGAATATTTCCGCCAACAAAAAGTTTGCCACCCAACTGAAGGCGGTAAGCGATAAAATATACCCGGGACTAGTCAAAGATATCTTTATCGGCAAAGGCAGCTACAACCAGGACCTGTCGCCAAGAAGCGTGCTGCTGGAGTTCGGTACCCATACCACCAGCAAGGAACGGGCCGCGGCTTCCACCAAGCATATAGCCAATGTGATCAACAAAACTCTGTATGGCGGTGTCACCGGCGCTGCGGGGTCTGCCAGCGATGTGGGCCCGAGCAACAACAATGCGGCAACCGCCCAAAACACGGCTACGCCATCAGAAAATGACAACTCAGGCTCAGGCAGCGGCATCCTGTGGGTGGTTGGGGTATTCGTGGCAGGGCTGGTGATATTTGCGCTTATTGCTACAGGTTCCAAGCAGGGCACTGTGAATAAGCTGAAGCGCAACGTCAGCGAAATGACGGGCGGTCTGTTCGGCAAGAAGCCGCAAAAGTAATAAACGGCGGGCTTAAAAACCCGCTTTTGCTATAAAGAGGTGGCGTTTCACTTATATAAGTTAAAATTGATACGGGCAAGATATTGGGAGGGAGGTTTTCATAAATCTCCTTCCCTCCTTCCTTTATGAATTTGCCTTTCCTTTAGGCGAAAAATGTGATATAATCTCATTGAGAATATCTTTCCATTCAGGCATCTTTGCGCCCGCCGATTTCAGCGGGCTTTTGTTCGAGGGCGACAGCAAACCGTGGTGGGAGGATGCCTACATGTTTACGCCAAAGATTCAAACTTCGCAAACCGATCTTTTGATTCAAGCGCTTCTGTCCCTATCCGGGCCGGAGGACGCTTACCGTTTTTTGGAGGATGTCTGTACCATACAGGAATTGCAAAGCATTGCCCAGCGTCTACATGTGGCATGTTTGCTCAGGGAAAGGGTGACTTATCAGGAGATCGCCCGAAGGACAGGGGCCAGCACTGCCACCATCAGCCGGGTTAACCGTTCGCTTATTTACGGTGCCGGCGGCTATCAGAAGGTGCTGGATGACCTTTCGGCAAAGGAAATGCTCCCGCTCCCAACTGAAACGGCAGAAGCGTAAAACACAAGATTGAGGAAGACAGAGGATAACGAACATGGATTTGCAGGCGTTGAACAAAGAGCAGCGGCAGGCTGCGGAGACTTTGCAGGGCCCGGTGCTCATTCTTGCAGGCGCGGGCAGTGGCAAAACCCGCGCGCTAACATACCGCGTGGCGAATCTGATCGACCACGGCGTTCCGCCATGGCAAATTCTGGCGCTTACGTTTACAAACAAGGCTGCCAAGGAAATGAAGGAGCGCATCAGCAAGCTGGTGGGCGTAAAGGCGGAAGAGGCATGGATTTCCACCTTCCATGCCACCTGTGCCCGCATCCTGCGCCGAGATATCGAAAAGCTGGGCTATACAAGGGCCTTTACCATTTATGATGACGACGATCAAAGCAGCGTTATCAAGGAAATATTGAAGCAAATGAACCTGGACGAAAAGTTTTTGCCGCCCAGGGAGTTGAAGACCAAAATATCCGACGCAAAAAACAAACTTATGTCTCCATCCGACTGGTTCCGGGAGTCCAACAAGGATTACCGCTGCCAACTGATCAGCGATGCATACCAGTTATATGAGGAAAAGCTGCGCGCCGCCAACGCGTTGGATTTTGATGATCTGATCATGCGCACCTTGGAACTGTTTGCCGACCATCCTCCCGTTTTGGAAGGTTACAGGGAGCGCTTCCAGTACGTTCACGTGGATGAATACCAGGATACCAATTACGCGCAGTACATGCTTGTGAAGCTCATCACCCAAAAGAGCCGCAATCTGTGCGTGGTAGGGGATGACGATCAATCCATTTACGGTTGGCGCGGTGCGGACATCAGGAACATTCTCGATTTTGAGAAGGATTTTCCCGATGCTGCCGTCATCAAATTGGAGCAAAACTATCGTTCCACCGCTAACATACTGGATGCAGCCAATCAGGTGATTGCCCACAACGTAGGCCGCAAGGAAAAGGCGCTGTGGACGGAAATAGGCGAAGGCGAACCCATTAAGGTATTCTGCGCAGGGGATGAGCGGGAGGAAGCCGCCTGGATCTGCGACAGGATGCACCAGCTGACCTTGAGCCGCGAGAGCTACGGCGATATGGCGGTGCTCTACCGTACCAACGCCCAAAGCCGCGTATTGGAAGAAATGATGGTCCGGGCCGGCATTCCATACAAGGTGTTTGGCGGCCTGCGCTTTTACGACCGCAAGGAAGTGCGGGATATCATCGCGTACCTCCGGGTGGTCATTAACCCGGCCGACGATGTGTCTTTGCGGCGCATCATCAACCAGCCCAAGCGGGCTATCGGCGATGCCACCATTGCAGAATTGGCAGAGCATGCTCAAACGAATAATATGCCTCTTTTCAGCGCGCTGAACGACATGCCAGATACCCTTTCCGCAAGGCCTAGAAAGTGTGTCGGAGAATTTGCCATGCTCATGAACCGGCTGGTGGCCATGCGGGAAAGCATGGGCCTTGCGGAATTCGTGCGTGCCGTTCTTGCGGAAACGGGCTTGATGGCCGAATATCAGCGTGAAGATACGGAAGAAGCCCAAACCCGTTTGGAAAACATACAGGAGTTTGTGGGCGCGGTGGAGGAATTTGAACACCAGGCGGAAAACCCCCAGTTGGAGGATTTTCTGGAGAATGTGGCACTGGTCACAGACCTGGACCAGTCTGAACAAAGCCCCAGGTACGTAACTCTTATGACGCTGCACAGCGCCAAAGGGCTGGAATTCCCCATCGTGTTCCTGGCAGGCCTGGAGGATGGTCTGTTCCCCTCCAGCCGCTCAAATACAGACGAGAACCGCTTGGAGGAGGAGCGCCGCCTTTGCTATGTGGGCATTACCCGTGCCCAGCGCCGTCTATATTTGAGCTATGCCTCCCAGCGCATGATTTTCAGCCAGCTCAATCACAATCCGCCCTCCCGGTTTTTGAATGAGATTCCCAAGCGATTGCTGGACGATGAGTGGATTTCCAAAATGGAAAAATCCTTTGGAAGCGTAAGGCAGCAGCAGCGTCCCACTCCTGCAAAGCCCGCCCGTTCCGCACGGCCTCATGAATTATCTTTTGGCGTGCCGCAGATTGCGCAAAACGCCCAGGTGCTGGGGATTCCCGGCGTACAGAAAGGGTTTGCGCCTTCCCAGGCCAGAAGTTTGGAAAAGACAGCCATGCAAAGCCTGTTTTCATCCGGAGACAGGGTGATGCACAAAAAGTTTGGCGAGGGGAACGTGATCGAGGTTCGCGGCAGCGGTGCAGAAGCGCGCATCGTCATTGAGTTTGCAGCCTACGGAGTGAAGGAGTTTTCTTTAAGCATCGCACCCATTGTGAAGGTAGGGGAGTAGGGGACTATGTCTTTTGAAAACGGGAAGCAAGCTTTGCCGCCGAAAAAGCGCATGCGTTCTTTGGTAGACGAAATAAATGGGGCGAGCCGGGCGTATTACGACAAAGACGACCCGATTATATCGGATGCCCAGTGGGACAAGCTTTATGATGAGCTTGTCCTTTTGGAAAAGGAGACGGGAGTCCGGCTTCCCGATTCGCCGACCCACAGGGTAGGCGGACAGCCGCTTAATGTGTTTTTGCAGCACAGGCACTTAAGCAGGCTTTGGAGCATGGACAAGGTGCAGGATGCGGCCGGGCTTGAAAGCTGGGTGCTTAGGACTAACAAACTGGCTGCCCAGGCTGGCGTTCATGACGCGGTTTCTTACTATGTGGAATATAAGCTCGATGGGCTGACACTGAACTTGACCTACAACCATGGGGAGCTTGTGCAGGCCGCCACCCGGGGAAACGGTGAGGTGGGCGAAGCGATTTTACCCCAAGCCAGAACCGTGCGCTCCGTGCCCCTCACTATACCGTATCAGGGGCTTTTGGAGGTGCAGGGCGAATGCATCATGCGCCTGTCGGTTTTGAAAAAGTACAACGAAACATCACCTGAACCTTTAAAAAACGCGCGGAATGCCGCGGCGGGGGCACTTCGGAACCTGGATCCGGCCGTCACCGCATCACGTAAGCTGGACGCGTTTTTTTATCAGGTCGGTACCATTTTTCCTCCCGAATCTGATAGTAATTTGAACGGGGCAATAAGCCCACCCTATACGGATCAGGCGGGGATGATTGCTTTCCTTCAGGAAAACGGTTTCCCCTTGAGCCCCTACCGTAAGGAAGCAAAAAACATCGATGAGATTCAGGATCGCATCCGGGAAATCAGCGGCAGCCGCGAGAGCCTTGATTTTCTGATCGACGGCGCGGTTGTAAAGGTATCGGATTTCGCCTTGCGAAGCGCTATGGGGTATACCGACAAATTCCCGCGCTGGGCACTGGCTTATAAGTTCGAAGCGGAAGAGAATATCACCACACTTTTGAACGTTGTATGGGAACCTGGGCGGACAGGAAAGCTGACGCCCCTGGCACATTTGGAACCGGTGGACTTTGGCGGTGTCACCGTAAAACGGGCAACGCTGAACAACTGGGGCGACATCCAGCGCAAGAAGGTGGCCATCGGCTGCAAGGTGTGGATCCGCCGCTCCAACGATGTGATTCCTGAGATCATGGGAAGGATGGGGGAACCGGAAGAGGGGGAGACGGCAATTGATAAGCCGGATAAGTGCCCTTCCTGCGGCGGGCCCATTACAGAGCGGGGTGCACATCTGTACTGCATGAACAGGGCTGCCTGCCGGCCCCAGGCGGTGGCGCGAATCGCCCACTTTGCCGGGCGGGATGCCATGGATATTGAGACCTTTTCAGAGAAGACCGCCGGCCTTTTGTACGACGTAATCGGTCTTCGGGACCCCGCCGGGCTGTATTCGCTTACGAAGGAGCAATTGCTGTCTCTGGAAGGTTTCAAGGATAAGAAGGCCGATAATCTTTTAAAAGCGTTGGAAGGAAGCCGTCACTGCCCTCTGGACGCCTTCCTGTTTGCGCTGGGCATCCCCAATGTGGGCCGCAAGACCGCTAGGGATCTTGCCAATCATTTTACTTCCTTGGACAAACTTAAGGCTGCTGGCCTGCAGGAATTGACGGATATCCCCGAGGTGGGAGATGTGGTGGCCCAAAGCATCGTGGATTTCTTCTCCTTTCCGGAGAATATAGAAATGATTGATCGCTTGCTGAATGCGGGTGTTTCCCCGCAGGAGGCAAAAAAGGCGGAAGGCGGGGTATTTCATGGCCTTACCGCGGTGGTGACCGGCACACTGCCTTCCCTTTCCCGGAACGATGCGGAGGACCTTATACGCAAACATGGCGGCGTGGCTGCCGGTAGCGTCAGCCGCAAAACATCCTTCGTGCTGTGCGGGGAGAATGCAGGCAGCAAGCTTCAAAAGGCGCAGGAGCTGGGTATTCCCGTAATGAACGAGGCGGAATTCCTGAAGCGGATTGGAAAGTAGGAAAAGTCTCGCACTAGATTCAAAATGAGCATTCCGTGTTAAATTTAAAAATGCGTATTCTGGCTATTGCACGGCCACTGGAAACATGTTATAATACCTTTCGTCACACGCCGAAGTGATGGAATGGCAGACGTGATGGACTCAAAATCCATTGTTCGCGAGAACGTGCGGGTTCAAGTCCCGCCTTCGGCACCAAAATCGTTTCTACAGGAATTGAGCAATCATTCTGCAGAAACGATTTTTATTTTGTGCTATAATTTAACAGATAGTGTACCGATTTAGTGGAGAGATAAGCAGGGATTTGATGGAGGCAAACCGTGGCACAGGAAGAACGCATTTATTCGTTTTATGAAATCAGTAAAAATGTTGCTGCCACTTTACTCATGGCATTTGACAAATCTATGATCACTGAGGTAGTTACACCTATTCATAGTGGCATGAGTACAAGCAATTACTGCATTACATCCGATACAGGCAAATATCTTTTGAAAATATACTCCGGCAATGCCCAAAACATAGAATCAGAGATGTATACATATCTCGGGAAACGCATCCGTATTCCTTCGCTCTGTTTTTATGATGGCAGCCGTAAACTTTGCCCTTACCCATATGCCATTATGGAGTACATAAACGGCGAGACGCTTTCCGAATACGTCAAAGCCAGTCATGGATACCCTGCGGAAATAGTTCGTGAAATCGGAAGAATGCTATCGGTCATCCATCAGAAGCATTATCAACAAAGCGGACATCTAGACCGGGATTTTAAGTTGATAGACTCAGGTAAAAGCACACCGGAGTTGATATCTGCTTTACTGGCAGGAAAGGCTGGTACTCGTCTATCTGCCATTACTCGAGATGAACTGCAAATATGTATGGCGCGAAATAGTAATATTTTTAACCGCATCGACTGTGACTTTGTTCTATGTCATGGGGACATGAGCAATGGTAATATTCTGATATCCAATGGTAAAGTATACTTCATAGACTTTGAGTACGCATTGGCAGAAAGCCGTTTCCGCGACATCGGCAAATTCTTTCGGAACAAGGCGCCCTCAGTGCAGAAATATATCAATGAAGAGGTTTATAGAGCATTTGCTGATGGGTATGGCGAACTCCCATCAGACTGGCTACGGCTTGCCAAGCTTGCGGATATCCCCGTCATGCTTGGACTTCTCAATATGGATAACGCGCCGCAAGAGTGGGTTACTGATATTGAGCATGATATCATGGAGGCAATAGGATAAATTCCAATTTTCCGGTTTGCTTAGAGAATATAGTGGTGTAATACCCGTCTTCCTGCTGCCGAAACCCTTTATTTTACATCGGTTTCCGAGTTTTTCGTTATGAACACTCTTACCAACACAACCCCTCTGATTTTTCTCGTGATGTGGGAATCGAGGGTTTTGTTTTTTTGGTATTAAGCGAAAAAGAGAATTTATGAGTAAACTTACTATTTTTCGCATGTGTTGTTATCTATTCCGGGTTTGTGTTATGAACTGGAATCATGTTGTAAGCATTGACTGGAGACACTATTGTGGGAGGTGATAACGTATGGACAATTGGAATGGTTTTTGGCCTATTTACTCACTAAGACAATACATAAAGGGAAAATTCGGTATAAAAAACAATACGAAACCCAATGAAAAGGACAATCAGAAAGAAGACTCTCCTCCGTGAAACTAATATAAGGCAAAGGGAATTTGTATAACGCTTTCTTAGTTTTATCATTGATGCAGGGATTTAGCATAGCATACCCCTATCATTTACTTGGCTGAAGATATTCACTTCAACCAAGTTTTTTTGATAATAAACAGAATATTATTTCGGCGGTGAAATGCGGCGCCTGAAGTTGGCAAAAGAACTGATCAATAATACGGGCAGGTCAGTTTGTATTTGAAGACGAGTCCACAAACGATTTAGGGGCTGTTCCAGCATGTTATTCCATTAAAAACCATAGGGAAGATTGTGGAGAAACCCTTGCAATATGATTGAGAATTGTCGAATTATGGTGTACACTATGTATAGTTTTCGCGAAATGAATATTGCGTACGAAAGAGGGATTTCCCCCAATGGCAGAATGGGGGAAGGATTATGATTAATAAAACATGTCCACATAGGGTGTACTATTTTTCACCCAAGCTAAAAAGACAGCTTGCTCAAATACCGCATTATCACCTTACGGTTGTAGAGGCGCCATCAGGGTTCGGAAAAACGACAGCCATCAGGGAATATTTGAGGGAAAATCTTCCACCCGATGCCAGGGAATATTGGTATACCTGCCTTGGTGAACCGGCATCCATGGCTTGGAAGGGCATATGCGAACTGCTGGCCAATGTAAACAGCAAAATTGCCGCAAACCTTACGAGCCTGGAAATGCCCACGATGGATACGCTGCTGCATATGATGGCGCTGCTCCGGGATTTTAGCTGCCAGGCGGAAACATATCTGGTGATTGACAACTATCAGCTTGTTAACTGTGATATTCCCCGTGAATTGATGAGTGTATTTTCCATGCACAGATGCTTAAACCTTCACATGATATTCATCACGCAGCAGCTTCGCACCAAGCAGCTGTATTCCATCCACAATGCCAATATCAATACCATTGATTCCTCTGCATTCTTTTTTGACAGGGAAGGTACCGCCAGCCTATTCCGCATGGAGGGAATTAAGCTGAGCGGTGATGAGCTGGAAAGTGTTTACCGCAACACCGAGGGCTGGGTATCCGCCATCCGGCTTCAAATTATCAGTTTTCAGGAAACCGGTTCCTTTGACAATTCTGCCGATATTGAACATTTGGTGGAAACTGCCATTTGGAATAGGCTGACGTCCGAGGAAAAGGAGTTTCTGCTTTCCGTTTCGGTACTGGACAGCTTTACTGCCCGCCAGGCCGCGATCATGCTGGGCACGGATGCGCTGCCGATCCATATTGAAGACTTGCTTAAATCCAACGATTTCATACGCTTTTTTCCGGACAAGAACAGCTATACTATACACAGCATATTGCAGGACTATTTGCGTAACCGATTTTATTTTCTGCAGCCGGAGGACTTTCAAAGGAGAATGCTTCATCTGGCCGGCAAATCTTGCGCTGCTGTATCCCAGTATTATCTGGCCGCGCAGTTTTACTTGAAGGTTAAGGATTTTGATGCTATTTTGTCCATGCCGTGTGACGGTCAGTATCTTGGGAACCAGAAGGAAAACAGCATTCTGGAATTCATTGTTTCGCTTATAAATGAAACTCCTGAAAAAATGTTTGTCATGTATCCTGTTGCCATATTGACATTCGCTTACTTAATGATACTGGATGGGCGGATGGAAATGTTTCAAAAGCTTAGCCGGATGATCGGTCCTGTTATTGAAAATGGCTCAAGCTTAAACCCGGAGGAACGCAGAAAGCTGAAGGGCGAATTTGCATTGCTGACGGCATTCACATATTACAACGACATCAGAAAGATGAACGACTGCATACGAAATGCGCTGGAGATCTTGGGCGAACCCAGCAGCATGATCATGGGCAGCATGCCTTGGATATTTGGAAGTACCTCGGTACTGTCCATGTTCTGGCGGAAGCCCGGAACGCTGGAAGAAGACATGAAGGCAATGGATGAGTGCCTTCCTTACTTCTGCAAACTGACCAGGGGCCTTTGCGCTGGTTTAGACAGCGTTATACGGGCGGAGGCCTTGCTTATGCGGGGCGAGGATGATGAGGCTGAAGTCATGTGCCACAAGACGCTGTATGAAGCGCGGAGCTTTCAGCAGGTCAATGTCTGCCTTTGCGCGGAGCTTACGCTTGCACGTATTGCCATACTTCGTGGGGATGTGGATGAGTATTTAAGCGCAATAAAGAATATTCAGGGTTATGCAAACGAAAACTCCAATCTTTATGTGTTGCGGCTGGCGGAGCTGTGTCTGTCCATCATCAGCCTGGTGTTGGGGAATAAGGAAAACGTGGCCCAATGGCTTTACGATATGGAGAGCATCAAAAAGGTGTTGTATGCTCATTCCGCCGCTTCCGCTTTGACGCTTTACTCCAAACTTTTGCTGATGGACAGGAAGTATAATGCGCTTTTTGGTATATCACAGCTACATATGGATTCAATCGGAAAAGTAACAGAAAATGTACACTGCATTATGCCGCAGCTTTATCATCTCATCTTTCTTGCCATCGCAAAACACAATTGTGGAAATACGTTGGAAGCGAAGGCGCATCTAAAGGATGCGCTGACAATTGCACTGCCGGATAAAATCTATATGCCTTTTGCCCAGCAAGGGGGGGAAATGAGCTCTCTGCTGGAATCTACTATTAGCATATCCCCGTATCCGAAGGCCGGCCGTACATCCCAAAATCGTAATAATGCCCTTTTCCCTGCGGAACAGATGATGATGGATTTTGAGGATGATTTTAGTGAAAGCGGCCTCAATTCATTAAAGTCGCTTATGAAGCGTCAGGAACGGGGTGCGGGCATAATCAGAAAGGCTGTTCTTCAGACAAAATCTTCTTTGACACCAAGGGAAAGAGAAATTGCCATGTTGGCTAAGGAAAGATTCAGCGCTAAGGAAATCGCCGGCAGGCTGTTTATTTCGGAAGCTACTGTGAGGACGATCTTGAGAAATGTATATAGTAAACTTGACGTTCATTCAAAATCCGAGTTGAATTCGAAAGAATTTTGACGATATATAAAAAGATACCCTGAAATAGAGTATGCGGAAAATGGAAAAGTGCGGTATTCTTCTGTGTAGCAAAGTGTAACTTGGCTCAAAAAATGAGGACACACGAAGCATGAATTGAAAGATTCAGGCAGAACACAAAAGGGGGAAGCAGATTGGATAATGGATTTTCAAATGAACCAATGCTTGACATATTCATATATGAGACCACACAAAACGTAGAACAGCTCGAGAAATTGATACTGGCAAGCGAAGAATCCGGAGGCTTTTCATCTGAAACAGTCAATGAAATCTTCAGGATCATGCACACCATCAAGGGCTCTTCCGCCATGATGCTTTTTAACAGCCTGGCGTCGCTGGCGCATGCTGTGGAAGACCTCTTCTATTACATACGCGAAGAGAAGCCTGAGCATATCGACCATGCGGCTCTTTCGGACCTCGTTCTGGAGGGCGTAGACTTTATCAAGCTGGAACTGGAGAAGGTAAAAAATGCGGATGGACTGGATGGCGATCCTTCCGGTCTGGTTGAAAACATCAAAGGGTTTCTATCTTCCATCAAGGGGGAAGAGCATCCTGCGCAGGTAAAAGCAGAAAAGAAGGAGGAAGCCCTCGTCCCCGGTCCCGCACCGCAGCAGAACTATCTTTCTTCCAAAAAGGATGCAAGCGCTTTAAGCCTAAGAGGGTATGAGGCAGTCTTCTATTTTGAGGAAGGCTGCGAAATGGAAAATATCAGGGCATATGCCATAGTACAAAGCATCAAGGAGATTTCGGAGGATTTCCTCTACTATCCTGAGGATATCCTGGAAAACAACGACAGTGTGCAGACCATTCGGGATCAGGGTTTCAAGGTAAGGCTAAAGACCGACAAGGGCCTTACGGAACTGCATGAATTCTTTATGAATACCCCGTTTGTCCGCGACATTGAACTTACCGAATTGAGCAACGATCAGGCGTCCGAATCGTTTGCGGAACCTGAAAAGAAAACTGGGAAAGAGCCATCAGCGCAGACGCCCAAAGAGTCCCAGCATGAGCAGGAGCAGGCAGAGCACGGACAGGCGGAGAGAAAGAATTCCCATCAGCAGCAGAACATCATCAGCGTCGATGTGGCGAAGCTGGATATACTTATGGATCTGATGGGTGAAATGGTGATCGCCGAAGCGATGGTCACCCAGAATCCCGAGCTTAAAAACCTGCAGCTGAACAGCTTTTATAAGGCGGCGCGCCAGCTTAGGAAGATCACCGGGGAAATGCAGGATATGGTGATGTCCATCCGGATGGTACCCCTGTCGGCAACTTTCCACAAGATGCACCGCATTGTAAGGGATATGGGCAGGAAGCTGAACAAGGAAGTGCAATTGACGCTGATCGGGGAAGGAACCGAGGTGGACAAGAACATTATCGAGCATATATCCGACCCGCTGATGCATCTTGTGCGAAATGCCGTTGACCATGGCATTGAATCACCCGATGCAAGGACCATCGCCGGAAAGGCACGGGCCGGGCAGGTTACACTGGAGGCAAAAAATGCCGGCAGCGATGTCATAGTAACCGTCAGGGATGACGGGAAAGGGCTTGACAAGGATAAGATACTGGCAAAGGCCGCGTCGCATGGCTTGCTCACCAAATCGAAAAACGAAATGCTTGATAGGGAAATTTACAACCTGATTTTCCTTCCCGGCTTTTCCACCAATGAAAACGTGACGGAATTTTCCGGCCGAGGCGTAGGTATGGACGTTGTTGTCAAGAATCTGGAAACGATCGGCGGCTCGGTATCCATAGACAGTGTGCAGGGGTCAGGTACGGTCACCACACTGAAAATACCGCTTACGCTGGCAATCATCGACGGTATGAATATCAGGGTGGGCAACGCCAAGTACACGCTCCCCACCACCTCCATTCAGGAAACCTTCCAGGCTAAGGAAAAGGATATCGTGCAGGATCCCGACGGCAATGAAATGATTATGGTCCGTGGGGAGTGCTATCCCATTCTCCGCCTGCACAAGGTGTATGCAGTGAAAACAGATATCACTGACCTTACCCGCGGGATCATGCTAATGGTGGAGCAGGATGGCAGAAGCATGTGCCTTTTCGCCGACGAGCTGCTGGGCCAGCATCAGGTGGTGGTCAAGGCGCTGCCGAACTATATTAAAAACACGAAAAAGGTGGATGGTCTGGCAGGCTGCACACTTCTGGGAGATGGCAGCATAAGCTTGATCCTGAACATCGGTGGCCTGATCAACATGTGAATTTCCATATTTATTCTTAGCATCATTACAAAGGAGGATAACAAGATGGCGCAGGCTGATGTATTGAACTTAGTAGAGCAGGATGAAGATACGCTCAAGGGGAAATACCTGATTTTTTCCATGGGGAACGAACTGTACGGTATGGAGATCAGATATATTACCGAGATTATCGGGATCCAGCCGATCACCGAAGTTCCCGAAATGCCGGAGTATGTGAAGGGAATCACCAACCTTCGGGGAAAGATCATCCCCGTCATGGACGCAAGGCTCCGTTTCAAGAAGCAAGTGCGGGAATATGATGACAGAACCTGTATCATTGTGATCGATACCGACGATGTTTCTATCGGCCTGATCGTGGACAGCGTCTCGGAAGTGATTGCCTTGCGGGATGAGGATATCGCCCCACCGCCGGAAATCAACAAGGGCGGTCACAGGTATATCAAAGGGATTGGGAAAGCGGGCGGCAGCGTGAAACTGCTGCTGGACTGCCAGAGGCTTTTGGCGGATGAGGCGCTGGATACACTGCGCGCCATGTCTTGATGGCTTTTTATCATTTTGGCCAGATCGAAAGAAGAAAGGCTTGAAGGAGAGTCTTATAGGCCCTCCTTCTCCTTTAAGGCGGGAGAACCGATGGTAGCAATCAAGGAACAGGAGTTCAGGCAGTTTGCCGATTATATCAAAGACAATTACGGCATCCATTTCAAAAATGAGAAAAAGGCGCTGGTGGCCGGAAGGTTGAATCATGTGCTATCAAGCATGAATATGAACAGCCTGACGGAGTACCTGCAGTATGTGACGGCGGATAAAACAGGTCAGGCGGCATCCCAGATGCTTGATAAGCTTACCACGAACTATACCTTCTTTATGAGGGAATCGGTGCACTTTCAGTTTTTTAACGATAAGGTGCTGCCCTATCTTCAAAAGACGGTGAAGAACAAGGATTTGCGCATCTGGAGCGCGGCTTGCTCCACCGGGGAAGAGCCCTATACGCTGGCTATGATCATGGATGAGTTTTTCGGCCTTGAAAAAGCGGCATGGGATACGAAAGTTCTGGCCACCGACATTTCTTCCGGCGTGCTGTCCGTCGCTCGGGCCGGAGTTTACGGCAAGGAGAAAGTAGCTGAGCTGCCTGCGCTGTGGCGGCAGAAGTATTTCAAGGAATATGACGCCGAAAATTATATACTTTCCGACAAGTTAAGGGATGAGGTGATCTTCGGAAATCTGAACCTGATGGATTCCGTATTTCCCTTCAAACGGAAAATGCATGTCATATTTTGTAGAAACGTAATGATTTATTTTGACAATGACACAAAAGATAAACTGGTTCAGCGGCTTTATGATGTTACTGAGCCCGGAGGCTTTTTGTTTATAGGGCATTCGGAGGGGCTGAACCGTGAGACGACAAAGTACAAATATGTAATGCCCGCCGTATATCGAAAGGAGTAGGCATGCTGGAAAATCAAAAGAAGATCAGGGTACTTGTCGTTGATGATAGCAGGGTATCGCGTGAATTGATCGCCAGGGGCGTATCATCCGATCCTCAGATAGAGGTGGCCGCCGTAGCGGGCGATCCCTTTGAGGCCAGGGACAAGATTATTGAGACGCGCCCCGATGTTATCACCTGTGATGTGGAAATGCCTAAAATGAATGGCATCGAATTTATAAGAAGGCTTTTGCCGCAATACTTTATTCCAGTCATTATGGTTAGCGCTGTAAGCCAAGTGGTATTTGAGGCCATGGAGGCGGGCGCCGTCGATTTTGTGGTAAAACCGGATCAATCCCCTAAGGGAGCAGAAACATTTATGCGCGATCTGATTCAAAAAATCAAAACCGCATCAACCGTCAAGGAGCCGCAGCGCAGGCCTGAAAGGACAAATGTTACTGGAAATATGTCCCATGACGCAAGCTGCCTTATTGCCATCGGTGCATCCACCGGGGGTACAGAAGCAATTTACAGTATTTTGAGCTCGCTTCCGCCTACGGTCCCGGGAATTGTAATCGTTCAGCATATCCCGCCGGTTTTTTCGAAAATGTTTGCAGAAAGGCTCGATAATCAAACGGCGCTGCATGTCAAGGAAGCGGAGACGGGAGATTATGTGGACCCTGGAAAGGTTCTTGTCGCGCCTGGGGATAAGCATATGCGGGTCAAAAAAGTGGGAAAGCGGTACCAGGTGGAGTGCTTCCAAGGGGAGAAGGTCAACGGTCACTGCCCCTCGGTAGACGTGTTATTTGATTCTGTTGCCAAAGCGGCAGGCGGATGCGCCGTCGGGATTTTACTGACAGGCATGGGCTATGACGGTGCAAAGGGGCTTCTTGCCATGCGCCGCCAGGGTGCAAGAACCATCGGGCAGGACGAAAAGACGTCTGTGGTGTACGGCATGCCCAAGGTGGCCTATGACCTGGGGGCTGTGGAGACACAAGCGGCACTGGGGCAAATTCCCCAGGTGCTATCGAAGATTCTTAGCAGGTGACGGCGATGGAACTTGTAGTTGGAATGGGAGAATACCTCGTCACCGACAGGGAAGAAGATATTGTACGCACTTTCGCCTTGGCCTCCTGTGTTGCGGTTACAGCTTACAGCCCGGCAAGAAAGGCAGCGGGCATGATCCATGTGGTTCTTCCGGCGCCCATGGACTTAAGGGACAGTTTTGAGAGACCGAGTTATTTTGCGGAAACGGGCATCCCTTTGATGATCAACGCCATGTGCCGGAAATTCGGCTTGAAGAAGGAAGAACTCTATATCCATATGTATGGCGGGGCTGACTCGGTTCTCCCGCAGGATATTTACAACATTGGGAAAAAGAACATTGATGCCGTGAAGCATGCGCTGCTCGTAATGGGCCTTACGATCCGCAAGGCTGATTTGCGGGGAAGCGATAGCAGGACCATCACCATGTACGTGAATACCGGATCTGTGGATGTCTACCGGCAGCCGATTATGTTGTAAATAAATGATTTTATTGCTTCATAACTTGTAGGTATCATACAGGGTGATATTCATGGCCGCTACGCTGATCTGTATCGGTGACGGCGTGATCATTACCGGCCAGGCAGGGTCTGTTCTGTATAACAATGCTTCCGGTGAGATACTTACAGGCTGGAGCAATATAGAGGCTGCCGGTAAACTTTTTGATGATATTTTTCCCCTGGTTTGTGGCTAAGGGTTATTGCATGAAGAGGATGGATCTGTTGAGCGGCCGTTACAAGGAGGTTGACAAGTGAAAATACTGATTGTGGAGGATGATCTGGTAAGCAGGAACTTTTTGAGCAAGATTCTGGAGAAATATGGAGAATGTGATCAAGTCATTGACGGTATGGAGACGATTGACGATTTTTTAATGGCGCTGAAGGATAAAGTACCATACCAGTTAATATGTCTTGATATTATGATGCCTAAGGTGGACGGCGTGAAAACGCTTAGGGAAATCAGTAATCATGAGAAAGCATTAAAATCGAATACGAATTTCCGTGAAAAAGGGAAAAATACTGCAAAACGGAGTATGCAAGAAAAGGAATTGTCTCCTACAATACTAAATGAGACAATACAAATGGCAGAGGGCTATTTCCAAAGTGTATGTGCGATACCAGACTATCAGCTGGAAGTGACCATGAAAACCGGTACGACCATTCATTTCGACTTTCGTTCCAGGCTGAATACTGCGCGCTTCGGTATGCTTCGGGATGAGGAGCTATTTGGCAGCGTAAAAACGGACGGAGACTACCTGACCTTCAACAAGGTCGGCCGGATGCCGGTTAAAATCACCGCCTCCGAGTTTATGGATCTTGTTCTGATCGACCGGGGGAAGTGAGCACATTCAATAAAGTCAAGCTATTTCGGCTTTGAAAAATAGTCAATGACCATTATGGGGGAGATAATGAAAGAAAATAGATGATGGATATTTCTGTTTACGGTCTAGTGTGGGGTACATATACTGAATGGTATTATATTATATAATTAAAGGGAGTATTTAATGTATGCAAAAGAGTTTAAATGGAATGAGGATTTCGAAAAAGCTAACGGTTGCCTTTACCATTATCATCTGCATTACTTTAGTGGTGAGCATTATCGGCATAATTGATATATTCAGCATTAAGAACGCAGATTCAATGCTTTACCAGGAATATACTTTGGGACTGCAGTACGCTGGTGATGCAGCCGTCATATTACAACAATTGCGATATGATGTTCTAAAGATTGATAAACTTATGACTGGTGGCAGCACTCAAGATGAAGTCGATAAACTTGTGACTACGGCCCGTAATGAGATGACAAGTGTCAGTAATGCATTAAAAAAATGCGAGAGTGTTCTTGTTTCAAAGGAACTTCGCGATTTATTGGCTAGTATTGATGGTCAGTGGTCACAATACATCACTTTGGCGAATCAAAATCTTGATTATGCTAGCAAATATGACCTTAATAGCTTTGTAAGTAATGCAGGCACTATGGGAAATCTGGGTATTGAATTTAGAGATAACTGCCTCAGCTTATTCTCAAAACTGTCTCAAAAAGCTTTCGAGATTTCAGTCAGCAATGCAAACCTGGCTACAGTCGGTTTCATTGTAATGGTATTAGCCACCGTCGTTGGTATTGCTATATCTGCGTTATTGGGCAAAATTCTCACAAACAATCTTAGCTATCCAATTAACAAGGTAGCCTTGATTGCTGAGAAGATCTCCGAAGGAGATATCCATATAGAAAAGATTCTTGAACAAAAGGATTATGAGATAAAACTGCGTAAGGATGAAGTCGGAGCATTGGCTTTATCTTTTGATAAGCTGATCGCCTATATTACGGGTCACGTAAAGGCAGTTCAGTGCCTTGCCGAACGAGATCTGACAACGAAGATTGATGTAAAGTCTGAAGCTGATGCGCTTGGAAACAGCCTATCATCCTTTGTTCAGAACCTGAATGAAATGATTGCAACAATCACCTTGGCAACTGAGCAAGTCGGCACCGGTTCCTCCCAAGTGGCAAGCGGAGCCCAGGCTCTGGCAACCGGATCTACGGAACAGGCTTCCTCTGTGGAAGAATTGAGCGTTTCTATAACAAAGATTGCAGAGCAGGCAGCTGATAATTCTGCCAACGTCAAGGTCGCAACCGAGTACGTGGAGCAGGCAGTATCAGGTGTTAATGCCGGAAATCAGCATATGAAGCAACTGACGGAATCAATGGAGAAAATTGGTTCCGCCTCCACTCAGATTGCCAATATAACCAAGGTGATAGAGGATATCGCGTTCCAGACCAACATCCTTGCACTGAATGCCGCCATCGAAGCTGCACGCGCTGGAAACGCAGGCAAAGGCTTTGCTGTGGTGGCTGATGAAGTGCGCAATCTTGCTGGCAAGTCGGCAGAAGCGGCGAAGCAGACTGCAGATCTGATCCGGCGCTCGGTAGATACCGTGGCAGAAGGTAACCAGATCTCTTCGCAGACCGCACAGATACTGCAGAATGTAGAAGAAAAGGCGAAACTTGTCAACGAGAGCATCGTGAAGATCCATCAGGCATCTTCCGAACAGGCTGTCGCCATTGAACAGATAAAGCAGGGGCTTACCCAGGTTTCCTCTGTTGTGCAGACGAACGCTGCCACCGCGGAAGAAAACTCCGCAACAAGCGAAGAAATGTCCGCCCAGGCTGCCATGTTACGGCAGGAAGTTGGGAAGTTCAAGCTGGATGCCGGATATGAGAAAGACAGCATTTCTTCCATTCCTCTGCTTAAGAATCCGTCTGTGTTAAAAAAGCCGGGGTTGAAAGCCGCTTCTGCTTTGGGAAAGTACTAAGTTGATAAACTATGATATCAGGGAGAGAATGATATGAAGAATCTGTCAATTACCAAGAAGTTGCTAATGATGTCTGTTCCCGCTATGATCTCACTAATTGTTCTTTCCCTGTTATTTATTTCGATGACTGGCTCAGTAAATCAAAACACGCAACGAACATTGTATGAGGAACTTTATATTCCTACGGCTGCATTGCTTAACGCGGACAGGGATTTTTATCAGGCATATGTTGCGGAAGATGAAATTGCGCTACTAAAGGCCCGCCAGTCCGCTTCGGAGCAAACAATAGCCTTCGAAAGCCTGATCACCGGTTTTCTTGGCAAGGCCAAGCAGGAACTGACTTATTTGGGCACCCAGGAGCCCGCGCCCAGACCATCGGAGCAGTTGGAAGCCCTTGTCTCCGATTTTTCCAAAAGCGCTCAAAAGGAAATTGATACATTAAGTACGCAAGGGTATGATTTGAGGCCATCAAAATCGCTGGAGACCCTTGTTGCTGACTTTTCTAAAAATGCGGCACAGGAACTTGCGCATTTGCAGTCACAGGGCGCTGCTGCAAGGTCGTCCGAAACGTTGGAAAATCTCGTGTCTGATTTTTCAAAAAACGCGGAAAACAAGCTGGCTCAATTACTGGATCATGGTGCTATTTCAAACGTGTCTCAATTGATGGAAAGCTTTACTGCGGACTTTTCGGAAAACGCGACCCAGGTAAAAACGCGTATGGATGATGCGTATGCCAAAATAAAGGCCAATCAGGAACTGTACGAAAACTTTCAGCATCCAACGGCAAACGTTACGCTCAAACAGCTTTATCAGAAGTTTACCGCAATGTTTGACGAGTGGTACAACACAAACGCCGTGACAAACAATGCCACCGATACGGAAAAACACCTTGCCGCGTTCAATGCCGCAAGGGAGCAAATCAATCTGATGACGGAGCTGCTTGAGGACTATGCCCAAGGCAGCACAACCGCTATTGCGAGCCAGATAGCAGACACCACTGCGAGTTCCATTGTGTTTGTTTCTGTAATAGCCTTACTGCTGACCATGTTGGCTGTTTATGTCATTCATTATTTGAAAAAGAATGTTCTATATATTACCGGTATCAGCAAAAGGATCGCTCAGGGAGAGCTTCAGCTTACCATTGATGAAAAAACATTCGCAAAGGATGAAATCGGGCAGCTTTCCAAGGCGATGGGCCAGATTCTATATAGACTTGGAGATTATCACAACTATCTTACCGAAATCACATCCGTTCTGGATTCTATGAAACAGGGTGATATGAGCATTCATCTGGATCAGGCCTATGAGGGCGAATTTGCCGCTGTGAAAATCGCCCTGCTTGGGATTTCATCATCCCTGATTGAGACTCTCCATAATATCAACACTGCCGCCGAGCAGGTCTCTACCGGTGCATCCCAGGTGGCGAGTGGAGCACAAGCGTTGGCCGCAGGATCTACCGAGCAGGCTTCAACCATTGAGGAACTGAGCGCTTCCATTGCAAAAGTTTCAGGGCAGGCTTCAGAAAATTCTGCAAGTGTCAAGACTGCTACCGAATATGTGGGGCAGGCAAGCAGTTTTGTCAGGAATGGAAGAGAACACATGATGAAACTGGATGAGGCGATGGCGAATATCGGCACAGCTTCAAGCCAAATTGCTAATATTACAAAGGTGATAGAGGATATTGCATTCCAGACGAATATTCTCGCACTGAATGCCGCCATAGAAGCGGCTCGAGCTGGAAATGCCGGCAAGGGCTTTGCAGTGGTAGCTGACGAGGTGCGCAATCTTGCTGCAAAATCGGCGGAAGCGGCAAGGCAGACCGCCGAATTGATTGGGCAGTCAACAAGAACTGTTTCCGAGGGAATACAGATTGCTGCCAAGACTGCACAGATATTAAAGAGTGTGGAAGAAAAAGAAACATTGGTCAGCGAAAGCATCATCAAAATTGACCAATCATCCATGGATCAGGCTGCTGCTATAGATCAGATCAAGCAGGGGCTTGCCCAGGTATCTTCCGTCGTCCAGACAAACGCAGCAACCGCTGAAGAAAACTCTGCTACCAGCGAGGAAATGTCTGCACAGGCCGGCGCATTACACGAAGAGGTGAAAAAATTCAAGCTGGATTGAGATTCTGAAATGGACTCCTTGTCCCCATTTTTCGGCTAAAAGAGCACGCATCAAAAGCGGAGCTTAAAAATGCCGTGGAATTTGCGAAATATAGAAGCGTGTGAGGTTACCTATTTGCAGCCGTACCGCACGCATGATGAGCCGAAGCCCAGATTTCTCAATCATGACTTCGGAAGCGAAGAGGGGATAAGGATTTATGAAAAATTTAACCATCACCATGAAGCTAGTCATCGGCTGTGGACTTGTGCTTGTGTTTATGCTGTTGATTATTGTGCTGTCTCTGACCAGCATCAATACAATGGGCAATCAAATCACATTATATGGGAATAACACGATACCAAGCATAGAAAACACATGGTCCATGAAAAGGGATATGGCATCCGTCCAGAGATATCTGCTGCTGGCGCTGATCAAGAAGGATAAACAAGAGATTAAGACCGCGCTGGACATCGCCGGTATGGATGCGAAGTCCGTGCACGATACGTTCACTCAATTTTCTGGGTATTTTGCCGTCCTGGATAAACAGGAGCAAATTGAGAATATAAAGACTCTGCTGGATCAGGCGGCTTCCATAAGGGGACAGATCACGGGGCTTTTGCTAAGTTCCGCAATTTTGGATTCCCTGAAAGCACAGGACGTTTTTTTGAAACAATACGTACCTGTTCTTGAGCAGGTAGAAGCTCTGTTGGATGAGCTTACCAGTGTCACAGATGAAGAAGCGAAAAATCAGGCGGCGGTGGGGGAAACAACGGCAAATACAGCCCTGATCCTGCTTATAACGGCTGCCGTGATTTCCGTCCTTATGACGGTTGCCATTGTATACTTAATCCGCAGATCGATCTTAAGCCCTGTCAAGGAGATTGAAAAGGTATACGAAAAAATGGCGCAGGGGAACATGCAGGCCGAAATTTCTTATGACAGCAAGGATGAGCTGGGGAATATGGCCAGGAGCATGAAAAAGACAAACGCGATGATCGCGTCCTATATCCGGGATATATCAGATAAATTGAGCCAGTTGTCACGCGGTGACATGAGGCTTCGAATAGATTTGGATTACATCGGTGATTTTGACGCCATTGAGAAGTCTATGCGGAATACGGCACTGGCCCTGAACCTGACGCTTCACAATATCAGCAATGCCGCCGAACAGGTTTCCACAGGCGCAGCGCAGGTTGCCAGTGGAGCCCAGGCTTTGGCGACGGGTTCGTCGCAGCAGGCTTCCTCTATTGAGGAACTGAGTGCTTCCGTTACAAAGATCGCGGGGCAGGCCGCCGAAAATTCCGCCCATGTCAAGGTTGCGACCGGGTATGTAGAGCAGGCCGGAGCTGGAGTGAGTGCCGGAAACAGGCATATGAAACAGCTTACAGAAGCGATGGAGAACATTGGTTCCGCGTCAAATCAGATCGCAAGCATCACCAAGGTGATTGAGGATATAGCGTTCCAGACAAATATTCTTGCATTGAACGCAGCCATCGAAGCAGCCCGTGCGGGAAATGCTGGGAAAGGCTTTGCCGTGGTAGCGGACGAGGTGCGCAATCTTGCCGCGAAATCCGCCCAGGCGGCAAAACAAACCGCGGAATTGATCTCACGCTCTGCAACCACGGTGACCGAAGGCTCGCAAATCGCAACGCAGACCGCGCAGTTACTGCATGAAGTGGAAGAACAGGAACGTATGGTCGTTGAAAGCATCGCAAGAATCAATCAGGCATCTGTAGAACAGGCGGCAGCCATTGAACAGATTAAGCAGGGACTTACCCAGGTATCCTCTGTCGTGCAGACAAACGCAGCTACAGCGGAGGAAAACTCCGCAACAAGCGAGCAAATGTCCGCCCAGGCTGTAGCGCTGCGCGAGGAAGTAGGGAAATTCGCCTTGGATTCCGGTTACGAAACAGATATTCATGATGTCGCTTCTTTGGTCGTTGAGCCGGCCATGGCTTATAAAGAAGCATCACCTTATATGGGAAAGTATTGAGAAGGTGAGAGGATACATTTAGTATAGCAGGGATGACCAGTGTAGCGTTAAATGGATTTACGTAAAATGAATAGCGGAGGAGCAGATTAATATGTCACTTCAAAAGCCTACAACGACCGTGCATATGCTGCACACGAGGGCGGTCGCGTTCAAAAACAGTCTGACCTTCAAGATGCTCATTCAACTGCTCGCCATGATAGCAATTGTTTTGGCGGGCATACTGGTCGTGCTTTGGCTCCAGCTTACAGATCTTGTTTCTGGTAACGTTCAAAAAGAGATAAAATTCCTTGCGGAGCACAACGCTAACCTTTCAATGGATTATTTCAATACCATGCATGAGCAATCAGCTTCGCTTGCCAAAGTCATGTCGGAAATGAGCAGCACCGACATGACATCAGAAGATAAACAGGAGCTGATGTTGAAGCTGATGGACGGGATCATCAGGGATGAGCGTATATTCGGCGTTTATACCGCCTGGGAACCAAATCTAGGATTTCCGGATACGCCTGATGGTGTATCTTTCTATATTTACCACTCTGGATATGATTTGAAAACAGATATTTTGAACGATTACGATGCCTATAAAGAAGGCGACTATTATGCGGCTGTGAAAAGAAACAAGGCACCGCATATAACGGAACCATATCCGTACGAACTTACCAATGGCCAGACGGAGTGGCTGATCACCGTAAGCAATCCGATTATATCCGAATCCGGTGCGTTTTTGGGTGTCGCCACTTGTGATATCATGGCCAAAACCATCAACAGCCTGGATTATAGCCTTGGGGGTTATTCAAAGGCTTACAACATACTGCTCTCACCTGGCGGCGCGTATTTGACGAATTCGAGGGATAAAGGCCTGATGGGCAGCGCTTTCGGAGAGGGAATGAAGGATCAAGCCGAGCGCAGCGAAATTCTATCCATGGCTGCTTCGGGAGAAGAAAAGCTGTGGGAGCACAAAGATGAGGTCTTGGGCGAAGATGCCTACGTCGTCCATGCGCCGGTTCAAATCACGGGACACAATGATACGCTATCAAGCCTGTTTGTTGTATCCAGGTCGGAGGCCCTTGCGCAGGCAAGCAGCATAGTGCTTGTCGTAATGCTGCTGAGCTTTATGGAAATAGCGATCATCGGTACGGGCGTTATTCTGATCCTAAGAAGGTCCCTGCGCCCGATGAAGGACATCATCAGCGTTGCCGAGGGAATGGAGCGCGGCGAACTGAGTTCAGCTGTAAAGATTACTGCAAAAGACGAGTTTGGGCACCTGGCGCAGGTCTTTGCGAAGACCACCAATGTGCTTCAAAAATATATAGGCGAAATAACCTCCGTTTTGCTTCAGATTGCCAAAGGCGACCTGCGTGTGAACATTGAAAATGATTACACTGGCGATTTTGCGCCAATCAAGGCTGCGCTTCTGGACATTTCCTCTTCGCTGAACAATACTCTTATTTCGATCAATACAGCTGCCGAGCAGGTCTCGACTGGTGCAAGCCAAGTGGCAAGCGGTGCCCAGGCCCTGGCTGCAGGATCGACCGAACAGGCGTCCTCGATTGAGGAACTGAATGCTTCCATAACAAAAATAGCGGAACAGTCTGTAGATAATGCCGCCAATGTAAAATCAGCCAACCAGTACGTTGAACAGGCCAGCGCAAACGTAAGGGACGGCAGCGAGCGCATGAAGCAGCTCACAGGAGCAATGGCAAATATTGGATCTTCCTCAAAACAGATTGCCAATATCACCAAAGTGATAGAGGATATCGCATTCCAGACCAACATTCTTGCTCTGAACGCTGCCATTGAGGCGGCCCGCGCGGGGAATGCAGGCAAGGGCTTTGCCGTAGTGGCGGATGAGGTGCGAAACCTTGCCGCAAAATCGGCCGAAGCGGCCAAGCAAACCGCGGACTTGATCCGGCATTCGGCCGCTGCAGTGGAGGAAGGCACGCAAATCACAGAGAAAACCGCACAGATATTGAACGATATTGAGAGTAAAGAAAACCTGGTAAACGAGAGCATTTTGAAGGTCCTTCAGTCATCCTCCGATCAAGCGTTCGCCATTGAACAGGTCATGCAGGGGCTTAATCAAGTATCTTCTGTTGTGCAGACGAATGCTGCCACCGCGGAGGAAAACTCCGCCACCAGTGAGGAAATGTCTGCCCAGGCTACCGCATTGCGTGAGGAAGTCACCAAGTTTAAACTAAATATGGGGATGGAGGGAAATCTGTCATGAAAAAGGCAATGAAGCAATCTACACTTGTCTATATCCTGAACTATAGTTCCATTCTGCTTCTTATTGGCATCATCGTGTCTTTCATTATGGTGGTCGTACTAAACACAAGGATTGATACGGCAAATAAAAATAAAATCGAGCTTACGCAAAATGCAAAACGTTTCATGGACGGCTCCGATTATTTGACGAATGAAGTGCGGGCCTATGCGGCAACCGGAAATCAGGTTCATTACGACAATTATTGGAACGAGGCCAATAATTTAAAAAACACTACCATCGGCGTGGAAAATATGAAGAAGATTGGTATTGCCGGCAGCGAACAGAAAAAGATCGATGAGATGCTCACGATTTCCGACCAGCTTATACCATTGGAAGAAAAAGCGATGAAGGACGTACAGGGCGGCCAAATGAGCACCGCTATTGAATATGTGTATGGCAATGAGTACGAGACATCCATAGCTAAAATCAAAAAGCTCCAGGCAGAGTTCATGGATATGCTGGAACAGCGCAATCAAGATGCGATCAATTCCCTGATGGCAACCAATCTGGTGTTGGAAATCCTCACCTTTGTCATGATTGCTCTGATCGCGGCTATGCAGGTTATTACCCTCCTGGTCATGGGCAAAAAGGTACTTCGCCCAATTGCCGCCGTCGAAAAAGAGATGGGGGAAATTTCCCAGGGCAACCTGTCTTCTGCCTTTTCCCTTGAGCCGGATACATCCGAGATTGGCATGCTGATTCACTCCATCCATATGACCCGCGCTACCCTCCAGAAGTATATCAGCGATATTTCTGAAAAGCTTACCCAAATATCAGCGGGGAATTTAGCGGTACGGGCTGATGTGCAATATATCGGTGATTTTACCCCCATTCAGCGCGCACTTGAAACCATCCTCCGGTCTCTAAATGGAACCCTGAGCCAGATCGATACCGCGGCTGAACAAGTCAGCACAGGCGCTTCCCAGGTTGCCAGCGGAGCCCAGGCTCTTGCAACAGGCTCGACCGAGCAGGCGTCCTCTATTGAGGAACTGAACGCTTCTATTGCAAAGATTGCGGAGCAGTCAGCGGAAAATGCCGTCAACGTAAAGTTGGCCACTCAATATGTCGAACAAGCCAGCGAAAACGTAAGAGATGGAAGCGAGCGCATGAAGCAACTCACTGGAGCGATGGCGAATATCGGCTCTTCCTCAAATCAGATTGCCAATATCACCAAAGTGATAGAGGATATAGCATTCCAAACCAACATCCTTGCGCTGAACGCAGCTATCGAGGCTGCCCGTGCTGGGAACGCAGGCAAGGGCTTTGCCGTGGTGGCGGATGAGGTGCGAAACCTTGCCGCAAAGTCGGCCGAAGCGGCCAAGCAGACCGCGGAGCTAATCAGGCGCTCGGCAGTCACGGTGGAGGAAGGAACGCAGGTAGCGGCGAAAACCGCACAGATATTAAACGATATTGAGAGTAAAGAAAACCTGGTCAACGAGAGCATTTTGAAAGTCCTTCAGTCATCCTCCGATCAAGCGTCCGCCATTGAACAAGTCAAGCAGGGGCTTAATCAGGTATCCTCCGTCGTGCAGACGAACGCGGCTACCGCCGAGGAAAACTCCGCCACCAGCGAGGAGATGTCTGCTCAGGCTGCTGCATTGCGGGAGGAAGTCGGAAAGTTCAAGCTGGATAACGGGTATGAAAAGAACAGTCTTGCAGCTATCTCCCTGCTTAAGGAACCAACTATAAATAAAAGCAAAGCAGCTTTCAAAGCAGGCTCAGCTTTGGGAAAGTATTGAGGTGTTTTAATGAATCTTGAAAAAACGGAAATTATGCTGGAATCCGGAACGAACGAACTTGGGCTTTTGGAATTTCGCATCGGGGGAAACAGCTTTGGCATCAATGTTGCCAAAGTACGTGAACTGCTTCAATACCGGCCGGTGCAGCCCATGCCTCATGCCCAGCCCCATGTAGAAGGCGTCATCTGCCCCAGAAATGAGCTGCTGACGGTGATCGATCTGGCTTCATACCTGAATCAACCGGCTTCCGAACGGCCGGATCAGGATATTTTCGTTATCACTTCGTTTAATCAAACGGACATTGCTTTCCATGTGCATCAAGTGGTGGGCATCCATTGGATTTCCTGGGAGACCATTGAAAAGCCTAATACGGCTATCTTCGGGGACAGCGAAGGCGTTGTGACGGGTATCGCCAAGCAGAAAGACAACTTAATCACCATACTGGATTTTGAAAAGATTATGGTGGATATAAATCCCGGCACCAGCGTGGCGGCGGATGCAGAACTGATCCGCAGTCCGGCATTGCAGGATTCCAGACACAACATACTGGTAGTGGAAGATTCCATGATGCTGCGCAAAATGATATCTGATGCCCTTCAAAAAGCGGGTTATATGAATATCATTATGAAAGAAGACGGACAGGACGCATGGGATTACCTGTCAGGGCTCAAGGAAGAAAACGGCCCAATCGAAAAACAGATCAGTTGTGTTATCACAGATATCGAAATGCCTCAAATGGACGGTCATCACCTGACAAAGCGAATCAAGGAGAGCAAGCTGCTGTCCAATATCCCGGTGATCATTTTCTCCTCACTCATATCGGAGGAAATGATCGTGAAAGGCAATGAGGTCGGGGCTGATGCCCAGTTGTCGAAGCCCCAAATCCATCTGCTGGTAGGAAAACTCAGCGAAATGATCCGGTAAGTAAAAAGCTTATTGTGAAATAAAAGCAGGTTGTGCTCCTATGGTAAGCAATGCCGTAGGGTCAACCTGTTTTTTAGCATGGTCTGCTAATAGCTGCTATAAAAGAATCAAGCATGTTATAAACAAGATCACCGCAGTAAATCAGGTTTTCTTTGTTTGATGCTTTGCCTCGTCTTTGATTTCCTCACGCATGTCGTCCAGCGCGTGGCTCCTGCGCACGTTTTTGTCCTTTAGCGCCTCCTTGGCTTTGGGATCGGAGGCCTTGGCGATCATATCGTCGGCCAGCCGGGAATTGCGGATGGTGGCGTCAATATTCTTTTGGATATGATCCACGTTGTCCCTGCGGTCATCGGGATTGTGTTTCATAATCATCCTCCTTGCTGTTGATACTGACGATATCTTTCCGCAGCTTCTTCCGCTTATGCATGGTGAGGGTGAAGCTTGTGGTAAAAATTGCACAAAAGCCTTTTCATTCTCGTTTTCTCTGTGTAAAATACAAGTGGGACAAACCCAAAGGAGGACTTTATGAAGCGTGTGATATTGACCGTTCTGGACGGCGTTGGCGTTGGCGAACTGCCCGATGCAGCGTCTTATGGCGATGTTGGTTCCAATACTATGGCTCATGTGGTGGCTGTGGCGAGGCCAGCCTTGCCCAACATGGCAAAAATCGGCCTGGGGCAGATAGATGGCGCGGGCTATCCTGCTTTCGATCATGCAAAGGGTGCTTTCGGCAAGGCCATGGAACGCTCGCCGGGGAAAGATACAACCACCGGCCATTGGGAAATGGCCGGTCTGACGCTGAAGCAGCCTTTTCCTACCTTTCCCAACGGTTTTCCCTTCGATGTAATAGATGCATTTGAAAGCGCCATCGGAACAAAGACACTTGGCAACAAACCAGCCTCCGGCACGGAAATTTTGGTGGAGCTGGGGGAGGAGCATTTGAAGACCGGTTATCCCATCGTATACACCTCAGCGGACAGCGTGTTTCAGATTGCATGCCACGAATCGATTTTCCCGCCGGAAAAGCTTTACGGAATATGCGAAACAGCCAGGCGCATCCTTACTGGAAAGCATGCGGTAGGCCGAGTGATCGCAAGGCCGTTTTCAGGAGAACCGGGCAACTTTGTGCGCACCTCAAGAAGGCGGGATTTTTCGCTGGACCCCACTGGGGAAACGCTGCTGGACGCTACCAAGGCGGCGGGGATGCAGGTAATGGGCGTAGGAAAAATTGAGGATATCTTCAATCACCGTGGCCTAACCAAAAGCAATCATGCTGCCGGAAACCCCGCCTGCATTGAGGCGATGCTTGATTATATGCGTGAAGATTTCACTGGGCTTTTATTCACCAACCTGGTGGATACCGACATGGTGTATGGCCACCGGAACGATCCCATCGGCTACGCTCAGGCGCTTACCTATTTTGATTCAAAGCTTCCGGAAGTGTTTTCCCTCATGGGGCCGGAGGATCTGCTGATTATCACCGCTGATCACGGGGTGGACCCCACATTCCCCGGCACCGATCACACAAGGGAGCATGTGCCTATCCTATGCTGGCACAAAGGAATGAAGAAGCTTGTGAATTTGGGTGTGAGGGATACGTTTGCCGATATCGGCGCTACGGCTGCGGAGTATTTGGGGCTTCCCCAACGCTTTTGCGCAAAATCCTTCCTGAACGATATCCTGTAATACGGAGGTTACTTTATGCTCAAAAAGATACATAAGGCGGCAAAGGTGATCGAGGAGGCCTGCGGGAGGGCCGATATCGGCATCATCTTAGGCAGCGGCCTGGGTGACTTTGCAAAAGCCCTTCATGATTCCAAATCGTTATCCTACAGCGATATTCCCGGCTTTCCTGAATCCACTGTACCAGGCCACGCCGGCATGTGGCATGGGGGAAAGCTTCATGGGAAAAGCGTATGTATGATGCAGGGGCGCTTTCATGCCTATGAAGGGCATGACCTTCAGGAGGTTACCTTGCCCGTGCGGGTAATGGCGCTATTAGGCGTGAAGACGCTGATCGTTACCAACGCCGCAGGGGGCGTGAACCTTGATTTTCATCCGGGGGATCTGATGCAGATCACTGATTATATTAATTTTGCTGGGCGCAATCCCCTGCGTGGGCCAAACCTAGATGAATTCGGTATCAGGTTTCCTGACATGACGTATGCTTATGACCGGGAATTGGCAGCCCTTGCCCACAGGTGCGCTCAGGAACTGAATATCCGTTTGCAAAAAGGCGTGTACTGCTGGTTTGGCGGCCCCTGCTACGAAACGCCGGCTGAGATACGCATGGCCAGAATTCTTGGGGCGGACGCCGTGGGCATGTCCACCGTGCCGGAAACGATCGTTGCCAGGCATTGCGGCATGAGGGTGCTGGGCTTGAGCTGCATCACCAATATGGCGGCCGGTATCCTGGACGCTCCGCTTGACCATGAGGAAGTCATGGCTGCAGGTGAGCAAGTAAAGGATACGTTCAAGGCGCTCATCAATGCGGTGATCGGCGGAATGTAAAACATGCCAAAAAATCCCATGCCTTTTCCCGGCCATGTCAGGGCATGATAAGAACGCATACCGCTTGACTTGGGAAGGGGATACATCATGGGTAAAGGGATGCGCTTCTTTTCGGCATTGCTGGCCGTTTTGCTCATCATACCCGCGGCGGGGGCCGCACCGTTGGAAACGGGGGAACCTGTTCCCCTTACTTCGCCATCCGCTGTGCTAGCTGAGGTGTCCACCGGAACTGTCATTTTTGAAAAGAACGCTGATGAGAAGCGGCAGGTGGCCTCCATCACCAAGCTGATGACGGCGCTGCTCCTGCTGGAGGATATCAACAACGGGGCAATTTCACTTACCGATCAGGTGATGGTATCCAAGAATGCCGCCTCCACAAAGGGCAGCCAGGCGCTGCTGGACGCGGATACCGCATACCCGCTGGAAACGCTGCTGCAGGCTACCATCATGGCCAGTGCCAATGATGCTGCTGTTGCGCTGGCGGAGCATGCCTCAGGTACTGAAGCGGTTTTTGTGGACCGCATGAATGCCCGAGCAGCAGAGCTTGGCTTGACCAATACACATTATGTCAACTGTACCGGCCTGCCTCAGGATGGGCAGTACACAACCGCCAGAGATGTGATGACGCTCTCCTGCGAGGTGGGCAAGCATCCCGCATACCACAAGTATTCCAGCGTCTGGATTGATACACTCAAACACCCCAGCGGCCGTACTACGGACCTGACCAATACAAACCGGCTGGTGCGTTTTTATGAAGGCTGTGACGGCTTCAAAACAGGCTCTACCGACGAGGCCAAGTTCTGCGTAAGCGCAACGGCCGAGAAGAATGGAATGCGCCTTGTGGCCGTGGTATTGGGCAACCCAAAGAGCCAAACTAGGTTTGACGAAGCTCGGGCCATGCTGGATTATGGCTTTGCCACCTACCGCCGTGTGACCATTGCCCGGGAGGGCGATCTATTAGGCCAGCAGTTGCAGGTGACCCGCGGCTCCCAGGATATGGTGGATACGGCGCTGGGCAGCGGCCTTTCCATGCTTTTGAAGGTGGGCCAGGAAAAGCAACTGGCCATGGAGGTAGAACTGCCCGAGTCCGTGCAGGCCCCTGTTCTGAAAGGCGATACGCTGGGTACGGTGCGTGTGCTGCTGGATGGCAAGGTGGTGGCCAAGATAAACTGCGTGGCCGCTCATGACGTGCGCATGCCCAGCTTCCTGGAAGGGTTCATCAAGATCCTGGATACATGGCATTGATCGTCTTACGTTTATTGGTTTCCGGAATTCCAAATCCTCATAAGGGTTGAATTCCTGGCTCCCCAGGTCAAGGAAAATAAGAGCGGCGGAACAGTTGTTCCGCCGCATTATTTTTTAGAGGGTGGCATCCAGCCGTTTCGGCTTTTTCGGCGCCGTATCCCGTGCAAGCTGTCGGAACATTTGGAAGCATCCAAGCAGAGCAAAGAATACACCCAAGCCGAAATTGGACAGTATCTCCTGCATGGCATATGCATCTGCCCATACGTCCTCCGTCCAGTATAGAAAAATGGCATCAGTTTTCGAATATGCCATTTCTTCGTACTGGGTTAATCCGGCCTTCGTCTCATCGTAATACTGCGATAATTGATAGCTCGTGCCAGCTATCTGACCCAAAGCCACAGAAAGCAGAATAAAGAGGAGCACTACGGCAATTTTCACACGGCCCTTAAGGCCATGCAGGAGATCATAACCCTTGCCCACAGTCCAACCAATCAAGATGCCGACGATGCTGGCCATATAACCCATGGCAAAAACAATTGCCCATGGAATAGCTCCAACAATGGCGGCTATGGCCGCGCCCAGAATGCCAAATGGCAGACTGCCCTTTGGCATATCGGTATGCCATGCCTCCTTAATTGCTGTTTCATCGGCACAATGATCGTGCATGGGGAATACATCCTCCCTGATCAGAACGGGAATCTCATCATGATCCATGGCCTTTGCGCAGTGGCTGCATACCTTGTCAGTGGATATGCCTAGCACCGCAAGCCTCTTTGTAGCCGTATCCAAAAATTCACTAAGATTTTTCATGGCTTTAAGGTTTCCTTTAAACTCGACGCCGGCTGATTGACCTTCGTTAATTGTGCGGACGCGGACAAGCTTGAACTCCTTTAGTGTATCCGAAAGAGCGAGCGCAGCCTCTGTCCTAACGGAGTTTATGCGGTGCTGCTGTTCCTCTTTTACTGTTGGATCTTCCGAAGCCGGCTGTGCGGGCAGATAGACATGCAGGCGGACCGCATCGAAAATATACCGCAATGTGATGTAATACCCGTTAAGCCAGCCGAAGATGGACCTGCCCTTAAAAGTAAGACCCTTCTCTTTTGCAATTTCTCTTAACGATATTCCAGCCACACAATTATCCTCCCTTTTGTGCTATCTTCGTTCATCATATCATTATTTATTTAAAAACGAAAGAAAATAAAAAGCAGGCTCTTTCCAAGATCGGAAAGAGCCTGTTTGAACGAAGGAAAATTATTTACTGTGCTCCTCGACGGCTACGGCTACGGCCACTGTAGCACCTACCATAGGGTTGTTACCCATGCCGATGAGGCCCATCATTTCCACGTGGGCGGGCACTGAGGAAGAACCGGCAAATTGGGCATCGGAGTGCATGCGGCCCATGGTGTCGGTCATGCCGTAGCTGGCAGGGCCGGCGGCCATGTTGTCGGGATGCAAAGTACGGCCGGTGCCACCGCCGGAAGCCACGGAGAAATAATTCTTTTTATTTTCAATGGCCCACTTTTTATACGTGCCGGCCACTGGGTGCTGGAATCTGGTGGGGTTGGTGGAGTTGCCGGTGATGGAAACATCCACGCCTTCTTTGATCATGATGGCGACGCCTTCGCTTACGTCATCCGCGCCGTATACGCGTACCTTGGCCTTTTCACCGCTGGAGAAGGCGGTTTCCTTTTCCACTTTCAGTTCGCTCGTGTAATAGTCATATTGGGTCTTCACATAGGTGAATCCGTTGACACGGCTGATGACATAAGCGGCGTCCTTGCCAAGACCATTCAGGATGACCCGGAGTGGCTCCTTGCGCACCTTATTGGCGGTGCGGGCAATGCCGATGGCGCCTTCGGCGGCGGCAAAGCTCTCATGCCCGGCCAGGAAGCAGAAGCACTTGGTTTCTTCCCTAAGAAGCATAGCGGCCAGGTTACCGTGGCCCAAGCCTACGGCACGCTGGTCGGCCACGGAGCCGGGGATGCAGAAAGCCTGCAGGCCAAGCCCGATGGCTTCCGCGGCGGCAGAAGCGTTCTTGAGGCCCTTCTTCACCGCAATGCCGGCGCCCAGGATGTAGGCCCACACGGCGTTTTCAAAGGCGATGGGCTGGATGCCCCGGACGATGGTGCTCACGTCGATGCCCTTTTTCATGAGCATGTCGTTTACTTCATCCAGGGAGGAAAAACCGTATTCATTAAGAACCTTTTCAATTTTTGCGATTCGTCTTTCATATCCTTCAAATGTTGCCATTGCTTTCTCACCTCATCCTTGCTAAGTCTACTTATGGCGGGGATCGATGTATTCCTTGGCCTCGGCGAAGCGGCCATAGGTGCCTACGTTCTTTTCGTAGGCTTCCTTGGGATCGACGCCCTTCTTGATGGCCTCCAGCATCTTGCCCAGGTGCACAAACTGGTAGCCGATAACTTCTTTGTTTTCATCCAGACCAAGCTTTAACACATAGCCCTCTGCCATTTCCAGATAGCGGACGCCCTTTTCCAACGTGCCGTACATGGTGCCAATCTGGCTGCGAAGCCCCTTGCCCAGGTCTTCCAGGCCGGCGCCGATTGGAAGGCCATCCTCAGAGAAAGCGGATTGGGTACGGCCATAGGCGATTTGAAGGAATAGTTCCCGCATGGCGGTGTTGATGGCATCGCACACCAGGTCGGTATTAAGTGCTTCCAGCACGGTTTTACCGGGCAGGAATTCCGCGGCCATTGCGGCGGAATGGGTCATACCGGAGCAGCCGATGGTTTCTACCAGCGCTTCCTGAATGACGCCGTCCTTCACATTCAATGTCAGCTTGCAGGCACCCTGCTGGGGTGCACACCAGCCCACGCCGTGGGTCAGGCCTGAAATATCCTTGATCTCCCTGGCTTGTACCCATTTACCCTCTTCAGGGATGGGAGCGGGGCCATGGTTCGGGCCCTTTTTGACGCATACCATTTCTTCAACTTCTCTGGAGTATTGCATCGAATCGTTTCCTCCTTACCGGAAAATGTTCTGGCAAAAACACACACTGCCTAGTATAGCATACTTTCCATGGAGGGAAAAGGCTTTTGACCTGTACCATGCAGATTTTTTAACATACTGCGATAAAGACCAGTCTTTTTTGATGCGTAAAATTATGCTATACTGGCATGGTCCGGCTATGTTATGAGAGCAGGTACCATCGCCAGGTCTAGGCCGGTCCGTTGATTTGAAGTGGCAGTGAAAAAATATACGCGATACGGGAGGAACAATCTATGAGCCGGTTAGGCGATCTGATCAAAACCGAACGGCTGCGCCAGGGGCTTACCTATAAGCAGGTGGCCAAAAAATGCGGCGTGGCGGAAAGTTTTTTGGTGGATGTGGAAGCGGGAACGCGCATTATTGCCGACGACCAGGCACGGCGTATTTTGAAAAGCATTGGGCTTAAGCAGCAGACGGAAGCGGATTTCACCCTGGATGATATCGCCGCTACGGTGGACCTTCAAACTGTGCAGCCCGCCATAACGAAGGTTGTGCAGGAAAACAAGGCTAAGAAGGCGGAAGTGCCTATAGCCAGCACAGAGGACGGAATTGCAGGTTCTGTTTGGCTGGATGCCCTCACCAGTGTTTTAAAGCGCGTTCCGGTGTATAACGCGGTTATGAAGGAAATCGACCATAAGCTGCTGCCGGTACTTAACGGGCATATCGAAAACGCCGCTCCCGACAAAGTATATTATTACCTGGTGCCTGATGACGCACTGCGGGGTTTCCGTGTCTGCCAAGGTGATTTGGCTCTGGTCGTACCCGCCGCAAGCCCCATCGATGGAGCCATTATGCTGGTGGAGGTCAAAGGGCGCCGGATGCTGAAAAAAGTCAAAAGGCTGGAAGGGTTTCAGCTTCTCTTACAGAGCTATGATCGGGAATACAGTGCCGAAACAATTGCAATCAACGAAGTGACGTGCCTGGGCCGCTGTGTACGGGTTGAAATCAGCCTGAGCTGAATTTCATAAGTCCATCTTATATTCGGTGCCTGTTTGACCCTTAACGGGCAAATTGGCGCCGTTTGCTATATCGGGATAATCCGCTTTCCTTATGAAGCCGATCGCTTTTTTGCATGAATCTCAGCCGTTATCCATACCACCAAAGGAATGATTACCTGGAATGGGAGCGCATACACCTGATAGTATTTCAGGAATCCAAACATTTCCATAGTGCTTTTATATACAATAGCGCATAACGCGACCACCAGCATACTGGTAGGTATTAACATCTTTTTATAGTCCTCTATTGCAAAGAGTTTGGCTACCCCCTTAGTGGCTGCCATCAAGCATAAAGTCATTTTTGAAATGCCGGCCAGTAAGAAATTCATAGTGATGGAGCCTTCGATTCTGGATATGAAATTGCCGATATGTAAGATTCTGGCCGCTGTGTAGGAAGGGAAATAGGAAGCATTGATCATGGCCGGCCCCAGTATTGTAATGTTGCGGATAATGACCAGCAGCAAAATACCCGCGCCGGCCAGCGATGCAAATGTGTACAATTTGTATGGGCTGACCTGTTTGCTTACCGCACTGGCGATGCATAAGAACAGCACCGTTTCCGCAAAAGGAAATGTAGCGATTTGAAATGCACCCGTTACCACTTTTTGCAATCCGTTTTCCAAAACCGGTGTCAGATTTTCATAATGGATATCCATCAAGGCCATGAAGATGGTAAAAAAGACAGTCAGCGTTACGATAATAAACATAACTAGAGACCATTTGCCTAAAATATTTGCTCCACTTTTTGCCAAATAAAATGTGACAACTATTATCGAAAGCATCATAGGCAACTGCGGCGTTTCCGGCATAGCTACAATTTGTAGAAATTCTGTAAAGTTGCGCAGTACAATGGAGCACAGGTGAATTGCGTACCATGTGATGAGTACGATGAATATTCTCCCAAATATCTTTCCAAACAGTATTACAAATACGTCGTATAGATCCGTTTCCGGGAATAAGCGCATGATCCTTGCATACACGAGCAATAAGGGTAGTACCATTGCCAAGGCAAATATCAGGGAAAGCCATGAATCCTGTTGCGCTGCACTGGTCACACCTAAGACAACGCTGCTGCCAAAGAGAAACAGGACAAGGGAAAATACTGATTGGCTGAGTGTAATGGTATCCTTTTGCATGGTTCTTCCCTTTCATTCATTTGCCAAGACCGGGAAACAAAGCGTCGATCAGTTTGATGATCGGGATTACGGGAGAAGGGATCGGGACATTGAAAGTGTAAAGAACAAGTATGCAGAAGCTGGTAAGCAATAGCAAGCAATAAACGATACGGATCTTTACATTTGAATTTTTCCATATGGGGCGAAGGTCTAAAGCGAGGATGGCTAAGAAGAACACAACGACAATTCCTGTGATCATTTTGAACCCTCCTGCGTGGTGTCCTTCAAATAGAAGGAATTGACAATATTGATTTTTGAATGCACCACTACCTCAAGGGCAGGAAACATATCGTTCCAATATTTGGATATGGAAGACCATAACTTGCCGTCCCGTTGGTGGATCATGTTTCCAAAGCCGAAGATGTCGGAACGGTATTCCGTCTGAACACGTTTGATCACATTGCTAATACCCTGCTCCATCTTGGCGCCGGCTGCCGCTTCCAGGGATGCGATCTTTTCCTTGTCCAAAGCGTTTAGTTCTTCGGCTGACTCGCCCAAATAGACCCTTGTTTCCGTGTTCACGTTAAAAATCAATTTCTGGTCCTTGACAGAAAAGGACAGCTTTGTTTTATTTTCGGAAATCTCAAGGGAAGTATCATCCTGCCCTGCGCCTGTAGTGGAAAGGGTCAGGATGCCTCCTTTCACCTCGTTCAAAACAAACAACAGGTATTTGGATTCCTCCGGCGACAGGTACCCCAGCAAGTTTTCCTCTTTAAAAACAGCTGTGCCATTGGCTTCAGCCGAAGGCGTCGCATTATTATTGATGATGTGGAAGGCCGGCAGCGCCAAGGAGACCCCATCGGTATGAAGCATATTATATATTTCATAGAGCATATGGCTTGGTATGGATGAAGTTGCTGTCTGGTCATCCATGAGGATGGTTCCAATTTCAAAGGAGATGATGCTGTTGTCGACCCCTTTAGTGTTCAGTATCTCAGCTGCCGTTTTTGCCTGGGACACAAGAATATATGCCGTTTCTCGAAGCTCCGCATCCCTTAAGAACCAGTCGATAAGATGCATGATATGCCCGCTTTTTGCGAGTTCCTCACTAATCACAACGATCTGTATATTCCCGAAGTAAAGTCTTTTTTGAAGCCGCTTTTTTGCGTTTCTTGCCGCGTCGAATATCGTTTTCCCGGTAGATTCGATTATTTTCGGCTTTAGGCCGGATTTTACGTCGCCAGACAGGTCAACCGTTTCACAAACCAATCTGTAATCGCCGCTTACGGTATCCATATCCACAGCCATGCCTGCAACAATAGCCAAATCGCTCAGGCTTCTGTAATTCCAGCAGCCGCTTAATATCACTAGCAGCATAAGGCACAGGGCGGCCAGTTCGGCTTTTTTACGCATTGCCTTCCCCGTCCTTATTTCTCATGCGGACCAAATTCTGTGTAATTCTTCTGGAACGGTAGCGCATTTGCCACCAGGGAGCACGGAACGCCTGGTCTTTCATCCCTTGATACTGGAAGTTGCCGCCCAGTGAAATTTGAGGGATGCCCATGGAGGTGAGGTTGAACATGTGGATTAGCATGCAGGAAGTTGACAGCACAAACCCAAAAAAGCCGAAGATGGAAGATAGCGTCAGCACAAAGAAGCGAAGATAGATCACTGGTGCGTTTAGCCTTGGCACCAGCAGATTGGTGATGCCGGTAATGCCCACCACAATGATCATGGGCGCTGCCACCAGCTTTGCTTCCACGGCCGCCTGCCCGATGACGAGCGCGCCTACAATGCTCAGCGCCTGACCTACGTTGGAGGGCATGCGTACGCCCGTTTCCCGCAGGATGTCAAAAACAATCAGCATAATGAACGCTTCAATGGATGCCGGCAGCGGGACACTTTGCCTTTCAATGGCAATATTGATGAGCAGGGGAGTAGGCAGCATTTCGCGGTGGTAAGCCACAACCGCAACATATATGCCCGGGACTCCCACTGTTAAAAAGAAACCCACAATTCGAAGCATCCTGGAAAAGGAGGTATAGAAAAAGCTTAGGTAATAGTCTTCATTGCTTTGAAAATTTTCAATGAAAAGATACGGAACGGTGATTACCACAGGGGAGCCGTCCACAAATATGGCGACGCGGCCTTCCAATATTCGTGCCACTACCACATCCGGCCGCTCTGTATATCCCGTCGTGCGGAATGGAGACCATTTTTCGTCCCGTATAAGCTCTGTAATGTAATTGCCGTCGAGTATGGCATCAATTTCGATCCGGCCAAGCCGGCGGAATACCTCATCTACAATTTCCTTATTGGCGATGCCATTTATATAACACACAGATACCTTGGTCTGTGTCTGCTTGCCGATGGACAAACATTTTATTTTCAACTCATTTGTGCGTACTCTTCTGCGAACGAAGGAAAGGTTTTGGATGAGGGATTCGTTAAATCCCTCCCGCGGACCGCTTAGAATTTTTTCACTATCCGGTTCTGCGCTGGCACGTGTAACAAAGCTCTTTGTATTAAGGATCAGCGCCTTGGCGATGCCCTCTACAAACAGAATCGTGTCGCCATAGCTTACCGACTCAATTATTTTTAAGAAATCAGCCGTCTGCTCCGCCTGGGCTATTTGAATCACCTGGCTTTGAAGCATATCCAAAAGTGAGGGACCGGGGGCAGCCGCATTGGAAATCATGAGAGGCCTTATTATATTGTCGTTAATAATGGCGGAATCCACCACGCCATCGCTGAAGGCAATGCCGAAGCGCAGATCTTTGTATTGGCTGTTTTGTATGATTTTCATCCGCAGTATGTCCACATCTGTAAATAGTGCCTTCAAGATGGCCATGTTTTGATCCAGAGAGAGGGAGAGCTCTTCCTGCTTGTGCTTTTCATTGATATTTTTCACTTTTTGATCCACAATTTTGCTTTTATCCGCAGCTCTTTTGCCAAGCATTCCTTTCACCCTCCGCTTCGATATAAACATGCACGAAAAAAAGACGCGTCAGCCGCTTTTGATACTATCTGCGGCTTTTGTGCGTCTGTCAGTGTTCAACCTTCCTGCGGCTCATGCGAAGCTTCTTGGCCGGTGGTGTGAGCAATATCCGCTCACGGTTTTTATCCTTTCCATCCTCCTTAAGCTGCTGATCCTTCATATAGCGATTATCTGTCATTTCCTGCCCCTCCTTCATGGGTATCATGGCAGGAAGAAGGGGCTTTTATACGGGCGGAACCATAAGTATCCGCTTACCACGGCGCTTGGCGTAGTTAACCGTGGAGGCTGTGCCGCCCTTGGTGACGCCATCAAACCCTGCAATGACATAATCGCACCTGTCCACCATGAACCTGTTGCGGCGGTGGAAGCAGGAGGGAGTATAGCTAGGTTCAATTGTTACTACTTCATCGGCCATACTCAGCAGAACTTGATATATTTGCCTGTCTTTTGCATTCCAGAGGGACGCCTGTTCCGCATGTGGGCATACTGCAATAAGTTTCATGCGAAGCTCCGGCTTTAGTTCCCTTAGACCTAGCACAATCTGTGCAGCCATTATGTCTACACCCCGGGCCATACCGCAGTAAAATATGCGGCAGCCGGCCTCGATCATTTCTTCCGTAGCCCGGCAAAGCTTCAAATAGAAATCCATACAGTCCTGCCGAGTTTGGTTGTGTCCCCAGGGCAAATGCTCCGGCCGGTGCCCGGTAAAGCAGCAGGATATATTGTTGTTTGTTAGGCTTGTATTATCCATTCGCTGCTTCCATGGCTCTGATATCCCGCATGATCTTTGCAGGGTCCTTGGCAGTAAACAGCGCCGTACCCATCACCAGCGCCGTGGCGCCGCTGTCTATGAGCAGTTTGGCATTAGCGGTACCTACTCCGCCGTCCACCTCAATGATGCCTTGAAAGCCCATGCTGCGCAGATCGCGTATCTTCTGCACCATGTCGGGCATGAAGGCCTGTCCGCCAAAGCCCGGCTCCACCGTCATCACGAGGATTATATCCAGCATGGGCAGGTATGGATAAAGGTTTGCGGCAGGTGTTGCCGGTTTGATGGACGCACCAGCCAATAGACCCAGATGATGAATCATGTTAATCAAAGATGGCAGGGGATGCTCAACTTCCTCGTGCACGGTGAGAATTTGTGCCCCCGCCTTTGCAAAGGTATCTATAAAGCTTTCAGGTAATTTAACCATCAGGTGAACATCAAGGGGTACCGATGTTTCCTTTTTCAGTGCCTTGACAAGCGATGGGCCGTAGGAAAGATTGGGCACAAAATTTCCGTCCATGATGTCCACGTGCAGCCAATCGCACCCGGCATCCGTCATGCGGCGTACATCCTCGCCCATGTGAAGCACATCCGCCGCCAATACCGATGGGGCGATCTTAATCATACCGTTCCCTCCATGACTGCTTCCATTCGTTAAGCAGCGTATGATACCGTGCAATCCGCTCCCGGTTGAGCTCCCCCTGGCTTACTGCCGCCAGAACCTGGCATCCCGGTTCCGTATGGTGATAGCAGGGAGAAAATTTGCATTTGTTTAGATAGGGGATAAGCTCCGGGTAATACTCCTGTAAAAGTACAGGGTCCATGGGTTCTGTCATTTCCCAAAGACTGAAGCCGGGCGTGTCCAGAACCTCAAGGCCGTCCTTTTGGAGCAGCTCCGCATGGCGGGTGGTGTGGCGCCCACGCTCAATCCTTTGGCTGATTTCACCCGTTTTGAGCGACAGCCCGAACAGCGCATTGAGAATAGTGCTTTTGCCCACACCGGATTGTCCGGCCATGCAGCAAAGCTTTCCGTGCATCTTTTCGCGAAGCTCTTTTAATCCGTTGGTCTGGATTGCACTTACAGGCAAGAATGCGATATCCGCCTTTTCATATTCCTTAGCCATCTGTTCAGGCAGCGCAGGGTCCAGTTCCTGTTTGTTCAGAACCAGCAGGACATCCATATTCTGCTGCCGGGCGCCCACCAGCAGCCGGTCCACCAGTAAAAGGTCAGGTGCGGGAGCCGGTGCGATCACCACGATCATAAGCTGTACATTGGCTGCCGGAGGCCGGAGGCTTACGGAGATGCGGGGCAGGATTTCCTCCACCCAACCGTGCTCATCGCCTGTGCCGGGGGTGAATATCACGTTGTCGCCTACCAGGGGCGTCAGCTTCATGCGGCGGAACTTGCCTTTGGCCCTTAGCACATATTTTGTTCCAACCTCATCCCTGACGGTGTAAAGCCCACCCAGGCCCTGTATGATCCTGCCCTCCATGAAATATGGTCAGCCTCCTAATTAAGCGTTACGGTATCCTCGTAAGAAAAAACATTGTCAAAATACACCTTATAGGTCATGACTCCTGGCATTTCGCTAAACAGCTCAATCTTTGGATTGGGGTCACTGTCAGCCGCATGAACGGCGGCATACTTTTCAATTTCCGCACCGTTCAAATCAACCAGCTTTACCTGCACGTGCACACCTGTTGTGGTCTTTGGTATGTTAAGCGTTATGGTTGCCTTGTGTCGCATGCTTTTCGATTCCGCCACCGTAAAGCTAACCAAAGTGCCGGACATAACCTGTGAGCCACTTTCTGGCTGCTGGCTGATGATCTTCCCATCCAGAGTGTTGTCAGAAACTTCCGCCGGCTGTGTTATATTCCCTTCCAAGCCGTTCTGCGCAAGCGTTGTCTTTGCATCATCCGGCGTAAGATTGCTAAGGTCCGGGACGATGACGCTGCCGCCGGATACTACAACCTGCACCGTATCCCCGGCGTTGTAAGGTTCGTTGGCCAACGGTGTTTGGGAAAGAATGGTGTCCACGGGATCTGAGGAAATCACCTTTTCCGCGACGACCATGGCAATGCCCATGTTTTGCAGATTCAAAGCGGCATCGCCGGAAAGCATGCCCGTAACGCTTGGCACGAGCTGCACGTTTGGATCGGGTCCATTTGATATGTGCAGCACAATGGTTTCACCCTTGCGCATATCCGTATCATATTCCGGCGTTTGTAATATGACCACACCGGCCGGGATGGTGGCATGATGGATGTACAACACCTCTGCTTTGAGATCCTCCCGCTCGATCATATGGATGGCTGTTTGCTCTTCCTTCCCAACAAGGTCAGGAGCGGTTCTGCTGTTATTGAAGTAATTGATTATCTCCTTGGCACCCAGGGATAGGCCGAAGATCACCATCCCGGCCATGAGAATGGTGAGGACCCAGCGAATCGATTTGCGAACCCGTAGCCGCATTTTCGCCTGCTGTGAAAGCGAGTTGCGCCTTCGTGCCGTGTCGTTCCGTATTGGTTTAACTGGGCCCGTGCCCTGGCCGCTCAGCGGCATAATGGGCTGGCTATCGCTCTTTGGGTCCGAAAGATCCGCTTTGCCTTCCAAAGCCTTTTTCAAGTCCGTTGCCATTTCCAGCGCGCTTTGATAGCGGTATCTGGGCTCCTTTTCCATGGCTACCATCACCACATGGTTAACGGCAGGGGGCACATCAGGGCTCAGTTCCGATATGGGCCTAGGCGTGTTATGCAAATGCTGCATGGCCACGGCCACAGGGCTGTCACCGTCAAAAGGCACCTGGCCGGTGAGCATTTCATACAACACTACGCCAACGCTGTAGATATCGCTGGTTTCGGCTACGTTCTCGCCAGCGGCCTGCTCCGGTGAGAAATAATGCACGGAGCCCATCACACTGTCGCCCTTGGTGAGGGTGGAACTGTTGGCCATACGGGCAATGCCGAAATCCGCTACCTTGATGTGGCCTTCCGATTGTACCAGTATGTTTTGAGGCTTGATATCCCTGTGGATGATGCCGTTCCTGTGGGTATGCTGCAATGCGGACAGGATGCGTATGGCGATTTGTGCCGCGGTGGTATAGGGGAGCTTGCCTTTTTGACGAATGACTTCTTTGAGTGTCTTGCCCTGTACGTATTCCATGACAAGATAGCGGCTGTCACCGTCCATCCCCACATCCAGAAGGTTCACAATGTTGTGGTGGGATACCTTGCTGGCGGCTTCGGCTTCCCGCTGGAATCGGCTCAAAAACTCCTCGTCCTGATTGAATTCGGGCCTTAGTACCTTGATGGCCACGCTGTGGCCGGTACGGGTGTCGATGGCGCGGTATACGATGGCCATGCCGCCCTTGCCGATAGTGTCCAATATTTGATAGCGCTGGGCAATCACGCGTCCTGTCATTGTGCCACCTCCGTAACCATAAGCAGCACAAAAGAAATATTGTCCCGCCCGCCGTTGTCAAGTGCCAATTTCAGAAGATGCTCCGCTGCGGCTTCCAGGGTAAGCGTCTTCAGAGCGCTTTCAATTTCAGATTCCTCCACCATGCCGTATAGCCCGTCGGAGCAGATAAGCCAGATATCGCCGGGCCTTTTATCCTTGCGGATTACATCCACCTCAATGCCTGAGGAAGTGCCAACGGCCCGGGTGATCACATTGCGGTAGGGATGCTTTTTGGCCTTTTCTTTGGTGAGTATGCCCTGGCGCATCATTTCCGCCACCACGGAATGGTCCTGGGTGACCTGGGCGAATACGCCGTCCCGTAATAAATAGGCCCGGCTGTCGCCAACATGGCCGATAAAAATTTCATCATTGCCTTCCCATAGCACCGTCACCGTGGTGCCCATGCCGGATAGTGCAGTATCCTGGGACTGCTGTTCGTACAGCCTGCGGTTTGCCGCCTGGATGCCCGTCTCCAGCCTTTTCTCATTGGGCTCAAGGCCGGAAAGCATGTCGCCAATCACCGCCGCAGCCCCGTTGCTGGCCACTTCTCCTCCGTTATGACCGCCCATGCCGTCGGCAACGCCAAACAGCCTTCCGGAAAGCAGCAGCGTATCCTGATTGTTGGGGCGCACCCATCCGGCATGAGTCCTGGCTGCCACAATCATGGTATCCCTCCTTGGTATAGCATAACATTTATCCTAAATTCAGCGATTTCCTGCGCAGCTGGCCGCATGCGCCTTGGATATCATCGCCCATTTCCCGACGCCTGGTGGCGGAGATATGTTTGCGGTCAAGCGTCTTCAAAAAGGCCTCGATCTTTGCCTCTGAAACGCCCTTCAAGTCACGCTCTGCAACAGTGTTTAAAGGAATCACATTCACGTGGCACTGCATGCCGCGCAGCCTTATTGCCAATTCTTCCGCATGCTTAGGCTCCGCATTGACGCCGTCGATCAGCGCATACTCAAAGATTACGCGGCGGCCTGTTTTCTCGATATAGTAACGGCAGGCGGAAAGCAGCTCGTCCATGGGGTAGGCCTTGGCAACAGGCATGGTCTTTAGGCGGATCTCATCATTGGGTGCGTGCAGCGAAACGGACAGTGTAACCGGGAATCCTTCCAGGGCCAGATCGCGGATTTTGTCCGCCAGCCCGCAGGTGCTTAAGGAAACACTGCGAAGGCTTATGTTCAGGCCTTTTTCGTGATTGACCAGCCGGAAAAAGCGCATCACGTTTCCGTAATTATCCAGTGGTTCTCCGCTGCCCATCAGCACAATGTTGTGCACCCGGCTCTCGCCGTTTAAATGGCGGTTGGCGCATTGGACCTGCCCCAGCATTTCCGCAGCGGTAAGGCTTCTTATGCACCCACCCAGGGTGCTGGCACAAAAAGCGCAGCCCATTTTACAGCCAACCTGCGTGGAAATGCAAAGGGTATGGCCGTGGTGATAGCTCATCAGCACGCCTTCCACACAGTTTCCGTCGGTCAACCCGAACAGGAACTTCACTGTGCCGTCCAGCTTTGACACATGGGTCTCCAGTATGGATACCGGCTGGGCGATTGTGTTTTCGCAAAGCCAATCCCGAAGGGCCTTGGGCAGGTTGGTCATTTCGCCGAACGCAGCGCCGCGGTGAAGCCAGGTGAACACCTGCTCTGCCCGAAAGGCGGGCTGTCCCTGCTCTTGGAAGAAGGCTGCAAGCTCCTCCGGCAGGAAGCCTAGCAATTGTGGTTTATCCACGTGTGTTCCCTTTCTTTAAAAGCCTCGCGATATAGAAACCTTCCAGCCCGTCCCGGTGGGCAAAAAGCTGCAAACCCCTGTCATTATAAAGACTGCGGAATTTCTCGGGAATGGTGTCCGGAAGCGGGGACAAAACAAATTCCGGATGGGCTTTCAAGAAAGTGGCGATTTGCTCACCGTTTTCTTCCGGCAATATGGAGCAGGTGGCGTATACCAGGATGCCACCCTTTTTGACATAGGCGCATAAGGTATCTAAAAGCTTTTTCTGCGTTTGCACAAGCGCATCAATAGCTTCCGGCGTTTGCCTGTATTTGACATCCGGTTTTTCCAGCATGACGCCTAGGCCGGAACAGGGTGCGTCCAGCAGCACGGCATCAAATGTGTCTGCAAGCTCTTCCCGGTATTGGGCGGCATCCCGCACCATGGGACGCAGGTTTTCCAGGCGCAGCCGCTTAGCTACGGCCTGTATAAGGGCCACGCGGTGCTCATGGATGTCCCAAGCGTGAACACGGCCAGTGCCGTCCATGGTTTCAGACATAAGAGCCGACTTACCGCCCGGTGCAGCGCAGGCATCCAGCACCTGCATGCCGCGCTTGACGCCAACGGCTTCCGCCGCCAGCACGCTGCTTTCCCCCTGAATGGAGAACAGCCCTTTACGGTAATCGGCATCGGCGCCGATATTAACCGCTCCGCCAATGCGCCATACATGAGGGACCTGCCCTTTTTCCGCCTTCCAGACCTTGCGGTTTAAAAGCTGCTCGAAGGCCTCGTCGGTGATAGCCATTCGGTTTGGCCGTACAGGCGTAAAGTGCTGCTCGGTTCTATAGGAGCAGATACTTTCGGCCATTTCCGCCCCATAGGCCTGCATGAGCCTTTCCACCAGCCATTCCGGCACGGAATGCAATGTGGAAAGATATCTAACTTCGTTTTCTTCACGTCTGGGCCAGGAGATTTCCTCCTTTTGCCGGGACAGGTTGCGCAGTACACCGTTAGCAAAGCCGGATAGAGGCTCCATCCCGGCTTCCTTGCACAATTTTACGCCTTCGTTCACGGCTGCGCTGTCGGGTACTTTATCCAAAAATAAAATCTGATAGGCACTCAGACGCAGAATATCCCGGATGAGGGGGTCTACGTCCGTTTTGGTCAGAAGGCTGTTAAGTGCATAGTCGATTCGGATGCGGTTCTCCAGCGTTCCGTATACGATGTTGGCAGCCAGACGCTTGTCGACAGCAGCAAGATTGCTTTCCTTCAGCCGCTTGTCCAGGGCAAGAGAGGCAAAAGCCCCATCCCTGTGAACATCCTGCAATATGTTAAGAGCCAGCCGCCGTGCGCCCAGGGACATGGTTATGGGAATGGGGGCAGCATCCCCAGCAGTGCGGAAGCGCTTTGTGGCGTTTGTGTTTGCCGGCGCCTTATTGGTACGCAGAGGTGGCTTGCCAAAGGCAGGTTTCGCACCTGCGGGCCGGGCATGGACGGGCTTGTCACCTAATGGCCTTGTACCGGCAGGACGGCCATAGGAAGGTTTGCCGCCGGCAGGTTTTGCTCCGGACGGGCGGGTGTAGGCAGGTCTGTCTCCGGCAGGTCTTGCACCGGCAGGACGGCCATAGGCAGGCTTGTCTCCGGCAGGCTTTGCGCTTGCAGGGCGGCCATAGGCGGGTTTGTCCCCGGCAGGTCTTGCACCGGCAGGACGGCCATAGGCGGGCTTGTCCCCGGCAGGCCTTGCGCCGGCAGGGCGGCCATAGGAAGGTCTGTCCCCGGCAGGCTTTGCACCGGCAGGACGGCCATAGGCGGGCTTGTCCCCGGCAGGCCTTGCACCGGCAGGGCGGCCATAGGCGGGCTTGTCCCCGGCAGGCCTTGCACCGGCAGGGCGGCCATAGACGGGCTTATCACCAGTAGGTTTTGCACCGGCAGGACGGCTATAAGCGGGCTTGTCGCCATCAGGCTTTGCTCCTGTGGGACGACCATAGGCAGGCTTGCCCCCGGCAGGCTTTGCACTGGCTGGACGTGCATGGACGGGTTTTTCACTTCGGGGCTTTGCCGGGCCCTTTTTCGGGGGAAGGGGTTTACGTGTATCGCTCATTCCTTATTCTCCTGCCATATCATTCCTGGTGTAAGGGGGTGGCCCCGCAGATAATCCCTGGCATCCATCTGCTTTCCGCCTGGGGCTTGAAGGCGCAGAACTTGTACCGCTCCGTCTCCCGCTGCGATGATAAGCCCTTGCTTTCCATCGGCGGCAAGCACTTGCCCCGGTATTCCGGATAAGCTTTCCTCAACCTTTGCATGGATTACTTTTAGTGTCCCTTCCGGGAAGGACGTATATGTGCCAGGCCAGGGGTTAAGGCCCCGCACCTTACTGACAATCTCAAAGGATCCTTTACTCCAGTCAATAAGCCCCATCTCTTTTTTCAGCATGGGCTCATATGTATGGCTCTCATGATCCTGCGGTATACGGGGGCAGCGGCCTTCTTTCAATAGAGTCAAAGTTTCCATCAGCGTCTTTGCGCCAAGCATCGATAGGCGAATGCCCAGTTCTCCTGCCGTCTCATCAGGCAGGATAGCCATTTCTTTTTGAAGCAGCATATCTCCCGTGTCAATGCCTTTGTCGGTCATCATGGTGGTGATGCCTGTCTTTGTTTCACCCATGAGGATGCACCAGTTGATGGGTGCGCTGCCTCGGTGCCGGGGGAGGAGGGAGGCGTGGACGTTCACCGTGCCAAGCGTAGGGATGTCCAAAATCTCTTGGGACAGAATCTGCCCGAAGGCAGCTGTAACGCAAAGGTCTGGGGCAAGGCTTTTTAAGTCTTCCACGCCGTCCTTACGGATGCGGTTGGGTTGAAACACCGGAATTTTATAACTGATGGCACATTCCTTTACAGGGCTTGGCGACAGCTTGTTGCCGCGCCCCTTGGGCTTGTCCGGCTGGGTAAAAACGCCGGCAACATCATAGCCCGCGTCAATCAGCGACTTCAGGGAAGGCACAGCGAAATCGGGGGTGCCCATGAATACAACGCGCATCCCATCACTCCCTCAAGGCTTTTTCCGCCTTTTCATCTTCAGGCTCTTCGTCGGTAATTTCCCGTTCCATGATGTCAATATACAGTATTCCATCTAAATGGTCGATTTCATGGCAGAATGCCCTGGCCAACAGGCCCTCGCCAGTCTTTTCAAAAAACTTGCCGTGCCTATCCTGGGCGCGGACGGTTACCTTATTGGGGCGACAAACCAGGCCCTGGCGTCCGGGTATGCTAAGACAGCCTTCCGGTCCGCACTGATCGCCTTCTTTTGCGATGATTTCGGGGTTTACAAGCTCGACAAGACCGTTCCCGTCGTCCACTACTACTACGCGGCGTAAAATACCCACCTGGGGTGCGGCCAATCCCGCGCCTTCCGCTTTATACATGGTGTCGGCCATGTCTTTTAATAGCAGCCATAACCTAAGATCAAACTTGGCAATGGGCTTAGCCACCTTGCGCAGCCCCTCGTCACCTACCTTGATAATATTGCGGATACCCATTGTATCGTCCTTTCCGGTCCCTACATCATGGATGCGGGATTCCATTCAAAATATACCTGACATTTTGGCTCGGACTGCGCCTGGGCCAGTTCGCTTAGGAATCCGGCAAAGGTGCGGCTGTCCGGGTGCTCAAACAGCTTGAAGAGTATATGGTAACGTGTTTTGCCCCGGATCAGTTTGACAGGGGCCACGTCCATGCGCATCATAAATACGCGCTTTTTAATGGCAGGATGATCCTTTAAGTAAGTCTGGCATTCCTCGTGAAGCTTTTGGCAGACGTCTTGCGCTTCCTTGCCCTGCTCACTTTCCACCAACAGCCGGCACAATACCGTGAATGGGGGATACAGCCCTGTGCGCCGCCTCTGAAATTCCATTTGGTAAAAGGTCCGGTAATCCTGGTCGGCGGCGGCTTGAATGACAGGGTGGTCGGGCTTGTAGGTTTGCACCACTACTTCGCCCGGTTCCTGGGCGCGGCCGGCACGGCCGGCGACCTGGGTCAGCAGCTGGAATGTACGCTCCGGACTGCGGTAATCGGGCAGGTTCAGCGTCATATCAGCCGCCACCACACCCACCAGCGTCACATTGGGAAAATCCAGCCCCTTGGCGATCATCTGCGTGCCTATCAGAATCCGGTATTCCCCAGCACGGAAGCTGGAAAGCATTTTGTGATGGGCGTCCTTCCCACCGGTGGTATCGATATCCATGCGCAACACGGGTACGCCCGGCAGCAGTTTTTGCACTTCCTCTTCCACTTTCTGAGTACCAAGGCCGAAGTAGCGGATGTACTTGCTGCCGCACTGGGGACACACATCCGGGGGCGGGGATATGAATCCGCAATAATGGCAGTGCATGCGGCCGTCGCCACCTGTTTGGTGATAAGTCATGGCGATGTCACACTGGCCGCATTTGACCACATAGCCGCAGCTTCGGCAGGATACGAAGGACTGGTATCCCCGGCGGTTCAAAAACAGCATGGCCTGACTGCCGCGATCCATACATTCCCGAAGTTTTCCAAGTAAAAGCGTGCTGAAGATGGAACGGTTGCCTGCCTCCAACTCCTTGCGCATATCCACCACGAAGACTTCGGGCAGGGGCCTTAACATGACACGGTTAGGCATTTCCAGCAGTGTATAATCGCCCCGCATGGCTTTGGCAAATGTCAGTATGCTGGGAGTGGCGCTGCTTAAAAGAAGCACGCCGCCTTCCCTTAGGCAGCGGCTTTGCGCTACCTCGCGGGCATCGTAGCGTGGATGGTGCTCGCTCAAATAACTTTGCTCGTGCTCCTCATCCACCACAATGAGCCCCAGTTTCTCTACCGGTGCGAACACAGCCGAGCGTGCTCCCACCACAACCCTGGCATTGCCCCTGCGTATGCGCCGCCACTCATCAAACCGCTCACCTTGGGTAAGTCTTGAGTGGAGCACCGCCGCCACGGGGCCGAAACGATCCCGGAACCATTGAACCATCTGGGGGGTCAGTGCGATTTCCGGCACCAGAACGATGGCGCCACGGCCCATTGACAGTGTACACCTAACCAGGCGGATGTAAACTTCCGTCTTGCCCGAACCGGTCACGCCATGGAGAAGAAAAGCTCCGGAACCCCTTTGAAGCGCGGGTTCCATTTCATGAAGCGCTTCCTGCTGGGCGGCCATCAAAGGGGGATCGGCAACCTCCCTTGATATCATGTCCTCATACGGAGAACGGAGAACCTCCTCCTGCGAAAGAATGACAAGACCCATGGCTTCCAGCTTTTTCAAGGGTTCCATTGGGTCTTTGACCATTAAAGCCAATTCCCTGACGGGATGGGTCATACCATCCTTCAAAAGCGTCAATAACAATGCGCGGCGTGGGGAACGCTTTTGGGCAAAGGCCGCGGCCTCCGCATCCTCCTTGGGGATATTAAGCCTGGCGGCAGGTTCTGTTTTTTCCTTCACCCTCCCGCCCCGCATGGCGGCGGGCAGCATCAGCCGCAGCGTTTCAGCCAGCGGGCAATGGGATATATCAGCCATTTCCCGGCTGAGGTCGATTAGAGCCGGTAGCACCGCCGGATAATCCTCCAGCGGGCGCAAAATGGCTTTGATCTTCTCTTTTGGATACTCTGTATCCTCGGATATGGAAAGGATAAGGCCTTCCACTTTTCTTGGGCCGAAAGGAACCAGAACCCTCATGCCCTGGGAGGCATGCATGTTCTCCGGCACACGGTAGGTAAAGACATGGGCCACGTTTTCGTGTATGATATCCACGATCACCTGGGCAAACATGCCTTCGCCTCCTGCGTACAAAATGCCAACTTTTATTATACCGTCTACCCGAAGAATACACAAGCATTGGTTTCTGCTTTGATTCTGGCCAGGATCTGCTGCGTTGACTTTCTTACCTGCCATCCTTATAATGGATGGACCAAACAAGGAGGATTTTATGGCTGCACAGGACAAGCTGACCTTTTTCGCTACCGCTGCCTTCGGGCTGGAAGGCTTGGTAGCGGATGAATTACGTGCGCTTAACTTAAATGCCAAGGCGGAACTTGGCGGAGCGCGTTTTGAAGCTTCGCCTGATAAGGCGTATGAAGCGTGCCTGTGGCTGCGCTGCGCCGACCGGGTGCTGCTAGTTTTAGAGGATACAAAGGTGCTCACATTTGAGGAGCTTTTTCAGGCAGTGAAAGGCATTCCGTGGGAAGACTACCTGCCGAAGGACGCCGCGTTTCCCGTGTCCGGCAAGTGCGCCAAAAGCCAATTGATGAGCGTGCGCGACTGTCAGGCCATTACCAAAAAGGCCATCGCGGAACGGCTGAAGGAACGCTACAAGATGGCTTGGTTTGATGAAACGGGAGCCGAATATCCCGTCGATGTCAGCCTTCATGGCGACATGGCGAGGCTGACCATTGACATTAGCGGCACGGCACTGAACCGGCGAGGCTACCGCACTTGGAACGGGGAAGCACCCCTTCGTGAGACGCTGGCAGCCGCGCTTGTGCGCTTATCGCCATGGAAACCGGGGATGGCATTGCACGACCCTTGCTGCGGCACAGGCACGATTTTGATCGAGGCGGCCATGATTGCATCCCGCCGTGCTCCAGGGCTTACCCGAGAATTTGCCTGCGACAAGTGGCCGCTTTTCCCTGTGGGAGAAAGGGAAAAAGTGCGGGAAATGGCGCGGTCTGTTTATGATCCCGGCAGAATCGAGGGCATAACCGGAAGCGACATCGATCCCGGCGCCCTGGAACTGTGCAAAAAGCATATCTCCCAAGCTGGGATGGAAGGTTGCATACAGGTGCATCAAAAGGACCTTCGCCAGCTAAATCTTCAGGGAAAAGGCGGCGTGTTCATTGCCAATCCTCCGTATGGGGAACGGCTGGGGGACAGAAAGACCGCCGAAAGTTTATATGGACAAATGCACAGCCTCCTAAACAGGCATGAGGGCTGGCGCATGGGGGTATTAAGCAGCCACCCTGGCTTTGAACGTCATTTCGGCCGCCGTGCGCAAAAAAAGCGCCGGCTGTACAACGGTCGGCTGGAATGCGAGTTTTTGATTTACTGAATAGTGTTTTGTCAATCAGGCCAATCCAGCTGTGTTTCCGGGACGCCGGCCCTTAAGCAGGCTTCCCGGGCTTTTTCTTTTCCGATGGTATCGCCAAGGGGATAGCGAATGATGCTTCCCTTTAAGACAATCACCGTGTGGGCATTATCTTCCCGCATATCCACATACCATAGCGAATCTTTCAAAGAATCCGAAAGAATATCAGGCAGATCATTGCTTTTGCAGGAGAAATGAATAGCTGTCCAATAGGCGGGCTGGCCTTTAGCATGATTTGGCGCAGGCCATAATTCCACTTTCTGAATATCAATCATATCCAAAACATCTTCGGCCTGAAGGCTTTCCTTGATGAGCACGCCCTTATACATTGGCTCCTCCCTAGATTTCCACTGTTTCTGCTTCCGTAAAATCCGGTTCCACGGGAGGAAGGGCCTGGCAGGCCATCAATATGGCATCCTCGCCGTTGTCTTCATAGTACCGCCTGCGGCAGCCCACCTGCAAAAAGCCCAGGCTTCTGTAAAGGCTTTGGGCAGTAAGGTTGGAACGGCGCACCTCCAGCGTTGCGAAGGAGGCGCCAAGATTCGTGACATACTGTATCAGGCTTTGCGTTATAAGCCGGCCATAGCCCTTACCTCTTTTATCGCGGCGCACGGCGATATTGGTGATGTGGCACTCGTCCAGCACCATCCAGGCCCCGGCGTAGGCCACGATCTCACCGTTTGATTCTGCTACCAGGTACCTGGCGCACTTATTTTCCGTAAGTTCATCCTCAAAAGCGCCCCTGCTCCAGGGTGTGGTGAAAGAATCCGCTTCGATGCGGTGGACGTCATCGATATCATTCAGCGTCATCCTGCGCACAACTGCATTGCTAGACTCCATGGACGTCCTCCCTGGATTTGCGCTGGCGCTCAGCCTGGGGCGCGCGCAAATAGTATGGCATAAGCTTCAAATAGTCAGCCGCTTGGTCCTTATAGTGATCGGCCAGCAGCGCCACGCCAAGCGGCCGAAGGAATCTGGTATGAACCGGCGCGAAAACCGCCTTGTCCTTAAGGGCAGATTCTATCATTTCCAGGTTTACGGGTACTCCATCCCCCACAAACAGATAAGGGCCTGGAAATGCCGATAGCTTGTTCAGATATTCCGGCAGCTTCAGCGCTTCATCAGCCATCAGCCTTTTAGGGTTAGGGTGCATGCCGGCTTTAAAAGCCGCGCCATAGACCTGGCCGGCCCTGGCATCCTGAATGGGGCATACGACACCCTCGAAAAACGGAACGCCTGAAGCCAATGCTTCCAGCGCATTGATGCCGATGCAGGGCTTTTGCGCTCCGTGCGCCATGCCTTTTACTGTGCTTACGCCGATGCGTACGCCGGTGAAGGAACCGGGGCCCACCGTCACCGCAAACAGATCGATATCCCTGACAGCAAGACCTGACCGGGCAAAACCTTCCTCCACCATGGGCATTATGCTCGCCGAGTGGGTGAAGCGGTTCACAGCCATGGCCTCATAGGCAGCTTCGCCGTTTTTCAATATGGCAACCCCGGCCACGGGTCCGGAGGTATCCAGAGCCAAAATGTTCATACTTTGATATCCTTCCCAAGAGATGCGTTTGTATAGCCTCCCACGGGAGTGATTTCGATGACGCGCTCGTTTTCCCCTGCGCCACCCACGAGGGAAATCAGCAAATAGGTTTCGGGAAGCATGTTAGGGGCGCGTTCTGGCCATTCCACCACCGAAACGCCCTCGCCCGAAAGATACTCGTCTGTGCCGATTTCGTACAGTTCTTCCGGGTCCATTATCCTATACCAGTCAAAGTGATATAGGGGAAGCCTGCCCGTATCGTAAGCCTGCAATATGGTGAATGTGGGGCTGGCAATTGGGCCGTCAACGTGAAGGCCCCGGGCAATGCCGCGGGTCAGTTCACTTTTGCCCGAGCCCATCTCGCCCTGAAGCACCAAAACGTCCCCCGGGCGGAGGAGCTTTCCAAGCTCCTCGCCCAGGGAACGCGTTTCTTTGGGGGAATGTGTCACATACCGCAAAGGATCACTCCTTTGGATTAGTTTAGGTTCTGGCGCTGCGCCCGTGAAGCAGGGGGGACAGGTGCTTATACAAAAGGAAAGTCACGACGCTGAGTGTTACACCCTTCAGAATATTGAAGGGGGCGGTAATCAGTATAAGAACCTTTTCCAAGCTGTCGACATAGGGAATGATGTCCGTAAATGTTTTGATAATGGCTTCCATAGGGAAGTGCATTATCGTCACATAGAAGGGGATCAACAGAACAGCGTTGGCCACAACGCCGCATATGGATAGGCACACGGTGCCGACCGCCATGCCGATGAGGGCACTCTTACGGTTTTTGTTCCTTTGGTAAATGAACACAGCTGGAAGCATGATTGCTGCGCCCATCAGGAAGTCGGCAATTTCACCCACACCGCCGGAAGTTGTGGTAATAAGACCGGTCAGGCTTTTTATACCCAGTATGATCAGCCCGGAAAGTGGGCCCATGGAAAATCCACCCAGAAGTACCGGCAGGTTGCTTAGGTCCAGCTTATAGAATCCGATGATCGGAATGGTGAAAGAGGGCAGGAATAAGACTGCTGAGATGGCCGCCAAGAGGGCGATACGGGTCATTCTCTGAGGGGTGAAGTATGATTTGGGTTTCATCGCAATGCCTCCTAAAATATGCATGCCCCTGAAGCAAAAGCTGTTCAGGGGCTAAAACATACTTTGCAAAGTTCTTCTATCATCCAGACTTTACTGTCGGCTCTGGAATTTCACCAGATCGGCCGCGCACTAGCGTGTGCACGGTTCGCGGGCTGTACCGCCGGTAGGGAATTTCACCCTGCCCCGAAGAAGCTTCAAGCGCTATGCGATTGTGGATTACGCGGGTATAATAACACGGTAGATTTTGTTTGTCAATGGCTTAACAGTATTGCACACAATTCTTTATCAGCGTAATGAATGGCTGTGTGATGTTTACTCCAGCCCTTCGATCTTCGCCGCTCCTTCCGGACGGATGTCCAGTTGGTGGCAGCAGTGGGCGCCAAACACGGCCTCCATGGATTCGGTGAAAGATGATACCTGCGTAAGAGGAACGAAGTTCAGCGTGGTGCCTGCGAAGCCGCCGCCATGCACGCGCCAGGCTCCGTCATTGCCGAGCTGGCTTTCCGCCAGGGCCAGGGCCAGGGAAAGCTGCTGCTCATTTTGCCTGGCGTACACGTTTTGCAGATACATGAAGCTGGAACGCCCGGAAGCGATAACATCGCGGAAGAAGGACGGAAGGTCATCATGTGTAAGGGCATCCGTTTGATCGGCCACGCGCTTGTTCTCCTGAAAGAAATGCATGGCGCGAAGCACGGCCCGGTCTGAAGTCTTCTGGCGTACGGAAGCAAGATCCTGAAAAAGCTGCTCCGGTCGAACCCTGCGAAGCACATCCTCGCCAAAGCAGGCGGCGACCTGCTTCATTTCCTGTGGGATGGTAGCGTAATCAGCCGTCAGGTCATCATGGCTTCCGCCGGTGCTGACTACCACCAGCGCATATCCTTTTGCGGCAAAGTCGTAGGCGAGGGGCTTGATATCCGGTTCATCTTTTTTGAAGTCGATGGCGACCAGGCCGCCTACTGAACTGGCCATTTGATCCATCAGGCCGCTGGGTTTGCCGAAATAATGGTTTTCAGCATATTGAGCGATCTTGGCCCGTTCAGGAGCGGGGATTTGAAAATTGCCGTATAGGCTGTCAAAGATGGCGCATAGCAGCACCTCGAAGGCGGCGGAGGAGCTTAAGCCGCTGCCGGAAAGTACGCTGGAAGTGACTGCCGCATCGAAACCGCCGACTAAAAAGCCAAGTTCCTTCATCCGCGCTGCCACGCCGCGGATAAGGGCGGCGGTTTTACCCACTTCTAAAGGTACGGGGGCAAGCTCGGTCAGGGAGATTTCCACCGCGGGATAGCCTTCGCTGCACAGGTGAACCGTAAGATCATCCCGGCGGGAAACGGCGGCCACTGTATCCAGGTTGACCGCTGCCGCAAGCACTCTGCCCCGGTTGTGGTCGGTATGGTTCCCGGAAAGCTCCGTGCGGCCCGGCGCGCTGATCAATTGCACTTCGCCGGAAACATCAAACAATTCCTCATGCCTTTTCAATAATCTTATATATCTTGCCGTTTGGGATACCAGCATCCCGTCCCTTCGGCCATACAAATGGGTTAACCTCGACATCACCCAGGGGGTTTTTAAAGCGCGGATCATATTTGCATACTGGCTCATAATTTAACCGCTCCCTCCATAAAACCATTTGTATTACTGGGCTTGTCCGTTAAGCGCTTGCTGCCAGAAGGATATAAAGGACGTAAGACCCATCCCGTCAAGCTGTGACAAATAATTTTGCCAGCTTTCATCCGTAAGGGGAGTTTCACCAATAACGAACCTGGCCAGGCTTTCATCCACTAACCGGCCGATTTCCATCTGCATGGGTGAAATGATTTGCTGCTGATCGAAGGTCAAGGTAACAAGGGGGAAGGGCAGTGTGGCCGTTTGGTTAATATCCATCAGAGAGCGCAACAACTGAACCGTTTTATCATCTTCAAACTTCAATTGAAAGTCTACGGGGTTCAGCAACGGATAAGCATCACTATCGCGCAGCGTGGCCGTCTGTATGACGTTGGTCAATTCCTCGGCGGTTGGAATCCAGCGCCATGTTCCGTTTTCGTTCATGGCATATTCTGATCCTTCCTGGCCTAGCAGAGCCAGCTTGCCGCCTTCCTCGCCGTACAGATTATCCACCCATTGCAAAAGTGCTGCCGGGTCTTTGCACGCGCTGGTGATGGCAAATGTGCCACGGGCTACCGGGCCCAGGAAATTGCGGTATACCTGTTTGCCCTCATATTGAAGCGGGGGCAGGACTGTGTACTCCGTGCCGATTGTGGCCGGCAGGAAAGTGGTGGGGGTGGGCCCAAAGAAGATGCCGTAGGTGGCGGCCGCTTTTTCATCCGTTACTTTACGCAGCGAATCCGCCGTGGTGAAGCCGTTTTGATCCAGGAGCCCGGCATTGTACAATTCGGTTACCCAGGCGACAAATTCCCTGTATTTGTCCGTTGCTGGCATGAACTGCGCTGCGCCGGATGCATCCACGTACATGTTGTAGTCGTTGGCAGTCAGCCCGAATGCATGGGCCAGGAATTTCAAATCCCATGGACCAAGGAACGTGAGGGGGACTTCATCCGCCCGGCCATTTTGGTTGGGATCACGGGTCTTGAAGGCTTCCAGCACCGTGCGAAGGGCAGCTGTGTCTGTGGGCATATCAAGCTTTAACCGTTCCAGCCAGGCCTTGTTGATCCACATGGCGTTTTGGGCGCGAAGGGGGTTGATGGCAGGCAGAGCGGCTATGGCCCCGTCCGGCAGCGTGATGGCCTTCCGCCAGGCGGGATTGGCGTTAAGCAGCGCGTATAGGTTTGGCGCGTTTTCTTGAAGCAGCGGATTCAAGTCGATCAATTTGCCGCTTTGATAATAGGAAAGCGTCTCCTGCGGGCTAAGTTCCGCCCGGAACAAAGCATCCGGCAGTTCATCCCCCGAAAATAGCCTGGCTTTTTCCGCCGTCCAGGCCGCGTAATCGGTAAACTGCCGGAATTCAATGGATGTGCCAGTTTTTTCCTGCCTGCGCTGGAAGAACAGGTTGTTGTTCATGTCCTGCTGTGTATCACTGCCAACGTACCCGGCGAAAATAAACGATTTTGCCACCTGAGGGGATTCCTCAGAAAGCGCCGGGAGGAAGGCGGTTAATAGGGCACAAGCCAATAGTAGGCTTACAAGCGTCTTGCGCAACGATGGGTCCTCCTTTGCACCTGTCATATGACTATTTTTCATTATAACGCATCGGACAAGGTTTGAACAGACCAAAGTTAGCAGGGTGTAAGGACTTGGAATGCTTGCGTATCGGGCAATGGATGGGGTATAATGGGACATACGGCGCGTTTGCGCCATTACCGCATGAAATGAGGGCTTGGTCCGTGAATTTGTTTGGACGTCTGCAACTTTGGATTAACTGGCTGCAAACCGATCCTTTGCAGTTTTTCATTTACCTTGTATACTTGGTTACATCTGTTCTTTTGGCATTGATGCTGCATGAAATTGCCCACGGCTACGTGGCCTATCGCTGCGGCGACCCCACGGCGAAGATGTTGGGCAGGCTTACGCTAAATCCGCTGAAGCATTTGGACCCCTTCGGCACGGCATGCATGTTTTTGCTGGGCTTTGGCTGGGCCAAGCCAGTGCCTGTGAATCCGCGGAATTTCAGCAATTTCCGTAGAGATGACTTTCTTGTATCCGTGGCAGGCATCGCCACCAACATATCTCTGTTCATTATTTCAACAGCGCTGGCTGTAGGATTAAACGGTCTTTTATGGAAGCCTGAAGTCATTCAGCGTTATGGAGCCAGTGCGCTGTTGTCCTCCAACGGTTTGGGCTTTTCCATCTTGATTTCGGGGCAGGGCAGCACCTATGAGGCAGCTATGAAAACACCCTGGCTGCAGTATGTACAGCGCTTTTTGCTGCTGTTCTCATCCATCAATCTTGGCCTGGGCATTTTCAACTTGTTGCCCATCCCGCCGTTGGACGGATTCCATATCGTGAATGACCTTTTGCTTCGTGGTAAGCTCTACATGAGCCGGCAGTTTTTCCAGGGGGCGCAGATCGTACTGATGGTTTTGGTTTTTTCGGGCTTTTTGTCCGGACTCATGTCCACGGTGATGGGTGCCGTTGAAAGCGGCGTGATTAATGTTTTCCTCCGCCTGACAGGCGCGGCCTGAGGCGGCAAAGATGCCACAGCATATACATCTTAAGCAGTTTGATGGGCCTCTGGATCTTTTGCTGTATTTGATCAGCAAGGCCAAGGTGGACATTCGGGATATATTCGTATCGGAGATTACGGAACAGTATATCGCCTCCGTCAGCGATGCGGAGGATATTGATATGGACGATGCCAGCGAGTTTCTTGCCATGGCTGCCACGCTGCTGGAGATCAAGAGCCGTGCACTGCTGCCCAAACCGCCTGTAACCGATGAGGAGGAAAGCCCTGAGGAAGCACTGATCCGCCGTTTGGAGGAATACAAGCGCTTTAAGGAAACGGCTCAAAACTTGCAGGACTTTGAAAAGGCAGCCGCGGCCATGTATGAAAAGCTGCCTGAGGAATACCCGCTGCCGCCTCCGTCCTTTGAACTGACAGGGCTTACGCTGCAGGGGCTTTTGGAGGCGCTTTCCCGTGTGCTTAGCCGCAGGCCGGAGGAACCGGAAGAAGCGGTCTATATCAATAGGGAAATCAGGCGTGATTCATTCACCATAGAGGCCTGCATGGGCCATATCATGAAACGCATGCGCAGAGGACCGGTTTCATTCGAAGCGCTATTCAGCGAGGTGCCAAGCCGGGAAGAGGTAGTTACGTTGTTCTTGGCACTGCTGGAGATTTTGCGCCTGAACCGTGCCCATGTGGAGCAAAGCGGTACTTTTGGGGAGATCACCTTGTATCCGGGGAGGAGAAAGGAAGATGCAGCCCAATGAATTGATGGCCGTCATTGAGGCCATTTTGTTTGTCGCCGGCGAGCCGGTGCTGATGAATGATTTGCAAAAGGCGCTGGAGGTAAGCCCATTGGAACTGAATGCGGCCGTGAACGCTCTGGAAAGCGATTACGATTTCAACCGCCGGGGCATCCGCCTCAAGCGGTTCGGAGAGCATATCCAGTTGGCTACCCGTGCCGAATATGCGCCCTATGTCGAACGGCTGCTTCAGCCGGTGCAAAAACAGTCCCTTTCCCAGGCCGCTATGGAAACGCTGGCAGTGGTAGCTTACCGCCAGCCTGTCACAAAGGCTGAGGTAGAGGCTGTACGCGGCGTCAAATGTGACTATTCCATTCAATCCCTTGTTCACAAGGGGCTGATATCCGAAGTGGGCCGGAAGGAGGCTGTGGGACGCCCCATCCTCTACGGCACAACTGATACGTTCCTTGGTCATTTCGGGATTGCATCCCTCCAGGATCTTCCCCAATTGCCGGAGAAACCGGCTGTGGAAGAACCGCTTGTACCCTGACAAAAATTGCATAATAAGCAAACAGAAAGCTCGCAAAATGAATGCGGGCTTTTTATTTTATCAAAGAAGGGTTTCCTAAGTTATTGGAGAATTAAACCATCCATATAGTTAATTTTAGCTGCGTTCAAATAAACTAGTACGACGAGACGGCCTGAGCAGAGGGCTTGAGCAGACTGTTGGCAGCAGGGCGTATGCCTGCATATAAAAAAATTGCATAAGGGGTGGTATCTGGTGAAGAAAACCTACGTGGCGCTATTGGCAGTTGTATTGATCCTTGCTATTGTTGTGGGTGTGCTGATCGGCGACCGCAATAAAGTAGCAAAGGAAAAAGATACGCTTGATGCCAAGGCCGTAGAGCTTGCGCAAAAAGTGGATGATTTGACAGCGCAGGTAGCTGCGGCGCAGGCGGAAAAAGACACTGTTTTGGCGGATAAAGCCAAGGCAGAGGATGCTGCCAAAGCTGCAGATGTTCAACTGCAGGCCGCGATGAAGGACAAGTCTACTGCAGAGGAAGCGGTGAAGGCTGCCGAAGCCGCACTCAAGACTGCACAGGATGAAAAAGCGGCTGCGGAAGCGGCTGTAAAGACAGCGCAGGATGAGAAGGCTGCTTCCGAGGTGGCTGCAAAGACAGCGCAGGACGAAAAGACGGCTGCGGAAGCCGCTTTAAAGACAGCGCAGGATAAGCAAACCGCCGCCGAATCTGCTTTAAAGACCGCCCAGGATGGGAAGGGCGTTGCTGAAGCCGCCTTAAAGACTGCTCAGGATGAGAAGGCTGCTGCCGAGGCTGCTGCAAAGACGGCGCAGGACGGTAAAGCTGCCGCTGATGCGGCATACAACACAGTTATCGATGATCTTCGGGCATCTTTAGACTCCCAAGCAAAGTCGGAGGCGGCTTTGAAGAAGGCGCAGGGTGAGGCTCAAAAGACCAAGGATGAGCTGGCCGCCGCGCAGGCTGCTGTGAAAACAGCCGAGGAAGCAAAAAACCAGGCACTTTTGGATAAGGAAACTGCCGGAAAGACGTTGAAGGATGCCCAGGATGCTGCAACTGCCGCAGCAACAAAAGCCCAGGCGGATATTGCAGCTTTGCAGAGTCAATTGACCTTGGCCGAGCAGGAAAAAGCAAAGTCACAGGCAGACCTGCAGGCCATAGGAGCTACTTCCGGCGATTTGAAAACCGCCCAGGATAAGATACTGACCCTTGGACAGGATCTGGACGGCGTCAAAGCAGATCTTAACAAAGCTCAAGCGGAGGTAGACAGGCTGAACGGCGCTTTAAAGGATTCCGAAGCGGCATCAAAGGCGGCCAAAACGGATAAGAATGCTGCGGATGCTTCCGCCAAAGAGGCAAATGACCGCGCCGCTGCCGCCGAAAAGGCGCTGGCGGATGCGCAGGCTGCCAAACAGACCATTACGCTGACAGACGCCCTCCATGTCATCGCGCAGGGAAGCTACAAAGTGTACACGGTAACCAAGCAAGGCTATGTCGGCCCCATTGAGGTAACCGCCGTGCTGGATGAGAGCGGCGTTATCCAAGCCATGACTGTTGGCGGGAAAGGTTTCACCGAAACATTTGGTTCAGGAGACAAGGTGCGCGAGGATGCATTCATCAGCCAGTTCATAGGCAAGTCCGGCACTGTTGTATTAGGCCAGGATGTGGATGCAATTTCCGGTGCAACGGTTTCTGCTACAGCGGTGGTGGATGCGGTGAACGAAGTGTTGGCGCAGTTCAAAAAGTAGCAAAAAGAAATAAAGCAAAGGCCGTGGAAGGCGAAATGCTCCCACGGCCCTTTTTTTATCCCAAAATAAATTTGCTTTCATGAGCTATTTCAACAACTCCATCAAATAAGGCAGCGCTGCTTCAAATCGCACGCCGTAGCGAAGCTCTTGGTCAGATTCCAATGTGTACTGTATGCAGCGGTGGGTGAATCTCACCGCAAGGGATGAGGAGTCCTTTAAGCTTTTTCCGTTCATCAGGCCGCACAAAAGTGCGCTGGCCAGGATATCTCCCGTGCCGTGGAAAATGCCGGGGTAACGCCTCTCAAATGCGTAAGAAATTTCATCTGTCCCGGTGTCATATGCGGCGGTGCCAAGCTGATCAAGCCCTAATGTGACGCCGGTAAGTACCACCTGACGGGGTCCCAGGGCGCTCAATCGGCGGAGTATGTCTTCCGTCTCCGTACGGGTAAACCCTTCCGGCTTATAGGGTATATCCAGCAGGATGCAGGCTTCCGTCATGTTGGGTGTAATAATGTCCGCCTTGCGGCATAGCCTGTGCATGCCCCGGGCCATTTCCATGGAATAAGTGGCGTACAGACGGCCATTGTCGGCCATTACCGGGTCCACCATACGCAGTGTATTTTCGCACCCTACATCCTCCATCAGCCTTGCTACCAGATCAATCTGGCCATAGGAGCCCAGAAAGCCGGAATACAATGCATCAAAGCGCAATCCAAGGCATTTCCAGTGGGTTAAAACGGGCAGGATGTCCTCCGTCAGGTCCCGGTAGGTATAACCTTGAAACCCTCCCGTATGGGTGGAGAGGATGGCTGTAGGCAATACCCCCGTATCCAGCCCCGCACAGGAAAGAATGGGCAGCGCCACCGTCAGGGAGCAGCGGCCTACGCAGGAGATGTCGTGTATGGCCAGGACTCGCTTTTGCCGTTCCATGGAAAGCCTCCTTTATGATTCAGCCCCTATCATACCCGATTTCCCGGAAAAAGGAAATCCCCATTCCGGTAAAGTGAAGAAAAGATCAGGTTAATGAAGCTTTTCCTTGTTGTTAAGCCGCCCTGCCTGGATAAAAATAAAATGGGCTGCCTCACTGCGGTTTGATCGCTTTGAGGCAGCCCATTATCCTATTTGGTATGGCTCATTTTTTACGGCCTGCCCGGCGCGTGGCAGGAGGGACAGGGCAGCAGGTTCTTGAACTTGGTGTTGTTCAGGTCCTTATAGTAAAAGCTGACCATAGGCAGATACTTTGGATTCACCTTGGGGCATTTGGGATCTACGTGGTAGTACGTCCCGCCATCGTCATTATAATATAGTTTCGTTTTGGGCGCGGGGGTGGCCGTAATCTTAGGCGTGGCGGTAGCCGTTGAGGTGGTGACATCTCCGCTGTTTGTTCCGGTGCCTTGGGTCGTTTCTTCCACCTTATCATTACTCTGTAAAGATTGCGGATCCACGTACCAATCATTGTTTTCCTTGAGCATCAAGACCTGAAAACGAATTTTTACCGGATCGCGGCTGTTCCTTTTATCTATAGTGGCCGTCATGGTGATTGTTCTGGAAGAATCGGCTTCGGTCGCGGAGATTTTTTCAAATATAGGTTCCGAGGCAATCCTGTTGGCCATGATCATGAACAGTGCATTGTCAGGTTTTCCCTGGGCGGATTTCCAGGAAGGGGCAGCCAGAGTCAGCATGTTATCGAGATTGTTTATGCTCCAATAGTTCATGAACTGTTGAAGCCTTTGCCATGCCGGGCTGTCTTCGCCGGACTCCGGTGCCGGTTCGGGCGTTGTCTCCGGTAAAACTGGAGTGTTGCTACCACCCATTTGAACCATACCCTGTGGGTTTGATGTCGGTGCGGTATTAGGCTGTTGATTTTGGGCGTTTGCGCTGTTTGCGCCATTGCCGCGGGTGGAAGTGGTCGTATCCCGCGGGGTGGCGCCGGTGATCAGCGATACGATGCTGACAAGTATCAGCGCTCCGTATACCAATGTCAGCGTCGCCCGCGCACTGGGCACAAAGGCCCGCTGCATCCACATGGCGGTAAGAGCCAATGCTCCAAGGCCTATAAAGGCATACTTCCAAAGGGAGGCAGAAACGAGCAGTGTCAATACAAACAGTATGGGCAGCACTGCCAGTAGAAGAATCTGAAGCCAGCTATCCCCCTTACCCTTAAGCGGTCTTGTGCGAACGGCGTATTCCTGGGGCACGGGCTGCTGAGGATAGGGCTGTTGCTGCGGGTAATAGGGCATAGGCTGCTGCGTGGGAGATGCTGCCTGTCTTACCTGCGGTTGAAAACTTGGCTGCCTTGGAGCATATCCCGGCTGCCCAGCAAAACCGGCAGGCTGAGCGGCATAAGCCGGCTGCGGAGGCGGATATGCGGCGGCCTGTGGCATCATTCCACCAGGCTGTGCATACCCCGGCATCGTCGGTTGTGTATATGGCCCCTGAGGGGCAGGCCCCACCGGCGGGAAAGCCGGTCCGGAGGCTTGTTCCAGCTTTTTCGGCACGGGCCGCTTTTGCATGCCGTACGTTGGAGCGGTGGAATATCTGCTGCGGTTGGTCATCCTTCGATTCCTCTGCCTTTCTACTGAAAACATCTGCTGGTGCAGATGCGAGGAGAACAAATAGTTTCTATTATATCTTTCGTATTTTTGTCTATTCGTCTTAGTATAACACATATTGCGTCTCTGTAAACACCGGAATAAAGAAAAGAAGCAAAAAAGACGCAAAATAGAAGTAAATGGAGACGAATTTTTTGGAAAAAGCGTATGTGCGTAGAAGTGTTCTCCATTCAAAAAACGCATATCATGGCATGGTTTTATCCCGTAAATTTATGGATGTATGTAAAAAAATAATAGCCCGCCGCGAAAAGTTTGCGGGAGGCAGAAGAACGAAAAAAATTGCGCTTCTTATTAAAGCAGATGCCGGGAAAACGAAGCTTCATTTTCCCGGCACCAAACATCGGCTTACTTTTTGGGTTTTACCCGGATCCAGATCTCCGACCAGCATTTTTCATTTTCGCCGTAATACAGCTCCATGTCAAAGCCTTCCTCAAGTTCGTAAGGTGCATTGGGCAGCCACTCTGTATAGACGCGGCGGTTGAGCGCTTGGACCTCTTTTGAGGTATCTTCAATGCGGAACGTGCCGCTTTTGAAGATAGCCCAGGTAGAGGCGGGAACGATTGCTTTTTCGAACCCCTCCGCTTTGCTGCCTTCCGTTTGAAAAGCAAAGATCATATAGGGAAAGGTGGAACCGCCCGTTTTCCGGTAGCTGCAGATGGCATTGATGGGGCATAGGTCGTTTTCGTTGGTGCGTCCCGCAGGAACAGAGGCCGCCAGTTTGTCGAAACGTCCATCCTTCATCACGTCCTGCCAGAATTGCGGGATCGCCCGGAAATTTTCCTGATTTTCGGTGGTGAAAACACCTTCTATGCCGTAGATGAAAAAGGCTTCCTTGGTTTCAATCCTATAGTCCATGGGTACATCCCCCTTGAGAGTCAGTAGAAAAGAAAGGCGTGGATAGGCCTTCAAATGTACCCCCTCACTGCGCGCAGCGGAAGGGGATACCCCGTGCATGACGCCGAATGCCCTTGCAAATGCTTCAGGGGAATCGTAGCCAAACTTTAAAGCCAGGTCAATGATCTTGATATCGCTGTGGGTAAGTTCAAATGCTGCCAGTGTCAGCCGCCTCCTGCGAATATATTCCGAAAGGGATACATCCACCACAATGGAAAAGAGTCTTTGCAGCCCCGACAGCGATTGACAGGAAAGCTTAGCCACCTGAAGGAGGTCGACTTCTCCCTGCAGGTTTTCCTCAATATAGTCCAGTGCCTGGTTTATCCGTTCCAGCCATCCCATACGCTTCCTCCTCTCCGGGGAGAAGTATAGCAAAAGGCGCGATGTACTGCCTTGCATTTCGCGCCTTCTTCTGCTAGAGTGATCTTAGGTTTTCATATGGATGCATGGCATACGCTGCCGCGCTCCATCAAATTCACCGGCACTTCCACCCATTGGGGTTTCGTATCCGGCTCTTTGAGCAGGCGGTATAGCAGTGCCATAGCCTGTTCGCCAAGCAGATAAGGGTGCACCTCCACAGTGGTTAAGGGAGGGGAGGTAAAGGCGGAAATGGAGGCATTGTTGAAGCTGATAATGGACACATCCTCCGGCACCCGCCGGCCTGCCTTTTGCAGCGCACCTATCAGCCAAATAGCCAGCGCATCGTCCTGGGCGACTACCGCCGTGGGGCCATCAGGCAATAGCAGGGAGGCTGGCAGCGAATCGTCACCCGCCGACAGAGGACTTGGCAGGAAGATTTCCCGGGAAACAGGAATGCCCGCGTCTTTAAGTGCGGCTTCAAAACCTGCCTGCCGTTTTACGGTGACGCTGAGGGAATCATCCGCCCCCAGATAGCAAATACGGCGGTGGCCATATTTGAGCAGATATTCTGTCACCATACGCCCGGCCTTTTCATTATCACTGTCTACGCGGTGGTAGTTTTCACCGTGGCACGGATGACCAATGACTACAAAGGGAAAACTATGCCGGTGAAGAAGCTCTGCTACAGGATCGTCACGCAGGGTGGACAGGAGGATCATTCCCTCGATCATGCCGGAGAACATCATCTCCCACACGACACGCCCGTTATCCTCCTGACTGGCGCTGGTTCCCAGCAGCAGGTGCAGACCGTGGTGCGCGGCTGTTGTGCCGATACCTCGTAATGCCTCTGCAAAGAAGGGGTGCTTCATGGATTCTTCCGCACTCAAGGCGGAGAAGACACCGATGGCATTGGTTGTGCGGTTCACCAGCGAGCGTGCCAGAAGATTGGGCCTGTAATTCATTTCTTCCATGATTGCCCGTACCATCTTTTGCGTTTCGCAGCTGATACGGCTGCTGCCGGATATGACACGGCTTACCGTGGAAGGGGAGACACCCGCTCTTTTTGCGATATCCTTAATGGTGCTTTTCATGGCTTAGGCCTCCTCCTTTCCGTTTTCTTACCCAATTCCTACATGCTTGTGAATGGCTTCATTATGCCAAGGGCATGTTGCCTTGTCAAGAAAAACTGATATCCGCGGCAAGTAATCAGGAAGGATGTTGTCAAACATGGGAAAAACAAATAGAAAAACGGAAACTTTCTCTTGACAGGATAAGGCCCTGTTAGTATACTAGAATAGCTGTTTTGTGGTATTTTGCGCCGCTTCAATACGGTGCGCGTCACAGATACAAGACTTTTGTATAACAAGGAGTGTTGTTTTATGTTTCGTACTTTCCAGCCGAAAAAGCGCCAGCGCAGCAAAGTGCACGGCTTCCGCGCCCGGATGTCCACCAAAAATGGCCGCCGTGTTCTGGCAGCCCGCCGCCGCCGTGGACGCAAGGTTCTTACCGTTTGACAGGATGGTGGAAACAAAAGTCTGCATGGCTCAGCCCGCCCCGTTGCTTGCCACCGTGCGCATTGGGTACGGGCTTTTCCAGTATGAAAGGGCATTTTGGCGATCGGTTTTGATGCGGCTATGCCGCTCGTTGCTATGATCCCGCCTGAAACGAAGGTTTTTGCTTGCAGCGTACATACCGCCTTAAGAAAAACAAACAGTTCCAGTATGTATACCGGCGGGGAAAGAGCTCGGCCTGCAAAGATATTGTGCTCTTGCATGCCAGGGGAGCAGGGCTCATGGTGGGCTTTTCCATCAGCAGGAAGATTGGCAATGCCGTGGTGCGGAATCGCGTAAAAAGGCGCTTGCGGGAATGCTTCCGCCCGTATTTGCAATTGGTCAGGCCTGGCTGGTATGTGATTGTGGCCCGGCCCGGCGCTGCCCAGGCGGAGTACCGCGACTTGGAAAAAGGGTTGGCTTACCTTTTGAAAAAGCAGAACTTGCTTAGGGAAGGGAACGCGCCCAAATGAAACGCCTTCTTTTGGCCATGATCCGCTTTTACAAGCGGAACATCAGCCCGCATCTGCCCGATGCATGCCGATATCAACCCACCTGTTCCCAGTATGCCATGACCGCTATCGAGCGCTTTGGTGCGTTTCGCGGCGGGTGGATGGCGTTTAAGCGGATTATGCGGTGTAATCCCTTTCATAAGGGTGGGTATGATCCCGTGCCGGAGGATATGAATGTAACTATTAGGAGGGAATAGCCCACATGTTTCCATTCCTGAACGAACCCCTGAAGGCGATATTGCTTGGCATATATTCCGTCGTCGGCAATTATGGCTGGTCTATCGTGCTTTTCACTTTGCTGATCCGCGCACTTTTGATGCCGCTGGATGCCAAGAGCCGCAAGAGTATGCGCAAAACCCAAAAGCTTCAGCCCCAAATAGCCGCCATTCAGAAAAAATACAAAAACGATAAGGATAAGCTCAATCAGAAAACGATGGAGCTTTACCGTAAAGAGCATATAAGCCCGCTTTCGGGATGTTTACCCATGCTGCTTTCCCTGCCTATCCTCTTTGGTATGTTCGGCGCCATGAACATTCTGGCTCACGAGCAGATCGCCGGCCATGTGTTTACCTACCTTGCGCAAGAGGAGCCCCAATACCAGGGCTGGCTGTGGGTGAAAAATATCTGGATGCCTGACAGCCCCTTTGCCCCTGTAGTGCCGGATGAAAACAGCATTGTGAATCAGGTCGCGCCGGAAAATTGGCGGTCTGTATATAACAATCTGAGCGAAACTCAAAAGGCGGCCATTGATACATTCAACCAAAGCCTCCCCGAGGATCAAAGGATCAAATTCGATTTTAGCGATGCTAAAACTTCCAAGGCTACCGCTACCCAGATCGTCAATGTGCTGAATAAACATGTTCCGCTGTACGCCGAAAAGACAGTAAAGGTTTCTGGCTGGCAGAACATACAACTGATTATCGTCCAGCTTTCCATCTTTGTATTCTACAACGGTTTCTTCCTGTTGCCGCTCTTGGCGGCGGGGTCCCAGTTCCTGATGAGCTCCGCCATGCCCCAGACGCCCACCCAGGATGGGAAGCCGGGCTCGGCTAACTTCATGAAATATTTCTTCCCCATTTTTTCCCTTTTCATCTGCTTCAGCTCCAATGCAGGTTTTGCGCTGTACTGGGTCACGGCCAACCTGATAGCCGCGGCGCAAAATGTGCTGCTAAATAAGTACTTTGACGCGCAGGAAAAGAAAGCTGCCGCCGTGGGAGAGGGGACTGTGAAATGAAAACGTACGAATCGTCTGCAAAAAC